>CBFHZX010000011.1:0-73171 GCA_965660425.1 Sulfitobacter sp. | reverse complement strand
ACAATCCCGGCATGATCTTTGTCGAGCAGGCCATGGAAACATGGGAAACTGCTGATGGCACCGAGGGCAAATCCTGCTCCTCATGCCACAATGACATGGACAGCATGGCGGGCGTGAAAGCGACCTATCCGAAATATTCGGAAGCTGCTGGTAAGGTGGTCACACTGCAAATGCAGATGAACGACTGCCGCACCGAGCGTATGGGTGCTGATGCATGGAAGTATGACAAGAGTGATGCGATCAACATGGAAGCGGCGCTGAGCTCTGTCTCACGTGGCATGCCTGTGAATGTGGCCATCGACGGTCTTGCGCAGTCCACATGGGAGAACGGCAAGGAGCTGTATTACACACGTACAGGTCAGCTTGAGCTTTCATGCGCCAGCTGCCACGAAGACAGCTATGGTATGATGATCCGTGCGGATCACCTGAGCCAAGGCCAGATCAACGGCTTCCCCGTGTACCGCCTCAAGAACACCAAGCTGAACGGCGTGCACTCGCGTTTCAAGGGTTGTGTTCGTGACACGCGTGCCGAGACTTATGCACCGGGCAGTGACGAGTTCGTGGCACTGGAGCTTTATGTCGCGTCGCGCGGCAACGGCCTGAGCGTCGAAGGTCCGTCGATCCGAAACTAAGTTAGTAAACCCCGCCCGAGTGATCGGCGCGGGGTTTTTCTTTCACTACTTATTCAATAATACGCATATGTATGCGTGATTGGGAGCCTCCATGATTTCTCGCCGTGATTTTTTGCAGACCAGCATGGCCGCAGCCGCCCTTTATGGCGGGTCAGGCTTTGGCAATTGGGGGCGCCTTGCCGCGCAGCAGGCGCTGACGCAGGACAAGTTGCTGGAGTTTGACACTTTCGGGAATGTCTCGCTGGTGCACATCACTGATATTCATGCGCAGCTCAAGCCGATCTATTTCCGCGAGCCGTCGATCAACATCGGCGTGGGTGGCAACAAAGGCGCTGTGCCTCATGTAACAGGTGCTGATTTCCGCAAGCTTTACGGCATCGACGATGGCAGCCCCTCGGCCTATGCGTTGACCTCCGACGACTTTAACGCGCTTGCCAAGGGGTATGGCCGTGTTGGCGGGCTGGACCGTGTGGCAACCGTGATCAACTCGATCCGTGCGGACCGTCCCGATGCGCTGCTCCTTGATGGCGGCGACACGTGGCACGGCAGCTATACCTGCCACCACACGCAGGGCCAAGATATGGTCAATGTGATGAATGCGCTGAGGCCCGATGCGATGACGTTCCACTGGGAATTCACGCTGGGGTCCGAGCGGGTGAACGAGATCGTCGAGAGCTTGCCCTTTGCGGCACTGGGCCAGAACATTTTTGATGCGGAATGGGACGAGCCAGCAGAGCTGTTCCCGCCCTATAAATTCTTCGAGCGCGGGGGTGTGAAGATCGCCGTGATCGGTCAGGCCTTCCCCTATATGCCCATCGCCAATCCCGGTTGGATGTTCCCGGAATACTCATTCGGTATCCGTGACGAGCGGATGCAGGAAATGGTAGATCAGGTGCGCGCTGAGGGCGCCGAACTAGTCGTCTGCCTCAGCCACAACGGCTTTGACGTGGACAAGCAGATGGCGGGCAAGGTCAAGGGCATCGACGTGATCCTGTCGGGCCACACCCATGACGCACTGCCCGAGCCTGTGCTGGTGGAAGAGACGATTATCGTGGCCTCAGGCTCCAACGGAAAATTCGTGAGCCGTGTGGATCTGGATGTGCGCGATGGCCGCATGATGGGCTTCCGTCACAAGTTGATCCCGATCTTTTCGGATGTGATTACACCTGATGCCGAGGTATCAGCGGTGATTGATGAGCAGCGCGCGCCTTATGCCGACAAGCTGGCCGAAGTGATTGGCCAGACAGCGGATGATCAGGTGCTCTACCGCCGTGGTAATTTCAACGGCACTTGGGATGATCTGATTTGCGATGCGCTCATTTCCGAGCGTGAGGCTGATATCGCGCTCAGCCCTGGTGTGCGCTGGGGGCCAAGCATCACTGCGGGTCAAGACATTACCCGCGAAGACATCTGGAATGTAACCTCCATGAGCTATGGTGAAGCCTACCGCACTGAAATGACTGGTGAATTCCTTCATGTGGTGCTGGAGGATGTCGCAGACAACCTGTTCAACCCTGATCCCTATTACCAGCAGGGCGGTGACATGGTGCGCACAGGTGGCCTTGGCTACCGGATCGACGTGACCAAGCCGCAGGGCGAGCGGATTACCGAGATGACATTGCTCAAGACAGGCGAGGCGATTGACGCTTCCAAGACCTATCAGATTGCGGGCTGGGCGAGTGTTAACGAAGGCACCGAAGGTCCGCCCATCTGGGACGTGGTCGAGGCCCATATCGCAAAACAAGACGGGCCGATCTCTCTTGAACCCAACAATAGTGTGACGGTGGTCGGCGCGTAAGCGGACCCAAAGCGACAGGAGACAACTGGCATGGCACAGAATGACACATCAGGCACATCGCGGCGCGCGTTTTTGCGCGGTGCGGCGGCGGCAGGGGCAGGCGCGCTGAGCGCCACAGCAGCCAAGGCCGCGACACCCGATCCATTAATCACCGAAGTCCAGCCTTGGGCGCAGGTGTTTGGCGACGGCGTTGACGCCACGCCCTACGGCATGCCCATTGAGCACGAGAGCGATGTGGTGCGCCGCAATGTGGAGTGGCTGACGGCTGATACCACCAGCTCGATCAACTTCACGCCGATCCATGCGCTGGACGGCACGATCACGCCGCAGGGCTGCGCGTTCGAGCGTCACCACTCGGGCGCCATCGAGCTAAAGAAGGAAGAATATCGTCTGATGATCAACGGTATGGTCGATCAGGAGCTGATCTTTACCTACGCGGATCTGGAGCGCTTCCCGCGTGAAAACCACGTCTATTTCTGCGAATGCGCGGCCAATACGGGCATGGAATGGGCAGGCGCGCAGCTTAATGGTGCGCAGTTCACCCATGGCATGATCCACAACATGGAATACACAGGCGTGCCGCTGCGCACCTTGCTGGAGGAAGCGGGGCTGGATACGGCGGGCGACCTCAAGGACAAGTGGGTCTTCGTTGAGGGCGCTGATGCTTCCTCTAACGGCCGCTCGATCCCGATGGAGAAGGCGCTGGATGATTGTCTGATCGCGTTCAAAGCCAATGGTGAGGCGCTGCGCAAGGAGCATGGCTATCCCGTGCGCCTCGTGGTGCCAGGCTGGGAAGGCAACATGTGGGTCAAGTGGATCCGTCGCATCGAGGTCATGGACGGCCCTGTAGAGAGCCGCGAAGAGACCTCAAAATACACCGACACGCTTGACGATGGTACAAGCCGCAAGTGGACATGGACGATGGATGCGAAATCAGTCGTGACCAGCCCGAGCCCGCAGTCGCCCATCACCCACGGCAAGGGTCCGCTCGTCATCAGCGGTCTGGCGTGGTCCGGCAACGGGGCGATTACGCGTGTGGACGTCTCCAAGGACGGCGGCATGACATGGGAGACCGCGCGTCTGGCCAAAGAAGGCGAGAGCAAAGCTCTGACACGGTTCTATCTGGACACGGATTGGGACGGCTCGGAAATGATGCTGCAAAGCCGCGCCATGGACGAGACGGGCTATGTCCAGCCGACCAAAGCACAGCTGCGCGAAGTGCGTGGGCTCAATTCAATCTATCACAACAACTGCATCCAGACTTGGTTGGTGCGCGCAAACGGTGAGGCAGAAAATGTCGAAGTATCTTAAAATTCTGGCCCCCGCAGTTGGCGGGACGGCTGTTATTCTTGGCCTTGGCTATTCGCTGGCGGATGGATTTGTAAACAATTCCGCATTTGACGGCACGACCTTCGTTGCTGCTGCGAAAGCCGAAGGGACTGCTGTGGCACCCTTTGCGGCGTCCACGCAAACCGAGGCCGCCCAAGAGGTGGTCGCCGAGACTGCGGTGCAAGTTTCAACCGATGATGCGCCTGCACAGGCCAGCGTTAAGCTTGCTTCTGCGCGGTTCGGCCTTGGCCGTCCGGCGCTGCCCGAGGAGGTTGCAGCATGGGATGGTGAGGTCAGTGCCGATGGCACAGGTCTGCCTGTTGGATCGGGCGACGCGATTGACGGCGAAGAAATCTTTGCCGATCAATGTGCGGCCTGTCACGGTGATTTCGCGGAAGGTATTGATAACTGGCCCAAACTGGCGGGTGGTGCCGATACGCTGGACCATGAAGACCCGCTCAAGACGGTAGGCTCCTACTGGCCCTATCTGAGCACGGCCTTCGACTATATCAAACGCTCCATGCCCTACGGCAACGCAGGCACGCTCAGCGATGACGAGACCTATGCCATCGTAGCGTATATCCTCTATTCTAACGATCTGATCGAGGATGATTTTGTTCTGTCCAACGAGACGTTCTTTGACGTCGAAATGCCCAATGCAGACGGGTTTATCGTCGATGACCGTGTCGAGACGGAATATGCGATCTGGTCTGGTGAGCCTTGCATGGAAAACTGCAAACCTGCCCCTGTTGAAGTCACGATGCGCGCTATGGTGCTTGATGTGACGCCGCAGGAAGAGGGGGCTGAAGCCGAGGCCGCAGCCGCCGAGCCGGTAGCGGTAGCAGAGCCTGTCGTTGTGGCCGAGGCCGAGCCTGAAGCAGAGCCAGCGGTTGAGGCGGAGCCTGTGGTCGTAGCCGCAGCCTTTGACGCGGATCTTGCGGCCAAGGGCGAGAAAGTGTTTCGCAAGTGTAAATCCTGCCATGCTGTAGGTGACGGTGCCAAGAACCGTGTTGGCCCAATGCTCAACGGTATTGTTGGTGCGCCTGCGGGTGCTGTGGACGGGTTCAAATACTCCAAACCGATGAAAGCCGCGGGCGAAGACGGTCTGGTCTGGACCGAGGCAGAGCTTGCAGCGTTTCTGACCGATCCCAAAGGCTACATGAAGCGCACCAAAATGTCGTTCTCTGGTCTGAAGAAGGAAGACGACCAGCTTGCGGTGATCGAATACCTCAAGTCGTTCGGGGGCTAGGCGCGTGCGGTTTGCTGTCACGGTTGGTCTCGTGCTCGGGATGTGTGGTGTTGCCCAAGCTGATGGCTTGGGCGATGCCGATAAGGGCGCAAAGATCTTCACCCAATGTAAAGGCTGCCATCAGGTGGGTGAGGGGGCTTCGAACCGCATCGGTCCCCATCTCAATGGTGTGTTCGGACGCGCAGCTGGATCGCTTGAGGATGTGCGCTATTCCCCGAGCATGAAGCGTATGGGATCGGACGGATTGGTCTGGGATGCCGAGACGCTTGATGCCTATATCGAAAACCCCCGCGCGCTGGTCTCCAAAACGCGGATGAGTTTTCGCGGAATTAAGGATGCCGAAGAGCGCGGCGATCTGCTTGCCTATCTGCGCATCTATTCCGATAACCCTGCCGATATCCCCGAGGCCGAACCTACGGCCTTGGGCACTGATCATGATATTGATCCTGCCATTCTCGCCATTCAGGGGGACCCTGAATACGGCGAGTATCTGGCGAGTGAGTGCAAGACTTGCCACCAGTCAAGCGGTGCCAACGATGGCATTCCCAGCATTACGCTTTGGCCGACAGAAGATTTTGTCGTCGCAATGCATGCTTACAAACGCAAACTGCGGCCCCATCCTGTCATGCAGATGATTTCGGGGCGGTTGAACGCGGAAGAAATTGCGGCCTTGGCTGCATATTTTAAGGACCTCGAGGAATGAGGCCATCCTCTGGGAGGAGAACACGATGAAACTTAATAGACGTATATTCTTGGGGACGGGTGCCGCAGCGGCGGCGAGCTTGTCCGCGCCGATGACATTCGCGGCAGGCCACGGCAAACCGCATGTCGTCGTCGTCGGTGGCGGCGCAGGCGGTGCCACAGCGGCCCGCTATATCGCCAAGGACAGCAAGGGCGAAGTTGCGGTCACGCTGATCGAACCTACGCGCCAGTATTACACCTGCTTCTTCTCCAACCTCTATCTTGGTGGTTTCAAGGAGATGGACGAGCTGGGCCATTCCTATGGCGGGCTGGCCGCAGGTGGCGTGAATGTTGTACATGACTGGGCCACAGGCGTGGACCGTGATGCCAAGACTGTTGCACTCGCGGGGGGCGGCTCCGTTTCCTACGATAAGCTGATCCTGTCACCAGGTATTGATTTCGTGGATGGTGCAGTAGAGGGCTGGGACCTCTCGGCGCAAAACGCGATGCCACATGCCTATAAAGGCGGCAGCCAGACGGAGCTTCTCAAGGCGCAGCTGATGGCGATGCCCGAGGGCGGGACTTTTGCGATGGTAGCACCCCCGAACCCCTACCGCTGCCCTCCTGGCCCATACGAGCGTGTGTCTATGGTGGCGCATTTCCTCAAGGCCAACAATCCAACGGCCAAGATCATCGTGGCCGACCCCAAGCCGAAGTTCTCCAAAATGGCGCTCTTCCAAGAGGGCTGGGCCAACAACTATGACGGCATGATCGACTGGATCGGTGAGGATTTCGGTGGCGGCAACGTCTCTGTTGATCCTGCGGCGATGACGGTGAGCATCGACGGCGAAGTGACCAAAGTAGACGTCTGTAACGTGATCCCCGCGATGAAAGCGGGCCGCATTGCAGAGCTTGCTGGCGTCACGGATGGCAATTGGGCGCCTGTAAACGCGGCGGATATGTCCACAAAAGCGGACGCCGATGTCTATGTGCTGGGCGATGCAGCACAGCAGGGCGATATGCCTAAATCAGGCTATTCCGCCAATTCACAGGCCAAAGTCTGTGCCAATGCGGTGCGCGGTGCGCTGACAGGGTCCAAAGTCTTCCCTGCGAAGTTCTCCAACACCTGCTGGTCGCTCATCGACACTGACAACGGTGTCAAAGTTGGCGCAACCTATGAGGCCACGGACGAGAAGATCGCCAAAGTAGACGGCTTTATCTCGGCAACGGGCGAGGCGGCAGAGTTGCGCAAGGCCACCTATGAGGAATCAGAAGGCTGGTATGCTGGCATCACGTCGGACATGTTTGGCGCTTGATCGATAAAAAAGAAGGGAGCTTTGATCTGGATCAAGGCTCCCTTTTCGCCGGGCGTGCAATTTGGCCTCAAGAAGGGGGATTATCATGACCAGATTTATTGCAGCGGGCATTGCCGCTTTGATGATTGCAGGAGGTGCTGCAGCGCAGGACACTTCCGTGGTCTATCCTTTTGAGGGTAGCTTTGAAGATGCGGCCTTTAGCGTAGAGAGTGCGATTATCGGCAAAGGGCTGGTGATTGATTATGTGAGCCACACAGGTGAGATGCTGTCGCGCACGGCTGCCGATGTGGGCAGCGGGGTGGAGCTGTTTACCGAAGCCGATATCTTCGTTTTCTGCTCTGCTGTGCTCTCGCGCAAGGTGATGGAGGCCGATCCGATGAACATCGCCCATTGCCCATATGGAATTTTCGTCGCCGAGCGGGCGGGCGAAGTCATGGTTGGCTATCGCGCCTATCCTGCGGGGCCAATGCAAGAAGTACAAGCACTGCTTGATGAAATCGCACTTGAAGCGGTGGGGGAATAATGGACTATCAGAACTTCTTTAAGGGTGCGCTGGACACGTTGCGTGATCAGGGCAACTACCGCGTGTTTGCCGAGCTTGAGCGTCATTGCGGTGACTTCCCCCATGCGACCTCGCGCGGGCTGAAGGACGGCGACGTGACGATCTGGTGCTCGAATGACTATTTGGGCATGGGCCAGCACGAGGATGTGCTAGGCGCGATGCATGCTGCCCTTGATAATTGCGGTGCAGGCGCAGGCGGTACGCGCAATATCTCAGGCACCACGCATGAGCATGTTTTGCTTGAGGCGGAGCTGGCCGATTTGCACGGCAAGGAAGCGGCGTTGCTGTTCACCTCGGGTTATGTCTCGAACTGGGCGGCTCTTGGGACGCTGGGTGCAAAAATTCCTGACTGTGTGATCTTGTCTGACGCGCTCAACCACGCCTCGATGATCGAGGGCATCCGCCATTCGGGGGCGGATCGGATGATTTGGAAGCACAATGATCTTGAAGACCTTGAGGCCAAGCTGGCCTCGCTGCCGCTGGAACAGCCCAAGCTCATCGCCTTCGAGAGCGTCTATTCAATGGACGGTGATATGGCGCCAATCAAGGAGATTTGCGATCTGGCGGATAAGTACAACGCCATGACTTATCTCGATGAGGTTCACGGCGTGGGCCTTTATGGTCCGCGTGGTGGCGGCGTGGCCGAGCGTGAGGGCCTGATGCACCGCCTTACGGTGATCGAGGGCACGCTGGGCAAGGCGTTTGGCGTCATGGGCGGCTATATCGCCGCCTCCGCCGAGCTGTGTGATTTCGTGCGCAGCTTTGCCAGCGGGTTTATCTTTACCACGGCCATTCCGCCTGCGGTTGCGGCGGGGGCTGCGGCCTCGATCCGCCATCTCAAGACCTCAGACACGGAGCGCCAGCAGCAGCAGGCCAAAGTGGCCCAAGTGCGTGCGCGTCTGGATGGCATCGGCATTCCGCATGTGGAAAACCCCAGCCACATCATCCCCGTGATGGTGGGCGATCCGCATAAATGCAAATTCATCTCGGATATGCTGCTGCAAGAACATGGCATCTATATTCAGCCCATCAACTATCCCACGGTTCCCAAAGGCACCGAGCGGTTGCGCATCACGCCGTCGCCCGTCCACTCGGACGCGGATATCGACGCGCTGATCGGGGCGATTGAGGATCTGTGGGGGCAGTGCCAACTGGCGCGGATGCCGCTGGCGGCACAGTAAACACCGCGATGTCAGAGTAAACGAGAGGGCGCTTTGATGATTGAAGGACTTCTGGACCAATTCGGAGAAGGCGCTGTCCTGGCCGCTGCTGGTGTGCTGACGGGCGTGCTGTTTGGCACTATGGCGCAGCATTCGCGGTTTTGCCTGCGCGCGGCCACGGTTGAGGTGGCCGAGACGCGGTTTGGTCCGAAACTCTCCATCTGGCTGATTGCCTTTTGCGCGGCTGTGGCCGTGGTACAGGGCGCGATAGTGCTGGGGCTGCTCGATGTCTCGAGCGCACGGCAGTTGGCGGCGACGGGCAGCATGTCGGGCGCGATTATTGGCGGGCTGATGTTTGGCGCTGGGGTGATCCTTGCGCGGGGCTGCTCCAGTCGTTTGCTGGTGCTGTCTGCGACGGGGAACCTGCGCGCGCTGATCACAGGGCTGGTGTTGACGCTGGTGGCGCAGGCCTCGCTGCGTGGTGCGCTGTCGCCGCTGCGTGAGGATATGGCGGCACTCTGGACTGTAGAGGGCGGGCAGGCGCGCAGTATTTTATCTCTGCTGGGACTGGGTGCGCCGCTGGTGGCTTTGCTTGCCAGCGTTGGATTGATTGCCGCTTTTGTCCTGTCGCGGCGCAGCAATGTTCAGCTCACCCGCGCGCTGGCGGCTGCGGGTGTGGGCGTGGCTGTGGCCCTTGGCTGGATGCTGACATTTGCTGTGGCGGAGGTCTCGTTCGAGGTGGTGCCGATTACATCCGTGACCTTTACGGGGCCGTCTGCGGATACGTTGATGGGGTTGGTCAACACTGCCGATCTGCCGCTTGGCTTTGGCGTAGGCCTCGTGCCGGGCGTATTTCTAGGGGCAGGGGCAGGGGCGATGGCGCTGGCCACCCGTGAGGCCGCAATAGAGAGGTTTGGCGTGGACACTCCGATGGAGCGCTACCTGCTGGGCGCAGTCTTTATGGGCTTTGGCAGCATGCTCGCGGGCGGCTGTGCCGTGGGCGCGGGCATGTCGGGGGGTGCGATATTCGCGCTGACCGCATGGGTTGCGTTGTTTTGCATGTGGTTGGGCGCGATGGCCGCACATGTTGGCCTATCGCATTTTGTGAACCGCGGCTCGCTGACGGCCTGAAGCTCTATTCGAACTCCATTTGCTCGTAGACGCGGCCTGCGTTTTTGGTGGCCAGTTCCTCGAATGTATCGAGGTGGGCATATGGGGTCTGGTCTACGTAATAGGCCTCGGCCAGACCATCGCCGTTCTCGATCAAGGCACCGACCTGTTCGCGGAGGTACACCAGATAGTCGCGGGTATAGCGGCGGACCTGATCCATATTGGTGGGATGCCCGTGGCCGGGGATCACGTAGGTAGCCTCCAGCCCCTCAAAGGCCGTTTCCCATGTCTCGATCCAATCGAGGGCGATGGTTTCCTGAAAAAGCGGCGGCATACGCTCGTGGAAGGCCATGTCGCCCGAGATCACGAGGCCTTGCTCGGGCAGCCAGACGACGATGTCACCGGGGCTGTGTGCTGGCCCGAGGTAGCGTGCCTCGATCTTCATATCGCCCATCTCGACGATGTATTCATCCTCAAAGGTGATTGTCGGACCGACCACTTCGGTGCTGTCTGCGCGCTCTTTGACGCGCGCGATGGCTGCGCGCAGGGACATGGGACCGTTGTCCTCAAATGCCGCTGCAGCATCGACATGGGCTACGATATCAACGCCTTGCTCTGCCCAGTATGAATTGCCCAGCATCGCATGGCCCTGACCGTTCTCGTTGAAAACCAGCTTTACGGGCTGGTCGGTCACTGCCTTGATCTCGTCGTGGAGCGCTTGGGCCAGCAGATAAGACGCGCCACCATTGATCACCACAACCCCGTCGCCTGTGATGAGAAAGCTGAGGTTGTTGTTATGACCTGCGTTCTCATAGGTCGGCGGCGCGGTGGCGCCAATGGCGGAAAAGACATGCGGGATGACTTCAACGGGTTTGGAATAGAGCATGGAGGCGGGATACTGGTCGGCGATATCCTCGCTGGCCCATGCTGGGGCTGCGATCAGTGCGAGGGCGGCAATCAATGTGAGTTTCATGTGCTTACGCCTCCGGTACAAAGGTATAGCCGTCGGCCCCTTTGTCGATATAGCCCAGACCGTTGCCTGTGAGGTGGAAGCCCACCACGCGGGTCTTCTCAGCGGTGAGTTGATCGAGCAGGGACAGGCGCGTGGCGGCGGCTGTTTCAGGGTCCTGATCGCTACCCGAATTCCATTCAGGGCGGGCCAATGCGATGTGATCGTTGCCGATGCTGTCGCCAAGGATCATCACCGCCTCATTGCCCTGACGGACTTCAAAGGCGAGGTGGCCGGGCGTGTGGCCAAAGCTGGCGCGCGCGCTGACGCCTGACATGATTTCATCGCCATCGTTGATGAACGCGATCTGGTCCTCAATCATCTCGAGTCGTCGCTTGGCCCCGACGGCAAAGGAGGCGCGCGCCTCGCCGATCTCGTCCACGGTGTCGGGGTCCATCCAATAGTCCCATTCGACCTTGCCGATCATATAGCTGGCATTGCTAAAAAGTGGATCGTCGAAATCATCCAGAATGCCCCAAAGGTGATCTGGATGCGCGTGGGTAAAGACAACGTCTGTGATGTCTTCCGCACTCAGGCCGAGGGCCTCGATTGAGGAGAGCAGGATGCCCGAGTTTGGCGCGAAGTCCGCGCCTGAACCTGCGTCAAACAGCACCGTGCGATCGCCCTTCCGCAGCAGCGTCACATTGCAGGGCGGGGTCAGCGTTTCGGGCGACTGACCAAGGCGCTCGAGAACGGGCAAAAGCGCGTCTTGTGGCATCGGATCAAAGATAAAGCTGCCCGGAAGGGTGAGAGAGCCATCGCTGAGCACATCAATCTGCGCGTCCCCGATGCTGAGCTGTGCGCGCGTGCTTGTCGGCAAGCCGATCATCGCACCTGCGGCCATTGCTGCACCTGTCTTGAGAAATTTGCGTCTTGGGTACATGGGCCCACCTTCCAGTTATTCTGTTATTTGAATGTGAGGGATTGTGCGGGCGTGTGCAAGGGTCTTGTGTGGGTCTGCGCGATCCCTGCTATGGGGCGAGCCACGTTCCTACAAAGCCATCACTTGCCACATATCCTGCGCGCCTGTGCGGCGTGCCCAGATGCACAAGGTCGATATGGGTCACGGCACAGCGCAGCACAGCGAAACGGTCCCGCTCGGCTGGTTTCTCATAGGCGAAAGCATCGGCGATGGGCGTGCCTGGAATAGGCATTGTTCCATAGGACACGCGGGAGCCTTCGGGTACACGCGCCCATTGGTCGTCGGTTTGCGGACCTGTCAGGATATCAACACGGGCTGTCAGTCTGATTTGCAGGTCGCTGCGCGGGACCCAGACGTGAAAAGCGGCGATTGGGTTGGCTTTGAGGGCTGCGACTTTGGGGGTTTCAATGTCGGTGTGTATCTCGAGGGTCGCCGTTGATTTAACGGCTCCGCGCAGGGCGACAGTGCGCGCCTCGGGCGTGCCATCGGGGGCGACGGTGACGAAAGTGGGCGTGCGGGCGGGGGCGCGGCTGTCTGCGACACCGCGTGTGAGGTGGCGCCATGCTTCATCCAGCAACGCTTGGAGGTCTTGAGGGTCGGACATGGCTGGCTCCGCTTTTGGGTGTATGCTGCTGGAGAAGGATAGCCCAACGCGGCCAAGGGTCTAGGTGCACAGAGTGCGGGGCGGAAATAAACTGCTTGTGTAAGTCTGCGCAGAGGTATCGTGTGGCGCTATGAAGCTCAGCGGTCCGTTCCTGTTTATCCTTGCTACCTTGATGATTGATGCGATTGGCGTCCTCCGCTTTCCTAACTATAGGGGCGGACCACTTCAAAGGGGGAGGCTCAACACCGTCGCGACATTGGCGCGAAGGCATTTTGCAGCTTGCACCATGGTGCCATGTTGGTCCAAGGCGAGGCAAAATTTAAGATCATCCCAGTTGATCATTAGAACGGTTCCCTTTTGTCGATGCGTTGACCGCATGCGATGTTTAATTGAACAAAAACGGAAACTCGGTAAAACTTAGTACACTGCTCATACCACTATAAATTGTATTCAATTACAGTGCTCTAAACTACGTATAGCGTGTTTCCAGCCCCCGTTAGTACACAATTGCTGAAAACCATGGTTTGCATATTTGTGCGACGTCAATAACGGACAATGAATTGCCACAGAAGGATACAAGCAGCCACGGTCGGCTAGCTGTAATGTCCCTTACGATACAAAAGAGGGCAATCCGTACATGCTCGTTAATCGGTCGCTTACGCGATCTTTTTTGTATAGTATCTAACGAAATGGTTAACTAAAAATTAACATTTTTGATTTTTGGCGGTTTCGCATGCAGTTTTCTATTCTCGATTTATGTCCTGTGCCTGAAGGGCTGACAGCTGCCGATGCCATGTGCAACAGTGCTGATCTGGCGCAGCTCGCCGAGCGTTTGGGATATCACCGCTATTGGATGGCAGAGCATCACAACATGCCAGGAATTGCTTCGGCTGCGACGTCGGTGTTGTTGGGCCATGTGGCGGGCAAGACCTCGACCATCCGTGTAGGCGCGGGCGGTATCATGTTGCCCAACCACGCGCCGCTGACGATTGCCGAGCAATTCGGCACGCTGCGCCACCTATATGGTGACCGCATTGATCTGGGCCTTGGCCGTGCGCCGGGTGGGGATCACGCGGTCTGGCAAGCCTTGCGCCATGGCCGCACCGGGGAAGATAACTTCCCGGCAGAAGTGGCCGAGCTTATGGGGTATCTGGGGGACACCGATCCACGTGCCCCTGTGCAGGCCCATCCAGGGCAAGGCACTCATGTGCCACTGTGGATATTAGGCTCATCGCTTTATGGGGCGCAATTGGCGGCACATTTCGGGCTGCCCTATGCGTTTGCCTCCCATTTCGCGCCCGATGCGCTGGAGGATGCTGTCTACATCTACCGACGTGATTTCAAGTCGTCAGCTACGCTACAAGCGCCGAAATTCATGCTGGCGGTCAATGTCATTGGTGCTGAAACGGATGCCAAAGCTCATTATTTGCGCACTTCGGTTCAACAAGCGTTTGCGCGCCTTCGCAGCGGGACACCGGGTAAATTGCCGTATCCCGTCGAGGATATTGATGCGCAGATTGGCCCAGCTTTGCGGCGCGGTGTGGATCAGGCGCTCAGGATAAACGCGACAGGCTCGGTGGCGACGGTGCACGCGCAATTGCATGAGATCATATCGAAATATCAGCCTGATGAGGTCATCCTGACGGGCCAGATACATAACCACGAGGCGCGTAAACGCTCCTTCGCTATTGCAGCAGAGGCATTGTCGCGTGAAGCTGCAGTGGCCTAGTCGTCAGGCGCAATAAGCCCCAAGCCGCGCAAATAGATGCCGATACCAGTTTCCAGCAAATCCTCGGGCGGGAAGGGCGACGCACGCCCTGGTGAATTGCGGGCAAACAGCTCGACCACACCGTGGCTCATGGCCCAGATATGGGCGGAAAACATGGAGGCGGGAGGGCGTTTATGCTCGGGAATATGCTGGCTGAGATCAGTGGCCGCTTTCTCTAGCACGCCGTTGGCGCGGTTCGCCACAGTCGCAAGGGCCGCAGTGCGGTTGACTTGTACGCCGCTCTCGAACATGGCGATGTAGTGTCCGGGGTATTTACGCGCAAAGGCAAGATATGCGCGTCCCGTTGCCTCGAACGCCTGTAGCGCTGAAGGCTGTCCGCTCTCATAGGCGTACTCCATCAAATCGCCAAAAATTTCATAGCCTTGTAGGGCGGCTTCGGCGATCAAATCTTCACGGCCCTCAAAGTGGCGGTAGACCGCAGCGGGGGTCACGCCTGCCTGCTTTGCCGCCTCCGATAGGGTAAAACCCGTCGGCCCGCGCTGCTCAATGAGCTGGAGGGCCGCATCGACCAAAGCCTGACGCAGGTTGCCGTGGTGATAGCCGCGTTTAGGCATCCCAGATGTCAGGCCCGCCGCAAATGGCGCTGTTAATCTCGCCAATCGCATCATGGTCTTTGTGGGTATAGCCAAAGCGGTGCAGGACGGTGCGGATCGCATTCAGTCGTGCGCGGCGTTTGTCATCTGTGCGCATAACGATCCAAGGTGCTATGTCAGTATGGCTGCGCGCCAGCGTGTCGGCAATTGCGGCAGAATATTCATCCCACAAATGCAGACCCTTCACATCGATGCCCGACAGCTTCCATTGTTTGAGCGGATCGCTCTCGCGTTTGAGCATGCGGCGCAATTGTTCGGGGCGGCTCACGTTGAGCCAGAATTTGAACAGGTGCAGGCCCTCCTCGACCAGCATCTGTTCGAACGGTTGGACCTGTTCAAAGAACTGCGCGTTCTGCTCGGGCGTGCAAAAGCCGAACACATTCTCCACCACGCCGCGATTATACCATGAGCGGTCAAAAAAGATCATATCACCTGCAGAGGGCAGGTGTTTGATATAGCGTTGAAAATACCACTGGCTGCGCTCGGTCTCGGTGGGTTTGCTAAGGGCGATAACGCGGGCCGCACGCGGGTTGAGGTTCATGCGAAAGCGACCGATTGTGCCGCCTTTGCCTGCTGCATCGCGCCCCTCAAAAACCATCGCGATAGGCGTGCCACTATCGCGCACCCATGATTGCAGCTTAACGAGTTCGATCTGGAGCGCGGCCATCTCGCGCTCATAGGCTTTGCGGCCCATGCGTTTCTTATGGGGATACTCAGGTGACAGAATATCGCCCTTGTCAGCGGATTTGAGCGCTGTGTGGATGTCGTCGGGGGCATCGTTTTCGTAGAACGCGCTTATCGCACCGTCAAAGGGCAGTTGCATGGCGGGCCTCCTGCTTGGAATTCAATGCATTATGCGATGTTAAAAGGATTAACGCAAACCCGCACGCGCTGCTGCACGCTCAATCGCATCTTCCACCGCATCAGGGGCCACATGCTGGGGCATATGCCCGATCCCATTGAGTACGGTGAGGTTGGCGCGGGGCACTTGCTGCGATAAAGGCTCGGAATGCACAGACAGCGGGACTATCGTATCCGCATCGCCGTGGACGATCTCGAAGGGCATCTGCAAACTCTCGTATTTCTTGGATAACTTCACGATGTGGGGGTAAAGCCCGTTCACTTGTTGGGCATTGGCGCGCATGCTTTCACGGCGCAGCACAAGGCCAGCTCCCACATGTGCAGCATAGCCTTCGGGTGCGGGTTGAGGGGCGAATATACTCTTGACGCTGCCGTCGATATAGGACTGCGGCACAAAGGCCGACAGCACTGGAACCACCAGCGCGCCGCCCCATGCGCTGCCGTTCACGGTATAGGTCCAGCCAAGCTCACCCGGCCAAGGGTTGGAAACAGCGCCAACCATGACAACGGCTGCGGTATCGTCGGGTTGGTTGAGAGCCCACGCCATTGCGACAGCGCCGCCAAAGGAGTGGCCCACAACCACTGGGCGCTCGATCCCGATGATTGCGGCCGCTTTCTGGAGCAGTGCTGCCTGCTCTGACGGGCTCTCGGATGAGCCATTCCACGCGCCCGATTTGCCAGCCAAACGCCCCGTATACCCAAGACCAGGTCGGTCGAAAATTATCACGCGGTAGCGGTCCAACAGGCGATCCGTGAAGCCGAAAGTCCAATCGCGGACATTGCCGCTTGCTCCATGCAGAAGCACCAAATCAGGCCCGCTGCCTTGGGTGAGGACATGAACAGGCGTGCCCTCCACATCAATCACGCGCCCTTGCGGTGGATAAGCGGCTGTTGCGGCAGCCTCGCGCGCGCTGGCGCGCCACTGCACAGCCGCAATGAACACCGCGACAAGGGTGACCAGCAGCAGCAAGCTACGTCCCAATTTTTTTGATGTCATAGGGCGTCGATTGATAGATTTCCTGAATCCAGTTGCCATAGAGTAGATGCGCATGGCTGCGCCAGCGGTTGACGGGTGGCTGGCTTGGGTCGTCGTCGGTATAGTAGTTCACGGGCACGTTGATCGGCGTGCCCTCGGCAATATCGCGGTCATACTCCTGCTTGAGTGTATCGCGGTCATACTCGAAGTGGTTAAAGATATAGACCGTGCGGTGGGCTGCATCCTGAATAAGGGCAGGGCCAACCTCGTCACTACCCAGAAGTGTCTTGAGCGCGGGCACGGCGTCGACTTCCTCCTGCCTGATCTCGGTCCAGCGCGATACAGGGATCACGCAATCATCCGAAAAGCCGTTCAGATAGGGCGAGGCGGGGGCAAGGTTGCGATGACGGAAACAGCCGAATGCCTTGGCCTCCAGCATATGTTTTTTGACACCGTGGAAATGGTTGATCATCGCCATCCCGCCCCAGCAGACTGCCATTGTGGATTGCACGTTGGTCTGGGTCCAGTCCATCACGCGCCGCAGCTCGGTGAAATAGTCGACATCTTCGAAATCTAGATGCTCAATGGGCGCGCCTGTGATGATAAGCCCGTCGAACTTCTGGTCCCAAGATTCTGATACGGGGCGATAAAAGCTCTCCATATGTTCGGCGGCGGTGTTGCGGGTCTTATGATCCGACATGCGCAGCAACGTCAGCTCTATCTGCAACGGCGTGGCCCCGATGAGGCGGGCAAACTGGTTCTCGGTCTGGATTTTCTTGGGCATCAGGTTGAGCAGAGCGATGCGCAAGGGGCGGATGTCCTGGCGGGCGGCTTGATCCTCGTCCATGACCTGTACGCCCTCACGGGTGAGAACGTCATAAGCGGGCAGATCGGAGGGGATTTTGATAGGCATTTGGTCGGGTACTTTTTATTGCTGCAAGGCAGGAGATAGGGCGGGATGTGCGGCCACTCAAGGGTGTGCACATCTATGTGTTCAAAGCTTTGAGGCGACCATGTCGTAGAAATCAGCCGCCGCTTTGACCGCGTGGATCTCGTCAGCCGTCACGGTCACACCATAGCGCGCCATCGCGGCATAGCGCGGCTGTCGGTGGGCCAAAGCCTGCGCATAGGTCCAGCGGATGAACTCATCTGGATCAACATCGCCTTCTTGCATATTGTTATTGCTCAGGTATTCATTCCAGACGCGGGCCAGAAACTCGGGTTGGTAGGCCATTGGTTTTGGTGCGCGGTCAAAGCGTTCGATCAGCGCTTGGGTGTGGGCCTCATCGCCTTTGATCCAAATGGGCAGGCAATGCTCGGCCAACTCCACCAGCAACGGGTCGTTGTCGACATAAGGGTCGATCCACTCACAGATCGAGCCGCCCGTGTCGCAGATGAAGTTATCGTAGCCATAAAGACGCTGCGCACGCTGCATAAAAGCATGTGTATCACGCAAGGCAGCGATTTCGGCGGTACGGAACTGGTCCTGACGGTTAGTATATTCATCCATGGCCAAACCACCCTTGGACGGATTTCCTGGTTTGCCAAGGTAGGCAGCTACCGCGCTCAGGTCGTGGTCGTGAACATTCGGCTCAAGATAGATCGCATCGCTGCGTAGCATCTGTGCCAGAAACGGCTCGCGCATGGCGTGGGCGATGAGGTTATCCTTGATATGCTGATACATACCGCTGGTGCCGATCCGGTAATCGACGGAGTAGTGAAACCAGCCGCCTTGTTGCACCAACATCTTGGAAATATGGGTCTTCCCCAAGCCGGACATGCCAAAAAACATTACAGATTTCTGCGCAGCACAGTGCCAGCTTTTGGGGTCGGGGTAGAGCATCATCGCCTCCGTCAGGACTTGGGTCCTCTTCCCTAGCGCGCGCGCCGCAAGCGGTCAATCAGCCGCCCGTCGATGATCACCAGCCCAAGCGCCAGCAAGGCAAACCCTTTGTAGGCAGCAGGGGCCAGCGTCTCTCCTAGCACCAGCGCGCCCAGCAGAATTGCGATGGGCGCAATCATCAGCGTGACCGGCATCAGATGGCCGCTGCCCGCAAGTGTTAGCACGCGGTAGTAGAGCAGATATGCCAGCGCCGTGGTCCCCAGCGCGTAATAGGCAATTGCCCGCATCGTGCGCGGCTGCAGATCAAGACGGATCGGGCCGTCCACGATCCATGCCACGGGCAGCATGATCAGGGTTGAGGCCGTAAGCATACCTGCCGCCGCGACTTGGGGCGCCAACCCTGTCAGCCGTTTGCGCGCCCAGAAGCCTGCAAAGGCATAGGACACTGTGCCCGCCAGCACGGCGAGCTGCGCCAGCGAGGTAATGTCGAAATCACGCAGGTTCTCAATGCCAACGGCGGTGACCACGCCAGCAAAGCCCACGGCAACCCCAGCAGCCTTTCGGCGCGACAGGCGCTCGTCTTTGAGCAGCAGGGCCGCAACGAGCACTCCGAATATCGCCGTGGAGGCGTTGAAGATCGAGGTCAGGCCAGAGGGGATATAAAGCTGGCCCCATGCCATAAGGGAGAAGGGGATGACGTTGTTGAGAAGGCCCATGCCTGCGAAGGCCATCCAGACGGTGCGGCCACGGGGCAGGGGCAGCCCTTTGAGCAGCACATAGAGCCAGAGCGCAGCGGTGGCCAAGCCCACGCGGTGCGCAACAGCCGTAAGCGGGGCGACTTCGTCCAAGGCGATGCGGATCGACAGGAATGATCCACCCCAGAGCAAGGCGAGCAGCGCCAACAGCCCCCAAGCATTCAGTGATATTGTGCGTTCACTCATGTGCTTGTACTAGCCGCAATCCGTGCACGAACACGATCCGAATGTTGCGCAAACCTCATCAGGTCTTTCGCGTTTCATTCCAGATATTAAGGTAATTGGCCCCGAAAATCACCAAAGCACCGACAAAGACCCAGATCTCCAGCGGCTCGTTGTAGAGGATCATCGCGACCACGGCGATCACGGGCAGGCGGGCGAAATCAATCGGCACCACAACGGTTGCAGGCGCAATCGATAGCGCCGTGGTGAGGCAGAAATGCGCCAGCAGCCCCGCACAACCCACAAGGAAGAGAAGGGGAAAGCTCTGGGCCGTGGGCAGGGCGATGTCGCCATCATAACCTGCGGTGATTAGGCCAAACACCAGTTGGGTCGCGGCCAGATAAAAGAGGATCGCGGTGATGGAATTGTCCCGTGTCAGCCGCTTGGTCAGCAAAATCGTCAGCGCAAAGAATATCGCAGCGGAGGCGGCTGCCAGCAGCCCAATCTCGAAGGTCTGCGGATTGGGGCGGGTGACGATGAGGATACCTATAAAGCCGATCACTGCGGCCAAGGCCCGTATGCGTGTCATTTTCTCACCCAAGATGAGCGGGGCCAGCACGATCACCCATAGAGGCGAGGTGAACTCTAGAGCAAAGACCTGCGCCAACGGGATCATGGCCACGGCATAAAACCAAAGGTTCTGCCCCGTGAAATGGAAGATATTACGCAGGAATTGCTGGCGGATGTTGCGGGTATGAACCTCGTGCCAGCGGCGGTTTAGGGTGGTGAGCGAGACGACGACGATGAGACCCACCACACTGCGGTAGAGCATGATCTCGAATGTATCATATTCACCAGCCAGCTCGCGCCCAGCGACCGCCATGAAAGAGAAGGACGCAATTGCCCCTGTCATCCAAAGCGCTGCTTTGAGGATCACGTTCACATGCAAGCCTTAGCGTGCTGGCCCATCATTCCCATTCAATGGTGCCGGGCGGTTTGGAGGTGATGTCATAGGTCACGCGGTTGATGCCTTCGACCTCGTTGATGATGCGCGTCGCTGTCTCGCCCAGAAACTCGTGGCTGAACGGGTAGTAATCGGCGGTCATACCGTCGACAGACGTGACAGCGCGCAGTGCGCAGGCGAAATCATAGGTTCGCCCGTCGCCCATGACGCCCACGGTGCGCACGGGTAGAATCGCCACGAAGGCCTGCCAAATTTCGTCATAGAGGCCGTGTTTGCGAATCTGGTCGATGTAGACGGCGTCGGCTTCACGCAGAATATCAAGTTTTTCGCGGGTGATCTCGCCGGGGCAGCGGATGGCCAGACCCGGACCGGGGAAGGGGTGACGACCAATGAAACTGGCAGGCAGGCCAAGCTCACGACCCAGTGCGCGCACCTCGTCTTTGAAAAGCTCGCGCAGCGGCTCCACAAGGTTGAGCCCCATTTTTTCGGGCAGACCGCCCACGTTGTGGTGGCTTTTGATGGTAACAGAAGGCCCGCCAGAGAAGGAGACGCTCTCGATCACGTCGGGATAGAGCGTCCCTTGGGCCAGAAACTCCGCGCCCTCGATCTGATTGGCGTATTTCTGGAAGACGTCGATGAAAAGGCGGCCAATGATCTTGCGTTTGGTCTCTGGGTCGGACTGGCCCTCAAGCTCGCCAAGAAAGAGGTCTTTTTCATCGGCGTAGATGACCTTCAGGTTCATGTTGTCGCGGAACATGGTCACGACTTCCTCGGCCTCGTCCTTGCGCAGCAGGCCATGATCGACAAAGACGCAAGTGAGCTGGTCGCCCACAGCTTCATGGATCAAAGCGGCAGCAACAGACGAATCGACGCCCCCGGACAGGCCGCATATGACCTGTTTGTCGCCCACGGTAGCGCGGATTTTCTCAATTGCCTCAGCGCGGTAGGCGTTCATCGTCCAATCGCCCGTGAAGCCCGCCATACGCACGAAATTCTCATAGAATTTCAGGCCGTTGGGCGTGTGGTGCACTTCGGGGTGGAATTGGACGGCGTAGAATTTGCGGCTCTCATCGGCGGTGATGGCAAAGGGCGCGTTGGGGGAGGTGCCGAAAACCTCGAACCCCGGTGCGATTTTGCTCACGTGGTCGCCGTGGCTCATCCAGACTTGCTCGCGTTCGGTCTCGAACCAACCGTTGAGCAGGTCTGTCTTCGCTTGTGCAGGCGTGACATAGGCGCGACCGAATTCTTTTGTGCCATGCCCTGTTTCGACCTTGCCGCCGAGCATTTCCATCATAACCTGCTGGCCATAGCAGATGCCGAGGACGGGCACATCCAGTTCAAAGACGGTTGCGGGCGGTCTGGGGCTGCCCGCGTCGATTACGGATGCGGGGCCCCCTGACAAGATGACGGCCTTTGGGGCGAAATCTGCGAGAAATGCATCATCAATCGCATTGAAGGGATGGATTTCACAATAAACATTCAACTCGCGCAGGCGGCGGGCAATCAGCTGGGTCACTTGGCTGCCGAAGTCGATGATCAGGAGGCGGTCATGGGTATGTTGTGTCATGCCCTCTGATTATGCGCGCCCGTGCAGGGTGGCAAGGTCGATTTGGGGGCCAGCCCCCCTGTCTTGCGGTGCAAGACCGCCCCCCCGGGATATTTTTGACCAAAAGAAACAGATGCCGGGGATGATTATGTCGCTTTTCTACCTGCATGGCCGCAATCTGCGCGAAAGGTTTTGTGCGGATGGGGTACTTCCTCTGCAAGCAAACCAACAAAGGGTCGGGATATGGCAGAGGCAGCAAGACGGGCACGAGGTGGCGGTGGTGCCGCACGGCGTGCGCAGCGCACAGCAGTTTCATTCGAGACTGCAAAATATATCGAGCGGAATATTCCCAATTTCGAAGTCCTGACAGAAGAAGCGCTTCAGATTATTGAAGCCAACGCGGAGACGGTGCTTGAAGAGATCGGGGTGAATTTTCCCGATAACCCGCCCGCACTGGAACGCTGGCGCAATGCAGGGGCAGATGTCCAAGGCGAACGGGTGCGTATTCCGCGAGGATTGGCCCGTGAGTTGATCAAGACGGCGCCTTCTAGCTTTGTGCAGCATGCGCGCAATCCTGAGCGCAATGTGGTTGTGGGGGGCAATAATCTGGTATTGGCTCCTGTTTATGGCCCGCCCTTTGTGCGCGATGCCGCAGGCGGACGCCGTTATGCGACGATGGCTGATTTTCAGAAATTCGTGAAGCTGGGTTATATGTCCAAGTGGCTGCACCATTCGGGCGGCACGGTTTGCGAGCCTACGGATGTTGCGGTGAACAAGCGCCATCTCGATATGCTTTATGCGCACATGACGCTGAGCGACAAGCCGTTCATGGGATCGGTAACGGACCCGAGCCGTGCGCAGGATTCGGTTGATATGTGCAAAATTCTGTTCGGTGAGCAGTTTGTGCAGGACAACACGGTGATGACCTCGCTCATCAACATCAATTCTCCCATGACGTTTGATGATGTGATGATGGGCGCATTGGAGGTGTATGCACAGAACAATCAGGCCTGCATTATCTCGCCGTTTATCGTGGGCGGGGCCATGGCGCCTGTTTCTGTTGCAGGTACGTTAACGCAGGTGCTGGCCGAGAGTTTGGCCGGTGTCGCTTACAGCCAGCTATGTAAAGCTGGTGCGCCTGTTGTTTTGGGCGCGATGGTGACATCGATTGATATGAACTCTGGCGCGCCTACATTCGGGACGCCAGAGGCCAGCCACATTACCTATGGTATGGGACAGCTGGCGCGTCGTCTGGGGCTTCCTTACCGCTCTGCAGGTTCTTTCTGCGGCTCCAAGCTGCCTGATGCGCAGGCGGCATATGAAACGGCGAACAGCCTGAATATGGGGCTTTTGTCGGGTGTGAATTTTATGCTGCACGCCTGCGGTTGGCTTGAAGGGGGGCTTGTGGCCTCCTTTGAGAAGTTCGTCATGGATGCGGATCAGCTGGGTGTGTTGCATCATCTGGCCCGTGGCGTGGAAATGGACGAGAACGCTCAGGCTATGGATGCGATCCGCGAAGTCGGGCCTGGTGGGCATTACCTCGGATGCGATCATACACAAGCCAACTTCAAACAGGCGTTCTGGAAGTCTGACCTGTTGGATTACAAACCTTTCGAGACGTGGGAAGACGAGGGTGCACGCGATACGCAGACCCTTGCTACCGCGCGCATCGAGAAGATGCTGGGTGATTATCATCAGCCCGCATTGGACCCTGCAACCACGCAGGCCCTTGATGCATTTGTGGCGGAGCGTAAGGCCGCAGAACCAGATAGCTTTATCTGATCAAACAGGTTGCGGGTCCGGTTTTGCGGCCTGCAGCCCGCGTGCTTCACCGACAATCGCGATGAGAATGTCGACATGCCGCACAAGGTGGTAGCATGCGTCGGCGCTCGCGCGTTGCTCTTCTAGGTCTGCCTTTATCTCGATCAGGCGCATTAGCGCATCCCCGTGACGTGGCAAAACCCCATATCCCAAGAGGCGGGGCAGCTGGGCTGTTCGGCGGTAGTCTTGCGCGCCAATGTGTGCGGCCCGCATGAGCAGGCGGGGCCGGTGAAGGGTGGCCAGAAGGCTGTGGATATCTTGCATGATTTGGGGCTCCTACTGTGGATCAGCAGGACGTTTGCCTGCTGTGATGTGCCCATTGTTCACTAGTTTTCCGTGTGTTGCGTCCTGTGGCATGGGAGCGCGCGGCTCTTTCAGTATTGTTTATCTTTTATGAACAATCCTGTTCCCCAAAGACCTATTTTAACGAATGGGTAACCAATTCACCCTTGGGTTGTGCTTTACCTATTGTTAATTTCGCTGAGGAGGGACACTCAGAAATGGCACAGATGGGACTAAATTGGAAGAATTCGGAGGACGCCGCCGCCAACGGTGTGCCGAGTTGGGTGCCACGATCGGTGCAAAACTACATTCATCACACAGAGATGGGCGTGCCTATCCGCGCACTGGCACGCCAGCAGGGGTTTCATGCGTCGACCATCCTGCGCCAGATCAGGCGGGTTGAGACGATGCGCGATGATCCTATGGTCGATGGTGCGTTGAAAACGCTGGGCGGTACGGTACAGAACGTGCCGCAGCCTGACGCTGACATCGTGCCGTTGCATGCTGCTCAAGCGGCTCAAGACTTGCCTGACCGGATGCAATTGGCGGTACATGGTATGCGTGTACTTCGCCGATTGTGTGAAACTGGCGCCGTCTTGGCCGCGGGTGCGGATATGGACAACGCGGTCATAGTACGGGACGGACACAGCGGCCAAAGCACACGTACAGGTGTGGTAGAGCGCACGATTGTCGAGGCGATGGCCCTCAAGGGCTGGATTTCTGCACCCGAAGGCCGGCGCATTGCGCGCTATCATATCACGGCAGCGGGGCGCAGCGCCTTGGCCGATATGATGGCGCGGGACGAGAGTGCGCTGGCCTCTGGCCATACAGGGCCAGAGGATGATCGGCAGGGAGAGGTGCCGCGTCGTATACGTTATGGCATTGCAGAGAGCCCGCTTGCCGCTTTGGCGCGTCGCCGTGATCGCGAAGGGGAGCGGTTTTTGAGCGCGGATCTAGTCAATGCGGGGGAGCGTTTGCGCGAAGACTTTGAGTTGGCGCAAATGGAAGCGGAGATATCGTGCGACTGGCATGGCTTTCTCACGTCATTGCGCGATACAGTAGGGCAGGCAGGCCCGACAGCCTCTTGCGCCGCAGGGCGTGCCCGTGCCCGTGCCCGTGTGGTTGCTGCATTGCAAGACATAGGGCCAGGCTTGTCGGATGTAACACTTCGGTGCTGTTGCTTTTTGGAAGGGCTGGAAACCGCAGAGAAGACACTGGGCTGGTCGGCGCGTTCTGGCAAAATTGTGCTGCGGATCGCGTTGATGGGGTCGAACCGGCATTACACGGAACGCGCAGACCCGCGCGGCGCAATGATTGGCTAGAAGTGCATAGCGGCAATGCGCCACGTATGGGTTTTGTTTAATCGGCGATGTGATAAGTAGGGCTTAGCCAATAGCCGAGGTTACCTGATGCGCGATTTGAAAATCCCCGAGCAGCGCCACCCTGAAAAGGCGCGCCGCCCTGACAATGTCCAACCGAAAAAGCCCGACTGGATTCGCGTGCGCGCGCCTGGTGGTAAGGGGTATGAGGATACGGCGCGGATCATGCGGGAAAACAAACTGGTGACAGTCTGCGAAGAAGCGGGCTGTCCCAATGTGGGCGAATGCTGGTCCCAAGGTCATGCGACGATGATGATCATGGGCGAGGTTTGTACCCGCGCCTGTACCTTCTGCAACATCGCCACGGGCAAGCCGCCTGAGGATCTGGACGCGTTCGAGCCGGGACGCGTTGCCGATGCTGTCCAAAAGCTGGGCTTGAACCATGTGGTGATCACCTCCGTGGACCGCGACGATGTGGAGGATGGCGGGGCAGAGCATTTTGCCCAGACCATTCGCGCCGTGCGCCACCGCTCCCCCGACACGACAATTGAAATCCTGACGCCCGACTTTATCAAATGCGCGCCCGAAGCGCTTGAAAAAGTGGTGGAAGCGCGCCCTGATGTGTTCAACCACAACCTCGAGACCGTGCCAGGCCTTTATCCCGAAGTGCGCCCCGGTGCGCGGTATTTCCATTCCTTGCGCCTTTTGCAGCGCGTGAAAGAGCTTGATCCGTCGATGTTCACCAAATCGGGCATCATGGTAGGGCTGGGCGAGGACCGTCAGGTGGTCACGCAGGTCATGGACGATATGCGCGCTGCTGACATCGACTTTCTGACCATCGGCCAGTACCTCCAGCCCACGCCAAAGCACCACCGCGTGGACCGTTTTGTGCACCCTGATGAATTCGCCGCCTATGAGAAAGCGGCCTATGGCAAGGGGTTCCTGATGGTCTCTGCCACGCCGCTTACACGTTCAAGCTATCACGCGGGCGATGATTTTGCGCGCCTGCGCGAAGCACGAAACGCCAAGCTTGGGATCGCCTAAGGCAGTGCCTTAAGATAGAGAGCGATTGCGCGCCTGTCACTTTCTGGCAAGAGCGCCAGATTTGCGACCACAGCGGCTATGCTGCCGCTCACGCTGTCATACTCGGGGGTGAAACCGCTTTCGAAATAGGCGACCAGACCATCCTCGGACCAGTCGAGTGCGGCGGGTGTAATACTAGGAATGCGCCCTTTGCCTGATGGATTGGGCGCCCCCGCAAGCCATTGTTCTTTATCCAAACCGCCAAATGCATCGCGACTAGTGTGGCATTCGGCACAATGGCCCAACCCCTCCACAAGGTAGCGCCCCTGCAACACCTCTGCACTCAGATCGCCCCGCAATACAGGAGCATCCGTCAAATACAGCCGCTTCCAAAGGCCGATGCCGCGGGTGAGGTTGAAGGGAAATCCTACGTCATGAGCGCGATTGGGCGTGGGATCAGCGGGGAGCATTTATATATATAGGCGAAGAGGTCGGCGACATCCGTATCGGTCATCCGAGCGTAGGAGGTGTAGGGGAAGGCAGGGTAATAATGCTTACCCTCAGGCGACACCCCTTGGCGCAGGGCGCGCGCAAACTCGGGCAGCGACCAGTCGGCAATGCCTTGAGCACCCCACGAGATGGTTGGCGCGTAAAATGTGCCAAAGTCACTGACCAAAGGATGACCGCCCGCAAGTACTGTTTTATCGGTAGCCTCGGGCGCCGCATGACAGGACGAACATCCCGACGCGGCAAACACCAATGCGCCGTTCTCTGGATCAGGCTGGTGCCCTGCCGCCACGTCTTGGGGCAGTGCGGCAGGCGCGCTCAGATACCACGCAACACCTGCGCCAAGAATGGCGCAGGCCGTGAGTGTTTTGACGGCAATATGCAAGCCTTAGTTCTTCGGGCTGCGGTATATCTCATGGCAGGCTTTGCACGAATCGCCCAAAGCGCCCATGCCAGCCCCGACAGTCGCGGCATCTGCTGCACCCACCATCGAGAGGGCCGCTGTCTCCATATCACCGAACTTTGCCTTGAACCCGGCCGCGTCGCTCCAGATCTCGGCCTTGCCGCGAGAGCCGTCCACGGCCCCTTGCTCTGATCCTTCAAGCCAAAGCGTGGCATGCTCCATCTTGGCAAGAGAGGCGAGGTTCTTCGCAGCCGCATCGACCATTGCGCTGTCATAGGGAATGCCACCCTTTGCAATGCCGCCCAGAACACCAGTGTGGTAGCCCACCATTTGCATCTGTGCCTGACGCGCTTTGACGGCTTCTGCGGCAGCTTTGTCTGAATGGCCGTCTGCAAAGACGGCGGTGGCAACGAGTGCACTTGATAGGGTGATGACGAAAAACGGTTTTGAGGTGAGAGTCATGCTGTGGCTCCATTATGTGCGGTATACTGGATATTTGATTCAAGATGTCGCACGTCAACTTTTCATGTCAACGATCGCGCAACCGTGATCCGGAAGCTTAAGCGCCGTCGGTAAAGCGCACCTTGCCAATAAACGGCAGGTTGCGGTTGCGCTGTGCGAAATCAATGCCATAGCCGACGACGAATTCGTCAGGGATCTCAAAGCCGATGTGATCTGCGCGCATATCCACCTCTCGCCGCGTTGGCTTGTCCAAGAGAGCCACTGTTTTCAGCCGTGCAGGCTTGCGGGCACGCAGCATCCCTGTGACGTGAAACAGCGTGTGGCCTGTGTCGACAATATCCTCGACCAACAGCACATCGCGCCCTTCAATACCGCCCCGCAAGTCTTTGAGAATGCGCACTTCGCGGGTGCTCTCCATGCCATCGCCATAGCTGGAAGCCTCCAGGAAATCGACCTCGATCGGCAGGTCCAGCTCGCGCACCAGATCGGCGATGAACACGAAACTGCCTCGCAGAAGGCCGACCACAACCAGCTTGTCGGTATCGGCGAACTCGCTCTGGATTTCCGTACATAATTCCTCGATACGCGCCGCGATAGATTTGGCCGAGATCATCTGGTCTATGACATAAGGACGCGCTGGCATGGCCACCTCTTGATTGTAGGCCCCGACGGGCTTTGATACAGCGCTACGCAAACGAGCCTAGGAAATCAATGCCCACCCATACCGAGAACCGCACGATGCCCTACACCGCGCAACAGATGTACGATCTGGTGGCGGATGTGGGGAAATACCCGCAGTTTCTGCCGTGGACGGCGGCGGCACGGATCAAATCTACGACAGATCAGGGCGACCATACGGTGATGGACGCCGATCTGGTGATTTCCTTCAAGGTTTTTCGCGAGCGCTTTACCTCCCGCGTTGTCCTGTGGCCCAACGCGCAAAAGATCGACACGGAATATCTGGACGGTCCTTTCAAGTATATGAAATCAAACTGGGCTTTTCGCGATGTGGAGGGCGGGTGCCACGTGGATTTCTTTGTCGATTTCGAATTCAAGAATGCGATTCTGCAGAAAATCATCGGCGTTGTCTTTAATGAGGCAATGCAGAGGGTCGTCAAAGCGTTTGAGAAGCGCGCCCAAGCGCTTTATGGCTAGGCCAAAGGCGGAGTGAACCGCCAAGTGGAGGTCGCCGTGGGCATTACAGAGCAACTTATCAAATTCAGCACTGCGGAGGTGGCTGAGGAGGCCGCAGCGATGATGCGCCTGTCGCTGCTGGATTGGGCGGCCTGCGGGGTCGCAGGGGCGCAGGAGGTGGAGTTTGCAGCATTTCGCGGTGCGCAGATGGTCGAGGACGGGCCTGCGCATGTATTCGGTGGCGGCACCCTTGGCGCGGCGGCGGCGGCCCTTGTGAACGGCACGCTCAGCCATGCGCTTGATTATGATGACACACATTTCGCGCATATCGGTCACCCCTCGGTTGCCGTGCTGCCTTGCGTTATGGCACTGGCCGAGACGCTTGATGTGTCGCTGAACGATGCGATTGATGCGGCGACGATCGGGGTGGAAGCCTCTATCATGGTTGGTGTCTGGCTTGGGCGCGATCACTACCAGATCGGTTATCATCAGACTGCAACGGCGGGCGCTTTTGGTGCCACACTTGCAGCGGCGCGCTTGCTGGCGTTCGATAAACACCAGACCCGCCATGCTTTGGGGTTATGCGCCTCAATGGCGTCGGGCGTTAAGGCGCAATTTGGCACAATGGCGAAACCGCTCAACGCAGGGCTTGCCGCACGCACAGGGGTAGAGGCGGCCCTTTGGGCGCAAGCGGGGATGACAGCGGCGCATGACGGCTTGGCGGGACCATTGGGTTTTGGCGAGACGCACCACGCAGAAGCTGCCGAGGTCAAATTGCCCCGTAAGGATTGGCAGATCAGCACGATCAGTCACAAGTTTCACGCCTGTTGCCACGGGCTTCACGCCATGCTCGAGGCGCTGAACGGCGCGAAGATCGACGCAGACCGCATCGCAGGCGTAAAAATTCGCACCCATCCGCGCTGGATGTCAGTATGCAATATCGTGGAGCCTTCGACGGGGCTGGAAGTCAAATTCAGCTATGCCCATACCGCCGCGATGGCGCTGCTGGGCCACGCGACAGGCGCTATAGAGAATTTCAGCGACGCGATCGCCAAAGACAAGGCCCTGCACGCGCTGCGCAGCAAGGTTGAAGTCGTCGCGGACGAGACCCTGAGCGAGACCCAATCACAAGTGACCATCACGCTTCAGACAGGCGAGGTGCGGCGCTTGCGTCATGATCTGATGGCGCCGATGTCGCTGGAAGAGCGCAGTGAAAAGCTGCGCATGAAAGTGGTTGCTTTGCTGGGGGATGGGCCCGCGGACCAGCTGTGGCAAGCAGTGATCGGGGCCGATCTTGATGCCGTCACGGCCTGCTTTAGCGCACAATAGAAAAAGGGGCGTACCCTGCGGCACGCCCCTCGGTCTGTTTTCAGGATAGGTCAGCTTGAGATGTCGTAGGCCCGTTCGCCATGCACAGCTAGGTCGAGACCGTTGACTTCGGTTTCTTCATCCACACGCAGGGGCGTGATCGCACGGCAGACCACGATCAGGACCACAGTTACAACGGTTGTATAGACGCCCACAATCGCGAGGGAGCCAAGCTGTGCTGCCCATGATCCTGCGCCAAACACCGCGATCATGATCGTGCCGAAGATGCCGCCCACACCGTGCACCGCCATTACATCAAGCGTGTCGTCGATCTTGGCCTTGTTGCGGATCAGAACGACCGCTTCCTGACACAAGATTCCTGCGACTGCGCCGATGATCAGCGCCTCCCACGGGCCGACAAATCCCGATGCAGGTGTGATTGAGGCAAGCCCCGCAATGGTGCCTGTCACGATCCCCACAAGGGAGGATTTGCCGAATTTGATCCGCTCCCAAAGCGCCCAAGTCAGCGAGGCTGTGGCGGCAGAAATATGTGTCACGGTGATCGCCATCGCGGCACCGCCATCGGCGGCAAGCTGCGAGCCGCCGTTAAAGCCGAACCAGCCGACCCAGAGCATGGCCGCACCGATCATCACCAGACCAGGGCTGTGGGGCGGGGTGTGCTGGTTCTTGCGTGCGCCAAGGAAGATCGCGAGGATGAGCGCGGCAAGACCCGCCGTTTCATGTACGACAATGCCGCCCGCGAAATCGCGCACGCCCACTTCGCCGAAAATTCCGCCGTCTGCGAGAAACCCGCCGCCCCATACCCAATGCACCACTGGTGCATAGCACAAGAGCATCCAAAGCCCCGAGAAGAGCATGACAAAGCCAAAGCCGATCCGCTCGACGTATGCGCCGACGATCAGCGCAGGGGTGATGATGGCGAATGTCATTTGAAAAGCAAAGAAGAGGATCTCGGGCAGGGTGCCTGACAGGCTGTCGGCTGTGACGCCGCTGAGGCCCATTTTCCCCAAACCGCCCCAAAAACCGCTGCTGCCGTCGCCAAAGGCGATGGAGTAGCCAAACAGGAACCACAAAACGCTCATTAAACAGGCGATGGCATAGCAATGCATGAACACGCTCAGTACGTTGCGCGCCCGCACCAACCCCCCGTAAAAGAGCGCGAGCCCCGGTAGTGTCATCAACAGCACCAGTGCTGTTGCGGTCATAATCCATGCTGTGTCGGCACCGTTCATGTCGTCTCTCCCTTAGATTTGGGATCGCATAGAGCCGAACCGCTTTGCCGCGAAAAGCGGCAAGTTGCTTGCAGCTGCCCATTTCGGGGGCATTTCCGCAATTGCACAAAATTTAGACAGCAAGACGGGCGTTGTGGTGTTTATTGAGGCGGTTCGAGAAGTGCCTCATGTAACATCTTCAAAGCATAATCGCGCGCAGCACTGCGGACATGGTCGCGCCCCAAGGGGCCGAACTCGACCGTTTGGGTGTGTGTGCTTTGTGCATTGCTTATCCCGAAACACACCCTTCCCTCGGGCTTGAAATCCGATCCACCTGGCCCTGCGATGCCCGTGAGGGCGATGGCGAGATGCGCGGCACTTCGGCTCAAGGCGCCTTGGGCCATCTGCGCCGCCACTTCTTCTGATACTGCGCCATGTGCATCAAGTATTGTGGGGTTCACGCCCAGCATGTCGGTTTTGGCTGCGTTGGAATAGGTGACGAACCCGCGCTCGAACACAGCAGATGATCCTGCCAGATCGGTCAGGGCGGCAGCGACGATCCCCGCGGTGCAACTCTCGGCAGTGGCGATCATCACGCCACGTGCGCGCGCAAGATCGAGGATGTCAGACCGCATGTGCAATCCCTGCCAGCACAACAACGCCAATCGCCGCAAGAACACCAGCGATCACATCATCCAGCATCACACCAAACGGCGTGTCCATACGGTCCGCCCAGCCCACAGGCCCAAGCTTGGTAATGTCGAAAAAGCGGAACAGCACAAATGCAGCGATCCAGCCAGGCCACATGACAGTGATCGCGATGCCCATGTTCCAGCTTGCAATCGACAGGGGCAACAAGGCAATCCATTGGCCGACGAGTTCATCGACGACGATCTCGGAAGGGTCATGGTTTTCCTTCCCTTCTGTCATCTTAGCTGTGGCCCACCAGCCTTTGAGAAACCCTACAGCAATGGCCAGCACCAACAGCGGCATCCCGCCCAACACATGCAGCGCCCAGCCCCAAGGCAGCGCCACAAGCGAGCCCCATGTGCCTGGTGCAGGGCGGATGTAGCCAACCCCGGCAACCGTTCCGATCATACGGGGCAGGATGCCCGTGCTCATAGTTTCACCAGCGTGGCCGTTGCCATACAGGCGATGCCCTCGCCGCGGCCCGTAAAGCCCAACCGCTCCGATGTTGTCGCTTTGACCGAGACGCGGTCCACATCAATGCCGATCATCTCGGCCACGGCGGCGCGCATAGCAGCAGCGTGAGGGCCGACCTTGGGGAATTCGCAAATCAACGTGCAATCCACATGGGTCAGGGTAAAGCCCTGATCGCGCGCCATCTGTGCGGCGTGGCGCAAAAAGATATGGCTTTCAGCGCCCTTCCACTGTGGATCAGATGGCGGGAAATGTGTGCCAATATCGCCCTCTGCCAACGCGCCATAGATTGCATCGGTCACCGTATGCAGGCCGACATCAGCATCGGAATGGCCTACAAGCCCCTGACCATGAGGGATCTTCACGCCACATAGCATCACGTGATCTCCCTTGCCAAAGGCGTGCACGTCAAATCCGTTGCCTGTGCGAAAATCCATTGTTTTCTCCAGTATTCGTGCTGCCCGTTCAAAATCGGCCTGCGTTGTGATTTTGATGTTATCCGGGTCGCCTGCGGTAATGGCAACCTCGATCCCCGCCGCCCGCGCCACTTCAACATCATCTGCCGCAACACCCGTGTAGGCGGCATGTGCCGCGATGATTGTGTCGCGGTGAAACCCTTGTGGCGTCTGTGCGGCGAACAACCCGCTGCGGTCTTGCGTGCCGGTGACCTGTTCATCCGCCCCCGTCCAAAGCGCATCTGTGACAGCAAGCCCTGGTGCTGCCGCCTTGGAGGTATGCAAAGCATTGATAACAGATGTGATTAGTGCAGTTGTCACGCAGGGGCGTGCCGCATCATGGATCAGCACAGCATCACAAGCGGGCAGGGCCTCAAGGCCTGCGCGCACAGAATCGCTCCGCTCTGCACCACCCTGCGCGATGAGGAAACCTTGCTGCCTGAACGCATCTGCTTCATGCATGTCATCGCGGCGCAAAACGACCGCAATATCTGTAATCTGCGGATGGTTCTGGAACGCGGCAAGCGTGCGGTCGATCACGCGGGCTGCGCCCAACTGCTGCCATTGCTTGGGGCGCGGCCCACCTGCGCGGGTGCCACGTCCTGCTGCAACGATAAGGGCACATAGGCGCATGTCATTCCCTTTCCTCTGAGGTGTTGCGCAGTCTTAGGAAATTCATATCCCGCATGCAATGCGTTGCATGATACGGGTGACGGCTGGTTTGCTTAATTTTTGTGCAAAGGGTGCGGGGAGGCACAGGGCCGCGGGGTCTATTTATTGTGTTAGCACCTGCGCTGACATAGAGAAGAGCCACCGCCTAAGGATTAAGCACCCCACAATGACCTTTCCGCTCGACCTCGATCCTCCTGTTTTTCTGGCTCCTATGGCTGGCATTACGGACCTGCCGACCCGCAGCCTTGTTGCGCGTTTCGGGGCAGGGCTTGTCGTGTCGGAGATGATCGCATCGGGGGAATGGCTGACTGAGCGCCCCGGCACGCGCGAAAAGGCGGAGCTGGGGTTGGGGGTTGAAGGTACTTCCGTCCAGATCGCGGGTCGCGAAGCGGCGCCCATGGCGGAGGCCGCCCGCATGATCGCGGGGCAGGGCGCGCGGATCATCGACATCAACATGGGCTGTCCCGCCAAGAAGGTGACCCAAGGCGCGTCAGGATCAGCGCTGATGAAAACGCCAGACCATGCGCTGCGCCTCATTGAGGCGGTGGTCGAGGCTGTGGACATCCCCGTGACGCTCAAGACCCGTCTGGGATGGGATGACGATATGCTCAACGCGGCGCCAATAGCGCAGCGCGCCGAGGCGGCAGGGATCAAGATGATCACCATCCACGGGCGCTCGCGGTGCCAATTCTATAAGGGACAAGCCGATTGGGCGGCCATCCGCAACGTGGTTGATGTGGTCGATATTCCCGTGGTGGCAAATGGCGATATCGTGGATACGGCCACGGCGCGTCAGGCGCTGGCGGAATCGGGTGCGCAGGGCGTGATGGTCGGGCGCGGGGTGCAGGGGCGGCCATGGCTGCTGGCCCAGATTGCCCATGATATCTATGGCACGGCGGCGCCCAAGGTGCCGCAGGGGGCCGCTTTTGTCGACATGGTGATGGGGCACTATGATACGCTGCTGGCGTTTTACGGGACCAAGCTGGGTCTGCGCGTGGCGCGCAAACATCTTGGGTGGTACATGGATCATGCAGGCACCACTGCCCCGATGCGGCGCACGGTGCTGACCGCGAAAACCGTTGAGGAGACGATGATCGCATTGCCACACGCGCTTGAGACCAGCGACAGGGATGTTGCGGCATGAGTGATCTGCAAACCCCGCTGGCGCAGCCGCAAGAGCGTGCGCTTTGGGCCTCGCTTCCCGTTCCTGCAGTCTTGGTCGATGCAGGTGACACCATTATCGATATCAATGCAGCGGCTGAAGGGTTCCTGAATGCCTCCGCCAAAGCCGTCATTGGTATCCCTGTCTGGGATATGATCGCCGTCGATGCCCCGCTGGAGGAGGCGTTTGCCCGCTCCCGTTTGGCCCAGACGACCCTTTTTGTTAATGATGTTGATGTTGGCAGTGGCCAGCGTGCGCCATTGCAATGCCAGCTTCAGATTGCACCCTTGTCAGGGGCTGATGGTGTGATGATCCTGATGATCTCCCCACGAGAGCTGGCAGGGCGGATGACCCAGAACCAATCGGTGAAATCAGCCGCCAAGTCCGCGATTGGCATGGCTGAGATGCTGGCCCATGAGATCAAGAACCCGCTGGCGGGGATCACAGGGGCGGCGCAGTTGTTGGGCATGAACCTGCCTGCGCAGGATCTCGAATTGACCGACCTCATCGTGGCCGAGAGCCGCCGCATCGTGAAATTGCTCGAACAGGTCGAGCAGTTTGGCAATCTGACGGTGCCAGAACGTGCACCCGTCAATTTGCACGATGTGCTGGACCGTGCGCGCCGCTCCGCGTTGCTGGGGTTTGGCGCGCAGATGAGGATTGTAGAGGATTATGATCCCTCGCTGCCTTTGGCATGGGGCGACAAGGACCAGTTGTTGCAGGTCGTTTTGAACTTGATCAAAAACGCTTCCGAGGCGGCAGGCGGCGAAGGCGGCACCATTCGTTTGCACAGCTATTACGAGCATTCGTTTCGCTTGCGCCGCGCGGACGGGCAGGGGATCGCCCTGCCGCTCCAGATCGAGGTGAGCGATGATGGCCCGGGGCTGCCCGACAGTATCGCAGGAGATGTCTTTGATCCGTTTGTCTCTGGTCGGGAGAACGGTACGGGGTTGGGCCTTGCACTGGTAAGCAAGATTATTTCGGAGCATGACGGCTGGATTTCTTTGGCCTCAACGCCCGGCCATACGGCATTTCGCATCTCGCTGCCGCGCGCCGATGCACGCGTGGATCAAAGCGCGACGCCTCAAGAGGAGAGTAAATAAATGGATGGCACAGTTCTGGTCGCCGATGACGACCGCACAATTCGAACAGTCCTGACCCAAGCACTCACCCGCGCGGGGTGCAAGGTGCACGCCACCTCAAGCCTGACCACGTTGATGCGCTGGGTTGCGGAAGGCAAAGGCGATGTTGTGATTTCGGATGTGATGATGCCTGATGGCAACGGCCTTGAGATGCTGCCCAAGATTGCGCAGGACCGCCCCGATCTTCCTGTGATCGTTATCTCTGCGCAAAATACGATTATGACGGCGATTAAAGCGGCAGAGGCGCAGGCCTATGACTATTTGCCCAAACCGTTCGACTTACCCGATCTGATGAAGCGGGTCGCCCGCGCGCTGGAGCGGAGAACTGCACCGCGCCGCGCACCTGTGGCCGAGGCGGGTGCGGATGAAGACGATCTGCCGATGGTGGGCAAAACCGCGGTGATGCAGGCGCTCTACCGTGTGATTGCAAGGGTGATGAACGCAGACCTTCCCGTGCTGATCTGGGGCGAAAGCGGGACGGGCAAATCCCTGATTGCACGCGCCATCCATGATCTGTCAGACCGCCGCACGCTGCCGTTCATCACGGTGACCGAGGCGGATTTGCGCGACATCGAGGGACCCGCCCGCGTGTTGGCCCGTGCGCGGGGCGGCACGTTGTTGATCGACGAGATTGGCGATATTTCATCAGAGGGGCAGGCGCGCATTGCACGGATGATGGATGCGCAGACTGACAATGCGCCGCGTTTTATCGCGACATCTCAAATTGACTTGGGGCATGAAGAGCACGAGACAAAGCTGCGGCGCGATCTCTACTATCGTTTGTCGGGCGCTACGCTTCATGTGCCCGCACTGCGCGACCGTGTGGAGGACATCCCGCTGTTGATCTCGCATTTTTTGGAAAAGGCGGACACGGGCCTTGGTGTGCCCCACGCGGTATCGGACGGTGCTGCAAAGGTGTTTGCGAATTACACATGGCCTGGAAATGTACGCCAGCTCGAGCACGCCATGCGGCAACTGGCGCTCACCAGTCGTTCAGAGGAGATATCAGGAACTGAAGCCGAGCAGATCGTCGGCAGTCAACCGGGTCCAGAGCCGACCCGCGCCACCGGCACCAATGAAAAGCTAGGGGCAAGTGTGGATCGCCACATCCGCCGCTATTTCGAGTTACACGGTAATATGCTGCCGCCACCAGGTCTCTACCAGCGCATTTTGCGTGAGGTAGAGGCGCCATTAATCGAGGTTGCACTGGCCGCAACTTCGGGAAATCAGGCAAAATGTGCAGAGCTTCTGGGCATCAACCGAAATACTTTGCGAAAGAAGATAACCGAGCTCGAAATAGAGGTTACACGCGGTCGCAAAATGATGTAAAACTGTCACATAACCGTGGCCACCAAGGAACATCCTTGGTCAGGACCACATAATATGGCGGTACGGTGCTTTTGCACCACATCAGGTGAGGGTCCCGTAGTGGCTTCCCGAGCGCGACATTCTTGGCTGTCCCAGCTGTCGCGTTTGCGGCGGCGTCGGCGTGTGCGCACGTTGATGACAATCGGACTGGTTGTTTTGGGGCCTGTGCTGGCGCTTGCCACCTATCTGGCGCTCGGACCGCTGGATCAGGGCACCACCGATACGCTGCGCCTCGTGTTGCTGCTTGATGTTGTCTACATTCTCTTTGTTGCTGCGTTGGTCTTGTCCCAAGTTGCCCGCCTCATCGCAGCGCGGCGCGCTAAATCCGCAGGCTCGCGGCTGCACCTGCGGCTCACGGGTGTGTTTGCGCTTATGGCGCTTATCCCTACCGTTTCGGTCGCCGTATTTGCCGTTCTGACAATCAACGTGGGCATCGAGGGCTGGTTCTCCGAGCGGGTGCGCGTGGTGGTTGGCAATTCGCTTTTGGCGGCTGAAGCCTATGCCGAGGAGGAGCGTCAAGGCCTTAAGGATGACGCTTTGGGCCTTGCGCGCAGCATTGACCGCGCGCGCCGTGGCGGCATCGATCTTAGCGATAGCGAGCTTCTGGCCGATGGCCAGCGGCAAATCCAGCGTGGCCTGCGCGAAGCTTATATGATTGATGGAACTGGTGAAATTCGCGCCCGTGGTGACCGCTCCTATCTGTTCTACTATGACGGCCCCACGCCCGAGCAAATCGCGGGAGCCAGCAATGCAAATGTCCAGATCATCGAAGATTGGGCCAATAATGAATTCCGCGCATTGGTGCGGCTCGCGTCCTTTGTGGACCGTTTCCTATATATCTCCCGCGAAGTTGACGGCGAAATTCTGAGCCTGCTGGAAGAGACCCAAGAGACAATCCTGCTTTACCAACAGCTCGAGAACGAACGGGGCAGGATGCTGTTTGACTTTGGCCTGCTGTATCTGGCCTTCGCCGTGATTATTATTCTGGCCGCCGTTTGGCTGGGTCTGTGGTTCGCGGAACGGCTCTCTGGTCCCGTAGGCCGCCTTACAGGTGCAGCACAACGTGTGGGCGCGGGAGATCTCGACATCCAGGTCCGCGAAGACGATGGCGATGACGAGATCGCGATGCTGGGCCGCTATTTCAACCAGATGACCAAACAGCTCAAGGGCCAGCGCGACACGCTCCTCGACAATACCCGCCAGATCGAGCGGCGGCGGCGCCTGTTCGATTCCGTGCTGACCTCTGTAACCTCTGGCGTTGTAGGCCTCGACCCCGAGGGACGTGTGACCTTCGTCAACCGCTCCGCAATGCGCCTGCTGGATTGGTCCGAGGACCAGCAATCACTGGCGCTGCCCGTGGCCGTGCCTGAATTCGGCCCCCTCTACGAGACGCTGACCACCACCCGCACAGAGGCCACGCAGCAGGAGATTAAAGTCTCGCGCGCGGGCAACTTGGAGAACCTTTTGGTGCGCATGGCTACGCGGCGCACGGATGACGGTCGGCTTGAAGGCTATGTTGTCGCCTTTGACGATGTGACCGATCTGGTGAGCGCGCAGCGCATGGCCGCATGGGGGGACGTCGCCCGCCGCATCGCCCATGAGATCAAGAACCCACTCACGCCGATCCAGTTGTCAGCAGAACGCATAAAACGCAAATTCGCCCCCAAACTGGGCGAGGACAGCGACAGCCTCGAGCAGATGACAGGTGTCATCATCCGCCAGACAGGTGACTTGCGCCGCATCGTCGATGAGTTCTCCAAATTCGCCCGCATGCCAGAGCCTGAGCGGCGCTCGGAGGACCTCAGCCAGCTTTTGCGCGATGCGGTTCTGCTACAAAAGACGGGCAGACCAGACATCAACCTCATATCTGACGTGCCACGGACAGAACTCCCCGCGCTGATTGATGCGACAATGATTACACAAGCCCTGACAAATCTAATCAAGAATGCAGGCGAAGCCATTGATACCCTTATTGAAGATGGCCCACCCGAAAATCTGGCCCCGCAAGTCCACGTGAAACTCACAATAGACGAAGGCAACGCGCACATCACCATCGCCGATAATGGCGTAGGCCTGCCCGAAGACCGCGCCCGGCTGTTCGAGCCTTACGTGACCACGCGCAGCGAGGGCACAGGGCTGGGCCTGCCGATCGTGAAAAAGATTATCGAGGAGCACGGCGGCAGCCTGACCCTCACTGACGCACCCGTTTTTGACGGACAAGACCACTTTGGCGCAATGGCGGTGATCACCCTGCCATTGGGCACTGAGCATAACGGCCACACCAAGGAGCACCCCCATGACTGACATTCTGATTGTCGATGACGAGCGCGATATTCGCGAACTGATTTCGGATATTCTGGAGGATGAGGGCTTTGCCACGCGGCTGGCTGGTAATTCCGATGATGCCATGGCTGCGGTGAACGCCGAGCCGCCTGCGCTGATGATCCTCGATATCTGGCTCAAAGACAGCCAAATGGACGGTATCGACATCCTCAAGGCCGTCAAGCGTAACAACCCTGATGTGCCTGTGGTGATTATATCGGGGCACGGCAATGTCGAAATCGCTGTGGCCGCGATCAAGCAAGGTGCCTATGATTTTATTGAAAAGCCGTTCAACATCGACCAGCTGATGGTGGTGATCCGCCGCGCGATGGAGACGTCACGCTTGCGCCGCGAGAACCTAACGCTCAAGCGGGGCGACAGCGCTTTGGCTGAGATGATCGGCAATTCAGGTGCCTTCCGCACGCTGGTGGGCCAGCTCGACAAAGTTACCAAGTCCAATGGACGCATCATGCTGACAGGCCCTGCAGGCTCGGGCAAGGAAGTCGCTGCGCGCTATATCCATACCCATTCGAACCGCGCCTCCGCTCCCTTTATTACAGTTAACTGTGCAGGGGTGGCGCCCGACCGCATGGAAGAGGTCCTTTTTGGTCGAGAGACTCCAGAGCGTGGCGTCGAACCCGGTTTGCTCGAGCAGGCAAACGGCGGCGTGGTATACTTCGACGAGGTGGCGGACATGCCGCTGGGAACCCAATCCAAAATCCTGCGCGTGCTGGTGGACCAGGAATTCACCCGCGTCGGCGGAAGCGATAAGGTGCGTGTCGATTTGCGTGTCATCTCAAGCACGAACAAAGACTTGCAGGCTGAAATTGAAGCAGAAACCTTCCGCGAAGAGCTGTATCACCGCCTCAATGTCGTGCCCATCGATGTTCCGTCCTTGTCCAAGCGGCGCGAGGATATCCCGCTGCTCGCCGCGCATTTCATTGCCGAATTCAATAGCGCCCAAGGTCTGCCCCTGCGCGAGATCACCGATGATGCACAAGCGTTGATGCAAACGATGGTGTGGCCCGGCAACGTGCGCCAGCTTAAGAACATGTTAGAGCGTGTCTTGATCCTCGGCGAAGGTAGGGCCCCTATTGAGGCGCGCGAGTTGCCCGGAGAAGAAGATCATGCCGAAGAAGAAGGCCGCGTTGTGCTGTCAGGTGCCATGGCAAGCCTGCCACTGCGCGAGGCTCGCGAAGCCTTTGAGCGTGAATACCTGCTGACCCAGATCAATCGCTTCGGCGGCAACATCTCCCGCACCGCCAATTTCGTCGGCATGGAGCGCTCGGCCCTGCACCGCAAACTCAAGAGCCTCGGCGTGGTGACTTCCGCCAAATCAGGCAGCCGCGTGGCCCATGTAGACGAAGAATAGCCCGTTTCTTGTGGTCAAAAATATCCCGGGGAATCCTTGCGCTGAATAGCGCGAGGATGGGGCAGCGCCCCTTTGGCGCAACGCTTACTGTGCATAGAAGCCACATTTGAATTGACCACTGTCGCCCCATCTGACATCTCTAAAACCCTCACAGCCCGCCGCAGAGCGTCGTGGCTTTTGCGCTCATCGCAGCAGGGGATTTCCTTACTATGAAAGTCATAATTTGCGGCGCAGGGCAGGTCGGCTGGCAAATCGCGCGCCATCTGTCGGGTGAGCTGAACGATGTAACGGTTGTAGACAACAACACCGAGCTTGTGCGCCGCGCGACAGATACGCTCGATGTGCAGGGGATCGCAGGCTTTGCGAGTTATCCTGACGTGCTTGCCCGTGCAGGCGCGCGGGATGCGGATATGATCATCGCCGCGACCCATTCGGATGAAGTCAATATGGTCACCTGTCAGGTGGCCCATTCAGTCTTCGGCATCAGCCGCAAGATTGCGCGACTGCGCTCACAATCATATCTCGATGCAATCTATTCAGATCTTTACCGTCGCGACCACCTTCCCATTGACGTGGTGATCAGCCCAGAACGCGAAGTCGCCGCAGCTGCCCTCCAACGTCTTGCCGCGCCTGCTGCCTTCGACACCGAGGTCTTTATGGACGGTGATGCGCAGCTATTGGGCATCACGCTCGATGAAGAATGCCCCGTCCTCAACACGCCGTTGCGCCAACTGACCGATCTCTTCTCGACTCTGCGTGCTGTTGTTGTGGGCATCCGCCGCGAAGGCAGGCTTTTTGCACCTGAACCCAAAGACCAGCTTTTTGCGGGTGATGATGCATATCTGTTTGTCCACCGCGACGACATCAGCCGTGCGATGGAAATTTTCGGCAAGAAATCTTCCACCCAAGACCGCATCGTTCTGGTGGGCGGCGGCAATGTAGGCCTGTCGGTTGCCCTCACGCTTGAGCGGCGCACGAAGCGTGTGCGCACCAAGGTAATCGAAAAAAGCCGCAAATGCGCCGAGCGCGCGGCTGAAACCCTTGAGCGCACGATTGTACTCAACGGGGACGGCCTCGACGCGGCCCTGTTGGCCGAAGCAGGGATCGAGCGGGCAGATGCCATGTTGGCGATCACCGATGATGACAAGACCAACATGCTGGCCTGTGTGCGCGCCAAGGCAGAGGGCTGCGATTATGTGATTGCCCTCATCAATGATCCTACGCTTGTACCGCTGATGCAACCGCTTGGTATTGACGCCTATATCAACCCGCGCGCCACCACGGTGAGCTCGATCCTGCGCCACATCAGGCATGGCCGCGTGCGTACCGTATATTCCATCGGCGATGCCGAGGCCGAAGTGATCGAGGCCGAAGTGATGTCAACGTCTCCGATGGCAGGCCGCAAGATCAACGAGATCGAATTTCCCGAAGGCGCACTTGTGGGTGCCGTGCGCAAAGGCGACAAGATCATCCGCCTCCGTGGCGACACTCTCATTGAAGAGGGTGATGTGATTGCAGTCTTTGTGCTGACAAAAGATGTGGCCCAGCTTGAGCAGTTGATGCAGGTCTCCATCGATTTTTTCTAAAAAGGGGCCATTGTGCGCCAACGAAACAGCATCACCTATGATCTCAGACGACTGCCGCTATTCTTGCAGATGTTCGGGCTTGGTGCAGCCTCCATGTTTGTTCCTGCAGGTTATGCGGCTGTTGCGGACCGCCATGAGACCAGTCAGGCGTTTTTCTATGCAGGTCTGCTTGGCGTGATTGTCTTTGTGCTGGTGGGCCTTGCCCACGCAGGCAGGCCGCCGCGTCAGGGCGCGCTGGGACCGCTGCTCTCGCTGTTTTCCGCGTTTGTTTTTCTGCCCGCTGTTTTCGCCATTCCTTTTGTCGAAACCCTGCCCACGACGCGGTTTTACAAAGGTTACATCGAGATGCTGAGCGCGTTTACCACGACAGGGACCACGCTGTTTGATGATCCCGCACGTCTTGACCCTGCGTTGCACCTTTGGCGGGCGCAGGTTGGATGGATGGGGGGGCTGTTGATGTGGGTTGCTGCGGTTGCCATCCTTGCCCCGCTTAATCTGGGCGGTTTCGAGATCACGGCACGGGCAGAGCCGGGGCGTCGCGAGACGGCACTTTATACCACAAGCCCCATAAGTCCCCACCGCCGGTTTGGTCGTGCGCTACAGGTATTGGCACCGCTCTATTGCGCGCTCACGCTGTTGCTCTGGATGCTATTGGTGTTCACGGGCCAAGCCACGCTGGACGCTTTGGTGCATGCAATGTCGGTGATCGCAACGTCAGGCATTTCGGCAGGGGGAGAGGCGGGCAACGGGGGCATTGTTGCCGAGATGTTGATGGCGATGTTCATGCTGTTTGCCCTGTCGCGGCTGACTTTTTCTTCCGACACCATGACGGCGACCCAAGGCGGCCTCAAGACGGACCCCGAGTTTCGCATTGGCCTGAGTATTATCATCCTTGTTCCGCTGATCCTGTTCGGGCGACATTTCATAAGCGCGCTCGATCTCGCGACCGAAGACACGCTCATCGGCGCGGCGCAGGCCTTTTGGGGATCGCTGTTTACCGTATTGTCGTTTTTGTCGACCACGGGCTTTGTCTCGGAGTACTGGAGCGATGCACAAAGCTGGTCTGGCTTGCGCACACCGGGGATTATCCTGATGGGGCTGGCGCTGGTCGGGGGCGGGGTGGCTACAACGGCGGGTGGGGTCAAGCTGCTGCGTGTGTTTGCCCTCTACCGCAACGCGGTGCGCGAGATGGAGCAGCTGGTCCATCCGAATTCTGTCTCGGGTGCCAGTGCGGCGGGTAAGCGGCTGCAATCGGGCGGCGCCTTCATTGCGTGGATTTTCTTCATGCTGTTTGCCATCTCTTTGGCGGTAATCACCCTTCTTCTGACGCTGGCGGGTGTCTCTTTTGAAGAGGCGTTGGTGCTGTCTGTGGCCATGCTGTCGAGCACAGGCCCCCTTACCGAAGTCGGCGGCTCGCAGCCAATTGTGCTTATGTCACTGACTGATACAGCCAAGGCAATCCTCGCAGGTGCGATGGTTTTGGGACGTCTTGAAACCCTTGCAATCATTGCATTGCTCACACCCGACCTGTGGCGAAGCTGACACGGCGTAGTGTAGGTCGCTGCAATTGCTTGACTTTGGGGGTGGAAACTTCTGTTCGGGGACTCCATAGTCAGGATACTGGCGGCAATATTGCGTCAAATTATAAGAAAAAAACGGAAGAACAAACAATGGCGTCTGATAGACAGAACCTTCAGGATGCATTCCTGAACCACGTACGCAAAAGTAAAGTACCGGTTACGATCTTCCTGATTAACGGGGTCAAGCTGCAAGGCGTGGTCACCTGGTTTGATAATTTCTGCGTTCTGTTGCGCCGCGATGGGCAGTCACAGCTTGTCTACAAGCACGCGATCTCAACCATTATGCCAAGCCAGCCGATCAGCCTCTATGACGGCGAAGATGCTAGTTGAGCAAGCCTGACTTCCAGATCGATGAGACGGAAGGCCCCAAGCAAACCCGTGCTTGGGTGCTCCATCCTGATATAAAGAATGACAATGACCGTCGCGACCCTGTACCTTCTTTGGCTGAAGCTGTTGCGCTGGCCGAGGCGTTGCCCAATCTAGAGGTTGTAGGCGCGGATATTGTACCGCTGCGCACAGTCAATGCAGGTCAGCTTTTTGGCAAAGGCAAGATCGAAGAGCTGCGTGTGTTTTTGCATGACAACGAGGTCGAGCTGGTGCTGGTGGACGGACCTGTCACGCCTGTGCAGCAGCGCAACCTTGAGAAAGCATGGTCGGTTAAATTACTCGACCGTACTGGCTTGATCCTTGAAATTTTCAGCGACCGTGCGGCGACCCGAGAGGGTGTTTTGCAGGTCGAGATGGCAGCGCTCAATTACCAGCGTACGCGTCTGGTGCGCGCATGGACCCACCTTGAGCGGCAGCGCGGCGGGCTCGGATTTGTTGGTGGCCCTGGCGAGACACAGATCGAGGCGGACCGCCGCGCCATTGACGACCAGCTTGTGCGCCTGCGCCGCCAGTTGGAGAAGGTTGTGAAAACCCGTGCGCTGCACCGTGCCGCGCGTGCCAAGATCCCTTATCCGATTGTTGCATTGGTCGGATATACCAACGCTGGCAAATCGACACTGTTCAACCGCCTGACAGGGGCGGATGTCATGGCCAAAGATATGCTCTTTGCCACGCTTGATCCGACCATGCGCAGCCTTGAATTGCTCGACGGGCCAGAGATCATTCTGAGTGATACGGTGGGCTTTATTTCCGATCTGCCGACAGAGCTGGTCGCAGCGTTTCGCGCTACGCTGGAAGAAGTGCTGGCCGCGGATATCGTGCTGCACGTGCGCGATATCAGCCATGCCGAGACGGAGGAGCAGGCACGCAACGTGCGTGACATCATGATTTCCCTTGGTGTGCCCGAGGAGACGCGTACCTTCGAGGTCTGGAACAAGCTTGATCTGCTGCCCGATGATCGTGCCGATGCTGTGCGGGCGCGGGCTGAACGCGATGAGGCAGTACTTGCGATCTCCTCGCTCACTGGTGAGGGGCTGGAGCTGCTTCAGTCCACCGTGGCTGAGGCCCTGCAAGGGGCGTTGCGCACGGCTGATTTAGCTTTGTCTTTTGCCGAAGGGCGCAAGCGGGCGTGGCTCTTTTCGCAGGATGTGGTGGTGGATGAAGAACAGACCGAGGAGGGTTTCGCGCTTACGGTACGTTGGTCCGCCGATGTGGAAGCGGCTTACCTGCGTCTCTAGGTCTGATGGAACCAATGTCACAGCTCCGCAGTTTAGTAAGAAATGGAGCCGTTAGATGTCGTATTTCGTAGCCTATCTTACCACGTTCATAACCTTCTTGATCGCCGACTATATCGGGCTGTCTTATATGCTAAAGCCGCTCTTCCAGCGCTATATCGGGGATTTGATGCTTGAGCAGTTTCGCGTTGTGCCTGCGTTATTGTTTTATGCTTTCCTTGTATTTGTAGTCATGTGGTTTGTGGGTTGGCTCGCCCTTGATGAAGACAAGTCCCTGTTGTGGGTGTTTGGCTCGGCTGCACTCATTGGTGCGGCGTCCTACGGTACCTATGAGTTTACCAACTATGCTGTAATGCGCGACTGGACTGCGACGATGGTGGCCGTTGATGTGACATGGGGTACCGTTGTGACGGGTGCCACCGCTGCTGTTGGTGTCTGGGTTACGCGTCTGTTGGGGCTTGTTTGACAGGTTCCACGGGGGCCAGCCCCCATTGGCCTAAGGCTAATTCCCTCGGGATATTTTGAACCAAAAGAAAAATTCCTAAGTGCCGCTGGCGGATGCGAAGCGCCATGCCCCGGGGAGCAGTTGATTGAGGTGCCAGTCCCCAACGGAGACGCGGATCAGGCGCAGGGTGGGCAGGCCCACATGTGCAGTCATGCGTCTCACCTGTCGGTTGTGGCCCTCTGATATGGTGATGCGTAGCCATGCGTCGGGTACGGATTTGCGGAACCGCACGGGCGGATCGCGGGGCCATAGGGTATCGGGGGCATCGGTCTGCTCGACCTTTGCGGGGCGTGTGGGGCCGTCTTTGAGCGTGATGCCTGCGCGCAGGGCATTCAGGGATGCCTCGCTTGGTATGCCTTCAACCATGACCAGATAGGTTTTTTCGAGTTTATATTTCGGATTGGAGATGCGGGCCTGTAGGGGGCCGTGATCTGTGAGCACCATAAGCCCTTCGCTGTCGCGGTCGAGGCGGCCAGCGGGGTAGAAGCCTTTTTCATCGATAAACCCTGACAGTGTGGGGCGGGGGGAGCCTTGGGTTCCTTTGTCGGTGAATTGGGACAATACGCCGTAGGGTTTGTTGAAGAGGATGACGCGGGGGATGCTCATGGTTCTTGCGGTATCAATTGTGTCACGCCTACGGCGGCGGCGCGCGCGAGGTCTTGGTCCAGCGACATTGGGATGTATTCGCCACGCCGCCACAGTTGCGCCAGATCATCATAGTGCCGTGACAGGAAGTGACCAGATTGACCCGTCGAGGAGACAAAGACCGAGCTGTCGGGGTCGGCGAAATCATAGACCCCGCGGTAGCCCGCGCCATGCACGTTGTGGAAGGGGTTGGGATCGCTGCCTTTGGTGCGGCCACGCATGAGGGTGTTGTCGCCGCCCGAGGTGCTTTGACGGATGTTCACAAAATAGCGCAGCAGCGGGACTTCGCCCAGTACGGGATGGTCATGTGTGGCTTGATGCGCATCGCCCCAACGCAGGGATTCAAGCGCTGTCCCATAGTCTTGTGATATGTCTAGCAACGCATCGTCCAGCGCTAGCTGTGCCATGTCTGCACAGGTCTCGACAGGGGCGGATTGGAACACATCGCACCATGCGGACGCCCCTTCAATGTCGCGGAAAACGCGTTCGATGAACAGCGGCTCGACGTGCTCGAACTCTGTGGCAAGCGGCCCAAGCTCGTCGCGAATCAGACGCTCTTGCAGCGCGCGCAGCCATGTGGCGTAGATAAGCGGCTCTGGCATATGCTCGTTCATCTCGCCCGACCAGCCAGCCAGCAGTTCCAGCGCATCCTCGCGCAGGGCCTCTGGTGTGCCAGCGGGGGTGGCCTCTCCCGTAAACCACAGCTCGGCGCCGATCAGGGGCAAGAGCGAGCGTGCGGTGAAGCTCACGGTGTCTAGCTGCACCTCGATGAAGCTGTCGCGGGTGTGGACCTGACGGCCTTGCATCAGGCGCTGCCAGCGCTGCACCCGCTGTGTATCGCCCCACAGATAGGAGATGTGGTTGGGAAAGGGACGCGCGACCATTTTGTTGTTTGTGTTGCCCAAGATGCCGCCCGCAGGCGCGACAAAGCCGGGATTGACGGTAAAGGGAAGGATGCCTTGCCAGCGGTTCGCAGCGATCCAGCCCGGACTGGGCATGCGCCCTTGGCTCTGGTGATTGGGGTCACGTTTGGGGGCTGCACCAATGGTTTTCATCGCGATGGTTTCGCGGTCCACGAGGGTGAGGTTTTGGGAGGGGGCTGTGAATTTTGCCGCTGCCTCAATGCCGTCGGCCACGGTCTTGGCGCGCATGAGCTCCATAGCGGCCTGTAGGGTTGTGTCGCGCTGGCTTAGCACCGTCCACGCGACCGAGGCCACATGACCAGGAGGAGTGATGGCGGCGAGGCTATAATGGCTGCCCGGGAGGACAGGGCCATTGTCTGTCCAACGCAGGGTGAGCGTAACGGGATCGAGATCTTTGATGTTGATGATTGACGCGCGAGTGCGGAATTTCTTGAATCCGTCGGGCGTTCGGTATTCTTCGCGATTGGCGGGGTTCAGCTCTTCGATATAAACGTCTTGGTCGTCGAGGTAGGACGACGTAAGCCCCCAGCCCAGATCGGCAGAGCGGCCAGCCAGCACAACGGGGATGCCCGGGATCGTTGCCCCGATGACGCCACCTGTCTCAAGCTCGAGCCGTGCGAGATACCAGATTGCGGGGGCGGTGAAGCCAAGGTGGGGATCATTCGCCAACAGAGTCCCACCAGAGGCGGAGCGTGAAGGCGCTGCCGCCCAAGCGTTGGATGCACCCGCGAGGGCGGTGCGTTTGAACGGCGAAAGCGGGTGTTGGTCAAAGGGTTCACTCTGCGCATATTGCGGCACTTGGGGGAACAGCGCCGCATAGCGAGGAAGGGCCGCAAAACCAGTGCCAGGGGCATCGGGCAGGATGTCGCGCAGCCGCGCATCATCGGGCAGCGCGAGCGAGATACGCGCGCGGATCACTTCGGCGTCCAGATGGCCTGACAGTTGCAGCCCCATCAGTTTTACGATGGCAATGCTGTCGGCGGGTCGCCACGGGGCCATAGGGGCATTGAACAGAAACATCTCTGGCGCCCCACGGCCCAAAGCCTCCGTGTTGATCTGGTCAAGCCGCGCGTTCACGCCTGCCGAATAAGCACGCAGCGCGCTTTGAGTGGCTGGGTCAAGCGCCTCCATCGAGGCGACAGAAAGGGCATAGATGTCGAAACGGCGGAGCAGTTTGTCTACCTCCAGCGTGGAGGCCCCGAAAATCTCGGACAAGCGCCCTTGGGCCGTGCGACGCAGAGTCGTCATTTGCCACATACGGTCTTGGGCATGGGCAAAGCCGAGGCCAAATAACACATCCTCGTCAGCAGGTCCGAAGATATGTGGCACATTTGCATTATCGCGCACGATTTCAACGGGATGTTCGAGGTTGGGCACCTCGATCTGTGCCGTGTAATCGGGCAGGGAGCGCGCGGCGAGCCAATAGATCATGCTTACAGCCAGCACGCCCAAGACCAGCAATGTCGCGGCCAGTCTGATCAGCCAGCGAAAAACCAATGCCATTGCTATATCCCTCTCAAAACAGACACCGCGCGTTTGACCCTGTGGGCTGCGGTGTTAGGTATGAGCGCAGCAATAGCGCAACATCAAAGCAAGGAAAAGCAAATGGCGAAGCTGGCGTTTTTAGGTCTGGGCGTAATGGGAGGGCCGATGGCGGGGCATCTGCAAAAGGCGGGCCATGATGTCACGGTGTACAACCGCACGGCGTCCAAAGCTGAAAGCTGGGTCGATACCTATGGCGGGGCATATGCCGCGACGCCAAAGGAAGCGGCGGAGGGGGCCGAGTTTGGGATCGCATGTGTTGGCAATGATGATGATCTGCGCTCGGTCACGCTAGGAGATACAGGCGCGTTTGCCGCGATGGGGTCGGGCACAGTGTTCATTGACCACACGACGGTTTCGGCGGCAGTGACACGTGAGCTGTATGATCTGGCGAAGGCACAGGGGGTCAACTTTGTTGATGCGCCAATCTCAGGTGGGCAGGCGGGGGCCGAGAATGCCCAACTCTCCATCATGTGCGGAGGGGATGCGCCCGCGTTTGACCGCGCATTGCCTGTGATGGAGGTATATTCCAAGATTTGCCGCCGCATCGGTGACAGTGGTGCGGGCCAGATGACCAAGATGTGCAATCAGATCGCCATTGCGGGTGTGGTCCAAGGCCTCTCCGAAGCGCTACATTTCGCCGAGAAGGCAGGCCTTGACGGGCGTGCTGTTGTCGAAGTGATCTCTCAGGGTGCGGCGGGCAGCTGGCAGATGGCCAACCGCTATGAGACGATGCTGGACGATGAATTCAACCACGGCTTTGCGGTAGATTGGATGCGCAAGGATTTGGGCATTTGCCTCGACACTGCTGACGAGACGGGGGCAAGCCTACCGCTCACGGCGCTGGTCGATCAATTTTATAAGGATGTTCAGAATATGGATGGCGGGCGGTGGGATACTTCCAGCCTGATCCAGCGGTTGCGCAAACTCGGCTAGGAGATAAAGCATGCTATCGGCGCTAACTCCTGCTGGCGCCGACAAGCCTTAGGGAATGATACGGGTGTATTTGCTGCCCTCAATGGTCGCACCGACCCGCAGGCCCGCACGTGCGAATACCACGGCCAGTACGGGTGAGAGCGCCGTCGTTGTATCGGTGTTTATGCTGTCCCCGCGGTCCGAGATGACATATTCGACATTTGCCCCAGCCGCCCAGCCCGGTGCGCTGCGGAAATTGCCTAGGGCCTCATCGGTCATGAAAAACAGCACGTGGGCATATTGCTGCGCGCCGATCTGCAATCCGCCGCTGGCTTTGGTCACAGAATAATAATCAACTGGCGTGTTCTCCAGCAGGAGCGCACCGCGCCCGTATGCCCCGCCAAGGCCGAGCCCTGCTTCGGTCACAAGCGGCATAACCAACATGCCATTGGATTTCTCCGCGAGAATACGCGTATTGGGGAACTCGCGGTACATCTGCGCCAGAGTGGTGCTCACACGCGCATCAATCGTGCGCGCGCCAGTAGATCCTACGCCGTTGCCACAGGCAACAAGCGCGCCCGTGCCGGCCAAAGCGCCAAGCGCAAATGCGCGGCGCGTAAAATTGGTTTTGGTCATTTGATTTGCCTGTCTCGTTACACTGCTCAATGAAAGTGCCGGTATTATCCAGCTTACTGTCTGCATAAGCGCTTTTTTGCGGTTTGTCATTGTATTTGAGGGTTTGGGCAAAAAGATGCCTCTGCTGTCGCCCTATAGCTACATAAACGGATAGTCGAGAACATGGGGTATGCCGAGTTCAACGACCAGAACCGCTGAAAAGAAAAGAATGAAGGTGGCGATAACGATCAGCCCCGCGTTGCGGAATTTCCGTCGCAAGATATTCGTCTTAGGGTCTGCGCGCCAGCTGGTTAACTCGCACTCCAATGGCTGCCTTGTGCGGATCAACTGCCGTGGTTGGAACCCATAGGCGCGCCAGATCACGCCCCAGATTTGAAAGATGAGGTGGGCTTGAAAGGTCATCATCACCAGAAAGGAAATCACAAAAAAGGCATAGATCGCGCCCAAAATCGAGATCACGACTAGATCAAGCAGCGGTATGTCCGTCACGCCGTAGCGATCATTTGGCCAGCAGACGTGCCGCCGCTGGTGCGAAATAGGTGAGGATTCCGTCACAGCCTGCACGTTTGAACGCCATCAGGCTTTCCATCATCACGCGCTCTTCGTCGATCATGCCCTTGGCAGCGGCCGCCTTGATCATGCTGAACTCGCCCGAGACCTGATAGGCAAAGGTCGGCGCGCCAAAGCTGTCTTTGACGCGGCGGCAAATGTCTAGGTAAGGCAGGCCGGGTTTGACCATAACCATATCCGCGCCCTCTGCCAGATCGCGCGCCACAAGGCGCAGGGCCTCATCCGAATTGGCATAATCCATCTGGTAGGTTTTCTTATCTCCCGTCAGCGCACCCGACGCGCCCACTGCATCGCGGAAAGGGCCATAGAAGGCGCTGGCATACTTGGCCGAATAGCTCAGGATCATCACATTGCGGTGGCCGTCGGCCTCAAGCCCTGCGCGGATCGCGCCAATGCGCCCGTCCATCATATCGGACGGCCCGATGATGTCAGCGCCAGCACGGGCCTGCTCAACGGCCATCTTGACCAGCGCCTCAACGGTTTCGTCGTTTATGATCTCACCGTCCACGACAAAGCCGTCGTGCCCGTTGATGTTGTAGGTATCGAGCGCCACATCCGTCATGACAATCAGATCAGGCAGCACGGCCTTGATCGCACGAATGGCGCGGTTGACGTGGTTGTCGGGGTCCCATGCGCCTGCGCAATCTTCTGTGCGCTCTTCAAGCCCCGTGTAGGGAAAGAGACACAGCGCCCCAATGCCAAGATCCCACGCCTCCTGCGCCGCCTCCACGATGCGGTCGACCGAGCGGCGCTTGACCCCCGGCATGGTTGGGATCTCCTCCACGATGTCCTCGCCCGAGCGCACAAAAACGGGCCAGATGAAATCAGCAGGCGAGAGGTAGTTTTCGCGTACCAATCCGCGGATGCCCTCATTCTTGCGCACACGGCGCAGGCGGGTTGCGGGGAAGGGGGCTTGGATCGGGTTCATACTGCGCGTCCTTTTGGCGGTGTCAGCTAAAGTTGACACGTATTTTTGCGCGCCTCAAGGGCCTCTGGGGGGTAGATATCACGGGGCGGCCCCGTTATGACACGGGTAACACGAATAACGGGCATCGCTTTGGACTCGTACCAGACCCTTTTTGAACTGATCGACATGCGCTCTTTCTCGAACCTGTGGTTCTGGATTGTGCTTGCTGTTGTTTGGTCCACGACCTCGCATTACGGGCTTGGCGTGCCCTTTGATATGATTCTGCGCGCCAAACGTCATGGCGGCCAGACAGAGGCCGACCTCGAGGATCTGGTACGCATCAATACCAATCGGTTGCTGTTTATCGCCCAGATGTCGGGGCTTTGGATCGCGGGGTTTGTTTGCTTTTTCCTGACGATGCTGGGGCTTTTGGGGTTCGTCTATGGCAATGAATTCGCCCAAGCGCTGATCCTGCTGGGCCTGCCGCTGTCGCTTGTGGGGTTGCTGAGCATCTCAACTGCGCGCCTCATTCAGGAAGAGTCGAGCACGGGTGAGCAGCTGCGCCACCGTTTGATGCGTCACCGCCTCTATACCCAGATCATCGGCATGATCGCGATTTTTGTGACGGCCCTGTGGGGCATGTATCAAAACCTCAGTGTTGGCCCTTTTGGCAGTTGACGCCGCGCCTGCGCGTACCACATCAGGACCCACATGAAACCATCCACACATATTACGCTGTCAGGCGCGCCCGAAGGGTTTGACGCAACACTTCTGCTGGCTGAGGTCGCTAAATCAGGGAAGCCGCTGATCCATGTGGCGCGCGACGACAAACGCATGGCGGCGATGCAAGAGGCGCTACGCTTTTTCGCACCTGACATGCCAGTGATCGTCTTTCCGGGTTGGGATTGTCTGCCTTATGACCGCATCTCGCCTAACGCGGATATTTCCGCGACGCGAATGGCGACACTGGCGGGGCTGGTGCATGCCATGCCCGCGCAATTTATCCTGCTCACGACGATGGGTGCCGCGACCCAGCGCGTGCCGCCGCGCGATACCCTGCGCACCGCCGCATGGAGCGCGCAGGTCGGTGGGCGTGTGGACGAAAAGGCGCTGCGCGAATTTCTGGTCCGCATGGGGTTTGTGCAAAGCCCCACGGTGATGGAGCCAGGCGACTACGCTGTGCGCGGCGGCATCATCGACATCTATCCGCCCGGGGATCTGGGGCCTGTGCGCCTTGATCTGTTTGGGGATGTGTTGGACGGTGCGCGCCGCTTTGACCCCGCCACCCAGCGTACCACCGAAAAGCTGGAGCTGGTCGAGCTTGCGCCCGTCTCCGAAGTCATCCTTGATGAGGCCACGATCAAGCGGTTTCGACAGAACTACCGCATCGAATTTGGTGCGGCGGGCACGGATGATCCGCTCTATGAAGCGATATCAGCAGGGCGCAAGCATCAAGGTGCGGAGCATTGGCTCGCGTTTTACTACGATAGCCTTGAGACGATCTTCGATTATCTGCCGGAGGCCGCCGTCACCCTTGGTGATCAGCTTACGGCATCGCGTCTGGCGCGGTGGGAGTCTGTGGCCGATCAATACGAGACGCGCAAGATTGCGATGGCGAACCGCTCGAAGATGGACAGCGTGTATAAGCCCGCGCCTGCGGACGGCCTGTATCTGGACGATGCAGGCTGGGACGCGGCTATTGCAGGGCGGCGTGTGTTGCAACTGGCCCCGTTGGCGCAACCCACAGGGATGGGTGTGTTGGATGCAGGCGGGCGCATCGGGCGAAACTTTGCGCCAGAGCGTCAGCAGGAATCCATAAGCCTTTTCGAAGCCTTGGCCTCTTTTGTGAAGGCAAAGCTTGATGATGGCCCTGTGCTTATCGCCAGCTATTCCGAAGGCGCACGCGAACGCCTTTCAGGGCTGATCGAGGAAGAGGGCCTGTCCGAGGCAACCCCTGTGCGTGACGCAACCCGCATAGGCAAGCGCGGCCTGCATCTGGCGGTTTGGGCGCTGGAGCACGGGTTTGAGGGTCCGATGCCCGCCGACAAGGATCGCAATCTCACGGTCATCTCCGAACAGGATGTGCTGGGCGACCGCCTGATCCGCCGCCCCAAGGGCAAACGGCGGGCCGAGAATTTTCTGAGTGAAGTGCAAAGCCTCACGCCGAATGATCTGGTTGTGCATGTGGACCACGGCGTTGGTCGTTATTTGGGGATGGAGGTTGTCACCGCCATCGGTGCGGCCCACGAATGTCTGGTGCTGGAATATGCCGAGCAATCAAAGCTCTACCTGCCTGTTGAGAATATTGAGCTGCTGAGCCGCTATGGCCATGAGGAAGGCTTGCTCGACAAGTTGGGCGGCGGGGCGTGGGAGTCCAAGAAAGCGAAGCTCAAAGAACGCATTCGCGAAATGGCCGACAAGCTTATCCGCATCGCGGCCGAGCGTGCCCTGCGCCGCGCGCCCGTGCTGGAGCCGCCTGCGGGCATGTGGGACGCGTTCAGCGCGCGCTTTCCCTACCAAGAAACAGACGATCAGCTAAGCGCCATTGGCGATGTAATTGACGACCTAACCAGCGGCAATCCGATGGACCGTCTGGTCTGTGGCGATGTGGGCTTTGGCAAGACCGAGGTGGCTATGCGCGCAGCCTTTGTCGCGGCCATGTCTGGGGTGCAGGTGGCTGTGATCGCGCCCACAACCTTGCTGGCGCGGCAGCACTACAAAAGCTTTGCCGAACGCTTTCGCGGCTTTCCCATCGAAGTGCGCCAGCTGAGCCGTTTTGTTACGGCCAAGGAGGCGACTGCGACGCGAGACGGCATCACCAAAGGCACCGTCGATATTGTGATCGGTACCCATGCGTTGCTGGCCAAGACGATCAAGTTCAACAACCTTGGCCTGCTGGTGATTGATGAAGAGCAGCATTTCGGAGTGGGCCACAAAGAGCGGCTCAAATCCATGCGCACGGATGTGCATGTGCTCACGCTGACCGCTACCCCGATCCCGCGTACTTTGCAACTTAGCCTGACAGGCGTGCGCGATCTGAGTATCATTGGCACGCCACCCGTGGACCGTTTGAGCATCCGCACTTATGTCTCTGAATTCGACGCCGTCACCCTGCGCGAGGCACTGCTGCGCGAGCATTATCGCGGGGGGCAGTCGTTCTATGTCGTGCCGCGCATCTCCGACCTGCCCGAGATCGAGGCCTTTCTCAAAGAACAGCTGCCCGAGCTAAGCTATATTGTAGCGCACGGTCAGATGGTAGCGGGGGAGCTGGATGACCGCATGAACGCCTTTTACGACGGCAGTTATGACATCCTGCTGGCCACTACAATTGTGGAGAGCGGGCTGGACATTCCGACAGCCAACACGATGGTCGTGCACCGCGCCGATATGTTCGGCCTTGCGCAACTTTACCAGATCAGGGGCCGCGTGGGCCGTTCCAAAACCCGCGCATACGCGTATCTGACGACCAAACCGCGCGCCAAGCTTACACAACTTGCTGAGAAGCGCCTGCGCGTGATCGGCTCACTCGACACATTGGGGGCGGGGTTCACGCTGGCGTCCCAAGACCTTGATATTCGCGGCGCGGGTAATCTGCTGGGTGAGGAGCAATCAGGCCAGATGCGCGATGTGGGGTTTGAGCTCTACCAGTCGATGCTGGAGGACGCGATTGCCAAGATCCGTTCGGGCCAGCTGGAAGGGGTTGTCGACAATGACGGGCAATGGGCGCCGCAGATCAACCTTGGAGTGCCAGTGCTGATCCCCGAAGCTTTCGTGCCCGACCTTGACGTGCGCCTTGGCCTCTATCGTCGCCTGTCGGAACTGACCAAGAAGGTCGAGCTTGAAGGCTTTGCCGCTGAATTGATTGACCGCTTCGGCCCGCTGCCGCGTGAGGTCAACACGCTGATGCTGGTGGTGCGGATCAAGGCGATGTGCAAACGTGCAGGCATCGCCAAGCTTGACGGTGGGCCGAAGGGGGCCACGATCCAGTTTCACAACGACAAATTCGCCTCGCCCGAGGGGCTCGTCCAGTTCATTCAGGACCAGCGTGGGTTGGCAAAAGTCAAGGATAACAAGATTGTCGTCAAACGCGATTGGCCCACAGACACTGACAAGATCAAAGGCGCATTCGCCATCGCCCGTGATCTGGCCGAGCATGTGGTTGCCCGTGAAAAAGCACTCAAGAAGAAAGCCAAAGCAAAGTCTTAGCCGTTCGGGGGGAGGGTAAGATGGCGATTCATCAGCATCATCGCCCCGAGACTGATCGCTGCCAGAACGAGCACTGAGCCAACCAGCAGCGTCTCGCCTCCGTTGAACGCAGTACCAATGGGGCCAGAAATCGCCACGGCTCCGACAGTCGAGACAGCCCCGATCACCGAAGCGGCCATGCCTGCGATGTGGCCCATCGGCTCCATCGCGAGGGCGTTGAGGTTGCCAAAGCTGAGGCCTGCCTGGAAGAAAATACAAATCTGCCAAAAGACGAAGAAGTAGAACCCGGTACCGCCAGCGCCAAGATCAAATACGATGAAGGCACCTGACAGAGCAATCTGCGCGACCAGCGCCGAGGTTATAAGGCGCCACATCCCCAAACGCACCACAAGCAGCGCATTCAGCAGGCTGGCACTGCCCGAAGCGAGGGCTACGAAAAAGAACCAGTAGGGAAATTCATCACCCCGCCCGTAGACCAGATCAAAGACAGGCTGCACAAGCATCAGCGTGAGAAACAGCATGGCCGACACAAGCATTTGCACCGCAATCGACATGCGCGCGACAGGATGACCCATGACCTCACTTACCGCGGAGAGCATGAGCGACAGACGCATGGGGCGGCGGTTTTCAACTGCGAGGGTTTCGGGCAGGCGGATCAGCATCCAGATAACGTGGAATAGACCAAAGGCGATAAAGGCGATGAAAATGCTGCGCCAGCCCGAGAAGCTGACGATCCATGCCCCCATTAGTGGTGCGATAGCGGGCACCAGTACGAAGATCATCATCACCACCGACATCACCTGCGCCATCTGCCGCCCCTGAAAGCGGTCGCGTGCAATGGCGTTCGAGATGATGCGCGGTCCTGCAGCACCAAGCCCTTGCAGCACCCGTGCAGCAAGGACCAATTCAAAAGACTGGCTCAGGAACGCGATGGTAGCGCCTGCGATGAACAGGCTGCTAAAGAACACCAGAACCCGTTTGCGCCCGAAAGCATCCGACAGCGGTCCTGTAAAGAACGTGCCAATTCCCATGCCCAGCAAGAATGCGCTCAGGATGAGCGGCGCGCTTTCCAGCCGCTCGGGCGTGAGTTCAAGCCCGATCTGGGGCAGGGCGGGGAGCATTGCATCAATTGAAAACGCTACAGAGGCGAGCATCATAGCAAGAAGGGCTACAAATTCTGTACGGCCCATCGGGAAATTGGTTTGTGGGCCTGACAATGGCTGCTCCAGTACGGATACGTACCGAGCGTACGATCCCTAAGGATGATAACCCTAAGTTGCAGCACCTGCAATCTCATTCATTACAAAGGGTTGTCAGCCAGCCGAGGCAAGCCGCAAACCCTGTTGCGGTACTGAATGAAACGGCTTGCGCTGTCCGATAATCTCGGCGCGCGGCACATAAACGACCTGTGCTATATCCTCGAAGTGGTCGAACTGACCTGTCCAGTCGTCGCCCATCGCGAAGACCGAGACATTGTAGTTCACGATATCGGTATATTTCTGATCCCAGTCCTGCTCTGCAATGACGCGGCTCACAAAGCGGCAACTCTCCAGCATGAGGTGGCGCTGCGCATAAGGGGTCACTGCAGGCACACCCATCTTCGCGTTATAAGCATCCGTCGAGCAGCCAACGATAAGCTCGCTGCCCAGCATCGAGAGCTGCTGCAGCAGCCGCGCATGGCCTTGATGGAACAAATCAAACGACCCGTAGGTCAGAACAACCCGTGACGACATGGAGGATAACATCTGGATATCTTTCTCAATTCACCAAACCCCGCGCAAATGCACGGACAGAGCGGTACGGCGACGCAAAACGCCGCAAAATTAGAAAGGAACGCCCTCTAGCGGGAAATTTGCCTGTTCACTGCCTGCATACCTGCTCAAAGGTATTGTTTTTATATGAGGCTTTTTGCCCATTGCAGTTAAGTTTAGGCCACGAGCTGCGCGTCGCCTAGTCGTTTGATGCAATTGCGCACTTCTAGCGGCGCAATTGTCACATGCTTAGTTGCCAGAGACTTCTTGGATCACTTTCGCCCAAAGCTCGGGCGGCTGAGCGCCGGGCACCGCATGTTTGCCGCCAACGATAAAGGTGGGCACGGAATTCACGCCCATGGAGCGGCTGTGGGCATCGCGGTCACGGATATCTTGCATGTCTTCCTCTGTCGCCAGAAGGCGTGCCACTACGGAGGCATCCATCTCGATGCTGTCGGCGATATCGGCGAGTACTTCGGCATCACCAATGTCTCGGGTGTCATCAAAGTAGGCTTTGAATAGGGCAGAAACAGCAGCAGTCTGACGTCCCTCGATGCCCGCCCAATGAATGAGACGGTGCGCATTGAGCGTGTTCGGCGTGCGCTGCATGCCTTCGAAATTGATCTTGAGGCCTGCCGCCTCCGCATGCTCGACCACGGGCGCATATGCTGTGACAGCGCCTTCCTTGCCGCCAAACTTCCCCTCGAGATAGGCGCGGCGGTCCATGCCGCCTGCAGGCATATCGGGGTTGAGCTGGAACGGGTGCCATTCAATCACAAACGGATGATCGGGTGCGGCGGCCAATGCGCGGTCCAGATGCGCCTTGCCAATATAGCACCAAGGGCAGATCGGATCGGACATGATGTCGAGTTTTACAGGATCGGTCATCGGGAGGCCTCGAATTGCTGGCGCAGCTTTGCACGCAGGATTTTGCCGTTTGCGCCCATAGGAAGTTCGGGCACATGGATATAAAGGCGCGGTTGTTTGTAGCGCGCCAGATTGCCTTGCGCATACAAGCGCAGCGCCTCCTCGTCCAGTGGGGCAGCACTGGTGTAGAAGGCGGCTATGACACGTACGTCCTGTTTTACCTGCACCTCAGCCGCGCCCACTGCTGTGATGCCCTCATATCGGGCAAGACAGGCCTCCACCTCTACGGGGGAGACGCGAAAACCGCCTGCATTCATCATATCGTCGTTGCGGCCCAGATAGGTGATCTGGTCGTCCGCGTCCATGCTGCCTTGGTCGCCTGTCAAAAACCAGTCTCCGCGCATCTTGGCCGCTGTCTCTTCGGGTGCGTCGAGATAGCCGAGCATCAATCCTGGATCATCGCGGTGCACGGCAATCGTCCCTTCGGTCCCGCGCGGCACTGACCCGTCTTCACCGAGAAGTGCGATGTGGCGCCCTGTTTGCGGGCGGCCCAACACATCTGTCGCTGTCGGGTTTTGCGGGCCTGAGGATATGAAGGTTGAGCATTCGGACATGCCGTAAGCCTCGAACACAGGCGTGCCTGTTGCTGCCTCCCACCGTGCGCAGACGGCTGGGGGTATCTTCTCGCCCGCACTTAAGCCATGGCGCAGCTGCGGCATGGGGGTAATTGTATCTTGGTTGAGAAGTTGGCGGTAAACCCCTGGAGCAGCGGCAAAAATACTCGCCTCATGTTCTGAAATCAGTGTTGGCAGTGCCGTGGCGGGCGTGCCTGAAGCAGGAATGAGCGCGGTTGCGCCAATAGTCCAAGGGTCCATCAGCCCTGTGCCAAGCGTATAGGTCCAGTTGAACGCGCCCGCATGAAGCAAGCGATCCTTGGGGGTGAGACTGTACCAATCGTTGAACATCATTTGCCGCGCCCAGATGGCGCGATGGGCATGCACCACAGCACGCGGTTTGCCCGAGGTGCCAGAGGTATAGATGATGTATCCTGCGCGCTCGGGATCGCCAATGTGCCATGGCGCTGGGGGCAGGTCTCGCATTTGGCGCAGCGCCTCAAGCGGTATGATACGGCTGTCATCGGGGCATTCGACAGCTGCGTCATGCAGGATCAGCGTAGGATTGATCGTCTCAATCATCGGGGCCACTTCGCGCTTGGTTAAAGCGGATGACGTAGGCACAGGCACCAGTCCTGCCGCCAGCGCGCCTAGATAGGCCAGCGGGAAATCAACGGTATTGCCAAGGCGCATGAAAACGCGATCGCCGGGCGAAAGACCCGCGTCCAAAAGCCCAGTTGCGGTGCCACGCACAGCCGCGATCAGGCGGGCATAGCTCCATTCCTCTTCGCCCAAGACGGAGAGGGCAATTTTGTCGGGGGTTTGCTCCCCTTGTGCCAACACATATGCGGCAAGATTAAAAGGGCTGGGACAGGGCGACAGGGGGCCACTTTGGAAGACAGAAATCATAGTCTTTGGGCTACAACGCACAGGCCTGCGTTGCAAGGTTCCCAGCCAGACCGTATACAAGTCCCATGACATCAGAAGCGGCAAAATCCATGATCCAAATCGCCCGTGAAGACGGTGCCGCGCATACAGTGCCGCCTGTTGATCTGGGCGCGCGCGTGCGCGAGCTGCGCAAGGAGCGTGGTTGGACGCTGGAGCATGCGGCAACGCAGGCAGGGCTTGCCCGCTCGACCCTGTCGAAGATCGAGAACGCGCAGATGTCGCCGACATATGATGCGCTCAAGAAGCTGGCCGTGGGATTGGAAATTTCTGTGCCGCAACTGTTCACGCCGCCTGTAGGCGATAAGATCAACGGGCGTATGGCCGTCACAAAATCAGGCGAGGGCGCAGCACAAGCTACTGCCACCTATGAGCATGAATTGCTGGCCGATTCCTTGCGCAAAAAGAACATGCTGCCCTATCGTGCCCGCATCCGTGCGCGCGATCTGGACGAATTCGACGGCTGGGTGCGCCATGACGGCGAAGAATTCCTATTCGTACTGACAGGCGTGATCCAGCTTTATACCGAATTCTATGAGCCTATCGAGATGCGGCGCGGGGACAGCGCCTATTACGATGCCTCGATGGGTCACAACGTGATCTCGACCTCGGATGAGGATGCGACGATCTTGTGGGTCACATCACTCGTCTAGCAGCTGTTTGAGGGCAATGTGCCCGATGAGGACCGCCACCACCTGCACCACGATGAATATCGCGATATGCGAGGGGTTTATGCCCGCAAACGTGTCTGAAAACCCGCGCGCCAGCGTAACGGCTGGGTTGGCAAAGCTGGTGGAGGAGGTGAACCAATAGGCGCCCGTGATGTAGAGTGCGACCAGCGTTGGCACCGCATCGGGACGTGCGCGCAATCCGCCGAAGATCACAAACAAGAGGCCCAAGGTGGCCAACGCCTCCGATGTCCATTGGGCGCTGCCTGTGCGGTGCATCGTTTGGCTGATCTGAAAGACCGGCAAGTCGAACATCACATGAGCAGCCCAAACGCCAATGAAAGCACCTGTGATCTGTGCCGTGACAAAACCGGCAAAAGCTACGCCTGACAATTCTCCGCGCAGCGCAAATGCAAGGCTCACGGCGGAATTGAAATGCGCACCCGATATGGGGCCAAGCACTGTGATGATAACATAGAGCATGCAGCCCGTGGCGATCGCATTGGCCAGCAGCGTGATCGCGTCATTGACCTGCGCAAGCTGCGCACCCATGATCCCCGACTCGATAACAGAGATCAGCAGCATCGCCGTGCCTATGAATTCTGCCGCTAGTTTACGCAACATGGAACCACATCGCATACATCGCCGGCACATCACCATATGCGAGCACATTATCCTTCGGAAGCGTAGTTATATGCGAGCCTTGAGGAGAGAGTTGTTAAAGTTTGGTGACGCTTGGCGAGTCATTCCTCCCACCACCACGTCTCAGGCATCCATTGCGACCCATCGCCGTAAATTGGCAGGTTTGGCGAAAACTTCATCTGCCTAACGTGCGCGATGCGCCCTTCGGTATAAGACCAGAAAGGAATGACATAACGGCCCGCAGTCAGCACACGGTCAAGCGCACGGGTGGCGGCAATAAAATCAACGCTGTCGCGGGTATTGAGCATCGTGTCAATCATCGCATCAATCGCAGGATTGCGCGCACCCATCAAATTGCGCGACCCTGCCTGATCTGCGGCGTCAGAGCCCCAATAGAACTTCTGTTCATTGCCCGGACTAAGAGAAAGCGAGCGGCGGAATACGGTCATGTCGAAATCAAACTCGCCCGTGCGCCCGAAAAACTGGGCGTCGTCCACGGTCTCGATCCTGGCCTCAATGCCAAGCCGCTCCAATGCGCGCAAATAGAGCTCGGCGATTGCGACATCTTCGGTGCTGCCTTTGGCGATGAGAATCGTGAAGGTCACAGCCGAGCCATCGCCACGCATCATACGCCCGTCTTGTACCGAGTACCCCGCAGCTTCAAACTGCGCCATCGCGGCACGAATACCCGCACGGTTGCGGGCCGAGCCGTCGGAGACGGGCAGGGTGTAGCCATCCATCGCCCCTGCGGGCAGCGTGTCGATGTAGGGCAGCAAAAGCTCGGCCACGCGGCCTGTCGCAGCGCCCTCTTCCTTGCCCAGCACTGAATTGGAGAAATAGGATGTGATGCGCGGCTGTGCGCCGCCTGTCAGCGTGTCGTTAATATACTCAAAGTTGAACGCCTTGATCAGGGCATCGCGCACGCGCCAGTCATCAAAGGGAGCGCGTCGGGTATTCATCACAAAACCCGTCATGCCGGAAGGCTTTTGATGCGGAATTACGGATTTGACGATATCGCCGCGTTTGATGGCGGGGAAATCATACTGCGTGGCCCATGTCTCGGCGTTGAATTCGCGCACGGCAGAGATTTCGCCAGCTTTGAAACCCTCGAACAAGACTTTGGAATCACCATAAAAATCCAGCTTCACGGCATCGAAATTATGGGTCCCTTGGCGCAGCGGCAGATCCGCGCCCCAATAGGCGGGATTGCGGGTCAGTTGCACATATCGCCCGGGCTCATAATCAGTGATGCTATAGGGACCAGAGCCAAGAGGAATGTCCTGCACTGTCGCATTTGCAAAATCACGGCCCTCCCACTGCGCCTTGGAGATGATGGGACGCAGACCCGCCAGCAGGGCCAGCTCGCGGTTTTCGGAATTAAAGGTAATGCGCAGGCTGCGCGGGCCTGTCTGCTCAATGCTGTCGATCTGGTTATAGAGGCTAAGATAGCGGGGGTGCCCCTCGTTTCCTAAGAGTTCGAAGCTGAAAATTACATCTTCAACCGTGAGCGGGCTGCCGTCAGAGAACGTCGTTCCCTCGCGCAGGGTAAACTCAACCCATGTGCGGTCCTCATCTGTCTCGATCGTCTCGGCCAACAGGCCATAGAGGCTAAACGGCTCGTCCCACGAACGCCCCATCAGCGTCTCATGGGTAAAAAAGGGCAATTGCCACGGCGATGTGCCTTTGAGCACGAAGGGATTGAGGCTGTCATAGCCGCCCGTATTGCCCAGCGTGATGCTGCCGCCCTTGGGCGCATCGGGGTTCACATAGGGCAGATTGGCAAAGTCGGGCGCAAGTGCTGGCGCCCCGTACATGGAGATTGCGTGGCGCGGTTCAGCGCTTGCGGCGATTCCCCAGAGAATCAGTGAAGACAGCGCCACAAAGCCCTGTACCCGCGAGAAATTATCTAAAGCCATTTTCGAAACAATCCTGCGCTGCCCTTTTTTTATTACCTAAACGTCTAACGGGGTCTGTGTGGGGGCGCAAACTTAATGCTTGGCGTTTGCGCAGTAATTCCCTATAACGGTGTAACTGCTCGATAGGTTTCTTGCCTGTATGAAACCTGCCTCAATAACTTGACGCCCGCCTTGTGCGGGCGTTTTTTTTGCGCAGGTGGTCGCGCAGGAATGTCGTATCGACCTTTCGCAAGTGCAGCATTTTCGATAGGCTCCTTAAAACGCATAGAGGAGAACGACAATGGCCCTTACATATGATTTGAGCGGCAAGACCGCCGTTATCACAGGATCCAATTCCGGCATCGGCCTTGGCATCGCACAGCAATTGGCGCAGGCAGGGGCGCATGTAGTTCTCAACTCCTTCACCGACCGCAAGGAAGATCACGCGCTGGCCGAGGAGATCGCTAATGTGACAGGTGTGAACGCACGCTATATCTCCGCCGATATGTCCAAGGGCGACGATTGCCGCATGTTGATCGAGGAGGCAGGCACCTGCGATATCCTGATTAACAACGCGGGCATTCAGCACGTCGCCCCGATCCCTGATTTCCCTGCGGCCAAATGGGATGCGATCATTGCGATCAACCTTAGCTCCGCGTTCCACACAACTGCCGCTGCCCTGCCGATGATGCGCAAAACGGGCTGGGGCCGCGTGATCAACATCGCCTCCGCCCATGGTCTGACGGCTTCACCATATAAATCCGCCTATATCGCCGCGAAACACGGGATTGTGGGCCTGACCAAGACAACCGCGCTCGAAACCGCAGAAGAGCCGATCACAGCGAATGCCATTTGTCCGGGCTATGTGCTGACACCGCTGGTCGAGAGCCAGATCCCGGACACGATGACGGAATATGACATGAACCGCGAGGACGTTATCAAGAACGTCATGCTCAAACGCCAGCCCAGCAAGGAGTTTGCGACGGTTGAGCAAATGGGCGGCACGGCGGCCTTCCTGTGCTCTGCGGCGGGGGACCAGATCACCGGCACGACAATCAGTGTCGATGGCGGCTGGACAGCCCTTTAGGCGCACAGGTATCCAGACATAGTCGAAAGGCCCCAAGCGATGGCAAAGACTAAAAAGATCAACCTCGCTCTGCAGGGGGCGGCGCGCATGGGGCCTTCACATGGGGGGTGCTAGACCGCTTACTTGAGGAAGAGAGCCTTGAAGTTTGTGGTATATCAGGGACTTCTGCGGGGGCGCTAAACGATGCCGCGCTGAAATCTGGCATGATCAAGGGCGGGCGTCAGGGCGCACGCGACACGCTTGAGTGGCTCTGGATGGAGGTGACGGGGGTGTCCGACCTGAGCATCGGCAATTGGATGGCGCCCTTCGGGCTGGGAGCGCTTAGCAAACAGATCGAATTCAGCGCGCCCTATCTGATGGGCGATGCGGTGACGCGGATGGTGTCGCCTTACGGCTACGGACCACTTTACCAAAACCCGCTGCGCAGCATCGTGGAACAGCTCGATTATGACCGTGTTTGCGATGATCATGCGCCACTGTTCTATGTGGGGGCAACCCGCGCGCGCAACGGCAAGATACTTGTGTTTCAGGGCGATGAGATCGGCCCCGATGCGCTCATGGCCTCGGCCTGTTTGCCCACGGTGTTTCAGGCGATTGAGATGTATGACAAGACCACGGACCGTATCGAGGCGTTCTGGGACGGGGGATTCACGGGAAATCCCGCTCTTTTCCCGTTGTTTAGCGCGGATTTGCCCGAAGATATTGTCATTATCAATATCAACCCGCTGGAGCGGGATGAGATACCCACCACGCCGCAAGACATTCAGAACCGCATAAACGAGATCAGCTTTAACTCAAGCTTGCTGCGCGAATTGCGTGCGATTGAATTTGTGCCGCGCTTGATTGAAGAGGGCACGATGACCTCTGACAGGATGCAGCGCGTGCGCATTCATATGATCGCGGATGATGCACTGATGGCTAAATTGCCGGCAGCAACCAAGATGGTCGCCAATCCACGCATCATCTCAGAGCTGAAACAGGCAGGCATAGCCGCAGCCGAGGAATTCCTGCGCGGGGACGTGGATAATATCGGCACCAAAAGCAGCGTCGATCTGCGTGATATGTTCGGCTAGTCGCGCAAGTTCAGATCGGCAATGGGCGCTTCGCCGTCCTCCAATGCCTTACCATTGGGATAGACCAAACCAGCCGAAATCACCAATTTCGCAGAATCCTCAACAGTCATGTCGAGGATGATTACATCACGTGTAGGAACAAACAGTAAAAAGCCCGATGTGGGGTTTGGCGTGGTTGGCAGGAAAATCGACATCATATCGCCTGTACCGTCGGTTTTTGCAGCAATCTCGCCCTTGGCCTCGGTCGAGATAAATCCGATGGCCCAAATCCCTTTGCGCGGATACTCGATAAGGCAGGCTGTCTCAAAGCTGCGCTCGTTCTGGGCAAAAATCGTCTCCGAGATTTGTTTGATCCCCGAATAGATGGAGCGCACCACGGGGGTTCGCTCGACAAGGCTTTCGGAAAAACGGATGAAGGAGCGGCCGATGATCCCCTTGGCCAGCCACCCGACAAAGACGGTGAAGATCAAAAAGATCACCACACCGATGCCGCGCACGTTGATCTGGGCCAGCGGGTCCAGCCCCAGCAGGTCTTGGATCAGGCGGTCCGGGTGATAGGTTTGCGGCACCAGCGGCAACACGAAACCGTCGATCCAGCCAACAACACTCCAGATCAGCCAGATCGTCAGGCCCACGGGTGCGATCACCACAAGACCCGTCAGAAAATTACCGCGTATACGGCTCAAAAGGCCGCGCTTGGGCGGTTGAACCGGATCAGGGTCAAAAGGAGTGTTCATGGGCAGCAGGTATCCGACGTATCAACTTCTATCAATCTACAGCTAAGCCTTGGTTTGCACAGCTACAATGGGTCTTGGCTGCCTTATCTAGGGCTTCTTGCCCAATTCTAGGGCAATCTGTGCGGCCAGACGGGCATTGTTGCGCACGAGAGCGATATTGGCCTCAAGGGAGCGGCCTTCGGTCAGCTCGAAGATACGTTGCAAAAGGTAGGGTGTGACCGCTTTTCCCGTGATCCCTGCGCGTTCTGAATCGGCCTGTGCGGTGGCGATGATCGGCGCCAGCTCGGCGCTAGGGATTTCAGCCTCCGCAGGGATCGGGTTGGCGACCAGCTGCCCGCCGTTCAGTCCCAGTGCAGCACGCATCTTGTGGGCGGCTGCGATCTGAGCCGCATCGTCCATACGCAGCGGAGCCTTAAGCTTTGATCCACGCGACCAAAAGGCGGGAAACGCGTCCTGACCGTAAGCAATCACAGGTACGCCTTGCGTCTCGAGCACTTCGAGGGTCTTTGCCACGTCCAAAATCGCTTTTGCACCGGCGGCTACAACCGTTACAGCGGTTTGCGCCAGCTCCATCAGATCGGCGGAAATGTCGAAACTGTCCTCTGCCCCTTTGTGAACACCGCCAATGCCACCCGTTGCAAAGACATGAATGCCTGCAATCTGTGCGGCGATCATCGTGGCCGCAACTGTTGTCGCACCTGTGCCTCCCGTTGCAATACAGGCGGCTATATCGGCACGGCTCAGCTTGGCCACGCCCTTGGCCTGTGCGAGTTTCGCAAGCTGGTCATCATCCAACCCGATATGCAGCACCCCGTTCATCACCGCCATGGTGGCAGGGACGGCCCCTGCATCGCGAATGTCCTGTTCAACCTGACGCGCGACCTCAACATTCTGGGGGTAGGGCATGCCGTGGGTGATGATCGTGCTTTCAAGTGCGACGATCGCGATGCCATTGGCACGCGCTTCGGTAACTTCGGCGGAATAGGTGAGGGGAATCATATGGTGGTCTTTCCAGCTACATAGAGGGCGGCGGCCGCGAGGGCCTGTTCGAGTGCGGCCCCTGCGGCCGCACCACTTAATTCAGCGGCAACATGGGCTGCCATAAAGGTATCGCCAGCGCCTGTGACGCGGGTGACGGTGACAGGAGGCGGTGTTTGAGAGAGCAACAGCTCGCCTTCGGCAAAGCTCGCGGCGCTGCCACCATCTGTAACCACTGCGCGTGCCGCACCACGGGCGCAAAGGGTTTGCGCCGCGTCTCGGGAGGTGTCGAATTGGGTTTGACACAGCAGGCCCGCTTCCTCGAGGTTCACATAGATCGTGCCGCGCCCCGTCTCAAGAAATGGGAACAGGCGCAGCGCTTTTCCAGGTGAAGCGGGGGCAACCCGCAGATCAGCGCGGGCCAGCAGGGCGCTGCGTGCCATTTGCGACAGCAGATCAACTGTGAGGTTGCCATCAAGCGCCACAGTTCCTTCAAAGCCGTCGGTAATTGCGGCCAAAGGCTCCAGTATCTTTGCACCCGCAGCCTCCAGCGAATGCGCATCCGCAACGGCAGCAACCAGCCCGTTAGAAGCTTCAATGGCCATATATTGATCGGTGGGCAGGTCCGCCGAGCGATAGAGCATATCCGTCTGCACGCCGCGTGCGGCGCAGGCACTGATCAATGCGTCGCCTTCGGCATCAAGGCCCACCGCACTCAGCAAAGAGGGCGCGAGCCCGAAACGCCGCAGCGCCATCGCGATATTGAGCGCAACTCCCCCCGGCACACGGGTAATACGGCCTGGCATATCCGCACCTTGGTGCATTGAATTTGCGCAGCGGCCAATAATGTCCCACAGGACGGATCCTATGCAAATTACATCTGGCACAACTTGGTTGGGTGCTTGGGTCATAGCTGGCGTTTTGGCCCGTGCAGGTGCTGGGTGCAACCCGAATGCACCACGCGGTTAGCGTTCGGGCACGGCAAATGTCATGGAGGCCCAAAGAGTTTCCCAAACCGGACCTTCCGCCACTGTCGTTGTGTTTGCCACTGGTCGCAGCACCACAGCGTCCAGCAGATATTCCATTCCCGCTTCTACAGGGATTGCGGCGCGGCCCGTATCGTCCGTCCGTACCGTTGCCACCTCGACCATGTCTTGGGCATCGCGGGTATAAACCTCGATCTGTGCATCTGTACGCGGCGCACCGTTATACAGCAATTCAACGTCCAGTACGCCGTCGAAACTCCAAGCATACGGATTGTCGAGCGCCACAAATTCAGTCGCGAGCCCCAGCGCACGGTCCGCACCTTCACCCGAACCAACCGCAATCAGGGATTTGGAATGGCGGGTGTAAGTCTCCTCGAAGCCGGTTTTCTCCCAGCCGCGAGCGGTATGAATAGCCTCCGCCTCACTGAAATCCTTATGCGCAGCGAATTTTATAAACTTGGCCCACTCTTGGTAGGTAATGACGGCGGGCATAGCCTCATGGGCGAGGATCATCAGTCCGTCTTGTGCGGGGGCGGGCAGCTGGATTGCAGGGCGGTCGCCCATGCGGCCCGTGATTGCAGCAGTCTCGCCCGCCATCGTCACATCAATGCGCGATGTCGTGCGTTCGAAATACGACAGCTGCGTTCCTTTGAATAATTCACCGTTTCGCAGGTCTGCTGCGACGGGCTGACCACTTTTCATTTGAAACTCCACCGGATCAATCCAGAATTCATGTGACAAGGCGGGCGTATTAGTGAACAACGCAAACGATAACACGACAAGACAGGTAACTTTCATGAGACGGTATTCCCTTTTCCTACTCTCCAAGCTGGCATTAGCGTTTCTATTGTCAAGCAATCCCGCACACGCCCACGAAGTTGTGCCAACGATTGCCAATGTGACAGTTACGGAGGGCCGCGCCGCGGTTGGCCTGAGTATTAACCTCGAGACGTTTTTGGCTGGTGTCGATCTTGACGCAGTGGAAGACACGGACGAAGCACCCCAAGCGCAGGAATACGATACACTGCGCGCGCTCTCCGAAGGGGAACTGGCCGCCCGTGCACCCGAACTGCTCACGCAGTGGAACGCGCTTCCGGTGCTGAGCGTTGATGGCACGCCTGTTGCATTGGAAACAGTCACACTCACGGTACCCTCGGGCGTTGACCCCGAATTACCCCGCATCGCTGAATGGTCGCTCGCTGCGGATGTACCCGCAGGGGCCGCTTTCACCGTGGCGTGGCCCAAAGGCGGTGGCGATCTTGTGGTGCGCCAGCAGGGGGTTGAAGCCCCTTTCACCGGTCTTGTGAGCGGCGGCAGCAGCAGCCCCGCTATCTCGTTGGGCGGAGGCGGCCAGTTGACGGGGTGGCAGAGTTTTGTCGCATACATCCCCGTAGGCTTTGACCACATCCTGCCCAAAGGGCTTGATCATATTCTGTTTGTGCTTGGGTTGTTCTTTTTGTCCACGCAACTGGGGCCGCTGATCTGGCAGGTCTCTGCGTTTACGCTGGCGCACACTGTGACGCTGGCGCTGGGTGCGCTGGGTTTGGTCAATGTACCAGGCAGCATTGTGGAGCCGTTGATTGCGGCCTCCATCGTCTATGTTGCGGTCGAGAATATCTTTGCACGCGGCCTCACCAAATCACGGCCCTTTATTATCTTCGGCCTTGGCTTGCTGCACGGGTTGGGCTTTGCCTCTGTGCTTGGTGATTTCGGCCTTCCCGAAGATCAGTTCATTCCCGCGCTCATTGGGTTTAACGTCGGCGTCGAAGTGGGGCAGCTCACCGTGATTGCGATGGCTTTTGTGCTGATCTGGTTGGCCGTGCTGGCTGCGCGTCAGGGCAAACTTACGGGCGTCGAGGAAATGGTGACCGAATACCCCGTCATGTTCCGCGCGCTGTCGATGACAGGTTCGCTGATCATCGCACTCATTGGTGTTTATTGGGTGATTGAGCGGACGTTGCTGTAACGGCTTAGCCGATTGCAGACCAAAGCGTGGTCAGGGCGGCGACTGGATCGTCTTGACCCCAAATCTCGTCCCCGATGCCGAAAAAATCGGTCATGGGTGCGAGCTTTGCGATCATCGCGGGATCGAGTTGGCCTTCGGCGACACAAGGCACTTCGATCACTTCCGACCACCACTGAAACATATCCGCTTCTGCAATCTCTCCGTCAAACAGCGCTGTAGGCTGGACAGGACCGAAAGACACGTAATCCGCGCCTGCTTCCCCCACGGTCATCCCGTCATGGCGCGAGCCTGAGCAAAAACTGCCGACGATTGCGTCAGAGCCGAGCGCATTGCGCGCATGGCGTACCGAGCGCGCCGCATCTGACAAATGAACGCCGTCAAGGCCAAGCCGTTCGGCAAGGATCGTGTGATCCTCAATGACCAGCGCTACATCACGCGCATCCGTGACAGCGCGCAGCGTGTCAGCGGCACGTGAAAGGACGTCTTCGTCCTTGCTCGACAATGCGAGGCGCACGCAGGCCGCTGCATGGGCATCCAGCACTCGGGCAAGCGTTTGCGGATAGACATCGAGGTCAAGCACGCTTGGCGTTATAAGGTAGAGTTGTGGCTGCTCGGGTGCGTCTGTCATCTGTACTATCCTCCAAGGCGTGGCTGTCGCTTTAGCGCAATCCGCGACGGTTTGGAAAGCCAATTCAGCGCATCACACCATATTGGCAAGGGCAGGAGCGTGGGGTAACACCGCAATATGACAGTTGAACACCCCACCGCCCCGAGTTTCGTCCTTGTCCGCCCGCAGATGGGGGAGAACATCGGGGCCGCCGCCCGTGCGATGCTCAATTTCGGGCTGGAGCGTATGCGTGTTGTCGCCCCTCGTGATGGCTGGCCCAACCCTGCGGCGGTGGCGATGGCCTCTGGCGCGGGGCGCGTGCTGGACGGCGCGGTTGTCTCAGCTGATCTGCCCGAGGCTTTGGCTGATTGCAGCTTTGTTTTTGCTACTACTGCGCGGGATCGCGACCTGACCAAGCCTGTTTACACACCCGAAGCCGCGATGCAGCTTGCCGTCGCGAAAATCGCGAAAGGGGAGCGTGTGGCCGTTCTGTTCGGCCCCGAGCGTGCGGGGCTGGAGAATGACGATATCTCCCGCGCCAACGCGATTGTCTCGGTCCCGACCAACCCCGATTTCGCCTCCCTCAACCTCGCGCAATGTGTGCTGTTGATGGGCTATGAATGGATGCGCTTGCAAAGTGATCAGGCACCTGTGGATGACGCTCTTGCCGGTACCCAATGGGCCGAGCATGCGGAGATCGAGCATTTGGCGAAACACTATGAAGAGCGGATGGAGGAGGCGGGGTTCTTTTATCCCGAGCACAAGGCGCAGTCGATGAAGACCAACCTGCGCAATTTGTGGAGCCGTCTGCCGCTGACCCGTGCGGACGTGCAAATACTCCATGGCACCTTGCGGCAGATGGTCCGCTGGAAGGAACGCGGCTAGACGCAGGCTGCGCAAATGACTACCTCGGACCCGAGAGGAAGATGGAGAATATCATGGCCACCAACCGAAAGCTTTTCGAAGACGTAACCGCCGAGACAGCAAAGCTCGTTGCCACAAAAGGCGTGATTGATGCTGGGCGCATGGATGCACGTGGTGCTATCCGCAAATGGCTCTTCATGCTCTTTGCTCTGGTGTTTCTGATGATCCTTGTGGGCGGTGCCACGCGCCTGACCGATAGCGGCCTGAGCATCACCGAATGGCGTCCAGTCACGGGTGCCGTGCCGCCGCTAAGTGCCGAAGCTTGGGAATCTGAGTTCGAGCTTTACCGCCAGATCGACGAATACCAGTTGCAAAACAAAGGCATGACCATGGCCGAGTTCAAGGTGATATACTGGTGGGAATGGGGTCATCGCCAGTTGGGTCGCGTGATCGGGCTTGTCTGGTTTATCGGTTTTGCTTGGTTTGCACTGCGTCGCCAGATCCCTATCGGCTGGACGCCGCGCTTGTTGCTGCTGGGCGGCTTGGGCGGTCTGCAAGGGGCGATCGGCTGGTGGATGGTCGCATCTGGCGTGACCGTGGGCGAGGGGATGCTGGACGTTGCAAGCTACCGTTTGGCCACGCATCTGGGGCTGGCGTTTGTGATCCTTGGTTTCATCACTTGGTACGCGCTGCTGTTAGGCCGTCCTGAACGCGATCTTATGCAAGCGCGGCGTAGTGCCGACGTAGGGTTGATTAAGCGTGCGACAGGCCTGATGCATTTCACACTGCTACAAATCCTCATTGGAGCGCTGGTCGCCGGTATTGACGCAGGCCGCACCTATAATGAC
>CBFHZX010000010.1:0-79476 GCA_965660425.1 Sulfitobacter sp. | reverse complement strand
CAGACAAATGGGGCTTTAGGCGGGATCGCGCCCGCATGCAACCCTACTCTCTGACAATAAACTCTACGATCTGGGTCCGCTGGAGGCGTAGAAAGTTATCGTCAGAAATCATTGTAATATGCAGTCGACCGCTTGGATCTTGCCATACACTGATCCCTTCTAGGTTGTCGTACTGCGATGGCAGGGACGTGAACATCGTATATTCACGCGCAGACCCTAGCGCGAGATTAAAGAGGCGCACGCGGCTGCGGAACCCTACGGGCGTTGTGGCACGCTCCAGCAACCAAAGTCTGCCGAACGGGTCAAAATCAGCACCTACTGGAACAAAAGGGCCGCGCTGCGGAATACGGGCGCTTACCCGCCATTTACCATTGGAATAGGCATAAAGCGGAAAAGGTTGACCGTTGTCAGGTGCCTTTTCAGTAATTGCATAAAGCGTGCCATCAGGACCAATAGCCAACGCTTCAACGCCTGAATTGCCACCCATCTCATTCACAAAAGGTAGCTTTATCCTGCCGCGTGTGCGGCCACTCTCTAGGTCAAGCTGCATGATGCGGTGGCGGTGCTCAAACGAGATAAATGCGCTGCTGCCTTCTAAGAAAGCAAGCGCTTCTGCGTCGCTTGCTTTCTTGCGCAGACGTCCACCCGATGACTAGTTCAAGCGGATGCTGCTATGGACATCAACGCCAACGATCCGCCCGTCTTTACGTCTAATGTCGGCATCTACCAACTGCCCACGGTCACTCACGACCGTCATCTCCGTGCCGTTTGCGCACACTTCAATCCCTGACCAGCCGCCGAACCAAGGCGCATCAATTTTCCAGCGCCACGTTCCGTTCGGGCGTAACGATGGATCAGCCAACGCCGTGCCGCATAAGCAGATGAGTGCGAGTGCAAGCCTGATCACCGCGATTCCAATACAGCCTGACACTGGGCTGGCAAATCAGAGAGGGTTAGTTCACGACGCGGTTTTCGCGGCGCTGTGGGTTTCTTGGGTTTTGGCTTTGGCTTTGCCTTTGGCGGATTCAGGATGTTGGCCTGCCATTCGCGGGCATCATCGCAACCGTCGCCAGGGGGGGGCGGAATTTGGTTAACGCAGCCCTTTACACCACTCGGGCAGGCCAGCCTTACGTGAAAGTGGTAATGATGCCCGTACCAAGGCCTTATCTTGCGCAGATACGCACGGTTTCCACGCTCGTCATCGCACATCTGCACCTTGGCGCCAGGGAAGACGAAAATCCGCTCGGTGCGCGGGTCTTTTGCGGCGGCTTTGATGATCTCATGGTGCGCGCGCGTCCATGCGTTGTTGACGTAGGCCCCTTTCGCACGACGTGTCGAGATTGATGAGATATTCTCGCGCTGTTTGCGCGTCAGGCTGAGCAAGGTTGGCGGCAGCATCCAAATGTCGGCATCAAGGCCAATCTGGTGGCTGCGGTGTCCCGTCAGCATTGGCCCACCGCGTGGCTGGCTCATGTCGCCGATATAAAGGCCGTTCCAACCCGGTTGCTGCGCTGCAAACTGGCTTAGCTTTGTGACCATATCAACCAATTCTGGATGCCCCCAATTTCGATTGCGCGACAGCCGCATCGCCTGCCATGTCGGTCCTGTTTCGGGCAATTGAACTCCCCCAGCCATGCAGCCTTTCGCGTAGCTGCCAAAGGCCGCAGGCGATTGGGAAGACGCGGAGGACTTAGTGCCAAAAAGCTTTTTGGCCTCGACGCGCCCAAGTGGGCCAGCAAGCTCTCCAATCGTGGGCAGCTCTGCTTTCTGCGCTTTGGATCCGCTGATATCGCGTGCACCACCACAGCTTCCGAAAATCATGCCAAGGGCCGCGATCATAAGGATTTTCTTGGTGATCATTTGGAGAAATCTCCTTTTGGTTTCACCCAGACTAACAGGATCAACCCCACGATGAATAGCCCCACAACTGGGCTTACCCCCAATCTTTGGCTTCCTGTGATCTGGCTAGTTAATCCGATGAGTGCAGGTGCAAGAAATGCAGTGGCTTTGCCCGACATTGCATATAGGCCGAAGGCTTCGGTCATGCGGTCAGAATTGGCCTGCCGGGTCATCATGTTCCGAGAGGAGGCCTGCAACGATCCGCCCGCCGCCCCGATGACCGCACCCGCAATAAAAAAAGTAATGTCGGGTGCAGAGGAGCCATCGGCAAGCGGAATGCCAAGAATGGACGTGGGCGTGATCATCACAATCAGAATAGCAATACAGGTTAGTGTGATCACGCAAAACACGATAACTGGCTTTGGTCCGATCAATCGATCAATTTCACCCGAAATCCAGCAGGCAACCGCCCCTGAAATGGCGGCAATAATCCCGAAAATTCCGATTTGGGTTATCGACCAACCCAAGACACCAGCGGCATAGATGCCGCCAAATATATACATACCGTTCAGCGCATCACGGTAGAACATGGATGAGCCGAGATAAGCCATGCGCGAGGGGTGGCGCGGCAGTTTTCTGATCGTTTTGCCAAGCTCCCTCATGCTTTTGCCCAAGGACACGTGCGCCAACTGTGTTGGTTTTGTATCGCGCATATAAAGAAAGAACGGGATCATAAAGACCGCAAACCACACTGCGGACAATGGTCCAACAATCCGAGTATCCGCTTTGGTCGAGGGGTCCAGTCCCAGCAACGGGTCGAGCCCCACAATTGTGGAGCCGTTTGCCGTTGCCTGAAATAGCGCGAGCATGATCACCAGCGCTAATACGCCACCGACATAGCCAAGCGCCCAGCCCGATCCCGACAATCGACCCAACTCGGCGCGGTCATCATCAAGTTCAGGCATGTATGAATTGGTAAAGATCGTCGCAAACTCCATCCCGATCAAGCCGATCCCGAAGAAGAACAGAGCCCACATCATTGAAAAATCCTGCGGTGCTGTCCACCAAAGTGCTCCAGCGCCCACAACATACATAATTGAGAAGAGCCATATCCAGGGCAACCTGCGCCCCGAGTGATCGGCAATCGCCCCCAAGACAGGTGCTAGAACAGCGATTGTGACCCCCGTAACGGTCAACCCCCAAGCCCAATAAGCCTGTGCTTGCGCGCGCGCGGCCTCGTCCGCCATCCCCTCAGCCATCAGGTTGGCGGCAACGGTGCCTGTAAAATAAGGACCAAAGATAAACGTAAGCAGCAGCGTATTATATGGCTGGCTGGCCCAGTCGAAAAAATACCATCCCCAGATACGCTTACGTTTTGATATTGTCGCCATTCTACCGCCACTCCCCGTTTCACCTACCATAGAACAGGCTGCATCTTCTCACGCAAGAAATGCTTTTTGCTTGGCGTCAGGCCTGCGGCAAGTCTTGCATCGGCGGCCAAGGACGAGCGGCATCTGCCTGCGTCCATTGCGCGATCCAGTCGGGCATGGGGGGCGATACGGCGTCTTGCGCCAAAGCGGCCAAAACCCGGACAGGTGTTACAATCCCTTCCGCATCTGTTACCGCCGAGCGGTAAAGCACATGGCTTGCACATTCACCATTCCGCTTCCACATCGACTGTTCAATATAGACGAACTTATCGTCCCAGCAGACAGCGCGGCTACGCACCTCAAACCGCTCGAACCCGCGAATGCGGCGGCGAAACCGCACATGTGAACCCGCCATGGTCAGCCCCCAGCGTTTTTGCCGCAGCACATCCACCAGCCCGACGCGTTGCGCCATGGCGATCCGCCCTAAGTCATAGAGGGTCAGCGCCCTCCCGTTGTTGAGTTCAAGGAATATATCCAAGTCATGGGGCCAGCAAATATGTTGGGAAACGTGAGTTTCCATCAAGGACTGCAATCTGGGTTGGCGGCTTGCCAAGAACAGGTCTTTGATCAATCTGATAAACGGAAACATGCGACCACTCCTTTTGTGCCCTGCATGATGCCTAATGCGCTGACGTCAACCACGAACCTAGCGGCACTCTTGTCCTTTATGTGCTGTAGGCTTAACTGACTACGAACAGAGTTGAACAAAGGACGGTGCGCTGTGACCTCAATCTTTATGATCCTGATGCTTTTGCTGAACATCCTATGGTTCTTCATCATCGCACACGTGGTGATGTCGTGGTTGATCAACTTTCAGGTGCTCAACATGCGTCAGCCTTTGGTGGCACAGGTATGGTACGGCATTAACCGCTTGTTGGAGCCGATTTATGCGCCCATCCGACGTGTCCTGCCGAATATGGGCGGGCTCGATCTGGCGCCACTTGCTGTGTTGATCGGTGTGGCGATGGCACGGATCGTGCTGACCAATAACGCTGCCCTCTTCATGTAAAGGCGGTCAAATTGGTCGCGTCAAAATGATGGGGACAGATTTCAGAAGCTCTTGCCCCTCTGCTAAGGATATGTGACTCTCGCCAAGCTGTTTTCCAAACCTTAGGTCTCCCATATGTCCGGCGCTGCCCCGCTGTTGAAAGATGTATTCGGCTTTGACGGGTTCCGCCCCGGGCAAGAGGAGATCGTTGAGGCAGTGACTGCTGGCGAGAATGTTCTTGCCATCATGCCGACGGGCGGCGGAAAATCCCTTTGTTTCCAACTGCCTGCGCTGATGCGCGATGGTGTGACTGTAGTCATCTCACCGCTCATTGCATTGATGCGGGACCAAGTGCGTGCCTTGCAGGAATTGGGCGTGGGTGCCGGGGCGCTGACCTCTGGCAATACCCCTGAAGAAACCGATGCCGTTTGGGAAGGTTTGGAGGCGGGCCAGCTTAAGCTTCTTTACATGGCGCCAGAACGTTTGGCCGCAGGGTCCGTCATGGGAATGCTCAAACGCGTGGGCGTCAAGCTGATCGCCGTGGACGAGGCACACTGCGTGAGCCAGTGGGGCCATGATTTTCGCCCTGATTATCTGCGCATCGGGGAGCTAAAGCGCGCACTGCATGTCCCCCTTGCCGCGTTTACGGCTACAGCAGATGCGGAAACCCGCGACGAGATTGTACAAAAACTGTTCGACGGCACCCCGCCGCGCAGCTTTTTGGGCGGCTTTGACAGGCCCAATATCCACCTCACCTTTGCGGCCAAGAACTCACCGCGCAACCAGATCCTGAACTTTGCCGCCGCACGGCGCGGGCAATCGGGCATCGTCTATTGCGGGACGCGGGCCAAGACCGAAGGCATCGCAAAAGCGCTCAACGATGCGGGCCAGAAGGCGATTCATTATCACGGCGGGATGGAGGCTGACGACCGCCGTATCGCGGAGCGGAAATTCCAGCAGGAAGACGGCCTCATCGTTGCGGCAACAGTGGCCTTCGGTATGGGCATCGACAAGCCTGACATCCGCTGGGTCGCTCATGCGGACCTGCCCAAAAGTATCGAATCCTACTATCAGGAGATTGGTCGCGCAGGCCGTGACGGAGCGCCTGCCGAGACGCTCACCCTTTTCGGGCCCGAAGACATCCGCCTGCGCCGCACCCAGATCGACGAAGGGCTTGCCCCGCCAGAACGTCGCGCGGCGGATCATGGCCGCCTGAATGCGCTCTTGGGTTTGGCCGAAGCGTTGGAGTGTCGCCGTAAAACACTGCTTGGATATTTCGACGAAAGCGAAGTGACCTGCGGCAGGTGCGATCTGTGCGACAGTCCTGTTGATACGTTCGATGGCACAACGGCAGTTCGCAAAGCCCTTTCCGCCATGCTGCGCACGGACGAATGGTTTGGCGCAGGGCATTTGATCGACATTCTGCTGGGCAATGAAACCGACAAGGTCAAACAGCGCGGCCATCAGTCCTTGCCGACCTATGGTGTCGGCACTGAGTACTCCAAGCCTGAATGGCAGGCGGTGTTCCGACAAATGATGGGCCGTGATCTGGTGCGCCCTGATCCTGCACGCCATGGTGCTTTGCGTATGACCGACGCAGCCCTGCCGATTTTGCGTGATGAGCAAAAAATCACCCTGCGCCGCGATAGTATCAAGGCAGCAGGCAGCTCCCGCCGCCCCGCGGTCAAAGCGATGGTGAGTGAAGAAGATGCGCCCTTGTTGAGTGCGCTGAAAGCCAAGCGGCGCGGACTGGCGGAAACAGCGAACGTACCCGCCTATATCATTTTTACCGACCGTACTCTGATCGAGATGGCAGAAACACGGCCCGCCGACCTTGACCAAATGGCAGGGATAAGCGGCATTGGGGCAAAGAAACTGGAAAGCTACGGCGCGGCATTCCTCGAGGTGATCAATGGCGAGGCCGAGATGATGCACCCGCAGCGGCGCAAGCTTGCGGGGCGGGATGCAGGCGATGTTTATGATCAGCTCCTTGAAGTCCAAGCCGAGCTATCGCGCGGTGCGCTGGGCACCGAGAAGCCGCTGAGTTGCTCTGCTTCCTTGTTGGCGAAAGTCGCTCAAATGCACAATGCGAACGCAGAGACGATAGAGCGCATTCTAGGTGAGAAACGCGCCGAGCGTTTTGGTGCTGCATTTCTGGACGTCCTGCAGGCTGCGGACTAGATAAATGATTAGATATTAAGGGGGCGGATATGCTTGTTGTGATTTCACCTGCGAAAAAGCTGGACTGGGCCGAGCGCGATTTGGAGACGACACAGCCTGATTTTCTGGAGGCTGCCGCCGAGTTGGTGGAAGCCGCGCGTAAGCTGAGTGTGGGCGACCTAAAGTCGCTGATGTCCCTGAGTGAGAACCTTGCGACGCTGAACCGTGACCGTTTCCAAAGCTATGTGGATGCACCAGACACTGACCTGACGCGCCCTGCCGCGCTGACGTTTGCGGGCGACACTTATCAAGGATTGGAGGCGCAGAGCCTTGATGAGGACGAGTTGGCCTTTGCCCAAGATCACCTGCGTATTCTGTCAGGTCTATATGGCGTGCTGAGACCACTGGACGCGATCCAGCCTTATCGCCTCGAGATGGGAAGCAAGCTCAAAACCGAGCGCGGCAAAAATCTTTATGAATACTGGGGCAGCACTCTTTCTGCGGCGCTTGATGCCCAAGCCAAAGCCGTCGGCAGCGATGTCTTGGTGAATTGCGCAAGTCAGGAGTACTTTGGCGCCGTTGATCTAAAGGCGCTAAAGCTCCGCGTGATCACGCCCCAGTTCATGGAAGACAAAGGCGACGGGAAAGGCCCCAAGATCGTCAGCTTTTATGCCAAAAAGGCACGCGGTGCGATGGCGCGGTTTGTGATGCAAAAGCGTATTCGGAAAGCAGAAGGCATTTTGGATTTTGATGTGGGAGGCTATGCGTATGACGCCGAGAAATCCAAACCCGACACGCCTGTGTTCGTTCGCCCCTATCCTGCGTCCTGAACGTCCAATTCTTTGACGGGTTCCGTACCAGTGGGTTGTGCGAGCATGATATGCTCTTCGATCAAGCCGCGTTTCAGTGGTTTGCTGAGATAATGGTCTAACCCGGCTTCCAAGATCGTTCTGTCGTCATCGGGCAACGCATGTGCTGTCATTGCAACGATAGGGATGTGCGCTCCATTCTCTGTCTCGATTTGCCGGATTTTCTGGGTTGCTTGTTTGCCATCCATGCGCGGCATCGAGATATCCATGAACACGAGATCTGGTTTGAAGTTCTGATACAGCTGAACGGCCTCTTCTCCATCTGCCGCGAATTGCAGCATGATCTTCAAATTCTTGATCATCTTCTTGAAGACCAGTTGGTTGGTACGATTGTCCTCAGCCGCGAGTATACGCATTTTTCGCAGTGGTGTGGGCGCTACTTCAAGTGGCTGACCTTTCGGATCGGGAGCTAGTTTTTCCAGCGCGGAGAAAAGAGCGTGACGGGGCAGAGGTTTCTGCAACATTGCTGCAAATCTCTCGGCACGTGGGTCTGATCTTGCAGCGGCAATATTAGAGCTCAGCAGCAGCACTGGAATATGGCTGTCGCGTTCGCTCATATTATCAGCGAGGGCAATCGCGTTAAGATGCGGTAGTTTGTGGTCCGTGATGATGAGGTCGATTGTATCGTCCAGTATCTCAAGCGCCTCGGCCATATCTGAGGCACCAATGGTCTCGAGTTGTAGCTGATTCAATTGCCGCGCGAGGATTGTACGGTTTTCAGACACATCGTCGATGATCATGACGCGTTTCATATGTTTGGCCAGTTTGGGGTAATCCATGTCGATATCCCCATTTGCCGCCATATCCATTTTGAAGCCAAAACAAGATCCGACGCCCTCCTCCGAGGCTACCCATATCTCGCCTTCCATCAGTTCTACCAATCGCTTGGTAATGGCGAGGCCAAGGCCCGTACCGTCAAATTGTCTGTTACGCTCGTTTTCGACCTGATTGAATTCGCCAAAGATGTGGCTGGTCATATGCGCGGGGATGCCTATGCTCGTATCCTCAACTGCGAAATGGACCGATACCGTTTTGGTCTCCACGTCTGCAACACCAGTCACACGGATCAGCACATGCCCTTGGGTTGTGCACTTCACCGCGGTCCCAATCAGGTTGGTGAGCACCTGTCTGATCCGACCCGTATCGCCGATTAGATCGGTTGGCAGGAATAGATCATAGTCCAGCAGGAGCCGCAGCCCTTTGTCCTGTGCGATAGGTTGCAGCAACATGATGACTTCCTGACAGGCGCGCTCCAGATCAAATGCAGATTTGTTGACTGTCAGGCGTCCTGCTTCGATTTTGGAATAATCAAGGACGTCGTTGATAATGACGAGCAATGCCTCGCCCGAGTTTTTTATGGTCTGGACATAAAGGCGCTGCTCTTCATCCAGAACGCTATCGTCCAAGAGATCGGCCATCCCCACAACACCGTTCATTGGCGTGCGGATCTCGTGAGTCATGTTGGCAAGAAAGGCTGATTTGGCCCTATTGGCTGCTTCTGCCTGCTCCCGCGCGGCGTCCAGCTCTCGCTCATACTGGACCGTCGCTGTAATATCGAGCCCGAGCGAGACGACATCACTGCCCGGGCCGCGCTGATCAATCATCTTGATGTAGTTGCCATTCCAAAGCTGGATGACCTCCGGCTCAGGTTCGCGACCTTGAAAGCGTGTCATCATCCGCTGGCGCCATGCTGTGGGCTCCATACCGCCAAGATCGACAATGCCTTCATCTGTCAGAGCTTGTAAAATGGTGACAAAATTCACCCCGGTTTTAATAACCTGAAGCCCTTCAAAAACAGCTAGATATGCACCATTTGCCATGATCAGATGATTGTCGGCATCAAAGAAGGCGAACCCGTCCTTGATCGTTTCAATGGAATGCCACAGCCGCCGTTCCACCACGGCGATTTTTTCATGAGCTGCGTTGAGATCCGACTTCACCTTTCGGTTTTCAGCGCCCATGCTTTCGACCAATGCACGAGTATCCACAATCTCGTCATTCAGCTCGCGCGCATGGCGTCCCAGTTTGCGGTTCGCTGCAAACAGCTCTGCCTTTTTGAGCTCCAGCATACGCTCGGCCGCCAGCCTGCCGCGCCGTTCTTCGGTGAGTTTCTGCTGTAGACTCATCGATTCCTCGTTACCTGCGCTGCCACGTCCAACTTGTGCACCGATCAGAGTAAACGCGACCTTAAGAGCGCAGTTATCCGCGTGAAATTTGACTGGACTATCGCCAGTGCGGGTGCCACTGCTCCGCCCATGTCACTTGCATTATCTGTCTTCCCATTGCTGCTCATTATCGCTGCGGGCTATGCGCTGGCCAAATCCCAGATAATACCGCGCAGCGGCTGGGCTGCGATTGAAACTTTGTCGTTTCGCGGCCTTATCCCTGCAACACTGATCCTCGCGATATCACGATCAGATCTCTCGCTCGAGCGGTTTGGCGGTTTTGGCGTGTCACTGGTCGGGACATTGGTGATCCTGACACTTTTGGCGCTCTCGTTGCGGTTGCTATCAAAAGATGCGCTGGACAATCCCGCCTTCACCTCCTTGTTTCAGGGGGGTATTCGCTGGAACGCCTTTGTCGCACTCGCCGCAGCCGAACAATTCCTGAGCGGAGGGATAGCGATCATGGCGGTCGCAATCGCTGTCCTTATCCCGCTCATTAATATTACCTGCATCGTTGTGTTGGCTTCATTCGGCCCGTCAAAGGCGAGTGTTTCCAAGGTGCTCACAACGCTGTCGCGTAATCCGCTGGTGCAGGCCTGTGTCATTGGCCTTGTGCTGAATGTCGCGGGCATACCCCTGCCTATTCCCGTCACAGAGGCGCTGGATATGATCGGACGCGGAGCGTTGGGTGTGGGCCTTATGGCTGTGGGTGCAGGTATCAGTCTGCGTAGGCTCACCCGCCTTGACTGGCGCGTGTGTTTGGGCGCTTTCATGCGGCCTGTACTGGCGTCAACGGTCTTTGTGCTGGTTGGCACTGCTGTTGGCATTTCGCAGGTTCAACTGATGGCAGGTGTGCTTGTTTTCGCGGCGCCTGCGGCTTCGAACGGATATATCGTTGCAAAGCAGATGGGAGGCGATGCGGATCTCTACGCTGATATTATGACGTGGCAGGTTGTGCTATCGCTTTTAGCTTTGCCATTATGGGCGCAGTATTTGCTCTAGAAACGGTAGATTAGGCCGTTTTTCTCATGGCCCGTGAAACCAACCTTTTCATAGAACCCCACAGCGCCGCGGGCATCCCCTGTGAGAAGCATGAGCTTATAAGCCCCCGCAGTTTTTGCATGCTCCACGCAGGCCTGTAGAACGGCACGGCCAATTCCTTTGCCACGGTGGTTTGTGTCGGTCACAACATTCTCTACCAATCCATAGGGCCGCCCTCCCGATGTCATATTCGGCAGTAGGTGCAGCGTTGCCATGGCAACCACGCGCCCCTTTACCTCGGCACCCATGATACGAGTTCCTGCATGGTCAAGTACTGCTGCAAACGCATCACTACTGGTGCTGACTGGAACAGGATCGCGCGTGAGCGTCTGATAGAGCGTGAGCGCATCCTCAAAGTCGCTTTGAGCTAATGGACGCACCAAGGTCATTCCTAGCGTCGACCCTCACGCAGCCATGCGGTAGTGATCAGTCCGGCGCTCAGCAACAGAACCAGCCACGGCGGCAGGATTGGTGTTTGGCGTACATCGCGCGTCTCATATGCGGCACGCGGAGTCAGCCCGATCCAGCCGCGTCCAGCCGCAGGTAGGCCCGCACGCACATTACGAATGTTGGGTAGCCCCGCTTCAAGGCGCAGCGCACCTCCCCGCATGGCAGCCAAAACAGGCTCTAACAAGGCGGTATCAGCGATCGTTTCGACAAATTCTCGGGGTGCGGCGGGGCCAAGACCAATCACACTCAGCTGCTCGCCGTTCTCAAGGCGGTAAAGCCCAATCTCGGGGCCAGTGAATGTTGCCTCAAAGCGACCGGGTGCGGCGGGTGAAAGCTCTAATTCAGTAACTTCACCGTCAGGGCCTGTGATTGTGAGTGGCGGGACTTCCTCGCTCAGCGTACGGCGTTCAATGCGCATCGCTTGTCCTTCGGCCGTGGCGGTCAGCGCCTCTTCTTCCAGCTCAGGCTCTCCCATCATCCAGTGGGCAAGGTGGCGCAGCATCTCAAGCTGCGGACCACCGCCCTCATAGCCACGGTTCCATAGCCACGCATGATCGGAGGCGAGCAAGGCAACGCGGCCCTTTTCAACACGGTCGAGGACAAGCAACGGGCGATCCTCGATACCTGTCATCACAATGTTGCCAGATGTCGCATTTACGTCAACCTGTCGCACCCAGCGGCCCCAATCACCGTTTTGCGGCAAGCCTGCTGTTACGGGATGACGGTTGCCAATATCGGTGACGACAGGAAGATATGGCTCTTCAATTACCCGCGCGGTAGGTGTGGCGGGCATGACGGTGCCGAGCGGTGTACGGAACAGACTGTCGGCGCTGGCAAAATCAGGGCCAGCAGAGACCAGAACCGCACCGCCCGTTCGCACATACTCTGCTATATTCTCAAGGTAGAGTGACGGAAGTATCCCGCGCCGTTTATAGCGGTCAAAGATGATCAGATCGAAGTCGTCGATCTTTTCCATAAACAATTCGCGCGTCGGAAAGGCGATCAAGGACAGCTCGGACACGGGGACGCCATCCTGCTTTTCGGGGGGTCGCAGAATGGTGAAATGTACCAGATCAACGGAACTGTCCGACTTGAGCAGGTTGCGCCATGTTCGGCCACCTGCATGCGGCTCTCCGCTAACCAGCAGCACCCGCAGGCGGTCGCGTACGCCGTTCATCTGGATCACGGCGGCGTTGTTACGATCGGTAAGCTCGCCTTCTGCCTCGGGCAGGGCAAAGCGGATCACGTTGCGCCCACCGTGCGGCAGAGTTACGGGCAGTTCAAGGTCCTCACCAATCGGCACGCGGAACCGTTGCGCATCTTCCCCGTCAATCGAGATATCAAGATCTGCAAAACCATCACTTTGCGGTGCAGCGCCCAGATCATCAATGCGCAGCGTCAGGACAACAGGCTCCCCGATAATTGCAAATGCTGGCGCACCCAACACACTCAGACGGCGGTCCCAATCTGCCTCCTCTCCGCTGAGCAGAACATGAAATGGCGCAGGCAAATCAACGGGTAGATCAGCGTCATGCACCCGTCCATCAGTGAGTGCAATAACACCAGCAACGCGCGCGCGCGGCTCTTCCGCCAAGGCGTTCGAGAGGGCAGTCATCAATTCGGTTCCTGCGTCACCTTGCCCGTCAGGCACGGTGATACGGCGTAATTCGGTGTTGGGGCGTGCTTCGATCTGTACGGCGACACGGTCAGCGGCATCAGACGTTTGCGCGGCGCGGTCGCCGAGGCGCTGGCTCGCACTTTGATCCTCAAGCATAAGGACAATATCGCTGAGTGGTGCGCGATCTTCTTGCTGAAAGGACGGACCAGCGAGGGCGGCTAATACGAACAGCCCCGCAAGCCCGCGCAACGGCCAGCCGCGCAGGCCACGCACCAGTGCAAGCATTACGCCGATTGCGGCAATCACAGCTACCATCACAAGAAGCGGCCAAGGGACGAGCGGATCAAATACGATGCTGGATGTCATTGGCCCAACCTGTCCAAAAGAGCAGGCACATGGACCTGATCAGATTTATAGTTCCCCGTCAGCACATGCATCACAAGGTTGATGCCAAAGCGGTAGGCGATCTCGCGTTGCCGCTCTCCGCTAAATCCGCGACCTACGGGCAGGAGCGGCGCACCGCCAGAGGTCACAGCCCATGCGGCGGCCCAATCATTGCCGCCAATCACAACGGGCGTCACCCCGTCATTCAGATCACGAAACGGCATACCTTCGATCTGTTCTGCATTGGGATCAGCGGCCTCAACCCAGACATCGCGGCTGTTGTAGCGACCAGGAAAATCTTGCAGCAGATAGAAAGTGCGTGTGATCACGTGATCGGCTGGAAGTGGCTCTAACGCGGGGATATCGAGGGGCGCTGCCAATTCCTGCAACTTGCGGCCATTCGGGCTTGAGGCGCCGAAACTGGCGGTATCGGCATCGCGCGTGTCAAACAGGATCATCCCGCCCGAGCGCAAGTAATCGTTCAACTTCACGTAGGCTTCGGCCGAGGGCGTAGGCTGGCGCGGGGTGATGGGCCAATAGAGGAAGGGAAAGAAGGCTAACTCATCCGTCTCAAGGTTGATGCCCAGCGGTGCGGATGGCTCGACAGATGTGCGGAAGAACAGTGTGTCGCCGAGGCCTCTCAGGCCAGCAAACGCAATCTCGTCGACCTGCGGATCGCCCGTGATAACATGCCCTAGCGTGAGTTCTGCCGTGGCGGACAGGGCAAACTCTTCTTCAACGGTTTGGGCATTGGTGGGCATGCCGAGCAAAAGCAATGCGCCGACAGCGGCAGCCGTCGCATTGCTTTTCCCCAAAAGCCGCCCAGATAGGGCAAGCGACACAACCACATCCGCAAGTAGTAAAAGGATTGCCAGACTCAGTAACCAACCCGCAACAGGTTGCTCTGGCGCAATAGCAAGGCCGCGCACAGGCACACCCGCAGGCCAAGAAGCAGGCACCAACGCAGCATCGGGTGTCAAAACATTGCGCGCCAGTGTTCTGTCGCCTGAGGTGTAGAGGCCGGGCGGAAGCAACGGTCCTGTCGGGTCTTCCACCAATGCTGGCCCGTCGATGCCGAGCAGTGTGCCCGCATCGGATAATGTGCCAAAGCCGTCCAGAACGCGGCGGGGTATCCATGTTGTCCCTTCTAGCGCAGCAACCGTCGCACTCGCCGCAGAGGAGGAAATGGCCAAGCGCTCCATCATCTCGACGAACAAGCCTGACAAGGGCAGCGAAGACCATTCCGCCGTCGCGGTGACATGGAACAGAACGACCCGCCCTTGGCCAAGGTTCTTTCGGGTGACCAAGGGCGTCCCATCGCTAAGCGAAGCGATGACGCGTTCGGCCAGTGTAGGATCAGGCTGCGCCATGACCTGCGCACTGACGGTGACGTCATCAGGCACGTTCAGTCCAAAGAACGGGGAGCCATTCGAGAAGGCAGACAGCGCTTTAGGTTCTCCCCAACTCATCGCGCCGCCAACAGACCTGCCACCCGCACGCAAACGCACAGGCATCAGCGGATCTTCGTCGATGCGGGAGATGTCGGAGGCGGCAATGCGCGGACCCGCAAAGCGCACCAGCATGCCGCCACTTTCGATCCATTCGGTCAGGGGGGCGGCCTCGGCCTCGGATAGGGTCGCCACATCTGCCAGCACAATAACGTCGGGATTGGCAGGCAACATATCCGTCAGACTGCCGTCAATCAGATCGGCAGTGGGGGCAAGCGCCTGTTCAATATAGTGTAGCGGCGAGAGTAGCTCCAACCCTTCGCGGCTTTCTCGCGCGGAGATCAGCGCAACCTCGCGGCGGCGCAAACCGTCATCGCTCAGCGTGCTGGCTCCTGCAGATCGCTGGCCAGCAATATCGAAGCGCGTGATGCGGGCGCGCAATTCAGACGGCAGCACCAATGCTGTCTGCGCCTCTGTTGCGCCCTCTTCAAAGGTGACAGGAACGGATGCCAGAATGCATGCGTTCCCTGCAGGATCGCGGCCCTGTGCCTGTATAACGACCTCTCGCTCAGCCCCCGCAGCAGCGCGCAAAACACGGAGCTGCACGGCACTGTCCTCATAGGTGGCGGGCAGGATCGCCAGTACATTTGCAGCCGTCTGATAGGCTTCGACATCTCCGCGCTCTTGTAAAAGCGAAAGCAGATTGTCGCGGCCAGCGTAGGCTAGCGTATCACTGAACCAAAGCGTGTCGAAATTCCCGACATCGCCAAGCGCAGAACGAGCGTTCTCGAGCATCGCCTCGGAAGGCTGCCAAGGGGCAGGTGTCAAACCCGCTAGCCTGCTGCGCCAGACATCTGCTGATTGAAAAACAGGCGTTTCTGGCCGTGTTAGGGTCAAAAACCCGACTGTGCGGCCAAGGCGGCTTGCACGGATCAACTGTGCCTCTATCGCCTCTTGCTGTTGCGGCCAGCGTGTGGCCCCTGCCCAAGAGCCATCCAGCACAAACAGCAGGGGGCCGTCTCCGTCTGCCTGCTCTGCTTCGGGGTTGAGCACAGGTCCCGCAAGGCCCACAATGATTGCGGCAATAGCGAGCATGCGCAGCAGCAACAGCCACCATGGCGTGCGGTCCGATACGGTCTCATCATCCTTGAGCCCTAGCAGCAGCGCCACGCCGGGAAAGCGGCGCTTGATCGGGGCGGGTGGCACCGCACGCAGCAAAAGCCACAGGATGGGCAAAGCCGCCAAAGCAAGCAAAAGCCAAGGTGCCGTAAACCCGATGCCGCCCAGAACCATCATGCAGCAACTGCCCGTGCATCAAGCGCACCATAGAGCCACAGCAATCCCGCCTGAGCCGTCTTATCCGTATTGTGTACGCCATAGCGCCACCCCGTCAGCGCACACAGCGACTGCAGCTCTGCCTTTCGCTCGGCTAACCGCTCAAGGTATCGGTCTTTGAGGTCATTGGCCTTGAGCGTCTCATGGCTAAGCGTACCGCCCATGGACTGGAAAATGGTTCGACCTGCAAACGGAAATACTTCTTCGGAGGGGTCGAGCACGTGACATAGCACTCCGCGAACTCCGCGATCAGCGGCTTTCGTCAGTGCTGTGCGCACCCCGTCGATGTCGCCCATGAAATCGGAGATGAATACGGCGCGGGCGTGAGGGATCATGGCGCGGTGTTCTGGCGGGGCATAGTCAGCCTCGTCATCGCGGCAAAACAGCTTGGCCAGCGACAAGATTTGCGCACGGCCCGAACGGGGCGGCAGCTGGGTGCCTGTAAGGCCCACGCGCTCTCCCCCTCGGTTTAGAAGGATTGCAGCGGCCAACGCCAGCAAACGGGCACGCTCGATCTTTTGCGGCAGCGCGTCTGAGGAAGTGAAGCGCATCGAGGCGCCCTGATCCACCCAGAGAATCACGGATTGCGCGATCTGCCATTCGCGCTCGCGCACGAACTCTGTATCGCCCATGGCAGAGCGGCGGTGGTCTATGGCGCGCCTGCTGTCGCCCGCCTGCGCGGGGCGGTATTGCCAAAAGTCATCGCCAGAACCTGTACGCCTGCAGCCATGTGCGCCCAATAGGACAGCACCCGCCAAATGCTCCGCCCGCGCCAAAAGCGCAGGAAAAGCCACTGCTTCCGTCTCGGATGCGGCGCGTAGGGCGGCGGGGTTATTCATGCAACGGCGGCTTTCGGTGTGGCCAGCGCGCTCGCTGTCTCGTCGATAAGCTCAGTGAGGCTGTCGCCCCGAGCACGTGCTGCGAAATTCAGCGCCATACGGTGGGTCAGAACAGGGCGCGCCATGTTGATCACATCCTCGGCGGAGGGAGCCAGACGCCCCTGCAACAACGCACGCGCCCGCACGGCCAACATCAAGGCCTGCGCCGCACGCGGTCCTGGACCCCATGCAACAGTTTCTTTGACACGCGCGCTTGCACCGTCTTCTTCAGGACGGAAGGCGCGCACCAGATCAAGTATCATCTCAACAACGCTATCGCCCACAGGCATGCGCCGCAGCAGCTCTTGCGCTGCAAGCAATTCGTCCGACGTGAACACTTCAACCGATTGGGCATCCGCCTCGCCCGTGGTGGCGATAAGAATATCCCGCTCTGTCCCGCGATCAGGATAGCCAATGTCGATCTGTACTAGAAAACGGTCAAGCTGGGCCTCTGGCAGGGGATAGGTGCCCTCTTGCTCAATCGGGTTTTGCGTGGCCAGTACATGGAAAGGCTTGCCCAACGGGCGGTTTTGTCCTGTCACAGTAACTGTTTTCTCCTGCATCGCTTGCAGCAATGCGGATTGCGTACGCGGCGAGGCGCGGTTAATCTCGTCGGCCATCAACAGTTGGCAAAATACCGGCCCTTCGATAAAGCGAAAACTGCGCCCGCCTTTATCGTCTGTGTCCAGAACTTCGGAGCCCAGAATATCGGCTGGCATCAGATCAGGCGTGAACTGCACGCGTTTGCCGTCCATGCCCATCACGGTGCTGAGTGTCTCGACCAACCGCGTCTTGCCCAAGCCTGGCAAGCCAACCAATAACCCGTGCCCGCCACACAGAAGTGCGGTGAGCGTCAGCTCCACCACACGTTCCTGACCGATGAAACGTGCGGTGATCGAATCCCGCGCCGCGCCCAGCTTTTCGCCCAAGGCTTCGATCTGGTCGACCATGTCTTCCGCTGCTTGTATGTCAGATGTCATGACTTCTCCGCTGTGCAGGTTATATCCCTATGCAGTGAATGTATCTCGAACAGAGGGAATGGCAAAAGGTATGAGCGGACAAAAAACTGTGACACCCTCGGCGGAAAGCCTCGCGGCGTCGATCAAAGCCACAAAAACACGCGGTTTGCCGCCTGTTGAGCAATGGAACCCGCCCTTCTGCGGTGACATTGATATGGAGATCAGGCGTGACGGGACGTGGTTTTATGAAGGCACGCCAATTGGCAGGCCTGGTTTGGTGAAGCTCTTTGCGTCGATTTTGATCCGCGAAGACGATTCCTATTTCCTTGTTACACCCGTTGAGAAGGTGGGCATTCGCGTGCACGATGCACCTTTTGTTGCGGTCGATTTCGAGGCCTCGGGCGAGGCCTCGGAGCAGCGCTTGTCGTTTACAACCAACCTCGAAGACATGACCGTTGCAGGCGTCGAGGCCCCCCTAAGGTTTGTACGTGATGACACGACGGGAGAGCCATCGCCCTACGTGCGTGTGCGCCGCAATCTGGAAGCACTGATTGACCGCAAAAGCTTTTACCGCCTTGTCGATCTGGGCGTCCACCACGAGGGATGGTTCGGGGTCTGGTCGAATGGCATGTTCTTTGGCATCATCCCGTCTGATGAATTGCCTGCAGAGGACTAGAGACTGCGCATGAAACCTGCCGCGAACCTGAGCCATCTTTGGCCTGAGCTGCCCTACCTTGATCGTTTCGACGCAGCGGCAGCGGCTGGGTTCGGGGGGGTTGAGGTTCTGTTCCCTTACGATGTGCCTGCCAAGGATACCCAGCGCGCCTTAATACGGGGTGGTCTGGAGATGATTTTGATCAACGCCCCACCTCCCAACTATACGGGTGGGGAGCGAGGCTTTGCCGCAGTGGTTGGAAGCGAGGCACGATTTGCGCATGACATGCGCCGTGCGTGCAGGTATGCGCAAGAACTGCGTGTGCCGATGCTGCATGTGATGTCGGGTGTGGCAGAGGGCGCAGCGGCGAAGTCGACGATGATCGCGAACCTGAAACAAGCGGTTCAAGCATCCCATGAGGGCCTAATGCTCACGCTCGAACCGCTATGCCCCGAGGCACAGCCAGGATATTTCCTGAACGACTATGGTCTGGCAGCAGAGATTATTACGGCCGTGGATGCCCCCAACCTGCGACTGCAATTTGATAGCTACCACGCACAAATGATCCACGGCGATGCGGTCGCTGTGTTCGAGCAGTACAAGGACATTATCATTCATGTCCAAATCGGTGATACGCCCAGCCGTGGTGCTCCATACACTGGTAACGTGGATTTCGCAGCACTTTTTGCTGCGATGCGCAGCGCGGGTTATGAGGGCTGGGTAAGTGGCGAGTATTCACCAGGTTCTGACACGCGCTCTACGCTAGGGTGGATGGACCAGCTATCCTAATTCTGTGGCGGGAAATATGTTGGTGCATCGCCTTCATGCCATTCCGGGTACTTCTGCATAATTTGCCCGAATTCGGCGGAGGTGAGAAACGTCTCGAGCCAGCGGTGAAGGTTCGGCAATGGCTGTCTGTCGAACAGCGACTTGTCGATAAACGCGAATTGCCGAATGAAAGGGAGAATGGCGTAATCGGCCAATGTTGGGCGCTCGAAAATCCATGGACTTAAGGCACGATCCAGCTCCGCAAGAAACGCAGAAGCATCCGCGCGATGGGCATCTGCATCTTCATCAGGATAGCGGGTAGCGTATTTTGTGCGGTCCAAAGCATGTTTGAACGGTCCATCACAACGGGCGATCCACTCGGCACCCGCCTCGGGCATGTCCAGCCGGTGCTGCGGATCACGCTGGCCAAGCGCCCAACGCATGATGTCGATGCTTTCGTCAATGACGCTGTCAGCCGTGGTGAGGCAAGGCACCGTGGCCGTTGGCGAAACTGCCAGAAACGCCTCAGGCTTGTCGCGTAGGACAACCTCGCGCAGCTCTACCCGCGTGCCCGATTGCAGCAACGCTAGTCGCGCGCGCATGGCATAGGGGCAGCGACGAAACGAGTAGAGTATCGGCGTCACGGCCTAATGTGCCTGCGCCCAATTCGCGCCAGTGCCTGCATCGACGCTGAGCTTCACATCGAGTTTGACCACTGGGTCGGAGGCGTTTTCCATGATGTCAGTCGCCACCTTGATCAGATCACCTTCGACCCCTTGCTCGACTTCAAATAGCAGTTCGTCGTGCACTTGGAGCAGCATCTTCGCGGGCATCCCCTCAATCGCGGCTGGCATGCGTACCATGGCGCGGCGGATCACATCGGCGGCGGTGCCTTGGATCGGCGCGTTGATCGCGGCACGCGCGGCAAACCCTGCACGTGGCCCTTTCGAGGCGATCTCGGGCGTGTGGATCTTACGGCCAAACAGCGTTTGGACATAGCCGTGTTCTTTGGCAAAGGCCTTGGTATCGTCCATATAGGCTCTAATGCCGGGGAAACGCTCGAAGTAGCGGTCGATGAAGCCCTGCGCCTCGGCGCGCGGAATACGCAGATTGCGGGCAAGGCCATAGCCCGAAATGCCATAGATCACGCCAAAGTTGATCGCCTTGGCCTGACGGCGGATGTCGGGGGTCATCTCCTCCATCGGCACGTTGAACATCTCACTTGCCGTCATGGCGTGGATGTCGAGGCCGTCGGCAAAGGCCTGTTTCAGCGCAGGTAGGTCAGCAATGTGCGCGAGCAGGCGCAACTCGATCTGGGAGTAGTCGAGAGCCACCAGCGTCTTGCCCTCTGGTGCGACGAATGCTTCGCGGATGCGGCGGCCTTCCTCGCTGCGGATCGGGATGTTTTGCAGGTTGGGATCGGTTGACGACAGGCGCCCTGTGGAGGCCCCTGTAATGGAATAGGACGTATGCACGCGCCCCGTATCGGCGTTGATATGGGTCTGGAGAGCATCTGTGTAGGTGGATTTGAGTTTACTCAGCTGCCGCCAGTCGAGCACGCGGGCGGGCAGGGCATGCTCGGTCGCGAGATCTTCGAGCACGTCGACGCCCGTGGCATAGGCACCCGTCTTCCCCTTCTTGCCGCCCTCAAGCCCCATCTCGTCAAACAGGATTTCGCCAAGTTGTTTGGGGGAGCCCACGTTAAAGGGCCGCCCCGCAAGCTCGTGAATCTCTGCTTCAAGCCCTGCCATTTTCTGGGCGAATGCGTTGGACATGCGGCTGAGCGTGTCGCGGTCGACCTGCACGCCGTGCCGCTCCATCTGCATCAGAACAGGGGCGAGGGGGCGCTCCATCGTCTCGTACACCCGTGTGGTCTGCGCGCGGTGCAGCATCGGTTTGAATTGCTGCCACAAACGCAAGGTAATGTCGGCATCTTCGGCGGCGTAGGGTACGGCGTCTTCCAGCGGCACTTTATCAAAGGTGAGTGCCGATTTACCAGAGCCTAACAAGGGCTTTATCGGGATTGGCGTGTGGTTGAGGTAGCGCTCCGACAGCGTGTCCATGCCATGGCCGTGCAGCCCTGCGTGCATCGCATAGGACATAAGCATCGTGTCATCAAAGGGCGTCACAGAAATGCCAAGCTGCGCGAAAATCTTGGCGTCGTATTTCATGTTCTGACCGATCTTGAGGATCGTCGGATCGCAGAGCATCGGTGTGAGCATCTTGAGCGCTTCCTCGACATCCATCTGCCCTTCGGCCAGATCATCAGAGCCAAACAGATCATCGCCACGATTGGCCTTGTGCAGGAGCGGGATATAGCAAGCCTCCCCCGCTTCTACGCACAGCGAAATACCGACTAAATCAGCGGTCATATCGTTAAGGCCTGTCGTTTCTGTATCTACGGCAACGTAGCCGTGTTTGTATATTTTATCTATCCACGTCTGCAGGGTCGCGGCATCGCTAACCTGCGTATAGGTCGCCTGATCAAAAGGTACGACCTCGACTTCGGGGGCGTCCGCGCTGGGCGCGGGTTCGGGGATCGCGGGCGCCTCAACCTTGAGCGCGTCGGCGATGCGTTTGGTCAGTGTGCGGAACTCCATCTCGGTCAGGAATTTCAGCAGCTTGTCGGGATCAGGATCGCGGACTTCCAGATCATCGAGAGTGAAGTCGAGCGGGGTTTTGTCGTCCAGCAGCACGAGCTTGCGCGAAAGGCGAATTTGCTCGGCGTTTTCGATCAGCGTCTGGCGGCGCTTGGGCTGTTTAATCTCCTCGGCGCGTTCCAACAGAGTTTCAAGATCGCCGTATTCGTTGATCAGAAGGGCAGCTGTTTTGATCCCGATGCCTGGCGCACCAGGTACGTTATCGACACTGTCACCTGCCAGCGCCTGCACGTCCACAACACGCTCGGGATAGACGCCGAATTTCGCATGCACCCCGTCGCGGTCAATGTTGTTGTTCTTCATGGCGTCGAACATCTCGACACCGCCACCGACAAGCTGCATCAGGTCCTTGTCAGAACTGATGATGGTGCATCGCCCGCCCGCCTCGCGCGCCTGTACGGCCAGCGTGGCGATGATGTCGTCGGCCTCATAGCCTTCCTTCTCCTCGCAGGCGATGTTGAAGGCATGTGTTGCATCGCGGGTGAGGGGCATTTGCGGGCGCAAGTCTTCGGGCATCGCCTCGCGGTTGGCTTTGTACTGGTCATACATATCGTTGCGGAAGGTGTGGGAGCCTTTGTCGAAAATCACCGCGACATGCGTGACATCGCCGCCTGCATTCCCCTCAACATAACGTTGGAGCATGTTGCAAAAGCCTGACACCGCCCCGATAGGCAGCCCGTCGGATTTGCGGGTCAGTGGCGGCAGCGCGTGATAGGCGCGAAAGATAAACGCAGAGCCGTCGATCAGATGAAGGTGGTGACCTTTGCCAAATGCCATATCTCGGTGCTCCTCAAATGCGGTGGTCTTCCTTTTGCCACGCTACACCTAGAGCCGCCAGAGCGTTTGGCTCAGACTTTGTCTTCAAAGTCTTCATGGATGAACTTGCAGTCGCAATAGCCGCACTCGACCCAGCCTGTATCTTTGGGAATTTGCAGCCAGACACTGGGGTGGCCCAACGCGCCTTCCGCTCCGTCGCATGATACGCGATAGGTTGAGACGATGCGGGTTTCTGGTGCGCTCATGGTCATATCTGGCCCTTTGAATATGGGGAGTACGGTTGCGATTGTTATGACCAAAGTGGAAGACGCGGGCAAGGGGCAGGCCGTTGTCTGTACTGCGCAGTTTTACGATTGCGCAAAAATATGTGCGGAAAACTACCCACAATTCATTGGATGGCTACAAAACGGTTCACGCGACGCACTGTGGTGGCTACAAGACGCCTTATACGCAGATATACTGTCCAAGAGAGCCACCTGACCTATGAAAAAGTCCGAACCTGTCGTCCTATGTATTCTTGATGGTTGGGGAGTTGGTGCAGAGTCCGAAGGCAATGCGCCGCTTTTGGCAAAAACGCCGAACATGGACCGCATCATGGCAACCTGTCCGAGTGCGACGCTAACCACCTTTGGTCCTGACGTAGGATTGCCGCGGGGGCAGATGGGTAATTCCGAGGTGGGCCACACAAATATTGGCGCAGGTCGCGTGGTTGCAATGGATTTGGGGCAGATCGACCTCGCCATTGAAGAGGGGCGGTTTGCCAGTCATGCGCCGATGACTCAGTTTATTGGCAAAATGAAGGCTTCTGGCGGCACTGCACATTTGATGGGCCTCGTCTCGCGGGGAGGGGTGCATGGGCATCTGACGCATATGATCGCAGCGGTTCACGCGATTGCTGACGCAGGCGTGCCTGTCGCGATTCATGCGCTTACCGACGGGCGTGATGTGGCGCCTCAATCGGTGCTGGCTGATCTTAAGGCGCTGGAACAGGCCTTGCCTGAGGGTGCGCGCATTGCAACGTTGGCAGGACGCTATTTTGCGATGGACCGTGACAACCGTTGGGATCGCGCTTCCCTTGCTCATGCGGCCATTGTGTCGGGTGAGGGGTCTTTAGCCGATAGTGCACATTCAGCCGTTCAGACCGCTTATGAAACAGGGATCACAGACGAGTTTATCAAACCTTGTGTCATTGGTGACTATACGGGTGCGCAAGACGGGGACGGTTTTTTCTGCCTGAACTTTCGCGCCGACCGTGCGCGCCAGATTATGGCGGCACTTGCCGCACCTCTATTTGAGGACTTTGATCGTGGCACTGCTGTTGACTGGTGCGCAGTGATGGGGATGGCGGAGTATTCCAGCGCGCACAGCCTTTACATGACGACGATGTATCCCAAGCTTGCGATCGTGAACACGTTGGGGGCATGGGTCGCGCAAAAAGGTCTGCGGCAGTTTCGCCTCGCGGAGACAGAGAAATATCCGCATGTGACCTTCTTCCTAAATGGGGGTGCGGAGGAGCCAGAAACGGGCGAGGACCGCTTCATGCCTTTGTCCCCCAATGTGCCGACGTATGATCTGCAGCCCGAGATGTCATCCGCACAAGTCACCGAGCAGTTTGTACAGGCGATTGAGGCGCAATATGATCTGATCGTCGTGAATTATGCCAACCCCGATATGGTGGGGCATACGGGTGATCTGGACGCAGCGATTGCAGCTTGTGAGGCTGTGGACCAAGGGCTGGGTCAGGTACTTGAAGCGCTGGAGCGTGTTGGTGGTGCGATGGTCATTACGGCAGATCACGGAAACTGCGAGATGATGATTGATCCTGAAACAGGCGGGCCGCACACTGCGCATACGTTGAACCCCGTTCCGGTTGCCGTCTTTGGCGCGCCTGCGGGCGCAGAGCTGCGTGATGGAAGATTAGCTGATTTGGCGCCAACTGTTCTTGGGTTGATGGGCCTTGATCAACCTAAAGAGATGACGGGAAAGACATTGCTGAAATGATCCTGCGCGCCGCCGTTCTTGTCCTCATCTGCGTGGCTTCTGCTTCAGCGCAGAATGATGCATCCGCGCAGGCGCGTGCTGCCATTGGCATGTTGGAGGCTGCGGTGGAGCAAATGGATCAGGCAGAAGGGGCGCGTGACCGTGTGCGCGCCCTGACAGAGACTATTCAGGCATTTGAGACGGGTCTGTCGGCCATGCGCACTGGCCTGCGGCAGGCGGCTATTCGCGAAAGCCAGCTGAGTGCGCGACTTGATGCACGCGATGGCGAAGTTGGTCAGCTCCTTGCCGTGTTGCAAAACATTGGGACAGACAGCCCTACCGCGCTTCTGCACCCTGACGGGTCAACTGGAACAGCACGCGCGGGCATGTTGTTGGCCGAGCTGACGCCAACCCTGAACCAACGCGCCGCGCAACTGCGCAATGACTTGGAAGATGTGCAGACTTTGCGTGTCTTGCAAACGGATGCAGAAACCAGATTACGCAGCAGTCTTACCGTAGTACAGGCTGCCCGTACTGCCCTGAACAAGGCGATGGCAGAACGAACCGACCTTCCCCGACGCTTTGTCGAAGACCCCGTTTCCACCGCGATCCTCATAGCCTCGACTGAAACGCTGGGTGGTTTTGCGTCTGGCCTGTCTCAGATTGTTGCGAGCGAAGATGTGATGGTAGAAGCGCCTGCGACCATAGACGGGCAGATTGGTGATCTGCCGTTACCAGTTCAAAGCATTGTTTTGCGCGGCATGAATGAAGCGGATGCGGCTGGCATCAAACGGCCCGGTCTTTTACTGGCCACCCGTCCGCGTGCCATTGTTACATCGCCAACTGCTGCTACCATCCTCTACCAAGGGCCTCTGTTGGACTTTGGCAATGTGATGATTCTCGAGCCTCGCGCAAATACGTTGTTTGTGCTTGTGGGGCTGGAGACGGTATATGGTGAAACAGGTCAGGTCATTGCGGCAGGAACGCCGATTGGCCTTATGGGAGGCGCAGACGCAAGTACTGAATTGTCAACTGTTGGTGATGGCACTGGCGCTGCACGTTCAGAAACGCTCTATATAGAAGTAAGACAGGACAATGTTCCCCAAGATCCCGCATCTTGGTTCAGGACGGACAAGGATGGATAGACAATGAAAAAGTTTTTGATGGCCGCTGCTGGTGGGACGCTCCTTGGGGTTGTTGCCACAACACAGATAGCAGCACCACTTTTGGCACAAGAAGCTGCCAAGACCGAGAACGTATACGAGCAGCTTGATCTATTTGGTGACATCTTTGAGCGCATCCGCGCGCAATATGTCGAAGAGGTCGACTCTGGCGAGTTGATTGAAGCGGCGATTGACGGAATGCTTACCTCGCTTGACCCGCACTCCAGCTATTTGTCCCCCAAGGACGCTGCCAAAATGCGCGAGCAGACGCGTGGCGAATTCGGCGGACTTGGAATCGAGGTCACGCAGGAAGAAGGCTTTGTCAAAGTGGTCTCACCTATTGATGGCACGCCAGCAGATGAGGCGGGCATCGAGGCGGGTGATTTCATCACCCACGTGAATGGTGAAAGCCTGCTGGGGTTAGTGCTGGACGAAGCGGTAGATTTAATGCGCGGGCCTGTCGGCTCGGAGATTGTAATTACCGTCGCCCGTGAGGGGCAAGGGGAGCCGTTTGACGTCTCCATCATCCGCGACACAATTCAACTCACCGTTGTTCGCTCCCGCACCGAAGGCGATACCGTGGTTCTGCGATTGAGTACGTTCAACGATCAAACCTACCCGAAGATGGCCGAACAGCTGGCCGAGAAGGTTGAAGCCTTGGGCGGCATGGAGGCGGTTAACGGATTTGTTATCGATCTGCGCAACAACCCTGGCGGTTTGCTGACCCAAGCGATCAAAGTCTCCGATGCTTTCCTGAATGAGGGTGAAATCGTGAGCACCCGTGGCCGCGAAGCCTCTGACGGAGACCGCATTAACGCGCAGATGGGCGATCTGGCCGAGGGCAAACCGATTGTTGTATTGATTAACAGCGGCTCTGCTTCCGCCTCCGAGATCGTTGCAGGTGCCTTGCAGGATCACCGTCGTGCGATTGTGATCGGTACCAAGAGCTTTGGCAAAGGATCAGTTCAAACCGTGATGCCGCTGCGCTCCGAGGGTGCGATGCGTCTTACAACGGCGCGCTATTACACGCCCTCTGGCCGCTCGATCCAGTCGCTTGGTGTGTCGCCCGACATCGTAGTGGCACAGCCACCACGCAGCGCCGAGATGGAAGAAGAGGACGACACCACAATCCGTCGTTCCCGCTCCGAGGCGGACCTGCGCGGCAGTCTGAACAACGACAGTCTGAGCGAAGACGAGATCAAGCAGATCGAAGTGGACCGTGAGAAGGCGGAAAAAGCCGCGGACCTGCGTATCGAGGATTACCAGCTCGCTTATGCCATTGATATTCTCAAAGGCCTGTCGGCACTGGGCACCAGCGAGTAAACCTTCGCCAAACGGCAAGATCAAAGGCCGCTCCGTTACCGGGGCGGCCTTATTTTTTCAAGTACACCTGAACCGACTTCTCGCCCGCATTGACAGTGCATGACATGACTATCTGGCCGCATTGCCTAGCTGAAAGCGGACTAGAGAGCAGGCCGCAGATCACTGCAAGCAGGGCAGGCTTAGCTTGTCTCAAGGCAGTGACGGCGGAATGCCCGCTTAAGCATGTCGAGTTCGGCGCGTAGCAGATCAACCTCGACCCGTAGATCATCCCCCAAGGCTTCGCCAGCCATAAGTGTAATCGTAGCCAGCTTTGCATCATCGTTTGCATCTTGGACAAATAGGGTCTGCATGCCGTCTGCAATTGCTTCGGCAGGGATGGGGATGGCGACGGCATAGGTGCCTGTCTTGCTTATCTCGGTGACGCTTACATCCTCTATTTGTACACCCTGATGCGTAACCGACAACTTTGGCACATTGGACCCTGCGGCACCTGTCAAAATGCCCTCCCATTTACCTTGTTGTAATTTCGTTTTCGTTAGCACGAGGTTTTACATTGGTTCCTCCATTACCCTCATAAGGGTTGGGCAATAGGCTTAGATTTGAGCACGGGGTCGGCGTGAAAAGGTGAGATCGTGAAGCGTGACCTGATTCATTTCTGGTCCCTCAAAAATGAGATCAACCCAAGCGCCCTCCACCCGCCGTTCATTCAAGTTGGAATAAGCGAGGTCGAACTCGACCACGGTTTGCTCTTGGCTCAGCTCCAGCTCACGTACGATTTGTTCCGTGTTAGGGCCATTTTTGATGTTGAGACGCGCGAAAATCTCGATTGGTTTTTCCAGCTCGACAATCACGTCCATTCTGATCAAGTGCGTCCGTTTCAGCCCGTGGATCCCGTTGTCGGGCAGATCGACAACCAGCGACAGGAACGAGCCGTCAAAACGAAAAACATCCATGCGCAGACTGTAAGGCGCAAGATCTTGTTCGCGAAGGTTGCGCAGTTGGCGCAAAGTAAGCTCCGAGAATTCGCAGTCATGGAACAGCGTAACTTCATTGCCTAGCATCGACCGCGTTTGCGCAGCCGATATTCCCGGCGTGGGCAATGGACCGCGCCAAAGCTCAGAACGTCACGACCAATCCGCATTATGGGGTTTTGGAAAGCTGGTTGACCCTTCAAGCGGCAAGGCAAGCCGTTCGTCAGCCACGTGAATGAGCTGGTCCAAATGCGCTTTGAGCTGCCGCGCACGCATCCGTTGACGACGCAGAGATATCAGATTTGCAGAACGAGCCAAACGCGCATTGCGCGCCCATTTCGAAAGCGTGCGAGTGAAAAGCGTTTTGTCTAACAGGTGTTCACCAAGTTTCGCCATTCTATCTGCCTTGCTGCTCACGGCATCTTTTTATGGCGCACAATCGTAACGATAGACTGAACGCAGATGCATTAACCTCTTGATGCCATGCATGCACACCTTCGCGCAAGTATGCTCGTTCGCTAACCTGCGTTGGTTTGCGCTGTGGTGCGGCTGATCATTTCTTCCAACAGAGCGGCCCCCGCTGCAGAAACAGTGCGCTGCCCTGTTGGTCCAAACAGCGCTGCACCCATGGTGATGCGCCCAACTTTTGAGACGGACCGCCAATGTGTGTCCGAAAGATCGCTCGAGGGTGGGGTGCCCGTTGTCTGGAATACCACACTTTGCTCTGACTGACGCGCATCTGTTGGTGTGCCAAGGTTGGAGGCTGTCGCAAGCTCTTGGGCAGAAGGCAGCGCAGACGCAAGAACGCTGCGCGCTAGGCTAACTGTCATAACACCAACCGGCGCATTCGCGCTTTGTGTTGACGGGCCCAATGCCTCACACCGCGCCATAAGCGCGAAACTTTGGGTCAGGCTTTCCGCGTCGATACAGTATCCATTTGGGGGGACAAGCGTCACACTGCCCTGCATCATCATCGCTTGGGTGAGAGGCACCGCAGGCAGGGCCGCGTCCTCGGGGGGCCTGAGGTTTGCGAGCAAGCCCTCCCCTCCCGTGATGGTATCGCAGGCGCCCAGCACTCCAAGGAGGCCGCGCGCTACGAGGTGCTTAAAGGTCCATGTAGTCATGCTTTTCCGATCCGCCGCCCGGATGCGTCACAGCACCAAGGTATGTCGGTCCGACCAGCTGGGCATATTTCCACAGCGCACCAGAGGCATAGATCGTCTCACGCGGGCCTTTCCATGCAGCTTTACGCGCAGCCATCTCTTCGTCCGTCAGATCAACGGAGATGGAGCCTGTGATCGCATTGAGCGTGATCATATCGCCATTCTTCAACAGGCCAATCGGCCCGCCCATCGCGGCCTCTGGCCCTACGTGCCCCACGCAGAACCCGCGCGTCGCGCCCGAGAAGCGGCCATCAGTGATGAGCGCCACCTTCTTGCCCATGCCCTGACCCGACAGTGCCGCCGTGGTGGCCAGCATTTCGCGCATACCCGGACCGCCGCGTGGTCCTTCGTTGCGGATCACGAACACATCGCCCTCAGAATAGGTGCGGTTCTGGACGGCTTCAAACGCGTCCTGCTCACATTCAAACACCAGCGCAGGACCGGTAAACACGATGTCCTCTTCGCCCATCCCAGCGATCTTCACGATGGCACCTTCAGGGGCAAGGTTACCTTTGAGGCCTACAACCCCGCCTGTAGTGCTTATTGGGTTTTGAATAGCGCGGATGACCTTGCCGTCTGCGTTGCGCTCGATCTTGTCGAGTTCTTCACCCATGGAGTAGCCCGTGACGGTCAGACAATCTTCATGGATGAGGCCTGCCTTGCGCAACTCACGCATAACAACAGGCACGCCGCCTGCCTCGTAGAGGTCTTTGGCGACATAAGAGCCACCAGGCTTCATATCGACGAAGTGCGGTGTGTCGCGGAAGATGTCGCAGACGTCCTCCAGGAAGAATTCTATGCCTGCTTCATGCGCCATGGCTGGCAGGTGCAGGCCTGCGTTGGTCGAGCCGCCTGTGCAGGCTACGATGCGCGCAGCATTCTCGAAGGCTTCACGCGTGCAGATGTCGCGCGCGCGGATGTTCTTCTCGATGAGGTTCATCACCGCCTTGCCTGAGGCAATCGCGTATTCGTCACGGCTTTTGTACGGTGCAGGCGCGCCAGAGGAGTTGGGCAGCGCAAGGCCGATCGCCTCGGACACGCAGGCCATAGTGTTGGCGGTGAACTGGCCGCCACAAGCCCCTGCGGAAGGACAGGCCACGCGCTCAAGCACGTCCAAAGCGGCCTCGGACATCGTGCCACCCTGCCAGTTGCCTACGGCCTCAAACATATCCTGAACCGTCAGATCACGGTCGGCGAAGCCCTCTGGCACATCAGCGCCTTCCGGTGCACGGCCCGGCAGGATAGAGCCGCCGTACATGAACACAGATGGCACGTTGAGGCGGATCATCGCCATCATCATACCGGGCAGGGATTTGTCACAACCTGCAAGGCCCACAATCGCGTCATAGCAATGGCCGCGCATCGTAAGCTCGACCGTGTCGGCAATTGCCTCACGCGAGGCAAGTGAGGACCGCATGCCCTCATGGCCCATCGCGATCCCGTCGGTGACGGTGATGGTTGTGAATTCACGCGGGGTGCCTTGTTCAGCGGCAACGCCCACTTTGACCGACTGTGCCTGACGGTTGAGTGCGATGTTACATGGTGCCGCCTCGTTCCAGCAGGTCGCGACGCCAACCAAAGGCTGGTGAATCTCTTCCTCCGTCATGCCCATCGCATAGTAATAGGAGCGGTGAGGCGCGCGCGCAGGTCCTTCAGTCACATGGCGGCTGGGCAATCTGGATTTGTCGAAACGTGGTTTGCTGGTCATCGGTAGGCGCTCCTGCGAAAAAAAATCTTTGAGAACGGCATACTGGCGCAGGCGCACTGCTGCAAGCATTTGCAACGCTGGCCTTCTGGCAATGTGCGGGCAATAGCCCTAGATAGAGGCTAGACCAACGTGCAGAAAGCAACGCCATGGACCGCAGCCTCTCGGCCTTTATCTGGAAGCACTCCAAGCGGGATCAGCTGGTTTTGTTGCTTGTGACGCTCCTGACGTTCCCGTTTCTCTACGCAACGCTCGAGCTTCCAAAACGGATCATCAATGACGCTATTGGCGCAGTTGACCCGATGGTCATGGCGTTCGGCTATCAATTCAGCCAGATTCAGTTCCTGAGTGCGCTGTGCTTTGGCTATCTGGCTGCAGTCCTCGCGCATGGTCTTCTGAAAATGCGCCTCAACAGGATGAAAGGTGTCGTAGCAGAGCGGCTTTTGCGCAGGTTCCGCTATAGCCTGATCTAGCGGATGATGCGGTTTCCCAAACGCTATTTTCAAAATACGTCACAAGGCGAGTTGGTGAGCATGGTCACTTCCGAGGCGGAGCCAATGGGTGGCCTGATGGGTGATTTCATAGTGCAGCCCGTGTTTCAGGCAGGCAAGATGATCATCATCGTGGTATTCTTGTTCCTCCAGTCGTTCTGGTTCGGTCTGGCGGGCATCGCACTCATCCCGCTACAGGCCTATGTCATCCCGATGATCCAGTGGCAGATCAATCTGCTTAACAAAGATCGCATTAAAGAGGTGCGCCTGCTGTCCTCCGAGATTGGCGAGACGGCAGCAGGAATCGTCGATCTGCGCACCAACGGCGGCTGGCGCTTCAGGCTGGCGGGGTTCACGGACCGACTGGGGCGGTTGTTCGACATCCGCTTCAAGATTTACAAGAAGAAATTCTTTATGAAGTTTCTCAACAACTTCATCACGCAACTTACACCGTTCTTCTTCTACCTTGTTGGCGGTATTCTGGTCATTCAGGGCGATATCACAGTGGGCGCGCTTGTGGCGGCGCTTGCGGCTTACAAAGATCTCAGCAGCCCGTGTAAAGAGCTGTTGGCCTATTACAACCAGACGCAGGATATGGCGTTGCGCTGGGACGTGGTGACGGAGCGGTTTGAGCCGAAAGGCGAGATTGACGAGGCGCTGTTTGAGGGGACGCCAGCCGAAATACCGCATCTGACTGGCGAGATTGAGCTGAACAACGTGTTCGTCCGAAACGCTGACGGTGGCATGGTTCTCGAGGATTTGAACCTCACCATCCCCAAAGGCGCACAAGTTGCGATAAAGACCTCTACTATGGCAGAGCGCCGCGCTCTGGCGGAGCTGTTCACGCGGGAGGTGCTGCCAACGCGGGGGAGCATCTCTATGGGCGGCCATGATATCGCGGCTTTGCATCAGGCGGTTATCGCGGCGCGCATCGGCTATGTGCAGGCGCAGCCCTATCTGTTTCACGGCACGATAGGTGACAACTTTCTGATGTCGCTGCGGACCTCGCCCAAGACGGTACTGTGGGATCCTGAAAAACGCGACCGCGCAGGGATCGAGGCGCGCAGGTCTGGCAACAGCCGTGACAGCATGCGCGCCGACTGGCTCGACCCTGAGCTTGCGGGTCTGGACTCAATGCAGGACGTTAATGATTGGTGGTTTGAGCTTAGCCGTGTGCTCAACACTGACGAAGGTATCATCCGCGGGATGCTTGGCACGCTGCTTGATCCCAATCAGAACCCCGATCTTGCCCGAAAGCTCGTGGATTTGCGCCCCGCTATTTATGAAGCGCTTAAAGAGCGCAAGCTTGATGGTGTGGTCCATCGGTTTGACCCTGAAAAATTCAATCCTGCTATTCCTCTGGGCGGCAATCTTCTGTTCGCGACCCCCTTGCGCGACATCAGTCAGCAAGGGCTGGCGACTGAAAAAGCGTTCATTGCGATGATTGCCGAAAACGGGTTGGCAGAGAAGGGCATCGAGATCTCGCAGGCTCTGATCGAGACGTTGCATCAGACCTTTGGCATGGACGGTACCAACCACCCACTCTTTACTGCGCTTGGGATTGAAGAGGGTCTCTATGAGCAACTGGTCGATATCGCGACGCGGCGGCGCAACAAAGGGGACGGCGCACTGAGCGAAGATGAATTCGCCCTTCTGTTGACCGTTCCTTTCGCCTTCACAGCAGAGCAGATTGGCCCCGCCTTTCCTGAAACGTTTAAAACTGAAATCCTTAGCATTCGTCAAAGACGGGGGGCGGAAATGCGTGGGTTGGCCAAGGATTTGTTTGTCCCTATCGGTCCACAGAACTATCTGCCGCGGATCAGCATTCTGGACAATCTGATTTATGGCCGCATCTCTGCTATGGCGGGCGCGCAGGCGGATCTGGTTATGGATGCCGTCTCGGATGTGCTGCGAACCCATAATTTGCGTGCACAAGTTGCCACCAATGTATTTGGTATTCCAACGGCGATTGGTGGGACAAACCTGCCGTTGTCCATTCAGGAGCGCGCATCGTTTACCCGTGCCGCCATCAAGCGGCCAGATGTGATTGTGTTTGACCAAGCGCTTGCAGGTAGTGACCTACACCGCATGCGTGAACGGCTGCATAAGCTCATGCCAAATACCACACAGATTTTTCTGGATGACCGATTTGATGCGCATGAAAGCTATGACATGTTCGTGGAGATCGACCACGGCAGGTTGGACGGGGTGGACAGCACGGTCAATCTTGATGGCTCGGCCGATATATCCGACGATTTGCGGCGTAAATTGACTCTGGTCCAGCGCAACGAGCTGTTTGGCGCGCTGGAACCGCGAGCGCAGCGGCTGCTCGCCTTTGCGGCGAAATGGTATGACGCCCCTGCTGGGACCGTTGTATTCAACATCGATGAGCAGCCTGATGCTGTTTACCTGTGCGTTGATGGTAAGGCCGAAATCACTTTTGTTGATAAATCGGGTGACGAGCAACATATCACTACAGTAGAGCAGGGGCGCGTCATCGGCGATTTGGCTGTGATCCTGCGTGAGCCGCGGCAGGTAAATCTCAAAGCGATTGAGGATAGCAGGTTTTTGCGCATTGGCGCGGAGCAGTTCAGCTCGGTTGTTGAGACCGATAATGCAGTGTTAATGAGCCTGCTCAAAACGGTAGCAGGTCATCTGACGGGGGCAGCCGAGGTGATCCGCGACGCCCAGATAAGCATCCCCCGAGACACGTCAATCGATAGTGACTCAACGGAGAAAACCTAGTGTCCCTTTGGCCCGACTATTCTGCTCATAAGCTCCACACAGTTGCTGCCGAACCCCGATCAGAATTGTGGCGCTTGGTAGCGGGCGTCGTAGCGATGGTCGCGGTCTATGTTTTGCTGTCGCTTTTTTATCAACTGGCCATCTCTGAGCTAACGCGCTTCCGCCCCCAGTTTACAGATGAGTTGATTGCAGGCAGCACGCCCTCGGCGATGTATGTGCTCCTGTTCAGCTTTGGCTTGATTAGTTTGAGTGTCTTTATCGTTGTGCGGCTGCTTCACAAACGTGCAGCATTGAGCGTTTTCGGCCCCACAATCCTTGCCGCGCCACAGTTCTTTCGTGTGTTCACTGCGATGCTAGTGCTGGCGGCAATATTGATGATCCTGCCACCCTACGGCTATGGTGGACCGTCTGTGCCGAATATGGCCTTTGGCCTCTGGGCCTTGATACTACCTTTGTCGCTGGTCGCTGTGTTCGTGCAAATCAGTGCCGAGGAGATATTCTTTCGCGGGTACCTGCAACAACAACTCGCTGCGCGATTTGCATCGCCTTGGATATGGATGGTTTTGCCGTCTGTTCTGTTCGCCCTTGGCCACTATCAACCCGTTGAGGCAGGTCAGAATGCGGTGATGATCACTGTCTGGGCAGGATTGTTCGGTCTTTTGATGGCCGATCTTACTGCGCGCGCAGGGTCCATTGGGCCCGCGCTGGCGGTGCATTTCTTTAACAATGTCAGTGCGCTGCTACTCACATCTCTGCCGGACACCCTCGGTGGGCTTGCGCTGTTTCATACGCCTTTTGGCCTCGAGGATGAGGCACAGTTACGTGCTTGGTTGCCTGTCGATTTTGCAATGATGATTGTGAGCTGGCTGGCGGCGCGCCTTGCACTGCGGCGCTGATTGCAATTTCCAGCAGACCCTCTTATTTGAAGGGGGATGAGTAACGTGAGCGAGGCTGCGATATGAACTGGATCAACAATTACGTCCGGCCCCGGATCAATTCGATTTTCTCGCGCCGCGAGACGCCTGAGAACCTTTGGACCAAATGCGATGACTGCGGCACGATGCTGTTTCACCGCGAGGTCAGCGATAACCTCAATGTCTGCACTAGCTGTGGCCACCACATGCACATCTCGCCGCGGGATCGTTTTGCGGCGCTCTTTGATGGCGGCATCTTTACAGAGGTGAAAGTCCCCGCACCTACAGCAGATCCGCTCCAGTTCCGCGACCAAAAGAAATACCCTGACCGTTTGCGTGCTGCGCAAAAATCAACAGACGAAAGTGAAGCGATGCTTGTTGCCCAAGGCGAGATCGGGCGCACGCCGATTGTCGCTTGTGCCCAGGACTTCAGCTTTATGGCGGGCTCGATGGGGATGTATGTCGGTAACGCGATTATCGCCGCTGCCGAAGAAGCGGTAAAGCTTAAGCGTCCGCTGGTTCTTTTCTCGGCCGCAGGCGGCGCTCGTATGCAAGAAGGCATCCTGAGCCTTATGCAAATGCCGCGCACCACTGTTGCCGTGCAGATGCTCAAAGAAGCGGACCTGCCTTATATCGTGGTCCTGACCCACCCGACTACGGGCGGTGTGACGGCAAGCTACGCGATGCTGGGGGATGTCCATATTGCCGAGCCGAACGCGCTTATTTGTTTTGCGGGTCCTCGCGTTATTGAACAAACTATCCGTGAAAAGCTGCCCGAAGGGTTTCAGCGCGCGGAGTATCTGCTCGAACACGGTATGCTGGACCGCGTGACACCGCGCCCCCAGTTGCGCGACGAGCTGATCACGATTGTTCGCATGCTGATGGGTCTGCCGCCAGCGGTGCGTGGTGATCTGCCACCCCCTGCCGATGTGCCTCACGAGCTTAGCGAGGGTGATGCTGTTACGCCCGCACCTGAGGGTGAACCGCAAAAATGATGCTGTGGCCCGTTGTGATCGGGGGCATTTCGGGGCTGGCGCTTGTGGGTGCGCTCTACCGCATAGGTGCGCTGCAAGAGCGTAGCAGCCTTGCTGTTATGTTGGGCGCAATTGCATTTTTTTGGCCCGTTTTTGCGGTGCAAGCCGATGCGACCGTAACCATTCTCGTAGTCCACGGTGTGGTCTTTGTTCTATTTGCAGCGCTCGCCGCTTTTGGATTTCGCAAGAGCGCTTTCGTGCTTGCTTGCGGGCTGATAGCGCATGGTGGGTTTGATGTGCTTGTTCTTTTCACCGGGCATCCTGGCCCCGTTTGGTGGCCTGCGTTTTGTGGTGCACTCGACCTCGTTGTGGGTGTGCTTGTGATCATTCTCATCCGCACGCATCGTATTCCCGCATGACGCTGCCAAGCCCTCTCTCAACAGGTGTAATCCATGATCCAGAACTCTGATCTTATTCTCGAGCGTATGATGGCGCTACACCCCAAGATTATTGATCTGACACTGGACCGCATGCTGCGCCTGCTTGAGGCGCTGGGCAATCCACAGAACAATCTGCCGCCAGTGATCCATATTGCAGGCACCAATGGCAAAGGATCGACCCAAGCGATGATCCGCGCAGGGCTGGAGGCAGCAGGCAAGACTGTTCACGCCTACACCTCCCCGCATCTGGCACGGTTTCACGAGCGTATTCGCCTCGCGGGGGAGCTTATTACCGAAGAACATCTAAGCGAAGTGCTTGATGAGTGCTATGCTGCCAATGGTGGTGAGAACATCACCTATTTCGAGATTACAACCTGCGCCGCGCTTCTTGCATTTTCACGTACTCAGGCGGATTACACGCTGCTGGAGGTCGGGCTTGGCGGGCGTCTGGATGCGACCAACGTAATTGCCAACCCTGTGGCGACGGTCATCACACCTGTTGATCTGGATCACCAGCAATTCCTTGGAGATACGCTGCCCGAAATCGCGGGCGAAAAGGCGGGCATCATCAAGCGCCGCGTGCCCTGCATCGTCGGACCCCAGCAGGAGGCAGGCCTCGAGGTTATCGAGGCCGTTGCCGCCCGACATATGGCCCCGCTAAGCGTCTATGGACAACACTGGCACGTCGGCCGTGAGGCGGGCCGCATGGTATATCAGGACGAGCAGGGATTGCTTGATTTGCCGCTGCCAAACCTACCCGGGGTGCATCAGGTCCAGAACGCAGGAGGTGCGATTGCGACCTTGCGCGCGCTTGGCTTTGATGCGGCTGCTTGTGAAGGTGCTGTAACGGGGGCGCAGTGGCCTGCACGTATGCAACGCCTCAAACACGGGCCGTTGGTCGAGGCCGCAGGACAGGCGGAACTGTGGCTCGATGGAGGGCACAATCCTGCGGCGGGCCATGCCTTGGCCGCTGTATTGGGAGAGCTGCCCCAAGTGCCAACCTATCTCATTTGTGGCATGCTCAACACCAAGGACATCGCGGGATATCTGGCGCCCCTCGCGCCACATGTCGCGGGTTTGCACGGCGTATCTATCCCTGGTGAAGCGGCGACACTGCCTGCAGACGTCACCGCCCAAGCCGCACGTCAGATAGGTATGGAAGCTGTGGAAGAGGAGGGTGTGGCCACTGCCGTGTCCAAGATTGTCGCGCACACGCCGCAGGCACGTATCCTCATCTGCGGCTCGCTGTATCTTGCAGGCAACATATTGAAGGACAACGGATAGGTTCGCCGATCAGTTGCCTACCTTAGGTTGACGTTAGGGCACACGTGCCGCAGTCAGATTCTGTAAAGCCACGGCATGTATAGTGGCAGCGAGCGAGGTCCGAGCATGAAAAAAACAGAGCCCAGAAGCGCACGATACACAATCGCCTGTTGCACGTCAGTTGATTGTTTGCACCGTTGCCGTCGGTATCCTGAATGTGGATGAAGGCAACTAGGCCTTCGCCCAACTCTCGCTTTGCATTTCGCGCAAGCGCGAGGCGGTGCGCTCGAATTCGAATGTGCCTTCACCCTCAAGATACAACATCTCGGGCGATGCCGCGGCCGAGCATATGAGTTGCACCCGAGCTTCATAGAGAGCGTCTATCAGCGTTACAAAACGCTTTGCTTCATTGAAATTACTACGCCCGAGTGCGGGAATATCGTCGAGCATGAGGACTTTCACAGCTTCTGCGACGGCCAGAAAATCTGCAGGCCCCAGCGGCTGCCCGCAGATGGCATGAAACTTGGTGCGCCCGACACCATTGCGAAACTGGGGCAGGGTCACATCACGCCCTTTCACATGGAGGGTCAAGGGAGCTGCCTCACCGCCCGACAGATCGCGCCAAACCGCATCCATTTGTGCGCGGCTGTCGGCATTGATCGGGGTGAAATAGACAGGGCTGCCCGCCAAACGGTCCTGTCTGTAATCTGTGGGGCTGGCCAATTCATGCACGACCATTTGCTGTTTGATCAACGCGATGAACGGCAGAAACAGATCACGGTTCAGCCCGTGTTTATAAAGGTCGTCGGGGATACGATTGGAGGTGGTGATCACCACAACACCATCCGCAAACAACGCTTCAAACAAGCGCCCCACGATCATCGCATCGGTGATATCGGTAACTTGCATCTCGTCGAATGCCAAAAGCCGAACCGAACTGCTCACCGCTTTTGCAACGGGCGCAATGGCATCCTCGACGCCCGTCTTGCGCGCCTCATGCATTGCCGCGTGGATTTCCTGCATGAAGGCATGAAAATGCACACGCCGCGCGGGGATGTCGCCAAGGTTGTTCACGAACATATCCATCAGCATGGATTTGCCACGTCCGACCCCACCCCAAAGATACAGACCTTTTGGCGGCTCTGGCGCTTTGCGAAAGAACCCTTTTTTCACGGGCACAGACAGGGCATCGCGAATGCGGTCAAACTCGGGCATCAAGGCAGCCTGCGCAGGGTCGGGGCGCAATGTGCCGTCGGCGATCATCGTGTCATATTGGGCGCACATGCTGGTCATGAGGGGTTCCTAGCGCCTCGCTGCTTGCTTGGAAAGTGTGTGCATACAATCGGCTGATTGACGTAGCCGCATACGGAGCGCAATTTGCCCGCAATCGTATCGGAGCCATGTCATGCAAAAGTCACCCCTCTTCACGCCTGTTCTCATCGTTGGCTGTGTCATCATCATGGTGAGCTTTGCGATCCGCGCCTCCTTTGGCGTGTTTCAAATCCCGATTGCGGAGGAGTTCGGCTGGCTGCGCGCAGAATTTTCACTGGCGATTGCGATCCAGAACCTCGCATGGGGCATTGGCCAACCGCTGTTTGGGGCCATGGCCGAAAAGATCGGCGACCGCAAAGCCATCATTCTGGGTGCTGTGATCTATGCACTGGGGCTGGTCCTATCGGCAGGTGCGGATACACCCCTCGGCCATCAGACATATGCGTGGTTGGTAGGCTTCGGGATCGCGGGCACAGGTTTTGGCGTTATCCTTGCAGTGGTGGCGCGTGCGGCGTCAGATGATAACCGCTCCATGGCGCTGGCCATCATCACCGCCGCAGGCAGCGCGGGCCAGATATTCGGCGCGCCTGTGGCCGAGTATTTGTTGGGCATAATGAGCTGGCAAATGGTATTTTGCGTATTTGCCGCCGCAATCCTGTCGATGATCCTCACACTGCCCTTCATGCGCGCGCCTGTGCAAGCAGACCGCGCAGAGCTGGAAGAGGCGATGGGCACCATCCTGTTGCGCGCCTTCAAAGACCCCAGCTATACGCTGATCTTTCTGGGCTTTTTCTCCTGTGGCTATCAACTGGCTTTTATCACAGCCCACTTCCCCGCCTTCGTGACCGAGATGTGCGGCCCGATTATGGCAGGCAGCGCGCTACACAACATGGGGATCACGACGACCTCTGCGCTGGGGGCTGTCGCGATCTCGCTTATCGGTGCTGCGAATGTGGGCGGCACGCTGCTGGCAGGTTGGGCGGGTAAGCGGTACTCTAAGAAATACTTGCTGACAGGCATCTACACAGGCCGCACGATCATTGCGGCAGTGTTTATCCTGATGCCGATCACTCCGATGAGCGTGATAGTCTTCTCGGTCCTGATGGGGTCGCTTTGGCTCGCGACTGTGCCGCTGACCTCTGGCCTGATCGCGCATATCTACGGGCTGCGCTATATGGGCACGCTCTATGGTATCATCTTTTTCAGCCACCAATTGGGCAGCTTTGTCGGCGTGTGGTTGGGCGGACGGATGTATGATGCCTTTGGCACCTATACGACCGTCTGGTGGATTGGCGTCGCGGTGGGTGCGTTCAGCGCGATTGTGCATCTTCCCATTCGCGAAAAGCCCGCACGCCTCGCCGCCGCCTAAGAGGTGGCTATGGATCATGCCCCCAATCGTCTGCTTCGGGCGCGGGCAGGAATTGTGTGATGTGGCCAAGAACTTCTTCGGTGTGCGTATAGGGCAGGCCGTGGCCCGCATCTTCGATCACTTCATGGAGAATGCTGCGGTTCCATGACGCAAAATTGCCTATTGCGCTTGCAGGGATCACATCGTCCTCCGCACCCCACACGGCAAGGATGGGCAGCTTGGTTTGGTGCAATGCCATATGCTCACCCTCCATCGGCCTGTTTAGAATGCCGCGCAGACTTGAAAGAACGGCAGGTATAAAGCCTTGGAAAGTGAGCTGGTCTTCCTGACCTTGCGTGATGTCTGGGCTGGTCGTCGTAGTTTCCCGCTCAGCACGGATGCCGCGGCGCAGTTGCGCGGGATAAGCCGCCAGCATGAGCCACGTTCCCAAAACGCCGCGCTCCCTGATGATCTTGAGAAGGGCCGTTTGCCGCAGTGCACCACCAGCGGAGGCCAGCAGCACCAATCGCCGCACTTTGGTCGGATGCGCGGCGGCGAAACCCGTTGCAATAGCACCCCCCATGGAATAGCCGAATAGATGGAACGGGTCTTCGATTTCAACATGCGCAAGCAGATCGTTCAGCTGAGTAGTGAAGAACTCTTTATCATGCAGTCCATCAGGACGATCAGAATAACCCCGCCCATAGAGATCATAGACCAGAACACGAAAGCCCAGACGAACAAGCCCTTTTGTAAGTGGCTCCCAAACAAAACTGGGCGTGGTCAGGCCGTGCACACAGACAATGAGTGGCCCTTCGGCTGGACCGCTCAGATGAAAATGGGTGACCCCTTGGCTGAGCTCCGCGAATTGACCCGGCGCTGATCTGCGCCGCCCGTCGCTCATCTGTGGCCGGTAATACTCGATCACAAAGGGTGCCGCGATCACTGCACCAATGGCCAGAAGAACAAACAGCCCAATCAAGAGGCCGCCCTGCGCCATTGATCCAGAATATAGCGGCTTGTCATCAGATCCAGATGCGCCCCGCCGCCATTCTTGCAAATAGTAATCTCGTCGTCCGAGCGGCGCGTGAAGGCCTCAAGATCATAAAAATCTGCAATGATATGCTCGCGGGTGATGGCGCCTGTCTCCAACGGGATTTTGATCTCTCCGATATGGCCTACAGTGGTGTCGAAACTATCAACAAAGACGCGCGCCCGCTGGAGCGCCGCATCGTCCACCTCCCGCATGTCGGGTCGGTAGGCACCGATCAGGTCAAGGTGCTGACCCGGTTGCAACCACGCGCCTTTGATCAACGGCTCGGTCGTCATTGTGGCCGTTGCGATAATGTCAGCCTGCGCGACAGCGCCTTGCAGATCATCCGCCACACCCATTTTCGGGATGCTGTCCGCCATGCTTTGCGCGGTTAACTGGGTTCTGCTCCAGACGGTGAAAGACGCGTTTGGGAATACGCTGGAATAGGCCGCATGCAGGGACCGCGCGACAGTGCCTGCACCGACCAAAAGGATGTGGCTGGAATCCTTGCGTGCCAATCGGCGTGCGGCCAGCAGGCTATCCCCTGCCGTCTTCCACTTCGTCACCAGATGGAAGTCAACAATCGCCTCCAGCGTGCCATCCGCATCGGAATAAAGGCTTACGCCGCCATTGATATTGGGCATGCCCTTCGCAGAGTTTTGCGGGAAGATGGTCGCGGATTTCACGGCCATCCCCATCCCGTCAATCCATGCGGCACGGCTCAAAAGCGTATCACGGTCGCGATAGAGAAACGTATCGCCAATTTCGGCCTTGGGGAGTGTGTGGCCCTGCGCAAAGGCATCAGTCAGCGCGACCCAGTCGAGCAGTGCCTCGCCCGCCCCAAACGATATGAAGGGGATAGATGTCATTGTGCCTCCTCGGGGCTGAGCAGCCCTGCGGCAACCAGCGTGTCGGCCCAGCCTTGTGGCCCCTCAAACAGATGGGTTTGCCAGTCCCGCTTGGCGGCGGCCTCGATATTGTCTGCGCGGTCGTCGGTGAACAGAAGCGCCTCGCCTGACAGGCCCGTAGCGTCTTCAAGCAGCGCGTAAATCTGCGGATCAGGTTTAATGGCTTGCATGTGTCCAGAAATAAAGTCGCGGTCGAACTGACGTAGAAACGGATATTTCGTCTCGGCTAGAACATAAGTCTCAACCCCGAAATTGGTTAGGGAAAAGACCGGAGTGTTTTTGGCTTGTAATGCCGCCATCAGCCGGACCGAATGTGCGATCACGGGGGAGGCCAGATCAAGCCAGTTGTCATGCCAGTGCCAGATCTCGGACTGCCACTTTGGATTTGCTTTAGCGGTTTCCGTGATAACCTCGGTGAAATTTTCGCCGCGGTCTACACGGTCGTTCATGGCGTGCAGGCCCACATCGGCAAACATTGCGCGGCGCCGGTCCTCGCCTATGATACCGTCGAAATACCGCTCAGGCTGCCATTCGATGAGCACGTTCCCAATATCAAAAACGACGGCCTGTGGTGTCATGGTATCCTCAAAATTAGACGAGCTTGCCCGCTGCTCTGATTTCCCGCTCAAGCGCCTCCAGAAAGCGGGAGCGGTCCGCTTTTGTAAAGGCTTTCCCGCCGCCTTGGCGAAACGGATCAGCGGCGCGCAGGTCTGTCATCAGATCGCGGGTGGCCAGCACGTTGCCAATATTGGCCTGCGTGAGGGCTTCGCCGTTATGCTTGATTACCCGCGCACCTGCCTCCACGCACTTGGCGGCCAGCGGGATATCCCCCGTCACCACCACATCGCCGCGTGTGCAACGCTCCGCGATCCACATATCGGCCACATCAGGACCGTCAGGCACGATAACAGTCTCTACAAGAGGGTTTTGAGACGGGCGAAGCCCCCCATTGGAGACAACATACATCTTGATCTTGTGCCGCGTGGCTACCCGCTCGGCCTCTTCCTTCACAGGGCAGGCATCGGCGTCGATATAGAGGGCGGTCATGCGGACCAAAGCGCTTCGGCATGGAAGGTCACATGATCCTCCATGAAGGTCGCGATGAAGAAATAGCTGTGATCATATCCGGGCTGCATGCGGAATATGCCGTTCTGGCGGCGTTTCGCCATGGCAGCGCTCAGCGCCTCTGGCTGCAATAAGTCCAGAAATTGGTCATCCGTGCCTTGGTCGATCAGAACAGGGCCATCAAACCCGCGTTCTTGCATTAGCAGGGTGGCATCATGCGCTGTCCACGTCGCCTCATCCGCGCCCAGATATGCGGTGAGTTGCTTGCGGCCCCAATCGCTTGCCTTGGGGTGCGCGATGGGCGCGAAAGCAGAGACAGAAGTGAAGCGCTCGGGATATGTCATTGCAATTGTCAGCGCGCCGTGTCCGCCCATCGAATGACCCGTGATTGCCTGCCGCTCCATATCCAGCGGAAACTTCTCGGCGAGCAGCGCAGGAAGATCATCCGCGATATAGGACCACATCTGGAAATGCGGCGCCCACGGGTCTTGGGTCGCGTTTACATAGAAACCTGCGCCTTGCCCCAGATCATAGGCCTCGTCATTGGCGACCCCTTCGCCGCGTGGTGATGTGTCGGGAAAGACGACAGCGATGCCTTGATCCGCCGCCCATGCCTGCGCGCCCGCTTTGACCATTGCGTTCTCATGGGTGCAAGTCAGGCCCGACAGAAACCACAAAACGGGCACGGGGCCGTCCTGCGCCTCGGCGGGAAGGAACAGAGCGAATGTCATATCGCAGGCGCAACTGCTCGAGGCGTGCTTGATGACGTTTTGTGTGCCGTTGAAACAGGCGTTTGACGAGATGGTTTCCATGGAAGGCCCCTTTGCGCAGTTGCCTATGGCTAGCGAGGCTATGCAGGGGGGGCAAGCCTTAGCTGCCTGTGAGCCATGCAATCCAGACGCTTACTGTGACAATGCTAAGCGCGGTAGAGACGAGAATGGCAGCCGAGACACGTTGCGGCGAAGTGCCATAGTGCTGGGCAAGGATATAAACATTGCCCGCCACAGGCAGGGCCGCTGCCGAGATCACGACCATCGCCTGATACGGCTCCACCTTGAACAGCACGAAGCAGGCGAATGCAACGAACAGGGGGTGCAGCACCAGTTTGCAAAAGCTCAGCCAGCTTGCCACGCTCAGCCGCTCCGCCGACTTCGAGGCCAGCGACGCGCCAATGGCAAAGAGTGCACCCGGAGTGGCAGCAGCGCCTAGCAGCGCCAGAAATTCGTTCATCGGGACAGGGATCGGGATTTTCAGACCCGACCAAAGCAAACCCAGTGTAATCGCAACGATCATCGGGTTTTTCACGAGGCCAAGGCCAACGGTGCGCAAAATGGCGAGGCTCATCCTACCATCGCGCGAGCCTGTGATCAGGATAGTAATGAGAGACGAAAATACAATCAGATCAACAGCCAGTGCCATCATCACAGGACCAATCGCCTCTGGCCCCAGCAGGAGCGTCAGCATGGGCACGCCCAGAAATCCTACATTCCCGATGACGGCGCATTGCGCCTCGATCGCGCTGACCTCAATGTTAAGGCCACGGAAATAGCAAACCAGCGTTGCGATACCGTAGACGAATAGCGTCCCCCACAGATAAGCCACCACAAGGCGCGTGTCCCAAACCTCTGCCAGTGACAGATTTGCGGAGAAGTTGAACAGCATGGCTGAAAGCGCGAAGTAGAAGACGAATTTGGTCAGATACGCCGTGGCCTCGGCCGTAAAAAACCGTGTGCGGCCTGCCCAGTAGCCCAAGCCAATCAGTGCAAAAAATGGAAGTGTCTTGAGAAAGATTGCGAGCATACAGGACGGTTAGTCTGAGTGTTGCAGCGATGCAAGCTGTTGGACTTGTTCTTGAGGGCCCATGATTGGAAGAAATCGCTTGGAACTAAACGAAACAGTTTATATTCTTGCGAGAACAAGAGCGGAGCACCGATGAATATCAGCCCTAAACATGTCCTAAAGGGCCGTAAGTATGATCAGGTGCTTGAGGGCGCGCGCACGGTCTTTATGGCGGACGGTTTCGAAGGTGCGAGTGTCGATGACATTGCCCGTGTCTCTGCTGTGTCCAAGGCAACGCTATACAAGTACTTTCCCGACAAACGTATGTTGTTCATGGAAGTGGCCAACACCGAATGCCAGCGCCAAGCAGGCACCGCGCTGGACGAGATTGACCGTACGGCATCGCCCCGTGATGTATTGGGCCAGACCGGGCGTCATTTCCTGCGGTTCGCCTCCAGCAATTTTGGCCAACAGATTTTTCGCATCTGCGTCGCGGAATCTGCACGGTTTCCTGAATTGGGCCGTCGATTTTACGATTCAGGTCCGGGTAAGATGCGAGGTGAGATTGCAGCCTATTTCCAAGATGCCTGCGCGCGTGGAGAGCTTGAGATGGAAGACCATCTTATGGCCGCGGACCAGTTCGGCGAGCTATGCAAAGCAAAGCTGTGGCCGCAGCTGATGTTTGGCGTTATCAAAGAAGTCAGCGCGGACGAAATTGATCTTGTGGTCGACAACGCGGTTGAGACATTTTTAGCGAGGTATGGCGTATGAGAAATTCGATTCTAACAGCTCTTTGCGGGGCGGGTTTGGTGCTAGCGGGCTGCGGCGGCACGGGCCTTTAGACCCCGACTGCGGCGACGCCTTCGGCAAATGCACCCGACACCTGTAATGCCGCGGCATATCAGAGCCTGATCGGGCAAGAGGCGGCATCATCGCTAACCTTGCCAAAACCAAAGCGCCTTGTCGGCCCCACCGATGCGTTCACCACGGACTTTATCGCAGGCCGCCTCAACATTCAGTTGGACGACACAGATAATATCATCGCGATTACCTGCGGCTAGGTCTTTGGCCGTTTGTCGAGGATACGCACGGCTTTCCCCTCGGAGCGGGGTACAGCACCAACATCGCCGACCTCGACCTTCGCACTTATGCCCACCGATTGCTTGATGGCCGCCGCCAGTTGGGCCGTAGCTCGATCGCGGGTGCCTGCGTCGATCCCGCTGCCTGACACTTCGGTCAGGATGCGCATCTGGTCCATGCGATCAGGGCGCGACAGCTCGATCTGGAAATGCGGGGCAAGTGCGCTCTGGTTCATCAGCAGCTCTTCGATCTGGGTCGGGAACACGTTGACGCCGCGCAGGATAATCATGTCGTCGCTGCGGCCTGTCACCTTCTCCATCCGCCGCATGCTGCGGGCGGTGCCTGCCAACAGGCGCGTCAGATCGCGGGTGCGGTAACGGATGATGGGAAACGCCTCTTTGGTCAGTGACGTAAACACCAGCTCGCCAATCTCGCCCTCGGCCACGACCTCACCCGTGTCAGGGTTGACGATCTCGGGATAGAAGTGATCCTCCCAAATGTGCAGGCCGTCCTTGCTCTCGACGCACTCCATTGAGACGCCTGGCCCGATGACTTCGGACAGACCGTAGATATCGATGGCGTGCATGTCAAAAGCTTGCTCGATTTCCAATCGCATCGCGTTTGTCCAAGGCTCGGCCCCGAAGATGCCCACCTCAAGTGAGCTGTTGCGCGGATCAAGGCCCTGCGCGTTGAACTCGTCCAGCATCGAGAGAGCATAGGAAGGCGTCACAGTGATGCCCTTAGGTTTGAAATCTTCAATCAATCTAACCTGACGCGGTGTCATCCCGCCCGAGATCGGGATCGTGCTCAACCCCAGTGCATCCGCCCCCAAATGGATGCCAAGGCCGCCCGTAAACAGACCGTAGCCATAGGCGTTGTGCAGCATATCACCCGCCTGCATCCCCGCGGCACGCAAGGAGCGTGCAACAACATTGCCCCAATTCGTAAGGTCATTTTCGGTATACCCCACCACCGTCGGTTGCCCCGTGGTGCCAGAGGAGGCGTGTATCCGCTTTACCTGATCCTGAGGCACAGCGAACATACCGAACGGGTAATTATCGCGCAGATCGGTTTTGACAGTGAACGGGAATTTGGCCAGATCGCTCAGCTCCTTAAGGTCATCGGGATGTACCCCCGCCGCATCAAAGCTCTTTTTGTAAAAGGGCACATTGTCATAGGCATGGCGCAGCGACCATTTCAGCCGCTCAAGCTGGAGCGCGCTGATCTCGTCACGGCTTGCGATCTCGATAGGGTCAAGGCTGTCGCGGGCTGGTGTGAGGTCTTTCATGTGTCGTCTCCGTTCTCGGCAAATATATGCCCTTTAATCGTCCGCGACAGGCCCCGCATGGTCGCAACGGTGCGCCCGTCCTCTCCGCGCACCATCACGTCATAGACGCCCGAGCGCCCCGTCAATGCCGTCTCGCTTGCCGTTGCCGTGAGCAACTCACCCAGCTGGCCCGGCGAGATATAAGTGATCTGGTTTTGCTGCGCGACCGTCAGGCGGTTATAGCTGTTGCATGCGAAGGCAAACGCGCTGTCAGCGAGCGTGAAGATATAACCGCCATGACAGATGTTATGCCCGTTCAGCATCTCTGCGCTCACGCGGAGTGTAAGTGTCGCCGCACCCGGTGCGATATGGGTCACGCCCATGCCCAAACTGCGCGAGGCATTGTCCTTGGCCATCATAGCCGAAGCCACCTGTTCTGCGCGTGCTTGTGGTGTCATGGAGGCCTCAATACGTTTCAATTTCAGAAATTTATATCCTCATCTGTAACGCAATCAAGCAATTTGATTTTTGGGGGCTTGATTTGCATCGCCTGCAAGGCAACTCTTAAGCTATGAACATACCGCACATCCCCAACACCAACGCTTCATCCCGCCCTGTTGAACAGGTCGCGTTTCACCGCAGCGAGCTGTCGGTGATCCTGTCCCTCTATGGTCGGATGGTCGCCGCGGGAGAGTGGCGCGACTATGGCATCTCATGCCTGCGCGAAGTGGCGGTATTTTCTGTGTTTCGCCGCACCGCCGAGATGCCGCTCTACCGCATCGAGAAGCGCCCGAAGCTGCGCAACAAGCAGGGCATGTATTCGGTTGTGGCTTTGAACGGGCAAGTGCTCAAACGCGGGCATGATCTGAAATCAGTGCTCCGTGTGCTCGAGCGCAAGCTCATCCGTGCCATCGAATAATGGCTGATGCTTTGGGTGATTTTGCGCAGGCTGGTCGGATGGATGAAGCCGCGATTCCTGTGATCGACATCGCCCCTGCGCTGGACGGATCAAACGTCGGCTTGGTCGCCTCGCAAATCCACTGCGCTGCAACGCAATCGGGGTTCTTCTACATCAAAGGCCACGGGATCGCGCCTGGGCTGATGGAGCAAGCCTTCGCTGTGGCACAGGACTTCTTTGAACAGCCAGTTGAGTTGAAGCAAACGGTTGCCGTCGACACAAACCAACGCGGATGGATGGCCACGGGCATGTCCACCCTGCAGGGTGCCAAGACGCACGACCTCAAGGAGGTCTTCTTTTGGGGGGCCGAGACAGCACATGATGATCCTGACCTGCTGGCGCACAAGCCGCTCGTTGCCGCCAACAGGTGGCCCGATGCTGCCTATCCCCGCCTGCGCCGCGATCTTGAACCATACTATGATGCCCTCTGCGCCGTGGCGCGGCAGGTGATGGGCGCGCTTGCCCTCAGTCTTGACCGTCCCGCAGATTTCTTTGACGCGGCCTACGCCAAGCCTTTGGCGCGGGGGCAGTTGGTCTATTACCCGCCTTCCACCGCCGCCGACGAATCCGAGGAGCGGTTCGGCGTGGCCGCGCATACGGATTTTGGTGTGCTTACGTTTCTGTTGCAGGATTCCAACGGCGGGCTTCAGGTCAAACTCAAGTCTGGCAAGTGGATCGAGGCGCCGCCTATCGAGGGCACACTCGTATGCAACATCGGTGATTTGCTAGCGCGGTGGAGCAATGACCGCTTCGCCTCAACCCTGCACCGCGTCATTAACCGCTCGGGCCGTGCGCGGTATTCCATTCCTGTGTTCTTTGACCCGCACACCGATATGGTTGTTGACCCACGTGATCTGGGCGTGGCTGAGGCCGACTGTCTCTATCCGCCCGTCAAAGCGGGTGAGCATATTGCAGGCCGCAACAAAAAGAGCTTTGCCCAGTTCAAGACGCGAACGTGAGCCTGCGGTGTGCAGTGACGGGGCCGTCTGTCTGCGCAATCCGCGCAATCGCTTCCTCAATCGGCTCATAAACGACCGCCATCGCATGGGCGTTCGCGTGGATCAGCGTATCCTCGTCCCAGACAATTGCCACATGACCTTTCCAGAACAACAGATCATTGCGCTGCGGTGCTGAGCCATCCTCGAGCAGGGTGCCAAGTGCAGCCTCTTGCATATCGCTGTCGCCGCCGCAGGGGATGTTGCAGGCCTGACAAGCTGCCTGAACCAGCCCCGAGCAATCAATGCCCCAGCGACTGTTGCCGCCCCATAGATATGGCGTGCCTGCAAAGAGCGAGGCGATGTCAGCGGGATCATCTGCAAAATCGTCCAGCCCCGTGATGTGCTGCACAGGGACAAACCCGTGGCTGGTCTGGATAAACCCGTCCTTCTCACTCAGCGATGTCAGACGGCTGCCGTGACTAAGCGCGCAACGGTCAATGGATTTCATTTTTGCGTTTTGGTAGCCGTGGCTCGCAGGGGCGCTGACCTTGTGAGTGCTCTCTTGCGGCGCAGCAAGAGAGGCCACACCGACAAACCCGCAATAGCCATCTGTCGTAGCCTGAACATAAGCCCACCCGTTTTCGCGCCACAAGATTGTGACATCGGCGCCCAGCAAAAGCTGGCGGTCCCGCGCCCCGTTGGGTTTGCGCAGCAGGTTCACCACGCCGCGCCCGATCTGGGCAGCCTCGTTCAAGCTGGAGAATTCGGGATCGGGGGTCAGTCGGGGGTGGCTCATTTGGTCAATATCCTGTCGAGGGCGTCAAATACGGCGCGGGTGCCTTGGCCCACGCCCCCTTTGGCGCGCGCGGGTGCGGCGCTGGGTTGCCAGCCGTATATGTCGAAGTGCGCATAGTTGCTAGCGGTCACAAACCGCCGCAAGAACAGCGCCGCTGTGATGCAGCCCGCAAAGCCACCCGACGGTGCGTTATCGAGATCGGCCACCGCAGGTTCGATCATCTGCTCGTAAGGATCGTGGAAAGGCATGCGCCAGACAGGGTCGGCCACCTCTGCCGCTGCCGCCTCGAGTACCGCGACGAACGTGGGGTCGTCGCTGAAATACGGTGCGAGGTCTGGGCCAACCGCCACACGGGCCGCACCTGTCAGCGTCGCCATCGAGATGATCTGCTCAGGGGTCTCTTCATCCGCAAGTGCAAGCGCATCGGCCAGAACCAACCGCCCTTCGGCATCGGTGTTGTTGATCTCGACCGTCAGCCCCTTCCGCGAGGTGAGCACGTCTTGGGGGCGGTATGCATTGTTTGAGATAGAATTCTCAACAGCTGGGATAAGCACACGAAGCTGGAGTTCCATGCCCGTGGCCATGATCATATGCGCCAGCCCCAGAACAGCCGCAGCACCCCCCATGTCCTTTTTCATCAACCCCATTGAGGCGGCGGGTTTGATGTTGAGCCCGCCCGTATCAAAGCAAACACCCTTGCCGACCAGCGTCAGCGTTGGCCCCTTGTCGCCCCAGCGCATGTCAATCAGGCGCGGCGCGCGGTCGGCGGCACGCCCGACTGTGTGGATCATCGGCAGATTTGCAGCCAGCAGGTCGTCGCCCACCGTTACCTCAATGCGTGCAGTGTGCTGCGCAGCCAGATCGCGGGCAGCCTGCTCCAGATCGGGCGGTCCCATATCAGAGGCGGGTGTGTTGATGAGTGCACGCGTCAGTGCTTCGCCATTGGCGATGGCTTCCACGCGCTGGACGTTAACGCCCTCAGGTGCGAGCAATTGCGCCTTCATAGGTGGCAGCGTTTTGTAGCGGTCAAAGCGGTAGCTGGACAGCAGCCATCCGAGGCTCTCTGTCTCTGCCTGATCTTCAGGCAACCCGCTTGCGATGCGGTAGATGCCTTCGGGCAATTTGACGGCAGCGGCAGCAAGGGCGAAACGCCCGCGCTTGCGGCTGGCTGCGGTGCCGTAGCCAACTGCGGCGAGTGCGGGCCGATCGCCCGCTGGGGGAAGGGAGAGCGCCTGACCGACACTCCCCTTGAACCCGCTTGCCCGTGCCCACGCGGCCGCTGCGGCTGGCAATTGATCGAGCCAGGCCTCTGCCGCCTCTGCGGATATAATGTGAAGATCAATCGCGTTTGACGCATCTGTTGAAAATCTGAGGGGCATCGGAGGTTGAACCTTTCGGGAATGAGATGGCTCCAAACTATCCGATCCAGCCCCCGCCGCAAGGACGCTCAGATGCTCAGATCGTCCATGGACCAGATTGCTGACAAGGATCGCTTCCCGATGCGCAGCATCCGCGACAGGGTGGCGGCAACAGCAATATCATCCAGTGCATCGATGCAGGTTGTTACATCCCGTGCGACCTGCGCCAGATGGTACATCCCGATCTGATCTGCAATCGCGATGAGTGACCGCGCATGCTTGCGCAATTTTTCAAGATTGTTGGCGCGCCACAGTGTATCACATTGCGACATACGTACGGCCAGTTCCTCCATAGCGCGGCATACAATGCTATCCGCGCTACTTTCTCCCAGCTGCGCGTAGAGCGTTCCCAACCTGCTTTCATCCAGATGGATTTGTTCCGACAAACGGATATTCACGACTTCACTCATCTCTTACCCCTACTCATGCCCCCACGGCTTCTGCTGGTATGAGGGACAGGCGTTTTCAAATCTTTTCAGTGATCATGTCTTTTCTCTCGAATTCGGTGAAAATTCAGGCTAACTGGGAGAAAATACATTAAGGGATCCTCGGTCTATGAAAGAGGCAAAAGCACTGCCAAGCTATCTGGCCCAGCGCTATCATGGCTGGAAAGCGACCACATATGCCGAGAATGCGGCGTGGTATCGTAAACTGGCCAGTGATGGCCAGCGCCCGCGCGCGATGGTGATCTCATGTTGTGACAGCCGTGTGCATGTCACCTCGATTTTCGGGGCGGATCAGGGCGAGTTTTTTATTCACCGCAATGTCGCCAACCTTGTCCCTCCCTATAAGCCCGACGGGCTTGAGCACGGTACATCAGCGGCAATTGAATATGCTGTTGAGGTCTTGAAGGTCACACATTTGATTGTTCTGGGCCATTCAAATTGTGGGGGTGTGCAAGGCTGTTTGAACATGTGCGCAGGCCACGCGCCAGAACTTGAGACAAAAGAGAGTTTTGTCGGACGCTGGATGGATATTCTGCGCCCCAGATATGAACTGGTCAAAGACATCGCGGATCAGGCCGAACAACTCCAACAGCTGGAAAAACATGCGGTGCTTATCTCGCTGGAAAATATGATGACCTTCCCTTGGCTGGCTGAAAAGGTAGAGGCGGGGACACTCACGCTACATGGCATGTGGACGGATATTGGTGAGGGTGGTCTGGAGTATTACAGCCCTGCATCAGACACATTTGAACAGGTCTAGTAGAAGGCGCGCGATGGAATTAGTGAAAGAAGAGCCGCAGCGTGTCCGAGTTTTTGAGCCTTGCAGGGCAGAACCTGCTGTCTCCAATCATCCTGAGTTTTGCGATGGGCCTTATGGCCTCGCTTGCGCGCTCTGATCTCAATGTCCCCGAGGCTGTGGCAAAGGGTATGTCGATCTACCTTTTGTTTGCCATCGGGTTCAAAGGTGGGGCGAGTGTCGCCTCTTACGGCCTTGATGCACGCCTTGGCTTTTCGCTGCTGGCGGGAGTTATTTTGTCGGCGCTCCTCCCTATAGTTGCGTTCGGTTTTCTAAAGGTGATGACAGGGATGAGCCGTCTGGATGCAGCGGCGGTTGCTGCGCATTATGGCTCCATTTCAATCGTGACATTCGTGGCGGCAACATCCGTGCTTGAAGGGCGCGGCATACCGTCCGAGGGCTATATGGTTGCAGTCGCCGCGGCTATGGAAGCCCCTGCAATTCTCTCGGCGCTTTGGCTCATCTCACGCGGCGGCGGTGACAGCACCAAAGGTATGGATAGCGCACTGATGCGGGAGATTATGCTCAACGGTTCTATCATTTTGCTGGTTGGCGCCTTTGCCATCGGCTGGATCACGGGTGAGGACGGCCTCAAGGAAATTGAGAGCTTTATCGTCAATCCGTTTAAAGGTGTGCTGTGCCTCTTCCTGCTGGACATGGGGCTTGTCGCGGGGCGCGGATTGCGCGGTGGGGGCGGTGTGCTCACGCGCGGCGTGCTGGCATTTGGCGTGCTGATGCCGCTGGTCGGGTCCCTGTTTGGTCTGGGCGCTGGCCTGTTGCTGGGCTTGTCGCCCGGAGGTGTTGTGCTGATGATGGTGCTGTCAGCCTCTGCCTCCTATATCGCCGTGCCTGCCGCCATGCGAGTGGCTCTGCCCGAGGCGAACCCGTCGCTGTACCTCACTCTCTCGCTGGGGGTGACATTTCCCTTTAACCTGACCATCGGTATCCCGCTTTATGTGGGCATTGCCATGGCCGTCACAGGAGGCTGAGCCATGCAAACACACAAAGCGAAGCGGGTAGAGATCACCATCGAGAATGTAATGGAGTCGCGCCTGACCGATGCGTTGCGCAGTGCAGGCGTGACGGGATACTCGGTATTGCCCGTGCTGGGCGGTTCTGGTCGATCTGGAGCTTGGACCCGTTCGGGTCAGGTGAGCCGTGCGCAAGGCATGGTTCAGGTGGTCTGCATCATCAAACCCGAACGCCTTGATGCGTTGCTGGATTCAGCGTTTGAGGTTGTCGAGCGGCACATCGGTGTGGTGAGTGTGGTCGATTGCGACGTGCTGAGGGCCGAGCGGTTTTAACCCCGCGTTAACCATATCTGCGCAAGGCTCGGGGTATGGAATTGGAATCAGTCACCCTAAAACTACCCCGTGATCTTTTGTCAGGCGCACAGCGTGTGGCGTCGGCGCGCGAGGTCACCATCGGGCATATGGTGCGCCAGCTTCTCAAACGCGAAGTGGCAGGGCAATTGTCAACAAAGAGGAACGAGGCTACATATGAGCACCTCCTCGCGGCCCTGCAGGCCCTCCTCGCCCGCGATATGGCAGAAGCTTTGGATTGGGATGATCTGGCAGCACGGCTGCGTCCGCATGGCTATGACATGCGTGAGATCAGTGGTGGGGTGGCTTTGTACAAAACAAGTTGCGGCACACGGGTCTGCAAAGGGTCCGAGCTTGGCTTTTCCTACGCGGCATTATGCAAGCGCTTCGGCGCTGAAATGCCTGCACACCCCACGAAGAAGCGCAGCGTTGGAATTATGCCAGCTGGAAATATTGACCCAATTCGCCACAAGTTATTCTGCGGGCACATCACGGCAGCGCGCAGTTGGCCTGATTTGATAAACCGTTTGGCCTGCGAGGGGATTGAGCTTCGGCTCTTGGGCACGGCGCTTGGCCTGCACAATGCCGCAACAGGCAGACATCTTTGTAATTCGGGTGATGTCGGCGCGGTCTATGATGATTTGGTCAGGCGTTTTGGTGGCAGACTGCCCAACGATCCTGTCGCAAACATAACATCGCAGATTGCTTTCACACCGCAGGAGTAAGCTAGCGGAGCACTTTGCCGTCGGGCCAGCGCACCGTCTGTTCGATCAGGATTTCTTGCAATTGCTCCGCATCAAGCGTGAAGTTCCATTGCATCAATCCTCAACGGTCTTCGACGTCCCTCAGCGAAGCAGCAGGTTGCGCGCTCCAGTCGATGACCAGATCGTCCTGCTCACTAAATGGGACAGCTTCAAGCAGCTGGATATCCCAGTTTTCCGCACCAAGGTTCTGCACACTCATCTGGACTTCTTGGGTCTGGGCGTTGCTGCGGCTGATCAGGTCCCGATCCCCTTCGCTTTTGTCCAGAATGGCATGACTCAGGCGCAATGCTTCAATTGGGCCGAATGCCTGCGCAAATACCTCGCCCGCAGCGACAGGAGCAAAGCCGCACTGCCTGACAAGTGTACCGTCGACAAATATCTGGGCGCTGTTGGCTGCCAACAGGGGCTCTTGGGTCTTATTGGTTGCCTCGGTCATCAAGAACGCCGTCGTATCACGGACAGGCACTGCGCGCGCAAATACGCGTGCATCGAACGTCAAACTATCAAGTTCGATCCGCACACCTTCGGCGTTCTGTGCGACGCTCACAGGCGTTGGCACTGTATAGGTCACAGCCGGTCCATCGAAATTCGGCTCTGGCGCGGGAGCCTGCATCATCACAGGTGCTTCGTCAGCGGCGACACCTGTAAGGCTACTCATGGACCGTTCGAGTTTTGCGCGTAGTTGCGGGTCTTCAAAGCGCAGCAATTGCGGATAAAGTTCGGAGGGCACGACCTGCCCACTGGGCGCTAGGGTGGATAGCGTGATCGATACGTTCTCCCAATTCTCACCACTGTTTTGACGTATCAACGCTGCACGGCGCAGCGCGATGCTATCGCCGTCCTTACGAGATAGAAGAACGTCATAGGTTGGCTGCCACGACGCCTGCACAGGATAGCTGACAGAGGCAACAATAGTGCCTGCATCCGCTGCGGATACCGACAAAGCCAACAGCGATTTCGGTGCCGTCGGCGGTGTCAAAGCGGCGAGGGCTGCACGCGCATCTTCAAGGTTTTGCTGCAAATTCTCGCGGTCTTGTTCGATCTCGCGTACATCACGCTGTGCCGCGATCTGCGTCTACGTTGCAACAAGAGTTTGCGCCTCGATCATCTCAGCGAGCTCTGCCAAGGCCTGCGGCGTAGTTGGGAGGGTCTCGCTCGATGTCAGCCCTTGCAGGAAATTCAACCGTGCTGCTGCGGCTGTCATGGCAAGACTGGCGTCCTGAACGGCATCATCCAGATCGACTAAAGCCTGTTGCGCTTTTTCAATCTGCTCTTTCGCGGCAAGAATCTCTGCGCTGTCAGCCTCCATTACTGGCGGCAAGGCATCTGTGGGCAGCCGTATCCCCGTCAGGCTTGCACCGCTGACCGAGGCGCGCAAACTTCCCGCATCGATCCATTGGGGCAGATCAGGCAAGATGACCTCATGCGCGCCTTCGGGCACCTCGATACTCACCTCACGTGTCACCATGGCAAACCCGCCATAGATGGTCACAGCCGTTGGCATCAACTCTGCAGTGAAGTTGTCCGCCAACACTGGGAGCGGAAATGCGGCGAGGGCGAGCGGGAGAAAGCGCATGGGTATCTGATCCTTTTATTCAGGCAGCAGCATGCCTTGGCGCACCTCAAAGAAAAAGGGGCACCCTTTCAGGCACCCCTTCTGGTATGACGTATGGGCGGAAATCAGCCCTTCTTGAGACACTCGCGGCCCAATAGCTCGGCGATCTGGACGGCGTTTAGGGCCGCGCCCTTGCGCAGGTTGTCGGAGACGCACCACAGGTTGATGCCATTGTCGATCGTGCTGTCCTGACGGATGCGGCTGATGAACGTCGCGAAATCGCCGACACATTCGATGGGCGTGACGTAGCCGCCTGCCTCGCGCTTATCGATCACCATGACACCGGGGGCTTCGCGGAGGATGTCGCGGGCCTCGTTCTCGTCGAGGTGGTCTTCAAACTCGATGTTGATCGACTCAGAGTGGCCCACGAAGACAGGCACGCGCACGCAGGTTGCGGTGACTTTGATCTTTGGATCGACGATCTTCTTCGTCTCAACGACCATCTTCCACTCTTCCTTGGTGTCGCCGCTGTCCATGAACACGTCAATCTGCGGGATCACGTTAAACGCGATCTGCTTTTGAAACTTGTTGGGTGGCACGTCGTTGACGGGATTGTAGATGCTCTTGGTCTGATCCCAAAGCTCGTCCGCGCCTTCCTTGCCCGCGCCCGAGACGGACTGGTAGGTGCTCACCACCACACGCTTGATCGTGGCGCGGTCGTGCAGCGGCTTGAGGGCAACAACCATCTGCGCGGTCGAGCAGTTGGGGTTGGCGATGATGTTCTTGTTGGAATACTGGTGCACGGCTTCAGGGTTCACCTCGGGCACAATCAGCGGGATATCCGCGTCATAGCGGTAGAGCGACGAGTTATCGATCACCACACAGCCTTGCTTGGCCGCGACGGGCGCGTATTTCTTGGTCGCCTCGGAGCCTACGGCAAACAGCGCCATGTCCCAGCCCGTGAAGTCAAACGTATCAAGGTCCTTCGTCTTGAGCGTCTTCTCACCAAAGCTCACTTCTGTTCCCAGCGAACGGCGGCTGGCCAGGACGACAAGCTCATCCACAGGAAACTGACGCTCGGCCAGAATGTTCAGCATTTCGCGGCCCACATTACCAGTGGCCCCCACGATTACGACGCGATAACCCATCTCGTTTACTCCAGAATATATGATTGATGGTGCCGCGCTGTTATACCGCTTTGCGCCTCAGGGGAAGGGTTTGCTGCTAGGGGCAGTCAGGTTTCGTGTCTGTGGAGAACAGATAAATCACAAGACCTACTGTGAGAATGACGGAGAAGAATAAAAAGATCATTACGTATGACGCTTCGGGCAAAATTGCATGCGAGGTCGCGGCATAGATTCGGCCTGTTGCAAATTGAGCTATTCCCACGCCTCCGATTGAACACAGGTTGAGCAATGTCACGCCGCGCCCGACCAGATGCGGTGGTAGAAAGCTGCGCCCGTGTGACATGATTGCGGGGTATGTCGATCCGAATAATCCGATCAGACAAAGCCAGAAAATAGCCCATAGGAGGGGCATACCCCCCCAAGCCATCAAGACGAGTGTCGCCAGGAGGACGCAGAAACTGCCGACACAAATGACCCATTTGCGTGTCTTGAAAAGCCGATCCAGCGGGCTGTAGAGCATTGGACCAATGACCATGCATAGACCCATCGCAAGGCTTGCCTGCCCGATCAACAGCGGCGTGGCGTCGAAAACCTCGGTCAGGTAGGGGCCGATCCAGAGGCCACGCAGCGCACCGACTTCGGCATAGCTGACCAGCATCAGGGGAAAGATGAACCACAGCGCGCGAATTTTTAGGACGTCGAGAAAGCTGCCTTTCGCGCCGTCGGTGGCTTTTGCAGGGTCGCGGACAAACGTCCAGATGCCCACCGCTGTGGCCGCCGACATCGCGCCCAGCCCCCACAGAGCGGCGCGCCAGCCCATCGTTTCGGCCGCGAGCGTCATGGGATAGGAGGCGACCAGATTGCCCAGCATACCCACGACAACCATCAACGCGGCGAGGGTGGCAAAGCGGGCAGGTGGATGCTCTAGCGCGAAGATATAATAACTTGCCATCAGCACAGGCGCGCAGCCGATGCCGATAAGGCCCATTGCAATGGTCACGTGAATTGGCGCAGTGGCCGCAGCAAAGACTGCCGCCCCGCCGCCGCCGCCCAGCAACAGCAGAACGGCCGCTGTGCGCCGTGGCCCTATGGTGTCCAGCGCCCAGCCAACAGGCGGCTGCATCGCGGCGAATGTGAGAAACCAAAGACCAGATGCAAAAGCGAGATCTTCGGGAGAGGCCCCGATGTCCGCCCCCAGAAACGGGCTCAGCACGGCAAGAAAAGCGCGAAAGAACTGGCTCAGCACATAGGCGAAGGCCAGCAGAGCGATGCCCGTATTCATCTGTGGATTACCCTTTGGTCGCTTGCCACTTCTTGGCCAAAGCACGCGCGGCTTGACCCAGCAAAAGAATGTCGGCACCCACAGCCACGAATTGCGCCCCTGCGGCAATGGCGTCGTTGGTCATCTCGTCACGTGTCGACAGAATGCCAGGTGCTTTCCCTGCTGCTCTGATCCGGCGCAGCGCATCCATGATCGCGGCCTGCACATCGGTATGTGCCGCGTTGCCCATTTGGGCCATGTCCGCTGCCAGATCGGCAGGGCCGATGAATACACCGTCCACGCCCTCAACCGTCAGAATATCATCCAGCGCGGCAAGCCCCTTCAAATTCTCGACCTGCACCAGCAGGCAAATCTGCGCATCCGCGGAGGTGCCGTAATCTGCAATGGTGCTGAACCGTGACGCCCGCGTCAGCGCATATCCCACACCGCGATTGCCGTGCGGGGGATAGGTCACATCGCGGACCAATTGGCGAGCTTGATCGGCACTCTCGACCATGGGGACCAGAACGGTCTGTGCACCTGCATCAAGTACCTGTTTGATCATATACGTCTCGCCCACAGGTAAGCGCACAACTGCGTGAGCATCGGTGGCGGCCAGCACCTGCAACTGCGACAGGATAGAGCGCAGGTCATTCGGCCCATGTTCTCCATCTACCACCAGCCAGTCAAAACCAGCTTGCCCCATCAATTCGGCGGAGAAGGTATCGGCCAACCCCAGCCAGCAGCCAAATTGCATCTCACCCTCGGCGAGGGCTTTCTTGAACGGGTTCAGAGGGGCGGGCATCTGCGGCTTCCTTTTCAACAGTATCGCCACACTCTAGCGCTGCAGGTTCCTCTTTGACCAGAGGCTGCGTATCAGCGGACATTTTGGACCACGCTTCTCGCGTCTGTTGTTGGATGGTTCTTGTGGAAGAGCGCTGAAGTCCCGATTGGCGCGGGTCCACCGCGCGTGCCACAGCAGTGGTGCCTTGGGCACGCAGGACGCCGTCGCAGATCAACGCACTGAATAAGGAGTGGGCTACATCAGGTGTCAGTTTCAGATAGCGTGCCAACATCGCAGGGTCCGCTTTTGCCTGCGCCCGCACGATCAGCTTTGCCCATGCGTATGTGGCAGAGGATACAGGTTGCGATGTCGCAGCAGCAGTAGGCACAGCAGAGAGCGGCAGAGCAGCCGCGCCCGAGAGCGCGCCCAGCGAGGCAGTAAATTCACGTCTGTTCATATTTGAAATGTAGGAAGCAATGGGTGTAGTTGCGAGTCATTCTCAAAAATAAGCGCTAAAGCACCTTTATAACGTCCTTATCAATCGCCAGCATATAGCCCCTTCGCGCGATGTTTTTGACAAGCAGCTCGCTGACGAGCTGGTTGCCCAATGTGTCGCGCAATCGTTTGATCCGCGTCGCACCTGCGGCCTCGTCACAGTCGGCAGCAGAGCGTCCCGATATGACGCCCTCGATTTCGGAGCCTGACATAACATCATCGTCCATCCGCGCTTCGGCCAGCACGGCCAGTGTCTCCATCGCGGCGGGTGTGAGGGAGAAGCCTAGATTGTTGAGGTAGACTTTGTTTTCCTCGCGGCTGATCAAAAGGGAGGAGACCTGAATGCCCGTCCGCTCAATCTGGGCCATGCGGCGGTTCATCAGAACCAGCAGCATCAAGAACACCACAGCCGCCACCAACATCGCCGCGGCAAAGATCAGCAGCACTCCGATCAGCACACGGTAATTGGTAAGCGTGTCGGAGAACGCCGTGCCCGACTGGGCGAGGATCTCCAGCAGCTTGATCTCGGACGGCGCGGTTAGGGTGTCGTTCTCGATGAATATCCGCTCGACCCGCGCGTTAAAAGCATTGGCATCGGGCAGCGCCCAGAACATCACAATCGCCCCGATCACCAAAAGGGCCGCAACCGCACAAATGCCAAGGGCGATCAGGCGCCCTCCGCTGCGGCGCATATCAGAAGCGGAGGAAATTTGATCCGGCACTATCTTTCCTTTGTGCAAGCCCGTCAGGTCCAAAAACCGACACGACATTCAAGAGGGTCCAGCCCCTCGCGCCCAATCGTTGCGTGAGTTGCGCGCGCGCCGATGCTTTACTGCATTGCCCGTGAATCTGCGCGACACCGTAATGCAGGCGCAGGGGATTGTCCTGCTTTGCTTTGTAATCGGCATAGCAGTCTGCGGCAAACACAGGGCTGGTAAATGCTGTCAGCAGTGCAGCGCTCAGGATAAGGCGTATGTGTTTCATGAAGCTGAAGATGCTGTTTTCTGGATTGATATACAATATCCCTAGCCGCACGGCAGAAGGCTATCCGATAACAACACGCTGTTATTGCCTGTCTGAACGGCCCTGCACCAGATTGATCCCATACCGCAGTGTGCACTTTGCACGCAGCATATGAACCCAAAAGGATCAGACTATGAAACTTTCAATCAACTCCCGCTTTGTTGGCGCAGTGACTGCAGCTGCCGTAACTCTTACGACATTTACAGCAGCGCCCGCCTTCGCAGATGATGAGCGCACAGCCCGTGCGATTGCCGCCATTCTGGGGCTCGCTGTTGTGGGTAAAATTATCCACGACAATAAAAAGGACCGCGATCACGTCACGCGGCACGTCTACAAAGAGCCGCCCAAGGCCAAGAAGAAGCAGGCCAAAAAGCAAAAGGTCCAGACATACCAACAGCCGCGCCGCGCAAACAAACAGCGCTATCAGAACGGTAGCATTTACGCCAAACCGCTGCCGCGCCGTGTAAGTCGCAAAACCCTGCCGCAGCATTGCCTGCGCAGTTTCGAGACCCGCCGCGGCTATGTACGGATGCTGCCGCGCCGCTGTCTTGAGCGGAACTATGACTTTATAAACCGTTTGCCCCAGCACTGTGGCATCCGCGTGCGCACTGATCGCGGCCCGCGCATGGGTTATGCCGCACGGTGCTTGCGCCAGAACGGATACCGCTTCGGGGTGAGCTAAAGCTATTCGGCACAGTTCCAAAACTTGCGGCTGTGTCGATGCCGTAAGCGATCCGTCCCATCGCATACGGATCAGGGGAGGGAGGGATGTTCGGGCATCTCTCCCTTTTCTATTGCACCTGGGCGCCGTCTGCGCTTTTGCCATAGGCATGGAACCCGATTATTCATTCGAGAGCGCGGCACAATTGCGTGGCTACAAGCGGATCGCTGGCGTAGATGAGGTAGGCCGTGGTCCGCTGGCAGGGCCCGTGACAGCGGCAGCAGTCGTGTTGGACCCTGCAAGTATTCCTGACGGCCTCAACGACAGCAAAAAGCTGAGTAAGAAAAAGCGTGAGGCGCTTTATTTGCAACTCATGGAGGTGGCAGATGTCAGCATCGCCCACGCCACAGTCGAAGAGATCGAGGAGCATAACATCCTGCGCGCCAGTCACATTGCGATGGTGCGCGCTGTCGAAGGCCTCAAGGCGGCACCTGACTATTGCTTGATCGACGGGAACATGACCCCGCGTGGATTAACGCTGCCATCCGAGACGATCATCAAGGGTGATGCTCGGTCAGTCTCGATTTCGGCGGCCTCAATTATGGCCAAAATATGTCGAGATTGTGTCATGTTGTCCTTGGCGCAACAGCACCCCGGCTATGGCTGGGAAACGAACATGGGATATGGATCAAAAAGACACATATCTGCACTCCAAGAATTGGGCGTAACCCCACACCATAGACGTCTGTTCAAACCCGTACACAACATCTTGTGGCAAGAATAAATCTTAATAGATTGATTAAATTAAGAAATTGACCACGAATCACTCTCTTGTCATCTTAGTACCCACGCAACGAGCGGAAACAATTCGCCGGGCAATGAGGCAGAGCAATGACAATAAAGACGAAGGAAGCGCAGGCGCTTCCCCTGAACACGATCCTAAACGGCAATTGTATCGAGGTGATGAATTCACTTCCCGAGGCAAGCGTCGATCTGATCTTCGCGGACCCACCCTATAACCTGCAACTGCGCGGTGATCTGCACCGCCCCGACAATTCTAAAGTCGATGCGGTGGACAACGACTGGGACCAGTTCGACAGTTTCGCGCTGTATGATCAATTTACCAAAGCATGGCTGAAAGCCGCCCGCCGTTTGCTCAAACCTAATGGTGCGATCTGGGTCATTGGCAGCTATCATAACATCTTCCGTGTGGGTGCCGCTTTGCAGGATCAGGGCTTCTGGATCCTTAACGATGTGGTCTGGCGCAAGTCGAACCCTATGCCGAATTTTCGTGGCAAGCGCCTGACAAATGCGCATGAGACGATGATCTGGGCGGGCAAGGACGAAAGCAGCAAATACACCTTCAACTATGAGGCGCTCAAGGCGCTGAACGAGGGCATCCAGATGCGCAGCGATTGGGTTTTGCCCATTTGCAACGGCCATGAGCGTTTGAAAAACGCAGATGGTGACAAAGCGCATCCTACCCAAAAACCAGAAAGCCTGCTTCACCGCGTGCTGGTTGGCTCCACCAACCCAGGTGATGTGGTCCTCGACCCGTTCTTTGGCACAGGCACAACAGGTGCTGTCGCAAAGATGCTAGGACGCGAATATATCGGTATCGAGCGGGAAGAGGAATACCGCAAGGTGGCCAAGAAACGCATCGCTGCCGTGCGCAAGTTCGACAATGAGGCGCTTCAGACGTCTACGTCGAAACGTGCAGAGCCGCGCGTGCCATTTGGCCAGCTTGTCGAGCGCGGTATGCTGCGCCCGGGTGAAAACCTTTACTCCATGAACAACCGTCACAAAGCCAAAGTGCGCGCCGATGGCACGCTGATTGGTGCTGACGTCAAAGGTTCTATTCATCAAGTGGGGGCTGCCCTCGAAGGCGCGCCCAGCTGTAATGGATGGACCTACTGGTGCTATAAAAAAGAAGGAAAAACCGTCTCGATCGACGTGTTGCGCCAGCAGATCAGGGCAGAAATGCAAGCCTGATCCCCCGAAATTCGAACACCGCCAGTGTCACCGCACTCTCCACATGAGGGCTGCGCTGATGACACTCACCTTGGCCCCGCCTTTATGGCGGGGCTTTTTTTTGCACCTAGTTAAGGTGCGCTTTCTTGCGCAGGCGCCCGCGCAGCGCCTGATCCACATAGCGTACTCCAAATTCCGCTTTGTTCACGACATATAGGACACCAGCAGAAGCAGCCTTCTCCCACATGAAAGGGGTGGGCCAATCGCTCACCATGATGACTGGAATATTGGCGAGTTGCGGATCAGCGGCCAGCTCAATCGCAAACTCCGCGCCGATCCCGTCGGGTAGATTATTGTCCAAAAGAATGAGCGAGATTTTACCTGCCGCAAGGGCACTGCGCGCCGATTGTAGCGTTGCAGCCACCTTGACGTTCATCTTCGGGCCAGCCCGTCCGACAACACGGGCCATCATCTGTTGGTCAAAAGCACTGTCTTCGACGATCAGGCAAGTCGACCCCGAGCTGTGATGTCTGTGCGCGTTCTGCTGCATAATAATCCCCATTTGAAAAGCTATGGGGTGACCATGCGACAAAGGGATTAAGATGCGCTTAGCGCGGTAGCGGCGTGATCGCCTTGTTATAATCATGCCATTGCGTGACCTCGGGATAATACATGGCGCGCCATTGCCGCACCCGCGGGTTCATCATGCGCCGCCACAGCGGCGGCATCATCGCCAGCATTGTCATCAGTGGATAGCCGTAAGGCAGTTGCGGTGCTTCCTCTGGTCCATAGTTTTGCAACACGGCGAAACGGCGGTCGGGCTTATAATGGTGATCCGAATGGCGCTGCAGATTGATCAGCAGCCAGTTGGAGGCCTTTTGCGCCGCATTCCAGCTGTGGCGCGGCTGGACATGTTCATATTTTCCATCGCCTAGGTGTTTGCGTGTCAGGCCGTAATGCTCAATGTAGTTGACCAGCTCCAACTGCCAGATCGCAACGACTGCCTGCACCAAGAACAGGCCCACGCCAGACCAACCGCCCAAGACCAATGCAAGTATAAGAAAGCCGATCTGCAGCGCCCAATAGCGCCAGAACGGATTGCTGCGATCGGTCCACGGCAGGTTCTTGCGCGCGAGCATCGCCTTTTCTGCGCCAAAAGCACTGACCAGACATTCCATCAAAACGCGAGGGTAATAGCGGTGGAAACCCTCGTTATAGCGTGCCGTAACAGGATCACGCGGCGTCGCGACATAGCGGTGATGGACCAGCAAATGCTCCGAGCGGAAGTGCGAATAGAGCACCATGCCAAGCAGCAGATCAGCCATCCAACGCTCCAGCTTGTTCTTCTGGTGCATCAATTCATGCGAATAGTTGATACCGACCGTGCCCGTAATGACGCCCACACCAAAAAAGACGCCGATCCGCTCTACCGTGCTCAGATGCTCGGCTTGGGGCACGTACCACAGGAGGCTCGCCAGCATCAGGAATTGGACGGGCGCCCATATGATGGTGATCATCTTGTACCAATACATATCGCTCTCTTCGGCGCTTAGATCAGCATTGTCCGTGTTCAGGCCCAGTGCCGCATCAAGGGCCGTAAATAAATACCACGTTGCTACAGGCACCAACGCCAGCGTCCAGCCCCCGTCATTTGCGCTAATCCATGCCAGCGGGACCAGCCCCAGCGACAGCCAGAAAGGCAAAGCGCGGTCCAGCTTGGACAGCTCAGACGGGGGAATTGTGATGGGTGTGTCGGTCATGATGCTCGCCTTACGTTTGAGGCGTTATAGCAAAGAATTGTTCGCTGTCATATGTGGCGTATCGGTCGCGCGGGTAAGATCGAATGCCTTGCGCATGACCGTTGGCAGGTCAGACGGGCTGAATGCGTTTTGCGGTTTGAATTCTCCCATCTCCGGCGCGCAATCCTGAGGCAGTGTTGCGGTCATCACCTTCAGAATAAGATGAAAATGCGTGAAGGTATGGCGCACTTCGCCTTTGATCTGCTGCCAATTCCCATCGGCAGGCGGCGTGCTGTCGGGATGGGGCAGGGTGGTGTCCACCCATTCCGATCCAGGCCAGCCCAGCATGCCACCCAGCAGTCCCTTCTCGGGACGCGTCTCAAGCAGCCAAGCGCCATCTGCACGCTGCCCCAGATAGACGGTGCCGTGGCGGATGGGTTTGGCTTTTTTGGGCGTCTTCTTGGGAAGCTCTGCCATCGTCCCCGCAGCACGGGCCGCACAAGGATCGCGCCACGGGCAGATACCGCAAGCGGGTGATTTGGGCGTACAGATCGTGGCGCCCAAATCCATCACAGCCTGCGCATAATCACCCGCCCGCAAGACTGGCGTGTGCCGCTCCGCGTAGGCCATCAATTGCGGCTTTGCCTCTGGCAGCGGTGTATGCAGATCATAGAGCCGCGCCATCACTCGCTCTACATTCCCGTCGAGCACGGCATGGGGAAGATCAAAGGCAATGGAGGAGACAGCAGCAGCCGTATATGGCCCGATGCCGGGAAGCTTGAGCAAGGCCGCATGATCGGCAGGGAACACCCCGCCATGATCGGCGACCACGGCACGGGCGCATTTAAGCAGGTTGCGCGCACGCGCGTAATAGCCAAGGCCCGCCCATTCGGCCATCACATCGGCATCTTCCGCGGCAGCCAGATCATGAACCGTGGGCCAGCGTGTGATGAAACGGCGAAAGTAGTCTTTGACTGTCGCAACAGTGGTCTGTTGCAGCATGATCTCGCTTATCCAGATGGCATACGGATCGGGCAGCACGCCGCCTTTGCGCGCCTGCGGCGACACGCGCCACGGCATTTCGCGGGCGTGCACATCGTACCACGCCAGCAAGGTTACAGACATGTTATCTTTCTCACGCACTGTTTATGAACCAATCCTGATTTGTCCTAGTGGCAGGGCCAGCGCCTTGCGCTATGATGTGTCGCACAGACATAGCCCACTGTCCTCATCGGGACCACCGCAATAGCCAGAAAGCACACGCAGCCCATGCCGCCCCGCCGTACCACAACCAAAGGATTCGCCCGCACTGCGACATTGCTCACGGGCAAGATTCGCAAGGCCTCCGAGAGCCGTGGTTTTGCGCAATCTCGCTTGCTCACCAATTGGGCCGAGGTCGCTGGGGAAGATGCGGCGGCCATTTCGCGGCCTGTGGAGGTGTCCTATGGGCGTGGTGGGATGGGGGCGACGCTGACGCTGCTCACAACAGGGGCGTGTGCGCCCGTGCTTGAGATGCAAAAGGAACAATTGAGGGCAAAGGTAAACGCGGTCTACGGCTATAACGCTATTGCTCGCATCCGTGTTACGCAAACCGCCGCCACTGGATTTGCCGAAGGACGCGTCGCATTCGAGGGCGCGCCCAAGAAACCAGTCGCCGCCCCTGATCCAGCACTCAAAGCTAAAGCAACCCAGACAGCAGCACCGATCGCAGACGAAAGCCTGCGCGACGCTCTTGCACGGCTTGGCGAGAACGTATTGAATAAGAACAACCGCTGAGCGTGGCCAGACGTCGCGCCTGAATGACATTGAACAAAGGACACTCGATATGAACCGCAGAAACATCCTTCTTGGCGCCTTTGCCGCATTGGGACTTGGCGGCTGGTACATGACCAGCAACCGCGCAACGTCCACAGTAGCCTTCCCCGATGCGCCACTTCCGGGGGCTGCGAACGCGCAAACCTCCAACGGTGATGTCGATATTTCGGGCATTCAGGATATGGTGACTGGCAATCCCGATGCCACAGTCGAGATTATCGAATATGCTTCTTTTACCTGCCCGCATTGCGCGACCTTTCACCAAGGCGTGTTCAAGCAGCTTAAGGAAGAATACATCGACACGGGCAAGGTCCGCTTTGTCTACCGCGAAGTCTTTTTTGACCGCTTCGGTCTGTGGGCCTCGCTTGTGGCGCGTTGTGGTGGGGCCGAGCGGTATTTCGGCATCGCTGATCTGATTTATGCAGGCCAGTCCCAGTGGACACGCGCAGGTGATCCTGCGGCGATTGTTGAGGAGCTGCGCAAGATTGGCCGTCTGGCGGGGCTGGACAATGAAACGCTAGAATCCTGCTTGCAGGACGGCGAGCAGGCTCAGGCAATGGTTGCATGGTACCAGCAGAACGCTGAAGCCGACGGCATCGACAGCACACCAAGCTTCATCATCAATGGGAAAAAGCACTCCAACATGAGCTATCCTGATATGAAAGCGATCATCGACGAAGCACTGGAGGGGTGATGACTGCGCCGCTGAACGGTCTCAAAGTCATTGAGCTGGCGCGTGTGCTGGCTGGCCCTTGGGCGGGCCAGACGCTTGCCGATTTGGGCGCCGAGGTGATTAAGGTCGAAAGCCCCGCAGGCGATGATACCCGCCAGTGGGGCCCTCCCTTTGTCGAGCGGGACGAGGATAAATCAGCCTCCTATTTCCATTCGGCTAATCGCGGGAAAGCATCCGTTGTGGTGGATATGCGCACAGAGGATGGCAAGGCAAAGCTGCATGAATTGCTCGCCGATGCAGATATCTTGATCGAGAATTTCAAAACAGGTGGCCTTGCCAAATACGGCATGGACTACGCCTCTCTTTCGGCACTCTATCCGCGCTTGATCTATTGCTCGATCACGGGTTTCGGGCAAACAGGTCCCTATGCCCACCGCCCCGGCTATGATTTTATCATCCAAGGGATGTCTGGTCTCATGTCCATCACAGGAGAGCCTGACCGCCAGCCGCAAAAGCACGGGATGGCGATCACGGATATTTTCACAGGCATTTACTCCACGACTGCCATTCTTGCTGCTGTGCACCAACGAAACACCACGGGCGCGGGCCAGCATATCGACATGGCGCTGCTCGATTGTGCGGTTGCGATCACGGGCAATCAGGCGATGAACTATCTGACCACGGGTAAGGCACCGACACGTCTGGGCAATGCGCATCCAAATCTCACCCCTTATGAAGTGTTTGAGACGTCTGATGGTCACGCAATCATTGCCACGGGCAATGATGGACAGTTTCAGCGGCTATGCATGCTGCTGGGTCTCGATGAGATGGCCAGCGATCCTGATTTCGCCAGCAATGCCGACCGTGTCGCAAACCGCCTCGCGATGAACGCAGCGCTTGAGGGGGCCACACGGCAACATACCCGCGATGCTCTGCTGGCGTTGTGCGAGGAACACAACGTCCCCGCAGGACCGATCAACACGCTGGAAGATACGTTCAACGACCCGCAGGTCAAAGCGCGGGGGATGCAGATCGAATTGGGTGGTGTGCCGGGCATCAACTCACCGTTCAAATTCTCGGGCGCTGATCTGGCGCTGCTCCGCCCCGCGCCCAAACTGGGCGAGGATGGCTAGGGCGCAAACGCTTTGATTGCGTCCCACAATGCATTTTCCGCATCCATCTTGAGCCTGACAGGCAGTGTGATCACTTTTGATCTGAAAGCAGACGGCAGGCGCACGGCGTCTTTTTCGGTTGTCACCAATTGGGCACCCTTCGCGCGGGCATCCGCTTCCAACCGTCCCAAAAGCGCAGCAGTCAGCGGCTGATGATCCTCAAGCGGCTCCGCATGGACTAACGTCGCACCAAGGCCGCGTAGCGTGGCAAAGAACTTCTCGGGGTGCCCAATGCCCGCAAAAGCAAGCAGCGGCGTATCGGTCCAGTCCATACCTGTTTGTAACGGCTCAAGCGCTGCGCGAACATGGGGTAAACCATCGGACAGAGCGGTTGGATTAAACGCCAATTGCGCTGCTCTATCTCCGATGGAGAGTAGCAGATCAGCGCGCTTCAGGCCTACCTGCGCGGGCTCCCTGAGCGGCCCCGCTGGAATACACAACCCGTTGCCGAACCCTTTGGCCGCATCCACCACAACGATGCTCAGGTCATAGGCAAGGGCTGGATTTTGGAAACCGTCATCAAGCACGATCACTTTCGCACCCACGTCTTGCGCGGCCTTTGCCCCCGCGGCGCGGTCCTTGGCGACCCAAACTTCCGCAAACGCCGCAAGCAACAGCGGCTCGTCCCCGACTTGCGCAGCCGTGTGGCGGGCAGGGTCCACGCGTACGGGTCCCTCCAGCGTACCTCCATATCCGCGTGAGACGATATGCGGCTCCAGATACAGATCGCGCAGCCGTTCGGTCACAGCGATAACGGTAGGGGTTTTGCCAGTGCCGCCCGCGTTGATGTTACCCACACAGATAACGGGCACATCCATCTTTCTGCGCGGTCCCTCGGCCAGCCTTCGGGCCGTCGCACGGGCATAGAGCGCGCCAAGCGGTTGCAGCAGGCGCGCGCGCAGGCCCTTTGTCGGGCGATGCCAGAAATCAGGTGCGCGCATCAGCGAAATCCTAACTGTGTATCAAGCGTGTCTTGCACCAGATCGGTAATGCGGTCGGTGAGTGCAGCGCCTTCGCTCACCACGTCCCAGCCTGCATGCGCCATAATTGCGGCCTGATCCGGTGCGACCAGACGTGAAACAGCCATGCCAAGGGCAGCACTGTCGTTGATAATACGCGCGGCCCCAGCGGAGGCCAGTCGGGAGTAGCTTTGCAAATGTCGCCCCACGCGGGGGCCGTATAGAACAGCAGACCCTAACGCAGCAGCTTCCAACGGATCAACGCCCTCACGTCCCGCCACTAGCGAGCCGCCCAGAAACGAGACAGGGGCCACGCGGTAGAACAACCCGATGTTGTGCATGTCCTCACTCAAAAGAACCTGTGTCGTCTCGTCAGGGAAATTACCGTCATCCCAATTCAACAATCTGAAACTCTGTTTGGCAATCTCTTCCATGGCGTCTTGGGGCGAAAGGTTTCCCGCAGGCCGCAAGACAAGCAGCAGCCTGTGCGAGAGCCTCAACGCTTCGTGGTGCGCGGCCATTACGGTTTGCAACTCTTCTTTCTGGATACCATTCGCAAACCATATCGCGCGGCCCACACAGGCGGCCGCGAGGTCTGAAAGATCGCTCTCGTTACACTCCAGCGCCTGCCCCCCTGCCTGAAGTGCAGATGTGACAGCGATATCGTCCTTGGCCAAGCCAAGTTGCATCAGGCGGCGCGCAGCCGCAGGGGATCGGACCATAACGGCAGCAAACAGTGGCAAAAGGTTGCGCGCCACATCGGGCAGCCAGCGATCCCGCCTTCCGTCAAATCCTGCTGTATCTGCATTGACGAGAAATAGCGCGCACCCTTGCTCGGCGGTGGCGAGGATCAGATTGGGGCGCAAACCACCCCACGTCCAAACACAGCAATCAGGTGCCCAGTGTTCCAAAAACGCGGCCACGCTGGAGGGGTGATCGTCGCAAATTTCATTCTGCGTGACGGCTGGTGGTAAGTCATGGTCGCGATTGCGCAGCGGCCCGACAGTTGTGATCAGTACATGCAAACCCGGCCTGCCAGCGATCTGGCGCTGGGCCAGATCGAGCACAGTCAGATAGGCATCATCTTCGGCGCAGTGAATCCACAGCAGCTCTCTAGCCTGCCGTGGCTCCTCAAAGGTAGGGGGTCGCGCGTCCTTGCGCCGCGTCAGCGCACGGTATGCCGTAAGGCTGAACGATCCCGCCACCGCAGTTTAGCCAAGCTCTTCGGTGGAAGAGGCGGGTGTTGCCTCGTCGCGCAGGCGGTGCAAGTGGGCAATAAAGTACCTCATATGCGCATTATCAACAGTGCGCTGCGCTTCGTTCTTCCACGCGTCATAGGCCGCATCATAGTTCGGAAAGATACCGACGACGTGCAGGTCATCAACATTCTTGAAGGTGTTTTTGCTGGGGGTGACCAGCTCACCGCCAAAAACAAGGTGCAGGCGTTGTGTCATGGTATGTATCCTTTGAAACTATCTTTGCTTGTGTGTACGGCGCAGGGCCGTGCAGTCAAGAGAGCAGCTTCTCAGGCCAGCGCATCCATCAAGGCGGCGTGAATATCCTGACCGCCTGCGACTACGCCATCCAGACGAGGGTCGGGATTGTTAAATCGCAACGGCGCGCCGCGCTGGTTTGTGATCGTGCCGCCTGCCTCAGATATGATCAGCGCACCTGCGGCAATGTCCCATTCCCAACTAGGGCGCAGGGTGAGCATGGCGTCAAATTTCGCCTGCCCCACAAGGCCAAGGCGGTAAGCCAGCGAGGGGCGGTAAGCAGGTTTGAACGCAGGACACGCCCCGCCCGCCCAAATGGGTCCTGCCAGCGCAGGCTTGGCGGCGAGGATGCAAGCATCTTCGAACGAGGTCACAGCCGAGGCCCGAATAGGAGCCCCATTTAGATACGCACCGCCGCCAAGTGCTGCGGTATAGAGCAGATCGCGCAGGGGGAGGTAGACGACCGCTGCGGTAATGTTGCCCTTCTCGGCTACAGCGATAGCATGCGCCCACGTGTTTGCACCTTCGGTAAAGCTGCGTGTGCCGTCGATGGGATCGACTATGAACACGCGGTTATGGTCCAGTCGCGCTACCCCGTCTTCTGTTTCCTCCGAAAGCCAACCATAGTCAGGCCGTGCCAGTGTCAGCACATTCTTGAGCATGTCGTTGACGGCTAAATCAGCCTCGGTCACAGGGCCTGCACCGCCGGGCTTGTCCCAGCGCTGTGCCGTTTTCCCGACAAAGCTGGTCGCGACACGGCCCGCCATGCGCGCCGCGTCGATCAGGAGGGGAAGATCAGCTGCCGGCAATGGTCATCGCCGGAACAAGCAGGGAAGGCACCACACGGCTCAGATGCGTGCGGGCGTCATTGGCAGGAACAATCGCCATCAGCATATCGCGCAGATTGCCCGCGATTGTGCATTCATTCACGGCATAGGTAATCTCGCCGTTCTCAACCCACAGCCCCGCCGCCCCGCGCGAATAATCGCCTGTGTTGGGATTGATGGTCGAGCCGATCATGGACGTCACGAGCAGGCCCGTGCCCAAATCGCGGATCAGATCATCGCGGCTTTGCGCGCCTTGGGTCAGGGCAATGCCTGCGGAACTTGGTGAGGGACCAGAGCTTACGCCGCGCCCAGCATTCGCTGTGGAGGCAAGGCCAAGTTGGCGAGCTGTTCCAAGGTCGAGCGTCCAGCTGCGCAAGTAACCGTTCTCAATAATTGTGCGCTTCGCAGTGGGTAAAAACTCTGCGTCGAAGGGTCGGCTGCTGCCCAATCGCGGGCGGTGCGGATCTTCGATCAAAGACAGACCTTCTGGCAAGACCTGTTGATCCATGCTGCCGCGTAGAAACGATGCACCGCGGGTGATGGCACTGCCGTTCACAGCGCCTAGCAGATGCCCGATCAACGAGGCGGCGATACGCTCGTCAAACAAGACAGGATAGGTGCCAGTAGGCGGCTTGCGCGGATCGCGGCGCAGCAATGTGCGCTCGGCTGCGGTGCGGCCAATCTCCGAGGGCGCGCGCAGATCGCTTTGGAAGACGCGGCTGTCGCCGTCATAGTCGCGCTCCATCTGCGTGCCGCTGCCTGCGATTGCTACGCAACTCAGGCCACGGCTGCTGCGACGGTACCCACCTGAAAAGCCGTTGCTACCTGCCATGTGGATGTCATAGGCGTTGTATCCCGCGCTTGCGGCGTCAATCTGGGTGATCCCGTCTACTGCGCGTGCGGCGGCTTCGGCCTCGGCCGCGTCTTGTTGCAGGGCTTCTGGAGCAGGCGCTGGTGCGGGGTCAAAAAGCTCGAGTGCGGCAGCGTCCCAGTCTGTTGCGACCTGACCCGCGTCGGCCAATCCCGCATAGGGGTTTTCGGGCGCCTCGCGTGCCATGGCGACGGCGCGTTCTGCCATCTCGGAAATAGTGCTGGAGGAAAGGTCGGACGCCGATACAATCGCTGTGCGCTGGCCCACAAACACCCGCAGACCTATGTCCGCACCTTCTTCTCGCTGCGCCTCTTCGAGCGCGCCTGCGCGCACATCGACTGATACGGACGTCCCCCGTGTGGCCATTGCATCGGCGCTATCTGCACCAGCGGTTTTGGCGGCGTCGAGCAATTGCGCCGTCAGCGCATCAAGGGCTTGGGTCATGGGTCTCTCCTGATCAGGTGATAGAGGTAGCGGCGCAGGCTGGTCCCCGCAAGGGCAGGCCCCAAAAAGAAAAAGCGGCCCGGGCGGGGCCACCTTTCACATTCCACAGAGCGGTCCAGCCTATTTGATGTGCTGGCCATTGGCGAGGATCTGGCCCGCCTCGTTAAACTCGATCCTTGATTTCAGCGTGTCGGGCGCATCGCCTGGTACGGCAAACAGCCCGAGCATCATACGCGCACCCATCACCTGCTCCGCAGGCAGCAGGCCCATCGCCACCAGTTTATCCATCAACCCGTTCGCGCCAGTGACATTGATCGTGACATCCCCGACGGGCTTGGGAAATCCAGGCAGCGTTGTGGTGTCTGTGTTGTCAAACAGCACATCCCCCTGCGCTTCAACTTTGGCACCCACGGCATCCACAATCAGCGTGTCGATGCGCAGGCTGTCCAACTCACCCGGATAGGTGCCTGCCTTAGCAGATCGCTGGATCGTCTCAGGGTCAAAGGGATCAAGCAGGACCTTGGCCTTGCCGCTTATGCCCAATGCAATTGTCGCAGGGTCACGCGGCAATTGCTGTGACGGGTCAAACAAGGCCCAAATGATGTCCGACATAGTAAAGTCGGTTAGATTGAACGCTATTTTGAAATCCTGAGGCGTCTCTGATTGGGCAGCAGGAGATTGGAGATTAAAGCCCGAGTTCGCCATTTCTGCAAACAGGGGAAAAGGCAATCCCGCAAGCTGCGCACCGATCTGCAGCTGCTGCGCGTCTACGTCATAGCGGATGCCGTCTGCGCCCATAGCCACGCCGAGCGTTGATCTGGCAGAGCCTGTCTTGATCTTCGTTGTGCCGTCTGCCGACGTAAGCTCGACCTCCGTCTCGGTTCCTTGCGTGTCGAACGTTCCGTCAAAGGCAAAGCCCGCCGCGATCAGTGGCATCAGATCGGAGGTCTGGGTTACTTGGTCTGCTGGCACAGTGCTGTTGCCTGTGAATGACATCGCCCCGAGTTTGGAACGCACGACCATCCCCTCAACGTCATCAGGCGCATTGAAGAGCATGTCATAGGACAGACTGCCGATCTGCACGGACTGTTCATAGTCGCGCGTCTCGCCAACGGTCACGGCGGTCTTGGAGACAAGCGCGGTGCCCTCCATCCCGAACTGGGCAGTTGTTGCATCCATCGTCTTGCCATCCATCACCAGCGACGCCAGAACCAACCCGAAAGTATCGGCGCTGTAGTCATAGGTCATAGCACCTGCGTCTCCGCGCACGGTCATTTGGTGACCGCTTTGTGCGTACTCGATGTTCATTTCAATAGAGGGGGCATTGTCATCGGGGGCAATGATAATGGCCATCGGCATCCGTTCTGCCATAACGACACCAACGCTGCCACCGGCGTTCTCGACAAATTCCATACCCCCGATGCGCATCACCATGGAGCGGATGTTTGGCCCGTCGCTTGTTTGGATTTCTATATCACTCACCGAAAGTTTGCTGCCATCAGTGCTTTGGATCGCCGTCACGGCATAGCCCAATCCCTCAAGATACCCGCGCCAGTCACCCCAAACATCTGCAGCAGTCAAATCAGCGCTGGCTGTGCTTGCCATAAGGGACAGGCCAACTGCGGCCGAAGACCAGTATGTGTAGTTCAAAGCCATGGCGTGATTTCCTCATGAGCGGGAATTTCTTCTCAGGGTGTTGCAAACGGCCCTGCGGGTCAAGGTCGACTGTATTGCGTGCACTAACATGCTTTGCATCTGCGGAGTGACCGCGCTAGCTTTGAACAAGCTTGAGGCGAAGCACGCAGATATAAAGGGATGTTGCAGATGGATATGACCTCGAAAACGGTGATCATCACAGGGGCCAGCCGTGGCATCGGCGCCGAAGCTGCGCGGGTTTTCGCCAATGCAGGGGCAAACGTGGCGCTACTGGCGCGGTCCCAGGATAATATCGCGGCGCTCGCAGGCGAGATTGGGGAGCGTGCCATCGCCATTCCGTGCAATGTGGCGCGCTATGGCGAGATGACGGCAGCGGTTGCGACCACGGTACAAGTGTTTGGCGGCCTCGATGTGCTGATCAACAACGCGGGCGTCGTGGACCCCATCAGCCACTTGGGCGCTGCCGATCCAGAGGCGTGGAGCCAGCTGATCGACATCAACGTCAAAGGTGTGTTCAACGGCATTCACGCCGCTCTGCCCGCACTCAAGGCGGGTGGTGGCGGCTCTGTACTCACCATCAGTTCGGGTGCGGCGCATAATGCGATTGAAGCATGGAGCGCTTATTGCGCGTCCAAAGCGGCGGTCAACATGATGAACCGTTCGCTGCATCTGGAGGAGGCGGCAAACGGCATCCGCGCCATTGGCCTGTCACCGGGTACGGTAGCAACAGAAATGCAGCGCGTGATCAAAGCATCGGGCATCAATCCTGTGAGTCAGCTCGATTGGGACGTGCACATCCCTGCCGACTGGCCTGCGCGATGCCTGTTGTGGATGTGTAGTTCAGAGGCGGACGCATATTGCGGCGAGGAAATCTTCCTGCGTGAGGATGCCATTCGCCGCGCGGTGGGCCTGATATGAGGTCGGGGTTGGTCGATCTGACCCAAGAGGGTTGCGTTTGGACAGTTACACTGAACCGTCCTGATAAGGCCAATGCGCTGACCGAGGATATGTTGCGTGATCTGTGCGATATTATGGAGCGGGCAGGCGAGGCGCGTGCGCTGATCCTTACAGGTCAGGGCAAGATTTTCAGCGCAGGTGCGGACCTTGATGCCGCGCGCGCAGGGCTTGCCGTGTCGGATTTGTGGGAACGCCTGTCGGGTGCAATCGTGAGCTTGCCGGGCCTGACCATAGCCGCGCTCAACGGTACGCTGGCAGGCGGTGCCATGGGGATGGCGCTTGCCTGCGATATGCGCATCGCGGTGCGGGGGGCCAAATTCTTCTATCCCGTGATGAAAAACGCATTTCTGCCACAGCCAAGTGACCCTGCGCGCATGGCGGCCCTTATCGGACCCTCAAGGACGAAGCTTATTCTGATGGGCGGACAAAAGATAACGGCGGAGGAGGCGCTAACCTTCGGCCTGATCGACCGACTTGTGGAACCTGACGCGTTGATTCAGGCTGCGAGTGACATCTGTGCCGACAGCGTAACAGCGCCGATTGACATCGCGCACCGCATCAAAGCGATGTGCGCATCCTAGATCAGCGGTACAAACGGGACGCCACAGGCGGTCAAAAGCAAAAGAGATATGAGGGCGAATGAAATGCGCATCTTAGTTTCCTGTAACTGCTAGGCCCGTTCGGGCGCTTTTTCGCACCGGTAGCACAAACAGGCAGCATGCGCATACCCCTTTGCTCAGGCTGCGCTTGAACCCGCGGGCACAGTGAGCCACGAGAGACACAGGACAGACCGCACAGATAAGGGCGCAGGTATGAATTTCGATCTCACGCAATACCCCCCCATGGTACAGCAGATTGCAGGCTATGGTATTCAGGGATACGAGCTGGCGCTGGGCTGGTTGCTCAGCCCTGCGGCATGGTCGCAGTTCGCGGTACTGGTGGTCGCATATCTGCTGGCGGTTCTGATTTCGCGCAGGCTGCGGCCTGCACTGTCGCGGTTGATTGACCCTGCGGATGTGCAGAACATGTTCACGGCGCCGCGCGTGTTCGTACTGCAATTCCTGCCGTTGCTCCTGCCGCTCTTGGCTTATGCTCTGACGGGCATCGGGGAGCAGGTGATCCGTTCGATCTTTGACAGTGGCGCAGTTATTGCTTTCGGCAAGCGGGTGTTTCTGTTCCTCGCGGTGCGCGCATTCGTCCGCGACATTCTAAAGGACCAGTTCTTGCGGCTGCTGGGCCGCTTTATCCTGATCCCGATTGCAGCAGTCTATACACTCGGACTGCTTGATGTGGTGAGTGTGCAGCTGACCGAAACGGTTGTCGGTGTTGGCAATATCCAGTTCTCGCTGATGTCGATTGTGCGCGGCGTGATCGCAGGCTCGCTGCTGTTTTGGTTGGGCCAGTGGTCCAATGGCCAAACCTCGGCGCTCATTGAAAAACAGCAGGAGATGCGCCCCTCGATCCGCCAATTGCTGATCAAGACCGTCGAGTTCATGATTTTTGGTCTGGCGTTTATCATTCTGATGAACGTGATGGGTATCAACCTCGGCGCATTGGCCGTTTTGGGCGGTGCCATTGGTGTTGGCCTTGGTTTCGGCCTGCAAAAGATCGCATCGAATTTTATCTCTGGTGTGATCCTGCTGGTGGAGGGCCAAGCAACCGTCGGTGACTATGTCGAGCTTGATGGCGGCGAGAGCGGGAAGATCGTCAAGATGACTGCCCGTGCCGCGATCCTCGAGACATTCGATGGCCGCTGGATCGTGGTGCCGAACGAGGACTTCATAACAACCCGTGTGGTCAACTACTCCGATTCAGGCTCTGCCAACCGGTATGAGGCGCCGTTTTCGGTGAGCTATGACACTGACATCAACCTTTTGCCCGCGATTATTGAGGCGGCAGTGGCCGCCCATCCAGAAGTCCTCGATCTGCCCTATCCGCCTGATTGCGAGCTGCGCGGCTTTGGTGACAGTGGCATTGATTTCGCAGTTGAGTTCTGGGTGAACGGCCTTGATGACGGCCCCAATAAATTCACCTCTGACGTGTTGTTCCTGATCTGGAACGCGCTCAAGGAGAACGGGATTGAGATCCCCTATCCGCAGCGTGTGGTGGAGATCAAAGGCGGGCTGCCCGCAGCCACCTCCGAATGAAACACGCAGTCGTTATCGGCAGCGGCCCTGCGGGGCTGATGGCAGCGCAGGTCATGGCGCAAGCGGGGGTCAGGGTCACCGTCTGCGAGGCGAAGCCCTCCGTCGGGCGCAAATTCCTGATGGCGGGCAAATCGGGCCTGAACATCACCAAAGCCGAGGCCGCGCCTGCATTCAACGCGGCCTATGCTGAAACGGAGACATGGCTTGCGCCGATGCTCCGCGCGTTCGGGCCAGAGGCCGCGCAGGAATGGGGGCACGGGCTGGGCCAAGAGATTTTCACAGGCTCTACAGGTCGTGTTTTTCCCAAAGCGATGAAAGCCTCGCCGCTGCTGCGTGCATGGCTTTTGCGGTTGGAGACACTGGGCGTCAGGATCAACACCCGCTGGCGTTGGATGGGATGGGAGGCAGGCGCGCTTGCATTCGAGACGCCAACAGGGCCGCAAACCATTGCCTGCGATGCGACCATTCTGGCGCTGGGCGGGGCTAGTTGGCAGCGGCTCGGCTCAGATGGCGCATGGGGGCAGGTATTGCATGACAAAGGCGTGTCACTCAGCCCTTTTGCGCCCGCAAATGCGGCGCTGTCTGTGGCGTGGTCGCCTTATATGGACAAACACCTAGGTGCTGCGATCAAGAGTATCGCACTTCGAGCGGGAGCATATTCCTCACGCGGGGAAGCGATCCTGTCTTACCGTGGGCTGGAGGGTGGCGGTATATATTCCGTCTCACGCGGGGTGCGCGAAGGTGCACCGCTGTTGCTGGACCTTGCACCTGATCTGACGCTGGACACAGTGGTGCAAAAGCTCTCCAAGCCACGCGGCAAGGCGACCCTGACGAACCATATCCGAAAAGCGCTGAAACTCGACGCGGCCAAGATTGCCCTGCTGCAAGAAATGGCAATGCCCTTGCCGCAAGAGCCTGCGGCCTTGGCTGCGCTGATCAAAGCACTGCCCATCCGCCATGACGGGCTGCGCCCGATGGATGAGGCGATCTCGACGGCTGGCGGCGTGGCACAGGTTGCGGTGGACGAGGCGTTGATGCTGAAGGCGCTGCCGAACACCTATGCCGTGGGTGAAATGCTCGATTGGGAAGCGCCCACTGGC
>CBFHZX010000009.1:43848-80415 GCA_965660425.1 Sulfitobacter sp. | reverse complement strand
CAATGCCGCGCGCGGCCTCCATGAATTCATCAAACGCGCGCGCCTGCGTCTTGTCGAGCGTGATGCGCAACGACACGCCAACAGCATAGCCCAGCGCGGCCCAGTTGATGACCGCATGCTGGCCCTTCAGGATGCCCTGTTCCTGTAGCCGCCCCAGCCGACGCGTCGCCTTGAGCGCAGACACCCCCGCCCGCACGGCCAGCTCGGCAGCAGTCAGCGTTGGTTCGGCCTGTAGCTGGCGCAGAAGGCGGCGATCGGTGTCATCAAGCATGAAAATTCCATTTCATTATCTTTTTACGCATAACATCTTCATCTATCGAAAAACAACTCATAGAAATAACCTCGCAAAGCGCGCAATGGCCAGTCATAACCTCGGCCAATGCAACCCAACAAAGGATAGACCCATGCGCGTTTATTATGACCGTGACTGCGACGTGAACCTGATCAAGGACAAGAAAGTCGCAATCCTTGGCTACGGCTCTCAGGGCCACGCCCACGCCCTCAACCTGCGCGACTCTGGTGCGAAAAACCTCGTCGTGGCCCTGCGCGAAGGCTCCCCGTCGCAAGCCAAAGCCGAAGGCGAAGGCCTGACCGTGATGGGTATCGCCGAAGCTGCCGCTTGGTGCGACGTGATCATGTTCACCATGCCCGACGAACTTCAGGCCGAGACCTACAAGAAATACGTCCACGACAACCTGAAAGAAGGCTCCGCGATTGCCTTCGCTCACGGTCTGAACGTGCATTTCGGCCTGATCGAGCCGAAACCGGGCGTCGACGTGATCATGATGGCGCCGAAAGGCCCGGGTCACACCGTGCGCGGCGAATACACCAAAGGCGGCGGCGTGCCCTGCCTTGTGGCCGTTGACAAAAACGCGTCTGGCAAAGCGCTGGAAATCGGTCTGTCCTACTGCTCCGCCATCGGCGGCGGCCGCTCGGGTATCATCGAGACGGACTTCCGCGAGGAATGCGAGACAGACCTCTTCGGCGAACAGGCCGTTCTCTGCGGTGGTATCGTCGAGCTCATTCGCATGGGCTTCGAGACACTGGTCGAGGCAGGCTACGAGCCCGAGATGGCTTATTTCGAGTGTCTGCACGAGACCAAGCTCATCGTGGACCTGATCTATGAAGGCGGCATTGCCAACATGGATTACTCCATCTCCAACACGGCCGAGTATGGTCAGTATATCTCTGGCCCGCGCATCCTGCCCTATGCAGAGACAAAGGCCCGTATGAAAGAAGTCCTCAGCGACATCCAGACAGGCAAATTCGTGCGTGACTTCATGCTCGAGAATGCAGTGGGCCAGCCGACGCTCAAAGCATCGCGTCGGGCCAACGACGAGCACCAGATCGAAATCGTCGGCGGCAAGCTGCGCGATATGATGCCGTGGATTTCCGCAGGCAAAATGGTCGACAAAGCCAAAAACTGATTTGGTTTCAAACAAAGAAAGGTCCGAGATTTTCTCGGGCCTTTTTTTGTTTCCAGCGCGAGACGCCAGCAGTCTGCGGACGTGCCACGCAGCTTTGGCGCACCCGCGACATGCCTGCTGAGTGCCCTTGCCCTGCGCGGGGATTTACCGCTATCTGGCGCGATGAATATCACCCCCCAAATCACCCTGTTCAGCTGGTTTATGATTGCGATCCTTGGCCTCACTTGGGGTGGGACCTTCATGGTGACCGAAGTGGCCCTTGCAGGCGGCATGCCACCCTTCTGGCTGGCGGCCTCGCGTGTTGCACTTGCTGCGGTATTGATGGGGGCCATCTGGGCATTCATGGGCTTTCCCCTTTTCGCCGAGAAAAGCACGCGGGCGGATCATGTAAATATGGTGATTATCGGCGGGCTCAGCTCCGCGGTTCCCTTCTCGCTGCTGGCATGGGGCCAGCAATATGTCACCTCGGGGTTTGCAGGCGTTTCAATGGCCGCTGTGGCCCTGATTGTGCTGCCACTGGCGCATTTCACCGTTGCTGGGGAACAGATGACCCAGCGCAAAACCATCGGCTTTGTCATCGGGTTTATCGGCGTTGTGATCCTCATCGGCGCGCAAGCATTCGAGAGCACGGGCGTCGCGTTTGAAACACCGGGCCGCATCGCCTGCGTGCTCGCGGCAAGCTGCTATGCCATAGGCTCCATCATGCTGCGCAGGCTACCTGCCGCGCACCCTATCGGACTAGCAACCGTTCTGCTCATCATCGGTGCGACAATGTCCGTCCCCGTAGCATTGGCAGTTGAGGGCCTGCCACCCCTGCCTTCCACACAAACACTTGCCGTCCTCGTCTTCCTCGGTCTCGTACCAACAGCAGGCGCAAATTTCCTGCGTGTGCTGGTTGTGCGCAGTGCGGGGCCCGTGTTCATGTCACTGGTCAATTACCAAGTGCCCGTCTGGTCGGTGGTATTGGGCGCGCTGATCCTCGGGGAGGCACTGCCCAACTCACTGCTTCTGGCGATGTCGTTCATCCTGCTCGGCGTGGGCCTCAGCCAGTATGGCGCCTTGCGACGCCTCTTCGCGCGCTAGGTCTTCCTCCTGAGGACAAGCGCCCAAACCCGCGCACCCGAAAACATGTCGCGCAGGCGCATGCCTGCACCGCACAGTTAAATCTCCTCAGGCCTTGACCGCGTCCTCAACGGCAGTAACGACTGATTGCACCGTACGCTCCATCAGTGCGGAATCCTCATGCTCGGCCATCACCCGCACCAACGGCTCAGTCCCTGATTTACGGATCAGCAACCGCCCGCCGCCTGCCAAATCCTGCTCGGCTTGCGCAATCGCAGCTTGGACCTGCGTGTTCTCCAGCGGCACTTGTCCCGCTGCAAAGCGCACGTTCTCCAACAACTGCGGCACAGGCTCGAACTGATGCATCAACTCCGAGGCAGGTTTCTCGGCGCGGATCATCTCGGCCAAAAACTGCATTCCCGCCATCAAACCATCACCCGTCGTCGCATAGTCCGTCATCACGATATGGCCCGACTGCTCCCCGCCAAGGTTAAAGCCGCCCTGACGCATCCGCTCCACCACATAGCGGTCACCAACTGCGGTCCGCTCCAAGCGCACGCCGCGATCCGCCAAAAACCTTTCAAGCCCGAGATTGCTCATCACCGTGGCCACAAGCGCGTCACCCTTGAGCCGCGCATCCGCCTTCCAGCGCGCCACCATCAGCGCCATAAACTGGTCCCCGTCGCCCACCTTGCCATTCTCGTCGAGCAGAATCACGCGATCCGCATCCCCGTCCAGACAGATGCCCACATCCGCACCGTGGGCCACAACTGTTTCAGCCGCCGTGGCAGGATGGGTCGACCCGCAATTGTCGTTGATGTTATGCCCATTGGGAGAGACGCCCACAGGGATCACCGTCGCGCCCAACTCCCACAGGGTCATCGGCGCCACGTGGTGCGCCGCACCGTTGGCACAATCAATCACGACCTTGAGACCATCAAGACGCATCTGGCGCGGAAAGCTGGACTTCACCCGCTCGATATAGCGAAAGCGACTGTCGTCGATGCGCTTGGCGCGCCCAATCTCTGGCGCGGTTGTTGGCTCCACCCCTGCTGCCACCAACGCTTCGATCTCGGCCTCGACCGCATCGGACAGCTTGAAACCGTCGGGGCCGAAGAACTTTATTCCGTTGTCTTGCGCCGGATTGTGGCTGGCGGAAATCATCACACCCAAATCGGCCCGCATCGAGCGCGTGAGCAAGCCCACCGCAGGCGTAGGCACTGGCCCCAACAACAGCACGTTCATCCCCGTGGAGGTCAGCCCCGCCGTCAGCGCATTCTCGAACATATAGCCAGACCGGCGCGTGTCCTTGCCAATCACAACACGGTGCGCAGCTGACATGCCTTCACGGCGGAAATACCGCCCCACTGCTGCACCGATGCGCAGCGCCATCTCGGCGGTCATGGGATGGATATTGGCCGTGCCGCGCACGCCGTCGGTGCCAAAAAGATTTGTCATCTGTATCCCTTTTGTGAGTCTGGCGCCCCCGCCCCGCTTGCGCGCCACAATGCGAAGGCCTGCGCCGTCTCGGCCACATCGTGCATTCGCACAATTTGCACGCCCTGCGCCAGACCTGCAAGGGCCACAGCGATGGAACCTGGCATCCTTGCGCGCGCCTCGGGTGCATTGCCAATTGTGCCAATAAAGCGTTTACGCGACGCGCCCAACAGGATCGGCACGCCGAGGCTGTGAAATATGCTCAACCGTTGGAGCAGCGCCAGATTATGTTCCAGCGTTTTGGCAAAGCCGATGCCAGGATCGGCAATGATGCGACTGCGCGAGATGCCCTGCGCACCCAGCGCCGCAATCCTCTGGGCAAGAAAATCATATACCTCCAGCACCACATCGTCATAGCGCGGGTCGAGGTGCATGGTCGCAGGGTCGACAGGCCCGTGCATCACACAAACGGGCACATCCGCTTGGGCTGCCACGCCCGCCAGATCCGCATCATGGGTAAACCCAGAAACATCGTTGATCAGATCGGCCCCTGCCGCCAGTGCTGCCCGTGCCACCGCTGCCTTGCGTGTGTCGATTGAAATCGTGCCCGTAAACCCTTGTGCCCTTAGCCCCTCAATCACGGGTGCTGTGCGGGTAATCTCCTCTTCCACCTCAACAGGACTTGCCCCTGGCCGCGTGCTTTCGCCACCGATATCAAGGATTTCCGCCCCCGCGCTTGCCATCGCCAAACCGCCCGCAATCGCATCCTGCGCTGCGGCATGCAGGCCACCATCCGAGAAACTGTCGGGCGTGGTATTTACAATCCCCATGATGCGCGGGGTTTGCACCCGCATCGGATGGCTTTGCGTCAGCTGCGACAGTTCCTCCACCGAGGCTTCGGATACGCTTGTGACGCGGGGGCGTGCGCCGCGTTCGAGCACTTCAACATGGGTAAACCAGCCCACTCCATCCGCAAGTGGCACCGCACCATCAGCACGTGCCACCCCGTATTGCACCAGCGGTCGGACGTAGCTTTGGCCCATGCTAAAGCGTCTCGGGATCCGGCGAGACACTACGCAACGGGACAGAGGCATCCTCGGGCAAGTCCGCACCGATAACCAACATCTCATGCGCCTCAAACGTAGCTGCAAACCACGCAGCCAAGGCGACTGCATCGCGGGGCTGGGCCGAGGGGGTATCCACACTGTCGAGCACAATCTTCGATGGAGCCCAGACACAAGTCTGTCCGTTCTTCATCGCCCAATCCAGCTCGGTCCGCGTCTCAACCACGACGCAACGGTCATCGCGCGCAGCCAGCACCCACGCGTTCTGCTCAATCGCCAGTAAATCAATGCGGCGCTGCGCCATTTTATGAGGCACCTGCGGTGCAGCCACATCAGAGGCACCAACACACAGAACCAAAGGGCGACCCCGCGCGTGCAACTGATCCAGCCGTTGCGACAAATGGGGCGAAGCAATCGCAGCATTGCCCAAGAAGACAAGCTCGGGGTGGGGCGCGTCCTCAGGCACATCGACGTCAGCATCAGGCAAGGCATCACGCGCGCGCACAATCTCCACGCCCAGCGCACCAGGGCCACGGTCCAGCTTTTCAATCCGCACAAAGACCCGCATCGCTTGGGGCGCGTGCAGGATACGCTCGGCCACACGGTCCGCGAGGGTCTCCAAAAGCGCCAACCGCTCAACGGCAAGCGCGCCCTGAATGGCCTCTGTCACACGGTCATAAGACAGGATGCGATCCACATCGTCGTCAATCGGTCCACTCAAAGGCTGCACTTCGACGACGACGTTAAAGCACACGCGCTGGGTCACGCCCCGTTCGGCCTGAAACGCGCCGATCTCGACTTCGACGATGTGGTCACGCACCGATATCCGGTCAAGCGCGTCTGTCGTAGACGTGGCAGCCGCCCGCTCGGACGGGTGGGCAAAGGCAAGGCGGGTCTCAGAAGTCATGTGCGCTCCGCAGATCAGTTTCCACCCGCGTTTATACGGGCCATGGCCTGCCGTCGAGGGCGGCAAACGCCCTTCTGCGTACGCTTTGCGTCAGTTGCTGGCTTTGCGTGCACCGCGGCGGTAGAACAGATGCACCCCGAACCGCGCCGTATTGGTGAATTTCCGCGACCAACTGGGGCGAACGGCGGTGGTATGATAGAACATAGCACCTTTGGTGATATCAGCAGATTTGCCATCCATAGTAGCGCGCGCCACCTTTGCGACAGTCGCATAAGATGCAGGCTCTGCGATAACCTCGGGCTTGCCATCACAGGTATAGCTGAATTGGCACTGGTGTTTGCGGCCTGTGCCCTGATTGATCACAGCGCAATATGAATCTGGAAAACGGCTCGATTTGACGCGGTTGCGGATCACTTCTGCTACGGCAAACTGCCCTTTGACCGTCTCGCCCCGCGCCTCGAAATATAGCGCCTCGGCGAGGCATTTGAACTCGGAACCCCCCTTGGGCTTGGGCTGGCTGGCGAGCCATGCGCGGGTAAAGACCTGATCACTTCCCGTCGCCGTATCAGGCACGATAACCTCGGGCATTTTTGCCAATTCGTTCAGGCGCTCCTGAGAGACAGCCGACAGCCCGCGCTCTTCAATCCGCGCCAGCGACTTTGCGGTCGTGCTGGCCGAAACCGTCATGAGCAACGCCGCGAAAACCGCACAAACAAGTGCTGTGGCAAATCTGGATCGTGCAATCATTTTCAACATCTACGAGGTTATCCGCGCCGGTCAAACAGCCGCTCACTTAGCCCGATCGCCAATTCCCGACAAGTGTTTTGGCGCCTAGTCGGCGAAGTGCTGCTGAAACCTGATTAAAAATAACCTTAAAACAGCTACTTAACCAGATCAGAAATCGCCAACTGCGCTGCGGCCAGACGCGCCACCGGAACCCGAAAGGGTGAACAGGAGACATAATCAAAGCCCGCCGCACGGCAAAACGCTATCGATTCGGGGTTGCCACCATGCTCTCCGCAAACCGACAGCGTGATACCGGGTTGGCTCTTGCGTCCACGCTCTGCTCCCAGCATCAACAGCTCTCCAACACCGTCGTGGTCAAGCGTATGAAACGGGTCTTCGTCAAAAACGTTTTGTTGAACGTAATCCGACATAAACCGCCCCGCATCATCACGCGACAGCCCGTATGTCATCTGCGTCAGATCGTTTGTACCAAAGCTTAAGAAGGCACAATAGGGTGCAATTTCGCCTGCGCGCAACGCAGCACGCGGTGTCTCGACCATCACGCCAAGGGAGTATTCAAAATCAATGCCCCGCTCGCGGCGCACGGCAGCCGAGACAGCGTCAATCGAGGCTTTCACAAGTTCAACCTCGCGGCGGGCGGACACCAGCGGGATCATGATCTCGGCCATGACAGTCTCGCCGTCCTGACTGGCATCTACAATCGCTTCGAAAATCGCCCGCGCCTGCATCTCGTATATCTCTGGCACGGTGATCCCGAGGCGCACACCGCGCAGCCCCAACATCGGGTTATATTCGCGCATCGCCTCAATCCGCCGCGTCACGTCAGAGCGTGGGAGCCCAAGCGCTTCGGCCAGTTCGCGCTGACCACTGGCATCCATCGGCAGGAATTCATGCAAAGGCGGATCAAACAGGCGAATGCACACAGATTTACCCTGCATGATCCTGAACAATTGCGTGAAATCCTCACGCTGCATCGGTAGCAACCGCTCCAGCACGGCGCGGCGACCATCCGATGTCTCCGCAAAGATCATCTCGCGCATCACCGTAAGGCGGGCGCGCTCGAAAAACATATGTTCGGTGCGGCACAGCCCGATGCCTTCGGCGTTGAAGTTTCGGGCGGTTTGCGCGTCCTGTGGTGTATCGGCGTTGGCGCGGACCATGATGTCTGCACTGTCGGTGGCCCACATCATAAGCGTTTGAAAATACGCGTCCAGAGCGGCCTCTTGCAGCATCGCCGCCCCCGCTAGGATTTGCCCCGTAGAGCCGTCAACTGTCATCTCGTCGCCCGAGCAGAACACGCGACCATCCTTGGACGTGATCGTCTTTTCGCTTTGATCAAACGTCAGGCTGGAGGCACCAACCACACAGGGCAAACCAATGCCCCGCCCGATCACGGCGGCATGGCTGGTGATGCCGCCCCGCTCTGTCAGGACTGCGTTGGCGGCGTGCATGCCGCGCACGTCTTCGGATGATGTCTCGCGGCGCACCAGAATACAGGCCTCGCCGCGCGACGCACTCGCCTGCGCCTCGGCGCTGTCAAAGACCAGACGCCCCGTGGCAGCCCCGGGGCTGGCGGCGATCCCCGTGCCCACAACATCGCGCTTGAACGACGGATCAATCTGGCGGTGCAAGAGTTCCGTCAGCAGGCGCGGCTGCACCCGCATCAGCGCTTCCTCGCGACTGATTACGCCATCCTCTGCCAGCGTCACAGCGATCCGCACCGCCGCACGTGACGAGCGTGAAACCCGCACGCCGTCGAGGATATGCACAACACCGTCTTCAATCGCAAATTCCACCTGCATCTCGGCGCGCAAACGGGTGCGCATGAGGCTGGCATAGGATTTGAGCGTCTCGAAGGCTTCAGGCAGCTTTTCCTCCAGCGAAGGGCCGCGCGGGTCGCGGGTGAGATAGAGCGTCCCGCTCTCGCCCTCCAGCGCATCACGTCCCTGACTTTGGCTTAGATAGCGGCCTGTGACTTGCGGCGCGCCTGTCTCGCTGCTCACCAGTTGCAGCACGCCTGAACCACAATGCCCCGTGCCCAGACCGAATACCATTTGCTGGACGACCAATCCCAATCCTGCCTCTGCGGGCGCGCCCTTGGCCTGCCGCAGCAGGCGCGCAGAGGTTCCATTCCATGCCCGCGCCATGGAGCGCAGGACCGCCGCCAACTGGATGCGGCGCGACTGGGGGAACTTCTCTTCCGCTTCTTCTTCATAGGCCGCAATCGTCGCATGAAGCGCTGCACGACCCTCCCCTTCGATATGGTCGAACATATCGGGGTCAAGGCGGACAACATTAACGGCATAGGACTGGATAAAACGGGTGTAGAGCGCAGCAGCAGCGTCTTCGCCCATCATCTGGCGATAGCTCTCGAACCGCGCATCGTTCATCCCGATGTTGAGTACAGCCCCCGGCCCGCCCCAATCTGGGTCCTGACTGGACGGGCGCACGCACAAGAGCGCATTCATGGGGAACTGCTCAACGATCCCGCTGACGTCAGGCAAGCCGCCGTTCGCGATATCTTCCACCGTCTCGAACGACAGCGCCACCGTGCGCGGCACGGGCAAGTTCAGCCGCACCAACCGCTGCAAACACTTCGCCCGCCCGCCGTGCGTGCCAGTCGCGATGGGGGCGGTTTGCGTGACGAGCGTGGTGTCGGGATCATTCTGCACTGCGGCATCCTTTGGTTTCAGATGCAGCATAGGGGGATCACAGCGCAGGGCAAACTTTTTCTGACACCCTGCGCTGTGCGTTTCTGTGGACAGTCCTAGCCGTCGATCTTTGTCAGGTCCGCGACCGAGGCACAGAGCGTGCGGATGCGCCCCAGAAGGTTCAGACGGTTGCGGCGGACGATGTCATTGTCGGTGTTAATCTGCACACCTTCAAAAAACGCATCCAGCGTGGGCCGCAGGCTGGCCATGGCGGACATGGCCGTGACAAAGTCCTGTTGCTGCATCGCGGGTGCGATCACCGCCTCGGCCGCATCCAGCGCCTTGAACAAGGCACGCTCCACATCCTCCTCGGCGTATTTGATATCGCCGCCGTGGGAATACTCGATGTTGCTGCCCGCTTCGGCTTGGCTGAGGATATTGTTCGCCCGCTTGAACGCTTGGAGCAGGTTTTCTCCATCGTCAGTCTTAAGCGTATCCGACAAGGCACGCGCGCGCTTGACCAGCAGGGCGAGGTCGTCGTTATTCGGCATTGCTATGCAAGCGTCGATGATGTCGTGACGGATGCCTTGGTCTTTAAGATAGACTTTAAGGCGGTCGTGGAGGAAGGAGAGGAGATCATCCGCGTCCGCCGAATGCACCGAACTTTCTACCACTTGGCGCACCGGAATGGCGAAGTCGTTTTCCAAAGACGTCCGAATAAAACCGAGTGCCGCACGGCGCAGCGCAAACGGATCCTTACTGCCCGTAGACTTCTCATCAATCGCCCAGAAGCCCGTGAGCTTGTCGATCTTCTCGGCCAGCGCCACGGCCACGGAGACGGGCGCTGTTGGCACATCATCCGAAGGCCCGAGCGGTGCATAATGCTCCTCAGCCGCTGCCGCGACCTCCTCGCTCATGCCCGCTGCGGCGGCATAGTAGCGGCCCATCAGGCCCTGCAGCTCAGGGAATTCATAGACCATCTCGGAGGACAAATCCGCCTTGGCAATCCGCGCCGCTTGCTCTGCCGCGTCTGCATCCGCGCCCACCATCGGGGCCAGCTCACGGGCCAGCACGGCCATGCGCTCGATCAGTTCGGCTTGCGTACCCAGCTTGTTGTGGAAGGTCACATTTTTGAGGTTCTCGACCCATGCGGCCATGCCTTCCTCGGACTTGGCCACGCGCAAGTCATTATCCCAGAAGAACTTTGCATCGGCCAGACGCGCCGAAAGCACCTTCTCGTTGCCTGCAATGATCGTCGCGCCATTGTCGGCGGTGGTGCGATTGGCAACGGTGATAAACCGCTCTATCCGCCCCGTCTTGGGGTTGCGCACGGAAAAGAATTTCTGATGCTCTTTCATCGAGGTTTGCAGCACCTCGGCAGGCAGATCGATGTAATCATCCCCGATACGCCCCATCAGCACTACGGGCCATTCGACCAGCCCCGCAACTTCGGCCAACAGGCCTGCGTCCTCGACTACTTCCAGACCACTAGCAAAGGCCATGTTGGTCGCATCGTTCCAGATCGCATCGCGCCGCGCTGCCCCGTCCAGCACAACGAATGCCCGCTTGAGCTTGGCGGCATAGTCGTCAAAGCTGCTCACCGTGATCGCATCCGGCGCAAGGAAGCGGTGGCCGTAAGTCACGTTGCTGGACACAAAGCCCTCGACCTCCACAGGCACCACCTCGGCACCATCCTCACGGGACAGAATGCACAAGATGCTCTGCAACGGACGCACCCATTTCAGCGTGCCACTGCCCCAGCGCATGGATTTGGGCCACGGGAAATTGCGGATCGTCTGCTCCAGCACTTCGGCGATGATCTCGGCGGCAGGGCGGCCCTCCTTGGTGATCTTTGCGAACAGGATCTTGCCTTTCGGCGTGTCGCGCTCTTCCAGATCGTAGCGGGTGAGGCCTGCCCCGCGCAAGAAACCTTCAATGGCTTTTTCGGGCGCGTCGGCCTTGGGGCCTTTACGCTCCTCCACTGTGCGCGGGCTGGCGTCGAGCAGGCCCTCCACGGTCAGGCACAAACGGCGCGGCGTCGCAAACGCTGCGGCAGAGGCATAAGTCAGACCCGCCTCCACCATGCCGTCCGTCATCAGCTTTTTGAGATCATCCGCCGCGCGCGCCTGCATGCGGGCGGGGATTTCTTCGGAGAACAGTTCAATCAGCAGATCAGCCACTGGGATACCTCGGGTTTGCCGCGTGCGGCGTTATTCTGTTGGTGCGTTGCGGTTGGGCAGAGGGGGGCATTCCTCGCCCACGATCGTGCCGTCATAGGCCTTCTCGCCGCAATCATTAAGCTCGTGCCAGACATAGCCGCGCCCGTCTTGGGTAATGGCCACGACACGGTCCACGCCGAAATGGATGTTCTTCTGGCTCAGGAACGTCAGCGCCGTGCCTGCGGCAAGCTCTGCGCCGATGGCCGCCGCATCAAAGCAGTCAAACCAGCCGGGTGCATTGCGCGGGGTCGCGTTCTCGACCATCTGAAATGTCTCGGTCAACAGCGCCAGCGAATAGGGCGTGGTGAAACAGGCGCGGTAGCGGATGGGCGAGCTGTCGGCGTCGATAGCTTGGAGCCCCTCCATCGGGATCACCTCAGCCTCCGCACTGGCCAGCGGGATCAGCACGACACCCTCAGCGGGGGCGTCGACCTCTTGGTAGAAGCCGTAAACCTGCAGATAGTAAAGCGCCGCACCGGCGAGTAGAGCAGAAGCCAAAATAACACTCCCCAGAATTTTGCCCATCATGCCGCGTCATCCGACCAGCCGCCCGCACGCGTCTGGACAAAAGCATCGGCGCACATCTTGGTCAGTGCACGCACGCGGCCGATGTAAGCTTGTCGTTCCGTCACGGAGATCACGCCGCGTGCGTCCAGCAGGTTGAACATGTGGCTTGCCTTGATCGCTTGGTCATACGCGGGATGGGCCATGACGATACGCTTGCCCGTCTTGGGGTCTATCTGCTCTTGACTGATGATGGCTTTGCACTCGGCCTCCGCCTCCTCGAAATGACGCAGCAACACTTCGGTGTTGGCCACATCGAAATTCCAGCGCGCATATTCTTCTTCCGTCTGTTTGAACACATCGCCATAGCTCAGCGGGATGGGCGCGTCGGGATCGTTAAAGGGCATGTCCATCACGTGATCCACGCCAAGGATGTACATCGCCAAACGCTCGAGGCCGTAAGTCAGCTCCCCCGAGACAGGGTGGCAGTCATGCCCCCCGACCTGCTGGAAATAGGTGAACTGGCTCACTTCCATACCGTCACACCAGACTTCCCAACCCAAGCCCCACGCGCCCAGTGTTGGGCTTTCCCAGTCATCCTCGACAAAGCGAATGTCGTGCAGATCCATGTCCACACCAATCGCTTCGAGCGAGCCAAGGTAGAGATCTTGAAGATTGGGCGGGCTGGGTTTGATCAGTGCTTGATACTGGTAATAGTGCTGCAAACGGTTGGGGTTCTCGCCATAGCGCCCGTCGGTAGGGCGGCGTGACGGCTGCACATAGGCGGCGGCCCAATGCTGATCACCCAAGCTGCGCAGGGTGGTGGCGGGATGAAAGGTGCCTGCCCCTACCTCCATGTCATAGGGCTGTAGGATCGCACAGCCCTGACGCGCCCAATAGGTTTGCAACCGTAGGATAATTTCCTGAAAAGAACGGGGTGTTTGCGACATGAGTTCGACCTTTGCCATTTCGCGCTCTTCCTAAGGTGCGGGCGGCATGGGGTCAATCATCTGCACCGCTTCGCGTCAAACCGCGCCAATTGGCCCGCTCAAGGCGTTAAAACTGAGGGTGAACGCCTTTATGATATGGGAATCACCGCCTAATCCTGATTATGTGCCGCAAATTAATGCTGTGAGAGTTAATACAAAGATGCTGCGATTTTTGACAATCTGCCTAATGGTGCTGACCTTTGGTCTGATCACCCCCGCCACCGCACAATCCGTCGATCCCGATGAGGTCGTGTGGGTGCAGATCGAAGCGCAGCAATCACTTAGCCGCGCCACAGACCGTGCACGCGCCTACACGACCTTGCTGGAAGACGTGAACGGGTTTGCCGTTGGCGGTGGATGGTACGCCGTAGTGGTTGGTCCCTACCACCGCGCGGATGCCGATATCGTACTGCGCCAGTACCGCCGCGACGGGCTGATCCCGCGTGACAGCTTTATCCAGCGGTCCAGCCGCCTGCGCCAGCAGTTCTGGCCCGTGGGTGCGAATATTCTAGGCGAAGGCGCCGTTGACGCACCAGCGGGCACTGCCCCTGAAGGGCAAGCGCCAGAGGCTACTGAAGAGACACCACAAGTTGCCGAGGCCCCCCAAGCTGACGAGACCCCCGCCGAGCCTGCCGTCGTGGCAGAGCCTGAACCAGAGCCCGAGCCTGAACCAGCAGATGAAACACGCGCGCAAGCACTCCGCTCCGAGCGGGCGCTGGACCTTGACCAGAAGAAAGATCTTCAGGTCATGTTGCAATGGGCAGGGTTCTACACCGCCTCGATTGACGGCTCCTTCGGGCGCGGCACGCGCAGCTCCATGGCTGCGTGGCAAGAGGCCAACAACTTCGAGGCAACAGGCGTTCTGACCACGCTGCAACGTACAGCGCTCAAAAAGCAATATGATGCCGTGCTTGAGGGCTTGGGCCTGCGCCGCGTGCGCGACACACAGGCGGGGATCGAGATGACCCTGCCGATGGATGTCGTAGCCTTTGACCGCTACGAGCCGCCTTTCGCACAATACACACCGACGGGCGACATCGATGCCCGCGTGCTGCTCATCAGCCAGCCCGGTGATCAGGACACGCTGTTCGGCCTCTATGAGATCATGCAAACCCTCGAGATCGTGCCACTGGATGGACCGCGCGAGCGCAACAACTCCAGTTTCACACTGGTCGGCGAGAATGGTCGCATGATCAGCTATACCGAAGCCGCACTTGAGAATGGCGAGATCAAGGGCTTTACGCTGATCTGGCCTGCAGGCGATGAAGAGCGCCGCCGCCGCGTGCTGTCAGAGATGCGCAGCAGCTTTTCCCGTATGCCCGGTGTGCTGAGCGCGTCAGCTGGGGATGCTTCCCAACAGTCCATTGATCTGATCTCGGGTCTGCAAATCCGCAAACCCAAGATGTCGCGCTCTGGCTTTTTCGTCACAAGCGCGGGCGATGTGGTGACCACCTCGGCGGCTGTGCAAAGCTGCTCGCGGATCACGCTGGACGGTGACATGTATGCAAGTGTGATCGCGGATGATGCTGCACGGGGCGTTGCCTTGCTGAAACCCTCCGCCGCGCTCTCCCCTCAGGCCGTCGCTACATTTGCCGCGCAGACACCGCGCCTTCAAAGCGAGGTCACCTCTGCTGGCTATTCCTTCGAGGGTGTGCTGAGCGCGCCGTCAATTGCCTTTGGCACCTTGGCCGACCTCAAGGGGTTGCAGGGTGAGGAGAACATCAGCCGTCTGGCCCTGCGCACCCGTGCAGGCGATGCAGGCGGTCCCGTGCTTGAGCGCACAGGCGCTGTGATCGGCATGCTGACGACTGCGCCCGAGGGCGGGCCACAGCTTCCCGATGGTGTCAGCTTTGCTGTGGCAGCAACGACCTTGGTCGAGGCAGGAAGCGCGGCAGGTATCCCCTTGACAGACAGCGCCGCAGACGGCGCAGACAGCCTGACGGCCTTTCAGCTTTCAGAGAAAGCAAACGGCATGACGGTACTGGTCAGCTGCTGGGAATAGCCCCCACAACATCAAACAATCCACGGGCCGGAATTTCGATGAAATTCCGGCCCGCTTCTTATGGCAGCCCCATGTTGCCCAAACCTACGCCGTGAGGGCTGGCGTTGCGTAGATGAGCGTTGGGCCGTCTGCTTCAAACGCCTCTGATACCGCTTTCTGGAAGGCCTCAATGCTCTGCGGTGCCGCGCTGCGCGCCCCGAAGGCCTCGGCCAGTTTGCAAAAATCAGGGTTGTGCGCGATCACGGCGTTGGGTGCGATTTGTGCGCGCACCATACTGTCCTCAATCTCGCCCAGCTTGCCGTTGTCCCACAAGATGATCGGCAGGCTCAGGCCCAACTCAACCGCGACGCCAAGCTCCTGCATGGTATAGTGGAACCCGTAATCCCCGATGATCGCCATCGTGGGCTTGCCCTTACGCGCAATCGCCCCGCCAATCGCGGCAGGCGTGGCATAGCCCAGCGTGCCAAAGCCGTAAGGGTGGTGCCAATGGCCAGGGCGGTCCATGTCCCAGACCTCCTTGGCCACATAGGCGAATTGGGTCATGTCGGAATAGATCATTGTGTCTTTGGGGATAACCGCGCTCAGCGCATTACACAGCGGCACAATGCCGGGACGTGCGGCGTCGGTTTGAGCACTCCAAGCTGCGCGCAGTGCCGTAATGTCGGGCGCGCTCCACCCTGACTTGGGCGTCATGCCGTGCACCGCTTCCCACAGCACAGATAAAAACGCGCCTGCTTCGGCCTGCACGGGATGTTCTGCGCGCTGCGTATCGCCCAATACTTCGGGATCTAGGTCGATACGGATCATTGGCGCGGTGTGCCCCAAATGCGCACGCCAGATATCCACCTCCGCCAGTTCGGTCCCGACCGCGACCACCAGATCGGCCTGCGCGATCACATCAGCCGTTTCTGGCATGGCGAGCCAAGCGCCAAAGTGCAGTGGATCGTCCTTTCCAATAATCCCGCGCCCCGCATAGGTGGAAAAACTGGCCCCACTGCATGCCTTCACCACTCCACGCGCCGCATCCGCGGCATAACGCGCCCCGCCACCAAAGATGAACAACGGCTTTTGGGACGCCGACAACATGTCCTCCACACGGATCACATCCCCTTCGCAAAAGGATGCATGCCGTGCACGGCCCCGTGTGGCAGGTGCGGGCAAGGCCTGAGCCTGTAATTGCGCAATCGGCACCTGAATATGTTTGGAACGCGGGCGCGTTGTCTCGAATTCGACCAATGCACGGTCTACCAGCGTATAGACCGCATCCGCGCTCAGCGCCGTCTCCGACCACTCGCACACTGTGCCCGCCGCGATCTCCTGATCTTTCATCTGGTGTAACTGCCCGCGCTGCGCGGACGTCTCGTCAAGGCAGGAGGAAATCACCAACACGGGTACAGAATCGCTATAGGCCTGACCCATCGGCGTCATGATGTTGCACAGCCCCGGCCCCGAGATGACATAAGCCACACCGAGCTTGCCTGATGCACGGGCATAGCCGTCAGCCATGAACCCCGCCCCCTGCTCGTGACGCGCCAGTACATGGGTGATGCCCGCCTCCTCAATGCCGCGGTACATCTCCTGATTATGCACCCCCGGAATGCCGAAAATCACATCAACCCCGCGCTCCTTGAGCATATGGGAGATTTGTGCGCCCAACGGGCGGGTGACAGGATCAGGCATTAAGCTCTCCAGAATTTAACTGTGAAAATGACGTAGACGACCATCAACTCGAGCCGCCCCAACAACATGGCCACGACAAGTATCCACTTGGCCGTCTCATTAAGGCTCGAGAAGTTGCCCGCAGGCCCGATGATATCGCCCAAGCCTGGTCCGATATTGCCAAGTGCTGCAGCTGCACCCGAGACGGATGTTACAAAGTCCAGCCCCGTCATCGACAGCGCCACCGCGACAATGCCCAATGTCACCACAAAGAAGATAAAGAAGGTCATCACCGAGGCCAGCACCTCCTCGCTTACAGGGCGGCCATCATAGCGGGGTGTGAATATTCCGTGGGGCGAGCGGATGCGCTGTAGCTGTGCGCGGATGGAGGCGAATAACAGCTGGTAGCGGAAGACCTTGATCGAACAGGCGGTCGATCCCGCACAGCCCCCGATCAAACCAACGAAAAAGAACAGCGCCACCGCAAAGCTGCCCCATTGCATGTAGTCAACCGAGGCATAGCCTGTCCCCGAAATGATAGACGTCACGTTAAAGAACGCCTCACGCACCGCCTGCTCGTTGTCGAGATGCACGTCGCTCTCGAGCACCAGAACAAGCAAGACGATCAACACCGCGATCGTCATTACAAAACCGCGCACCTGCGGATCACGGTGCAGCGCCATCGGATTGCCATTGATCAGTTGGACATAGCGGACAAACGGCAGTGCCGCGAGGATCATAAACAGGCCCGCCGCATATTCCAAAGGCCCCTGAAACGCGCCGAATGACGCGTCATAATTCGCAAAGCCCCCCGTCGCGATTGTGGTCATCGCATGGGCAGTCGCATCAAACACATCCATGCCCAGCGACAGATACACTATCGCACAGATCAGCGTGAACGAGACATAGAGGCCCGAAATCTGGGTCGCGATCTGACCTGCACGGGGCAGGATTTTCCCGAAGGTGTCAAAGCCCTCGGATTTAAAGATCTGCATGCCGCCCACGCGCAGCTCGGGCAGAAACACCATCGCGACAACAATAATACCGATCCCGCCAAGCCATTGCAGGATCGCCCGCCAGATGAGCAGACCTTTGGGCAATTCCTCCAACCCGCTAAAGACAGTGGACCCTGTTGTGGTCAAGCCCGACATCGCCTCGAACACCGCGTCCACAGCGCTAGCATTCATCGCCCCCAACACAAAGGGGATCGCGCCAAACACAGGCAAGGCAATCCAGACCGAAGAGGTGAGTAAGAAGGTTTGCTGGATTGTCAGCCCCTCTTTGACCCCGCTCGCACAGGCCAGCGCCATTGCAATACCCGCAACAAGGGTGATGAGCGCGCTTTGCAAGAAGACGGGCCAATGGCCCTGCCCTTCGGCAATATCCACCAGCAGGGGCACCAGCATGGCCAGCCCGAGCACGGCCACCAAAAGGCCAATCACATATCCAACAGGGCGCAGGTCCATAGCCGCAGGGTTGGCGCGGTGCAGGCGCTATGTCAAGGTCAGGCAGCGCCTGCGCACCACCCAACATGCCAAAAGACCCGTGCCCGCCTTTGTCCAAAGAACGCGAACGGGTCCGTGCACATTTGCCTGCGCCTCAGCAGTAGAAGAGCTCCTGAAAAACATAGCGCGCGATTTGATTGCGGCGCAGGCCCATTGCGGCCAGCTCTTCATCGGTTTTGGCCTGCAACGCTTCGATCTGGTGAAAACGCGAGGAGGCTTCTGTCGCAGTGGCCAAGCTGCGGAAAAAGGATGCCATCAGCGAGAGCACCTTATTTGCAAACCCAGTTGCCAGTGCTTCGGGCGCGGAAAGTTTGTCGGAAGAAGTCGGATAGGTCATCGGATGTGCCTTCATCGCTTGTGTCGGTCGGGATCATTCCCGTACCCGCAAGCCAGACCTCGCTGCACTGCAGCACCACGCCCAAAACTGCATAGCCGCTCCTCATCCACTGCATTGATGACATTGCGCAGTGTAAAGGCAGCAAACAGCAAAAGGCCGCACCAACATATGGCACGGCCCCTTGATCAGATGACAGTTTGCTGAGGTGGTTAACCTACGTGGAACAGCGTATTGAACAGCTTGGGATCAAAGCTTGATTGCGCAAATGTCGGCCCCTCGGTCAGAACGCTGACAGCGTCGTGGCTGTGCAGGCTTTCCTGATGGCTGGCCACCACGCGGAAATCGGATATCCGCGCATCCGCCAGCAATTGCGCGCAAAACAGGCGTGCCGCATCCTCGACGAAAATCGGATTGGCTGCGTTCAGCTCGGCAAACGCCTGTTCATCCTCGCGCTTAACCATGACTTGCGTCTCGGTCGGCACGGCGCGGCGACAGGCGTCAATGAGGTCTTCGAACCACAGCACATCCGCATCGCCGTCGAGCAGCACAGACACCCGCGCGACGGAGCGCTGGGAATGCGGCGTAGCAAGCTGGTTGCGCGTGGCACGGGCATGCTCCGACAGCTCCAATGAACACGGGCAGGTACTGGAATATACATAGTCGAGATGGATGATCTTTTGACGCACACCCGCGCTCTCCACTAGCTCAAGTGCCACGTCGTAATACTGATAGCCCTCCAGCCCCGAACGCAGGCTGCCCAGCTTCATCGGGAAAGAGAAACGCATTTGGATGCGCGCGTCAAAGCTCTCCAAATCAGTGATATAGTCGTCCAGCGCCGCTTCGATCACTTTGAAGCTGAAGGTGCTTTCCGCATGCTTGTAAAAGCTGCGCATAATGCGGGACATGTTGATGCCCTTTTTGTCCGCCTCGAGGCTCACAGTGCCCGTCACGGATGTCTCAAGCGTCAGGGGACCGTTATCGCGGGTCTCGAACCGCACGGGTAGGCGGAAATTGGAAATGCCGACGTGCTGGATCTGCTGGTTGGCCCCCTTGATGAGGCTGGATGGTCCGTTTTGCAGGTCGGGCAGGCTCGCCTTATACTCCGGCTCAATCTCGAAATCGGCAGGGTATTCACGCTCGAACAAAGGATAGGCATCCCCGCCTTTCAACAATTGCACCATCGCAGGGTCCAGCGTGGCCAGATCGGCTTCATTCGCTCCCGCGGCCCATGCGCGCAGCGTCTCAAGCGCTTGCTCGGCTGCAGTGCGGTCAGGCATTGGCGGTATTGGTGTGGCAATATTCATGGATAAGCCCCCTTTTCGGTCAGGAACCATATGTAGGCTCCCTACATGATATTGCCAAAAATTTTCCGACACTTAACGGGGAATTTCCGCCATTCCCCTTAATTCGCTGCACGCAATGCTTGTAGAAAATCTGCAACCAGATCGTCCGCATCCTCCAAACCGATGCTGACGCGCACCAATCCTTGCGTGATTCCAAGGCTGGCTTTTTGCGCATCTGGCAGACGCTGGTGCGTAGTGGTCGCGGGGTGGGTCATGATGGTTTTCGCATCGCCCAAATTGTTGGAAATCAGCCCGATCTGCACCGCATTAAGGAAGCGGAACGCAGCGTCCTTGCCGCCCTTGATATCAAGTGCCAGCACCGTGCCGCCTGCCCCCATTTGCGCCTGCACGAGGGTGTGCTGCGAATGGCTCGGCAATCCAGGATAGATGGTCTGGACCAAGGCGCCATTGCCCTCCAACGCCTGCGCCACTGCAAGCGCTGTTGCCGTTTGCGCCCGCACCCGCAGCCCCATCGTCTCCAACCCCTTAAGCATCACCCAAGCGGTGAAAGGCGACATGGAACCGCCCGTGTGCTTCATGTAAGGCTCAACCGTTTTGCGAATGAATTCGCGGCTGCCAAGGATCACACCGCCAAGGGTGCGGCCCTGCCCGTCGATATGCTTGGTGGCGGAATAAATCACCACATCCGCACCCTGCTCCGCCGCGCGGCTATAAACGGGCGTGGCAAAGACATTGTCGATCAGGACCAGCGTACCCTTTGCATGGGCCAGCTTGGAGACAGCCTCGATATCAATGACTTCCAGCGTCGGATTGGAGATGGATTCAAAAAAGACTGCCTTGGTATCCTCGCGGATCGCGGCCTCCCACTGGACCAGATCGGTGCCGTCGACAAAGGTCACCTCAACACCGTAACGGCTCAGAATATCCTCAAGCACATAAAGGCAAGAGCCAAAGAGAGCGCGGGCCGAAACCACATGATCACCTGCCTTGAGCATCGACGTCAGCGCGCCAGAGACTGCCGCCATCCCCGATGCCGTTGCGAACGCGTCCTCGAACCCCTCAAGGGCTGCGATCCGCTCCTCAAACATTTTGACCGTCGGGTTGCCGTAGCGGGCATAGATAAACTCGTCATCGCCCGAGTTGATGAACCGCTTCTCGGCATGCTCGGCACTGTCATAGACAAAGCCCTGCGTCAAAAAAATCGCCTCGGAGACTTCGCCATACTGGCTGCGCCGCGTGCCAGTATGCACGGCTTTTGTGGAAGGCTTCCAATCGTTGCTCATCGTTTAGTATCCCTTTTGCACACCTCTGGTGCGCTCTCTCTACGTGCCCGATCAAAAGGGTCGGCACAAAAAAAACCCCATACGCGGTCAAGCGAAAGGGGTCTTTCATCCTGACCTTTTAGCGGAATATTTTACGTGGCCCGCAATCCGGTAACAAATCGCCACAGGGGTTTGATTAGGCGATTAGCGCCACACCGTCAAGGCGGCCGCAGAGGTGTCACGGGGTGTTGATATATGCCTCCCATGCTCTGGCGGGCCGAGGTGTGAAGGCGATGAACGCCATTCGATATCCCCACAGGCCCTTGCCTTGGGGGCAGAAACACGCATGCTTTGCCCAGCGCAGTTTTGCAAAGGACCAGATGATGCCTGCCCCCATTGATCTCTACTACTGGCCCACGCCCAATGGCTGGAAAATATCCGTCTGCCTTGAGGAGATGGGACTGCCGTACGAGACGCATCTGATCAATATCGGCAAGGGCGATCAGTTTGCACCTGAATTTCTGACGATTGCGCCCAACAACCGCATGCCCGCGATCACCGATCCGATTGGGCCGGACGGGCAGCCCGTCTCGATTTTCGAGAGTGGGGCAATCTTGCAATATCTGGCGCGCAAGACAGGGCAGTTCTATGGCACGTCCGAGCGGGATCGCATCTCGGTTGATCAATGGCTCATGTGGCAGATGGGCGGGCTGGGGCCGATGGCTGGGCAAGCGCATCACTTTCTGAAATTCGCGAAAGAAGATGTGCCCTACGCCAAAGACCGCTACCGCGCCGAGACGGCGCGGCTTTACGGCGTGCTGGACCGCCAGCTTGCGCAGCATGAATTTGTGGCAGGAGATTTCATCTCGATTGCCGATTTTTCAATCTGGGGCTGGGCGTTGCTGTGGGAAGGCCAGCAGCAGACCCTCGACGACAAGCCGCATATGGCGCGCTGGTTGGCGGTGATGGGCGCGCGAGATGGCGTGCAGGCGGGGCGCGCCCTGTTCGCGGAACTCAGGAAATAGCGCACATCGCCGTTTAGGAGGACTTGCCCCCCGCGCCGTCCTCTTCTTCAATCAAATAGGGCTGCAACTGCGAGAACTGCCACATCAGGAACGCCATGAGGGCGATAGGAAAGCCGAACGTCTCGATCTTGACCCACGCCTCCGTCGACATGGTCCGCCAGATGAACTCATTGGCGACCGCCAGCACCAAAAACGCGAGCGTGAGCCGCTTGGTCAGGATCATCCAGCCCTCGTGCTGCATCGGCATCATATCGGCCATGACATATTCCAGCCACGACCGCCCGCGCAGCAGGCCAATCGTCAAGATCGCCGCCAGAAAGCCGTAGACGATGGTGGTCTTTATCTTAAAGAACCGCTCGTCGTTGAACCATGCCGTCAGCCCGCCAAAGAAAATCACCATGAAGGCCGTGAACACCTGCATGCGGCTCAGTTTACCCGTCAGCGCCCACAGAATGCCCATCGCCAACAGCAGGATTGGCACAAAGACAACCGCCGCCACGATAAAGCCCGTGTATTCCGTGCCACCAAAGGTGAACACATCATCCTTGATGCGGATGTAGAGCACGAAGAACGCAAGCGTCGGGCCAAGCTCCATCACTTGCTTCAGAATGGGGTTGATCTCACGCGCCTGCGCCATGCACTAGCCTCCGAATTCCACAATGACGGCACCCAACGCGATCAGCGTCATAAGCGCAACCCTGCGCGGCCCTACCGTCTCTTTAAGCACCAGCCAGCCGATCAAGGCCGCAAACACTGTTGATGTCTCTCTCAATATTGCGGCCTCGCCCACCTTATCAAGGCGTGTGGCCATCATAATTGAGCCAAAGCTTGCCACCGCGATCACCGCCCCCAGCACCCCACGCTGCATCAAGGGGCCAACATTGGGCGGGTTGTCCATTGCGTTCCAGCGCAGATAGGCAAGGATCGGGAACACAAACCCGTCGATCATGAAAAACCACGCTAGAAAGGTGAACGGATTGGCCGTCGCACGGATGCCGTAGGCGTCAAACGTGGTATAGAGCGCCACAAACAGCCCTGTCACCACCGCCAGCATCAGCGCCACATTCAGCGTGTCCCGCTCGGCCTCCAGATAGGCCAGATTATAGGCGGCAAGCCCGAAAATCCCCGCCATCAGCACAGCCACGCCCAGCCACTGCGTGCCGTTGAACACCTCTCCAAATATCCAATAGGCCCCAATCACGGTAAACAGCGGCCCCGTCCCGCGCACCACAGGATAGACAACCGTATAGGCGCCCTTGGTGTAGGCGGCGGCCTGCAGGAATTTATAGGCCGTATGGATCACCAGCACGCCCACAAAGATCAGCCACATATGTGGCTCGGGCCACGGCACAACAAACAGGGCAAACGGCATGGCCATCAGGCAATAGCAGCCGTCAATCGCCCCGCGCGTGAGCCACGGATCATGCCGCCCCTTCTGGAGCGCGCCGAAAACGGCGTGCAAAAACGCAGCTATCAACGCGAGGATCAGCGCAAGGGTATGCCCCGCCTCCGTCCCCTCAATGGAGATGAGCCAATCGGTCAAGCGCTAGCGGTCCAGCCCTGTCAGCGCATCGGCAAATTCCTGCGGATCAAAGGCCTGCAAGTCGTCAATCTGCTCGCCCACGCCAATCGCATGGATAGGCAGGCCGAATTTATCGGCCAGCGAGACCAGCACGCCGCCTTTGGCCGTGCCGTCGAGCTTGGTCATCACCAGCCCTGACACATCGGAGATTTCCTGAAACACTTTCACCTGACCCACCGCATTCTGCCCCGTAGTGGCATCCAGCACCAACAGCGTGTTGTGCGGCGCATCCGGATCCTTCTTGCGGATCACCCGCACGATCTTGGCCAGTTCCTCCATCAGATCACTACGGTTTTGCAAGCGCCCCGCCGTGTCGATCATGAGCAGGTCGGCCCCGTCGGCCTCTGCTTTGACCATCGCGTCATATGCAAGGCTGGCAGGATCGCTCCCCTGCGGCGCCGTCAGCACAGGCACGCCCGCACGCTCGCCCCAGACCTGCAATTGCTCCACGGCGGCGGCGCGGAAGGTATCGCCTGCAGCAATCACCACCTTCTTGCCCGCCGCGCGGAACTGGCTGGCCAGCTTGCCAATGGTCGTGGTCTTGCCAGAGCCGTTGACCCCAACCACCAGCACCACCTGAGGCGTCTTGGCATAAAGCGGCAGCGGCTTGGCCACAGGCTCCATAATGCGCGCGATCTCGTCACTCATCAGGGTTTTGATCTCTTGCACCGAGAGCTTTTTGCCCAGCCGCCCTTCGGCCATATTGGCTGTCACCCGCAGGGCCGTATCCACGCCCATATCGGCGGTGATGAGAAGCTCCTCAAGCTGCTCGAGCATTGCGTCATCCAGCACACGGCGCACTACGGGGGCAGTGGCACCGCGCCCCATGAGGCGGCCGAGGATACCGCGCTTGGGCCCAGGCTCAGCTTCTGCCTCGTCCAGAACAGGCTTGAGCGTTGTGCTCAATGAAACAGGCTCTGGAGCAGCTTCTGCCGCGGCCTCCTCGCGCGCGATTCGCTCCTCCTCGGCCAGACGCGCGGCCTCGGCCTCCTGCAGCTTTTGCGCATCCTCTGCTGCTTGGGCCATGGTTTCGGCAAGGCGCGCCGCCTCGGCAGCCTGCTGTGCCTCATGCGCTGCCGCCTCAGCTTGCGCCTTTTGCGCAGCATCCGCTTCGGCCCGCGCTTTTTGCACTGCTTTCTCGGCAGCCTCTTGCGCAAGTCTGCTTTGTTCGCGTGCCTCAACCTCTTTGCGGGCCGCTAACTCGGCCTCCGCCGCCTCGCGCCGCAGCGCTTCTTCATCCACCGCAGGCTCTGGCGTCTCCTGCGCCTCCGCCACACCGCCATCGCTGACAATCGCCTCCAGCCCCTCGTCAATCTTAGAGGAGGACTTGAACAGCTTGTCTTTGAGCTTCTTGAAAAATGCCATCGCTGCGGGTCTCCGACTTCTAATCTCCCTTTGATCTAACGCCTTGCAGCAGCGGATGGAAGGGCGCGCGATTGACAAGGGCGCACGCAACAGCCACCAAAGTGCTATGCGCTTGATGATCGCCCTCTTATCAGTGGCTTGGACCCTAGGCTTGGTCGCCCCTGCCGCCGCCGATCCGCGCGCACTCAAGTGCAGTACGGGCAAATGGGGGCATGTGCACTGCATCCGTGCAGAGCATTTCGTCTATGACACCTGCAACGCGATTGAGACGTTCAGCACCCGCCACGGCCTCAACACGGGCTTTTTCGCCTGCCTGATATGGCAGGAAAGCCGCTTTGACCCCAACGCGCTCAGCCCTGCAAACGCGCGCGGCATTGCGCAGTTCATCCCGTCTACAGCGCGGCTACGCGGCCTCAAAGACCCCTATAACCCCGCGGACGCGCTGGAACATTCCGCGCAATACCTTGCCGAGATGGTCAAGAAATACGGCAACGGAGGCGAGCGGCGCGCGGAGGGGTTTCTGGAAGGCAAAGGTCTGGCGCAGGAAACCGTAAATTACGTCCCAATCATCACAGGCCTCACCGCCGGGCAATGGCGCGACACGCCGTCCAAAGACCACGATTCCAGCCTCGCGCCCGAAAAAAGCTTCTTTGACGCCTGCTCTGAGATGGCCACCAACCGCCGCCTGACGCCCATCAAACGCGTGGCCCCGCCCCCGCGCCGATCAAGCCATGGGGCGTGCAGCTTGGCTTTGGCACATCCAAGAAATCCGCGCAGGAAAAAGTGCGCAGCCGCACAGCAAGCTGCCGCGGCCAGATTGCAGGCGAAAAGCTGGACCTTGTCTACGTCAAGAACCGCGTATCGGGGAAGAAAGGCTATTTCTTCGCCCGTATCGGTCGCAAAAGCTTTAAGAACGCAACCAAGCTCTGCAACAGCCTCAAGCGCCAGCGCTGTGCCTGCCTTGTGGTGCAGAATAAATAGGCGTCAGATTTCGTCAGGGAAATGCTTCATCGTGAGGCGGATCGGGTTCGGCGCAGCCTGCCCCAGACCGCAGATCGAAGCATCAACCATCGCCGCCGACAGCTCCTCAAGCAACCCCTGATCCCAGCGGTCCGCCTGCATCAACTGCACCGCCTTGCCACAGCCGACACGGCAGGGCGTACACTGGCCACAGCTTTCATCCTCAAAGAACCGCAGCATGTTGAGCGCCGCATCGCGCACGCTGTCCTGATCAGACAGAACGACAACCGCCGCCGATCCGATGAAGCTGCCGTGCGGCTGCAACGTGTCGAAATCAAGCGGGACATCGTGCATCGTCGCGGGCAACAGGCCCGAGGATGGGCCGCCGGGTTGATAGGCTTTGAAGGTATGACCCTCCACCATGCCCCCCGCCGCTTTGATGATATCAGTGATGGTGGACCCTGCGGGCAGCAGATAGACACCTGCCTTGGCCACACGGCCCGAGACGGAATAGCTGCGCAATCCCTTGCGACCGTTGTGCTCAACGCTAGAGAGGATTTCAGGCCCCTCGCGGCAGATGCGCGCGACCCAATGCAACGTCTCGACGTTATGGACCAGCGTGGGGCTGCCAAAAATGCCGACCCGCGCCACAAAGGGCGGACGGTGACGCGGCATCCCGCGCTTGCCCTCGATGCTCTCGATCATCGCGGATTCCTCACCGCAGATATAGGCCCCCGCCCCGCGCCGCAGCTCGATATAGCCTGCGGGCACGACGCCTGCGTCCTCAAGGGCAGCGATCTCCTCGGCCAGAATATGAAGGACGGCAGGGTATTCGTCACGCATGTAGATATAAGCGCGCTCGGCCTCCACAGCCCATGCAGCAATCAGCATGCCCTCCAGAAACAGGTGCGGCGTGCGCTCAAGATAGTAGCGGTCTTTGAACGTGCCGGGCTCGCCCTCATCTCCGTTCACGGCGAGATAGCGCACTCCCTCGTTTGCGCGCACAAAGCCCCACTTCTTGCCGGACGGGAAGCCCGCCCCGCCCAAGCCGCGCAGACCAGAAGCCAGCACCTTTTCCTGCACCGCCTCCCAGTCACCATTCTCGCGCAGCTGCGCCAGCGTGGCATAGCCGCCGTTCGCGGCATAATCGTCATAGGTCTCGTAGTCAGGGATATGTGCGTGCGTATCACCAGCGGCGATGGCCGCATGCACCTTCTCGGGGGTGGCATTGTCGATATGGGCGTGGCCCAGCTCCAGCACGGGCGCAGTATCACAGCGGCCCATGCAAGGCGCGCGCAGCACGCGGACTTCTGACGCGTCCAGACCGTCCTCAAGGGCAGCTTTCAGCGCCTGCGCCCCTGCCAGTTCACAACTCAGCGAATCGCACACGCGGATGGTGAGCGCGGGTGGCGGGGTCTCGCCCTCACGGACCACGTCGAAATGGGCGTAGAAAGTGGCGACCTCATAGACCTCCACCATGCTCATGCGCATTTCTTCGGCAAGCGCGCGCAGATGGGCGGCAGAGAGGTGGCCGTATTCGTCCTGAATAAGGTGAAGATGCTCGATCAGCAGATCACGGTCGCGCGGCTCGGCGCCCAGCAGATCACGGACCTGCCCCCAAGCGGTGTCTTCAAGCTGACGGCCCTTGGTGTGGCGGCGGCCCTTGCCCTTGCCCGACTTCCAGACGCCTTTGTCAGGCCCGCTCTTGTTTGCATCCAGTGCCATGGCAACCGCTCCCTTACGCTTTGGCACAGGCTACCAAAACGGACCCTTCGCGTTGAGGCGAAAAACGACAGTTCACGCGCCCTTTGCGCGGTGGCGAGGCAGCGCTGATGCCGATAGGAAACGCAAGCGCGCTCTGGTGGTGCGGTGCGGATTCTGCGACACTGGTGCCATGAGAGTGCTGCCCCTGATCCTGTCCTTCGCTTTTCTGCTGTCACTGGGCACAGCGGTTGTTGCCGATGGCGCGCAGATGAGCGCACAGGAATTCGACGGCTACACCCGTGGCAAAACGCTCTTTTACGGAGATCAATCAGGGCCATACGGCGCTGAAATATATCTGCCTGACCGCCGCGTGCGTTGGTCCTTTCTGGACGGGCAGTGCATGGCCGGGGAATGGTACGCCACGGATGGGTTGATCTGTTTTACCTACGACGAGAGGCCTGAGCCGCAATGCTGGAGCTTTGAGCGCGGGCCGCGCGGATTGATTGCGCGGTTGGAGAATGACCCCGCGACAACGCCGCTTTATGAGGCGACCGACAGTACGGAGGAAATGCTGTGTTTGGGGCCGAAAATCGGGGTTTGAGCTCGCAAGCTACGGTGTGAGGGGCGCTGCCCCATCCAAGCGCCCCTGTCGGGGCGCAAGGATTCCCCGGGATATTTGGGACCAAAAGAAACGGAGGCTAGTCGGGTTTTGGTGTTGCTTGGACTTTGCCGTCGGCGAATTGGATTTCGAGGGTGTCCACCTTGGTGGCGCTTGCGCTGGATGTGATGAGGCTGTCGCCACTGCGCACCACGGCGAAGCCACGCTCTAAGGTTGCCTCATAGCCCAGCGTGCGGCGCAGGCGTTCAGCCGCGGTGATTTGGCGGCGCCACTGTGCAATCTGGCGGTTGCCTGCCTCCCCCAAAGCGCGAGTTGCACGGTTCAGCCGCTGCTGCTGTTGTTTGCATTCACGCTCTAGCGCGGGGGCCAGTCGCTGTGATGCGCGTTCCAACCGCTGTTTATCCTGACTTAGACGCGAGCGCAGTGCTGCGGGGCGCATGCCACCCGCCAGAGTACCCAGCTTTATCTTGCGCTGCTGCACGCCCTGCATCAGGGCAGGATCGAGGCGCAGCGCTGCGCGTTCAAGGCGCAGTTTCGGCTTTTCGGTCACGCTGGCTGCGCGCTCAAGCCTGTCTCCTGCGCGGTCGAGCCGCTGGCGCGGTGTATCAAGCAGGCTGTCGGGGCGTGGTAGCGCACGCGCCATATCGCGCAGGCGCTGGGCACGTTGTACCAGCCCTTGGGACAGTGCACGGCTCATTCTTGCGTGCTGTTGGTCCAGATAGGCCATCAGCTCATGCCGGACTGGCACAGCCAGTTCGGCGGCTGCGGTGGGGGTGGGTGCGCGCATGTCCGAGGCAAAGTCGATCAGCGTGGTGTCGGTCTCATGTCCAACGGCCGAGATCAGCGGGATGTCCGAGGCGGCGGCCGCGCGCACCACAGTTTCTTCGTTAAAGCCCCAGAGGTCCTCAACCGAACCACCGCCCCGTGCCACGATGATGAGGTCGGGCCGTGGCAGTGCGCCGCCCGGTGTGAGGCGGTTGAAGCCCTCAATGGCGCGGGTCACTTCAGGCGCGCATTTGGCACCTTGTACGGCGACCGGCCAGACGAGAACCTTGCGCGGGAAGCGGTCACGCAGGCGGTGCAGTATATCGCGGATGACCGCCCCCGAAGGCGAAGTCACAACGCCGATGATTTCGGGCAGATAGGGCAGCGGGCGTTTGCGCGCGGGATCGAACAGGCCTTCGGCCTGCAGCGCTGCCTTGCGGTTTTCCAGCACCGCCATGAGCGCGCCCATGCCAGCGGGTTTGATATCCTCAATAATGATTTGGTACTTTGATTGCCCTGGAAAGGTGGTGATGCGGCCTGTTGCGATCACCTCCATCCCTTCCTCGGGCAGGGTCGCGAGCCGGGCTGCGACGCCTTTCCAGATGATGCCCGCCATCACCGCCTTGTCGTCCTTGAGATCAAGATAGACATGGCCCGAGCGCGGCAAGCTCACGCGGCCTATCTCGGCGCGGATGCGGACGTGGCCGAATTCATTCTCGATGACACGTTTGATGGCGCCCGACAGTTCTCCGACGGTGTATTCGGGATTGTTGTCGCGTGCGGGCTCCGCCTCTTCGCGGTCGTCGAACAGATCCATGCTTGCGTCCTTGTACCTTGGCTGTGTGCAGCATAAAACGCGCAACAATGAAGTCCAAGGGAGAACCCGCCATGAATATTCTGATCCTCGGTAGCGGCGGGCGCGAACACAGCCTTGCGTGGGCCGTTTTGCAGAACCCCAAATGCGACAAGCTTATTGTAGCACCCGGCAATGCGGGGATCGCACAGATCACGGACTGCGCGGCGATCGACATCAATGATGGCGGCACGGTTGTTGAATTTGCGGCGCGCAACAATGTGGACTTTGTGATCATTGGGCCAGAAGCGCCTCTGGCCGCAGGAGTGGCGGATCGTTTGCGCGAAGCGGGTGTGCTGGTCTTTGGCCCGTCCAAAGCGGCAGCTGCCCTTGAGGCATCAAAAGCATTCACCAAAGAGATTTGCGATGCCTGCAACGCCCCTACGGCGGCTTATGGGCACTTCACGGATGCGGCAGCGGCCAAAGCCTATGTGCAGACCCAAGGCGCGCCCATCGTTGTGAAAGCGGACGGGCTGGCCGCAGGCAAAGGCGTGATCATTGCCGAGACCGTCGCACAGGCCGAGGCCGCGATTGACGACATGTTTGGCGGCGAATTCGGCGCGGCGGGCGCAGAGGTGGTGATCGAGGAGTTTATGGACGGTGAGGAAGCTTCCTTCTTCATCCTATGCGACGGGGAGGATGTCCTGCCCATTGGCACGGCCCAAGATCATAAACGCGTAGGCGAGGGTGACACAGGCCCGAACACGGGCGGTATGGGGGCGTATTCCCCAGCACCTGTGCTTACCGATGCGGTGGCTGATAGAGCGATGACCGAGATCATTAGGCCCTGCATGGCCGAGATGGCAAAGCGCGGGATGCCCTATCAGGGCGTGCTTTATGCTGGTTTGATGATCAAGGACGGCGCACCGCGTCTGGTGGAATATAACGTGCGCTTTGGCGATCCCGAGTGTCAGGTGCTTATGATGCGTTTGGGGGCACAGGCCTTGGACCTGATGCATGCGGCGGCGGAAGGGCGGCTTGATGAAATGCGCGTAAACTGGGCCGATGATCATGCGCTGACGGTTGTGCTGGCTGCGCAGGGCTATCCTGGCAACTATGTTAAGGGCTCAGCGATTGGCGGGTTGGACGGGTTGACCCAAGACAGCCGTAATATGGTTTTCCACGCAGGCACCGCTGAGCAGGATGGTGCGGTTGTGGCTGTTGGGGGGCGCGTTCTCAATGTGACGGCACGTGCGCAGACATTGGCGCAGGCGCAAAATCTGGCGTACGAAATGGTCGGGCAGATCGATTGGCCCGAGGGGTTTTGTCGCCGTGATATCGGCTGGCGCGCGCTGAAATAGCGATGTGGCACCTGAGGTACAGCGCGGCTTCAGTTTAATTGGCAAAATGAAGTGCATGGTCAGGAGGTGGGCGCATCCTCACAGATCACGGGTTTGTCGCTAATGTCGCTGATGCGTTGCACTTCGCCTGTGTTTTGCGACATGACGAGAAGCGTTCCTGCATCGTTGAAGGGAATCCAGCAATTTTTGGGATCGGGTGCATCCTCATAGAGAAAGCAGATCAGCGGGCCGCGTATCTCGATGCGCCCGTAGGTGCAGCGGCCTGTTTCATCTGCCCAGACGGAGAGATCACGGCGCAAGAACTCCTCAACGCCCACCAGCATGCCAGAATGGATGCTTGAAAAGCTCAAGGTACGGTTCAGGGCGAGGTCGAGGAAGTTGTCAGGCGTGAGTTGCTCTTGTGCCTGTGCTTGGGACGCAACTGACGTCGCAGCAACAATGAGAGCGCGCAACTTCACTTACACGCCAGAGCTGCAGCAAAGCTGCTGCGGTCGCGGTGCGGGCCGATCGTGCGTCTGGCAAGTGTCTTGCCATCAAATGCTACAGCCACAAGATCGCGCCAGTTGCCGCTGGCAAGGATCATCTCTGACCCTGACACGCAGCTGCGCAGCCCCCCTGCGATCTCGCGCTCCCCGATGCGGTGGTTTGTGAGATCGGGCATGGAGGCGATTTGGGAGAGCTTGCCCCCCTCAAAGCGCCAGACCCGCAGCGTTTTCGCCAGATGCGGCCGGTCGATATAGGCCAACTCGACCAGCCCGTCGCCATCGAGGTCTGCACTGGCGACAGGTGCCAACCAGCGAAAGCATTGGCCGATGTAGGGGGTTGCCGCGATCAGGCCATCTGCATTGTAGAGGGCAAGCCGCGCACCTTGGCTCTGGTGGCTCTCGACCACCACAGCCTCCGCTTGACCATCGCCATCCACATCGACAATACGAGGTGCTGTGTCCTCGAACAAGCGGTCTTCGGGCAGGCGGATGACAAATTCCGCGCCGCTTTCATAGCGAAGCGCAAGCGCGCCATATTCGATATCATCGCCCAGCACCGCATGAGGATAGCGGGTTGTCGGCTGCTGATACTGCGCATCCGATAATTGCTGGCCTTGCCACGGTTGCGAGGTTTGTGTCCCGCCTGCAACAGGAGCCAGACACATGCACGCCGCCAGCAGGGCACGGCGGGCTTGAACGCCCCCCACGCGCAACACCTGACGCCGTGCTTTGTTTGCCATTAGATCTGCTTTTCAGGCATCTTGACGCGCAAACCGTCCAGATCATCTGTGATCTTCAACTGGCATGTCAGGCGCGAAGTCGCTGGATCGGGCTGATAGGCGAAGTCGAGCATATCTTCTTCCATATCATCCTTCGCGGGCAGCTTCTCGACCCATGCGGTGTCCACATAAACATGGCAGGTCGAGCAGGCACAGGCGCCGCCACAATCGGCCTCAATGCCCGGGATGTTATTGTCGCGGGCACCTTCCATAACGGTCAACCCGTTGGCGACCTCTACAACATGTTCTGTGCCATTGTGTTCTACATAGGTAATCTTGGCCATCAAAGCGCCCTTTCGTGATGCATTTCCCTGTTTCTACTCAAGCGCCTGCGGGCGCACCAGCCCCTTTTGTGCCGCAGCCTGCCGCCCGTTTGTCGCAGGTTCTATGCAAAAGCGGTGAAACGCGATATGATCGGCGCAAGCCAGAACAGACCCAAAGGTATTGGGCTATGAAACAGGCATATTTTTCACGCAAAATCTTGCGCATCCCTCTGCCTTTGCTGGGGGTTTTGGCGCTGTCTGCTTGCTTGCAAGGCCAGGGGCAGTCTGTGTCGGAAGAGGGCGTGATTGTGGGCAATGGCTTGGCCCCTGCTGGCGCGCCTCCCGGAACATGTTGGGGGAAAATACCCACCCCTGCCGTGGTTGAGACCGTGACCGAGCAGATCCTTGTGAAACCTGCCAAGGCCAATCCCGATGGCAGCATTGCCACCCTGCCCGAGTACCGCACAGAGACGCGCCAGCAAATCGTGACGCCGCGCACGGACAGATGGTTTGAAATCCCCTGCCCGCCTGTGTTCACGGTCGAATTCATCTCCACGCTCCAGCGTGCGTTGCAAGTGCGCGGCCTATACACAGGCGCAGTGACGGGCAACATGGATGCCCAGACACGGCGCGCTGTGTTGGCCGTGCAATCGGCGGCGGGGCTGCACAGCGATGTACTCTCTATCGAGACGGCGCGCGAGCTGGGAATCGTTGCCGCCCCCCGCGGCTAGATCCCATCCCCACAATAGCAAAAGGCGCCCCGCAAGGAGCGCCTCTTACCGATCAAATTGTCGACGATCACTCGTCTTCGAGGGTCAGCGCCACAAACCGCGGGTCACCCGCACGCCGCACCAGCAGCAGCAAGGATTTGCGACCTGCGTCACGTGCAGCCTCTACACGGGCGTTCAGATCAGCAATCGTGGCGATCTGCTCTTGGCCGGCTTCCGTGATAATATCGCCCGCGCGCAGCCCTTTCTCAAAGGCCTCAGAACCTTCGGCCACATCTGTCACGGCCAGACCATTCGTCTCGTCAGAGGCAGCCAGCTCGCTGCGCATCTCATCCGTCAGCGGCGTTACAGTCAGCCCCATCAGGGAGGAGACTTCGGGCGCCTCAGGTGTTTCCGGCTCTTCCTCAACCGCCGTTGTACCGCTGCCATCAACCTCTTCGCGGCGGCCCAAAACGACGGCAATCGTTTGTGTCTTGCCTTCGCGCAGAACCGTCACACGGACCGTGGCCCCAACAGGGCTGTTGCCCACCTGACGCACCAGACCGCGTGTGTCGGCCACATCGGCCCCGTCAAAGGACATGATCACATCCCCTGTCTCAAGGCCCGCGTCCTTCGCAGGACCTTCAGGCACATCAGTGATCAACGCACCTGAAGCAACCTCAAGGCCCATCGCATCCGCCACATCGTCGGTAACATCCTGAATGCGCACCCCAAGCCAGCCGCGGCGCGTCTCGCCGAACTCCTTAAGCTGGTCCACAACCCGTGTCACAACATTTGCCGCCATGGAAAAGCCGATTCCGATGGAGCCGCCGTTGGGTGACAGGATCGCCGTGTTCACACCGATCACATCGCCGTCCATGTTAAAGAGTGGCCCACCAGAGTTGCCACGGTTAATCGCAGCATCTGTCTGAATGTAGTCATCATAGGTGCCAGATAGCGCACGGTTGCGCGCACTCACGATCCCCGCAGAGACGGAGAACCCCTGCCCCAGCGGATTGCCCATCGCGATGACCCAATCGCCCACGCGCGCGGCATCACTGTCGCCAAAACTCACAAAAGGCAGCGGCTCTTCGGCTTCGACTTTCAACAGGGCGATATCGGTGTTGGGGTCAGTGCCGATCACTTTAGCGACCAACTCACCACCTGTGAAAAACTCGATGGTGATCTCGTCGGCGCCATCAATCACGTGGTTGTTTGTCACCACATAGCCATCCTCGGAGATCACAAACCCCGACCCCAGTGCGGAGGAGCGGCGCGGCGCGGGGGAGTTGTCGTCACCACCGCGGTTGCGGTCCTGAAACTCGCGGAAGAAATCTTCAAAGGGCGATCCTTCGGGCACGACGCCGCGCGGGCCAGTGCGCCCCTCGACCAGCGTGGAGGTGGTGATGTTCACCACCGAAGGGCTGATCTTTTCGGCCAGCGGCGCAAGGCTTTCGGGCTTGGCAAAGGCCATGACCGTCTGCATCAGCATGAGCGTCAGAGCCACCAGCGCGACCAAAGCGGCCCTTATGAAAACAGGCTTCGCCGTATCGCGCTGCATGGCGCGGGTTTGAGCCTGAGGTGTAGGGTGTGCCTGTGATAGGGGTGCCACTCTGGACTGCATATGTCGTCTCCTGATCGAAATCATGCCCAAAGGGGCAATTTTCTTGGGGCCGAGAGTGCATGCTGCTCCCTCTAGCTTCAATATCAAAGATGCATCTTAGCTGGCCAATTTCAACTCACCATGACGAAGACGTGTGTTAAATCTCTATAATCTTCGGTGCGGGCCCAGCCCTAAAGAAAAAGGGGCCGCACCGAAGTGCAGCCCCTCAAGCTCGTCAAATCAGGAAAAGGGTCTAGTTCCCCTGCCCCTGATCCGAGCGCAGATAGTTGAAGAACTCGCTGTCAGGCGACAGAACCATTTGCGAATTGCTGCCTTTCAACGCTTCCTCATAAGCGGCGAGCGAGCGGTAGAACTCAAAGAACTCCGCGTCCTTGGAATAGGCATCCGCAAAGATGCGGTTCCGCTCGGCGTCCGCTTCACCCTCGATGATGCGCGCATCACGGCGCGCTTCGGAGATGATCTCCTCGAAGGTACGATCCGCAAGGGCGGTTACACGCTGGGCTGCCTCACGACCACGCGCACGCTCGTCCGTGGCTTCGCGCTCACGCTCGGCGATCATCCGCTGGAGCGTGGCGTCAAAGTTCTGCTCGGGCAAGTTGGTCTGGCGCAGGCGCACGTCCACCACTTCGAGGCCCAACGCATTTGCGCGCGCGTCGGAGCGGACACGGATCTGGTCCATCAGCGCGGAACGCTCTGGCGACAGGATCGTGTTGGAGGTCACACCCTGCGAACCCAAAACCGCACGGATCTGGGATTCCAGAATACCGCTCAGGTCATTGGCCGCACGGGCCGGCCCGCCAGAACCAACCGCTTGGCGGTACTGCACGATGTCGTCGATGCGGTAGAGCACGAATGCGTCAATCTCCAAACGACGGTCATCGGCGGGCGTGACTTCGATCAGGTCTGTCTCGAGCGAGAGGATCCGATCCTCGAACCGCACAACCTCATCGACCAACGGGAGCTTGAAGCCAAGGCCAGGATCGGTGCGGACCTGTACGATCTCACCAAAACGCAGCACCAGCGCCTTTTCACGCTCGTCCACCACAAAGACCGAGGACAGCGCAGCCGCCGCAATAATTGCTAAAACGGGAAGAAGAAAACCACTCTTTCTCATCAGTTTGACCCTCCGCTGCGTCGCAGCTCATTCAGTGGCAGGTATGAGACAACGCCATTATCGCCGCCCTCTCCGTTGTTCTTCTCAAGGATGATCTTGTCGACCTGCCCCAGAACCTTCTCCATCGTTTCGAGATAGAGACGCTTGCGCGTCACATCAGGCGCGTCAGCATATTCGGCCAGAACCGCCTCAAAGCGGGAGGCCTCACCAATCGCGCCGTTGACTTCGCGGGCGCGGTAGCCTTCGGCAGCTTCCAGCAGCTTGGCACTCTCACCGCGGGCCTCGGCCACACGCTGGTTGGCATAGGCATCGGCCTGACGCTCAAGACGGTCACGCTCCTGCTCG
>CBFHZX010000009.1:0-43753 GCA_965660425.1 Sulfitobacter sp. | reverse complement strand
CACGTTGATGCCCGTCTCGCGGTTGTCCAGCGTGGTCTGGATCAGTGTTTTCACCTGATCCTCCACCAAACCACGGTCACGATTCAGGATCGGGGCCAGCTCGGATTGTGCTATGACTTCGCGCATTGCTGATTCCGAGATCGCGCGTACCGATTGGTCAGGATCGCGGAGCGAAAACTTGAACTGCTGTGCGTCCTTGATGTTCCAGACAACCTGAAAATCAATGTCGACGATGTTCTCATCGGTGGTCAGCATCAGACCGTCATTGTCGCCTGCCCCACGGCTCACGCCAAGGCTCTCTGTGCGGTTGGTGGTAACGTCAAACACCTCGGCAGTGACCAATGGCCAAGGCGCAAAGTTCAGACCCTCGGTGCCGATCCCGCTGAATTCACCAAGGAACAGCTCGATCGACTGTTCCTGCGTCTCAACACGGTAGGTGGAGGAGAAGAGCCATGCGGCGACGACAACCATTGCGCCGATGCCAACCATGCCGCGCGTGATCTCGGGCGCGCCGCCACCATCGCCAGAGCCGCCGCCCGTGCCATTGGTGCGGCCACCGCCGCCCATCAGGACGCGCAACTGCTCTTGGCCTTTTTTCACCAGCTCGTCGAGCTCGGGGATCGGGGGCTTGTCGCCACCGCCGCCATTGCCACGGTTGCCGCCGTTATTGCCGCCACCCTGTGGTCCGCCGTTATTGCCGCCGCCGTTATTGCCGCCGCCTGAATTGCCACCGCCGCCCCACGGGCCGCCTGTGTTACCAGCCATATTTGTTTCCCTCTTTAAGTCGCCCTGCTTCAGGGCAGGCTTGTCGTCTAAGTGTAGACTTGTGGGTCTACACGGTTATTTCAAGATGCGCAGGGCCAAGATATGCGCGGCCCCGCCCAATTCGCAGCGCTCACGTGCTCCGCACGGGATTTCGCATGGTGACCAGTTCCTCGGACATCGTAGGATGCACAGCACAAGTGGCATCGAATTGCTCTTTTGTGGCCCCCATCTTGACCGCGATACCCGCCAACTGGATCATTTCACCCGCTTGCGGTGCGACGATATGACAACCCAGAACCACGCGCGTGGCCTTTGAAACGATGAGCTTCATCAGCACACGGTCGTCGCGCCCCGCAAAAGCCTGCTGCATCGGCTTGAAAGAGGTCGCATAGACCTCGATCTCCTCAGAGGCGCCCGCCTCCTCCTCGCTCAGACCAACGGTGCCCATTTCAGGCTGCGTAAACACCGCCGAGGGGATCAGATCGTGATCCACTGGCGTAGGCTCTGAGCCGAAGACGGTTTTGACAAAGGCCATGCCCTCGCGAATCGCGACAGGGGTGAGGTTCACACGGTCCGTGACATCGCCAATCGCATATATCGAGGGCACGCCCGTCTGGCTGTATTCATTCACCTCAATGGCTCCATTGCGCCCCAGCGTTACGCCCACATCCTCCAACCCCATATTGTCGGAGTTTGGTTTGCGCCCCGTGGCCCAGAATACCTTGTCGTATGTTTTCTCCAGCCCCGTGCTGGATTTCACCCATGTGCCGCCGTCCCGCGCTTCCATCTCCAACACGTTGGAGCCCGAATGCATAGTGATGCCCCGTGTCTGCATCTGGTCGGCGACCAGACCGCGCGCCTCGTCGTCAAAGCCGTTCAGGATTTGCGCGCCGCGATAGGACAGCGTCACATCGACCCCAAGCCCGTGTAGGATGCAGGCGAATTCGCAAGCGATATAGCCACCGCCCACAATCAGGATCGACTTTGGCAAATCGTCTAGATCAAACACATCATCAGAGATCAGACCATGCTCCGCGCCTGGCACATCAAGGCGCACAGGACGCCCGCCTGTGGCAATAAGGATATGCTTGGCCGTCTTCTCCTCACCCGTCGACAGGGTCACCGTATGCGCATCCTTAATCGTCGCACGCGCATCGAACTTTTGAACCCCCGATCCGTCGAGCAAATTTCGATAAATGCCTTCCAGACGGTCCAGCTCTGCGCGCATCTTTTCTGCGAAATTGTGCCAGTCGAACGGACCATTGTTCACGTCCCAGCCATAGCTGCGCGCATCCTCAAACGCATCGCCATAGGACGAAGCGAAGACCATAAGCTTTTTGGGCACGCAGCCACGGATCACACACGTCCCACCATAGCGGCTTTCCTCAGCAAGGCCCACCTTCGCACCATACTCGCCCGCCGCAACACGCGCGGCCCGCACTCCGCCAGAGCCGCCACCGATTACAAACAGGTCAAAGTCGAATTCACTCATGGTTCAGGCCTTTCAGTCGCCGTATTTAATCGCCCAGATCGGCAAAGAGGTTATCGCTCTCAACAAAATCGAGCCGCTCTGTCGAGGAAGTCCCCGCATTGATGTCGCGCACCTCAACCTTGCCATCGCCAAAACCGATGACCACAGCGTCACAGATATCAATGAACAATCCGTTCTCCACCAATCCCGGCATCTGGTTGAGCACAAGCGAGAGCTGGCGCGCATTTCCGATACGGTTGAGGTGCAGATCAAGGATATAATTGCCCTCATCGGTGTGAAACGGGCGGTCGCCGTTCATGCGCAGCGTGCTTGTGCGTCCCAGCACATCCATCGAGATCAGCGTCTCTTCCACTAGCGCTTGCGTGGTCTGCCAACCAAAAGGGATCACTTCGACAGGCAGCGGGAAAGCGCCCAGATGCTCGACCTCCTTGCCGATGTCGGCAATCACGACCATCTGGTCACTGGCCGTGGCCACGATCTTTTCTTGCAGCAGCGCGCCGCCGCCGCCTTTGATGAGGTTCAGGTCACCGTCAAACTCATCGGCTCCGTCGATGGTCAGGTCCAGCCATTTGGCCTCATCCAGACTGATCACTTCGATGCCGACCTCACGGGCAAGCTGTGCCGTGCGGGCCGATGTAGGCACACCGCGAATGCGCAGGCCCTCCTCGCGCACCATCTCACCCAGACAGCGCACCAGCCATGCCGCCGTGGAGCCTGTGCCAAGGCCTACGCGCATGCCATCCTGGACAAATTGCGCGGCGCGCTTTGCGGCCACAAATTTGGCTTTGTCGATGGGCGACAGTTCTGAAGACATGGCAGCGCTCCCTTGGTCTAGGCATGCTTATAGGAAAGTTGCACGCGGGGTGCGAGGGGCAAATATGTCTAATACCGTGCAGCTTGAGTAGCTCTCACGCGAGAGTGATCCGTTTCGTAACAGCCGCAGGACTGCTGCGCTGACCGCCTCAGGGCAGAACCGTGCATCATGTCGTCGCTTTCAGGCGGGTGCTGCACATTGCAAAGTGCCATACTCCTCCCATGACCTACGTTTTGCACTACGCCCCCGACAACGCATCGCTGATCATCCGCGCAGCACTGGAGCATATCAGCGTGCCTTATCGCAGCACGCTGGTGGACCGCGCTTCGGGCGGACAGCGCAGCGCTGGATATCTCGCGCTCAATCCCAACGGGCTGATCCCCGTGCTGGAGACGCCCCACGGTCCACTGTTCGAGACAGGCGCAATCCTGTTGTGGCTGGGCGACACCCACGGCGGCCTTGGCCCTGCGCCCGCGGACCCTGCCCGCGGCGACTACCTCAAATGGCTGTTCTTCACCGCCAACACTTTGCACCCAGCCCTGCGCATGATGTTCTACCCCGATAAATACATCGCCGCTGATCGGACAGAGGCCCTGCGCGCAGGCCTGCACAAGCAGATCACCGCAGCGCTAGGGCAGCTAGACGCCGTTGCCGCAACACAGCCTGCATGGCTGGGCGCTGCATCACCGACAGGGCTGGATTTCTACATCGCAGCCTGCCTGCGCTGGTGCGCGCTCTATCCAAAAGGCACGGACCGCAGCTGGTTTGATCCGGCGCAGTATCCTGCTCTCGGCACTCTTTGCCGCCACCTTGAAACCCTGCCCTGCACCGCCACAGTGCAAGCTGCGGAAGGGTTAGGCACCACACCATTCTCCGCGCCATCCTATGCCAATCCATCTGAGGGGAGTGCCACCTGATGTTCCTATCCGTCTTCGAGATGTTCAAAGTGGGCATTGGCCCGTCCTCGTCACATACAATGGGGCCGATGGTGGCCGCCGCACGGTTTCTGGACCAGATGCGCGCCTCACCCTTTCAATTCGGCGGTGTGCGCGCCTCGCTGCACGGCTCACTTGCCTTCACAGGCATAGGCCACGCCACGGACCGCGCCACCATTCTGGGGCTGGCGGGCTTCACCCCCGAAACCTTTGATGCGGAAAAGGCCGAGGAGGCCCTGAAAGGGATCGAGGAGGCCCACCGCATCACCGTGGACGGGCTTGACCCGCTGCGCTTTGACCCCAAAACCGATCTGATCTTTGACTACGAGACGCCGCTCACAGGCCATGCCAACGGCATGACCCTGATGGCCACAGATGCCCAAGGCGACATCACCCTGCGGCAGGTCTATTATTCCATCGGCGGCGGCTTTGTGATGACCGAGGAAGAGCTGGCCGCAGGCAAAGACACCGACGGGGGCGCACCCGTCCCCTACCCCTTCAAATCCGCCGCCGAAATGCTCGAGATGGCGAAGGCCTCGGGCAAAAATATCGCCCAGATGAAACGCGCCAATGAGGTCAGCCGCAATGGCGAGGTGCACCTGCGCGAGGGCAGCAAACGCCTGTGGCGGGTGATGAACGACTGCATCAAGCGCGGGCTGGAGACCGACGGCATCCTTCCAGGCGGCCTCAGCGTTAAACGCCGCGCCAAAGGCATCCATGAGGCCCTGCTGGCCGAACGCGGCGTGAACCAATCCGCGCCCCACACGATCAACGACTGGATGAGCGTCTATGCCATGGCCGTGAACGAGGAGAACGCTGCAGGTGGCCAAGTCGTCACCGCCCCCACCAACGGCGCCGCAGGCGTACTGCCCGCCACGCTACGCTACTACCTCGACCATGTGCCAGGTGCCTCGGAGAGCCACGTCGAGGACTTCCTGCTCACCGCCGCCGCCATCGGCGGTCTGGTCAAATTCAACGCCTCCATTTCAGGGGCTGAGGCGGGCTGTCAGGCCGAAGTAGGCTCGGCCGCAGCCATGTCCGCAGGCGCGCTGTGCGCCGTGATGGGTGGGTCGCCCGAACAGGTCGAGAACGCCGCCGAAATCGCGCTCGAGCATCACCTCGGCATGACCTGCGACCCCGTCAAAGGCTTGGTGCAGGTGCCGTGTATCGAGCGTAACGGGCTGGGCGCGATCAAAGCCGTCTCGGCGGCCTCACTGGCGCTGCGCGGCGACGGCACGCACCTCGTACCACTCGATGCCTGTATCGAAACGATGCGCCAAACAGGCGCAGATATGAGCGAGAAGTACAAAGAGACATCGCTGGGCGGCTTGGCGGTCAACGTGCCTAACTGCTGATCTGAACACCCCCCGCCAATACCGCCCTTGCCAGCAGCAAGCGGCGGCCCTACCCCTATGGCATGACACTGGACAAGCCCATCCTCGGCATCGCTCTCATGCTCGGCTTTTGCGTACTCGCCCCGCTCGGCGATGCGCTGGCCAAGATGCTGGGCGCGACCATCCCGCTGGGCCAGCTGGTGCTAGTACGCTTTGGCGTGCAGGCAGCGCTGCTGATCCCGCTGGTCCTGCTCTATAATATTCCGTGGTAATGGTCCGCGCGGGTGTGGCAGCTGGTTGCCCTGCGCACGCTGCTGCACATTCTTGGCATCGGCTGCATGTTCACGGCGCTTCAGTTCATGCCCTTGGCCGATACCGTCGCCATCGCCTTTGTCATGCCGTTCATCATGCTGCTGCTCGGCCACTTTGTGCTGGGAGAGGAGGTCGGGGCCCACCGCATCATCGCTTGCGCCGTTGGCTTTATCAGCACGCTGCTGGTGATCCAGCCCAACTTTCTCAGCGTCGGTTGGGTCGCCCTGCTGCCCGTGGCAGTGGCGGTGATCTTTGCGCTCTTCATGCTCACCACGCGCCAGATCGCCAAAGAGGTCGACCCCATCGCGCTGCAAGCCGTCAGCGGTGTGATCGCCATGGGGATGATGGCGCCCGTGCTGGCGCTCGGCCTTGTCATGGATGTCGCACCGCTGAGCCTTATCGCACCCGATGGCAGGGAATGGAGCATGCTCGCCGCGATTGGCGTGCTTGGCACTTTGGCGCATTTGCTGATGACATGGTCGCTGCGCTTTGCACCCAGCGCCACACTCGCGCCCATGCAATACCTCGAAATCCCCGTGGCCACGGTGGTAGGCTTTGTACTCTTCTCCGAGTTGCCCAATACCCTTGCGGCGGCAGGCATCACCCTCACCGTGGCGGCTGGGATCTATGTTGTGCTGCGCGAGCAGGCCACCGCGCGCCGCCTTGCACGAAATGTGCCACCAACGGCCTGAGATAGCGCTTCGGCAGGATCAGCAACATCCCCGCCGCCTCCAATTCCAATGTGACAGGACCCACCGCACGATTTGACGTGCCAATAAAGCGCGCAGGATCAAAGGCCAACCCTTCAATGGGCCACTCCAACCCTGTGCTGCGCCCCGCCACAGGCACCATCGGGTAAAGCGACACCACATCCCCCGTCGACATATCAAGCGCCAGCTTGGGCGGTGCCAGCACAATCACCTCCTCCTCGGCGATCAAAATGCAGGGTCTGTCCGCATGGACCAACAGCGTATGAAACGCCGCAAGCTGATGATCCACACGCCCCCCGCAGAACCCCACACCAAGGGTCACAGGGGCACTCACATGACGAAGTGCCTTGTCGAAATCGGTAGATTGTTGTTCACTCACGCGGTGGATCCGCTCTGGCGGCAACTGGGCAAGGGCCTCTGGGGGGGCGCTGTCCATATCGCCAATCACCGCGTCAGGCTTCACCTCTGCGGCCAATGCGCGCACCAGACCACCATCCACAGCCACAAGTTCGGGCGCGATGGTTAACGCATCCTCAAGGTCTGACACGCTAACCTGCCCCCCACCGAGAAGTGTAACTGGAAAAGAGCTGATGAGCATTGCGTCTGACATATCACCTACATGGCGAATTTGGCCCGCAACCACAATATCGCCACACACTGATACCGCGTCTGGCACAGTTTCGGGCCGCTTTGGCCTTGGGCGTCATGGTAAACAAGCGCTACCAAAGACGCAGAGAACGAGCATCCGATGATAAATAACAACAAGATTCTTACCGTATCCTACGGCACTTTCTCGTGCACGCTAGAGGGATTCGACGATTCTTTCGGCACCATGAAGGCAATTGCGGAGTATTTCCGCGACCTCTCTGCCGATGACCGCTATTTCGGAGCCGAACCCGCGCAGCCCGATGCGCAAATGCTCGCCTGTATCGCAGAGCGCGAAATTTCGCGTCACGTCGAGGCAAGCGAAGACAAAGGCCCCATTGTGCTTTCCGCGCAGGACAGCGACAGCGTGGCAGACGACGCGCCAACCGTTCTTGAAAAGCCGACTGACACTGCGGAAGACAAGCCAGAGCCGCAGTCTGAGACAGAGGGCAAGTCCAACAAAACAGCCAAGGCCAAACCTGCGACACGCGTGATCAGGAAGGTCGGAACGCCCGTCATTCAGGCCAAGCCATCCGTCAAGCAGACCGAGGCTGAGGAGGACGCAGTTCAAACTGCCCCTAAAGCCGCTGCAACACCTGTACCTGCACCCGCAGAAGATGCGCCCGCGGCGCAGGCTGACGCTGCGGACACACCCGATATCGTGCCCAGCTTGCCCGACGAGGACGTCAAAGCGTTCTTTGCAGATGCTCCGCCCTTGTCCGCCGATCAGGCAGATACAGATGACGCCGAAGAAGCCCCCGTCAAAGCAACATCTGGAACAGCACAAGCAGGCAGCATTGCCGACAAGCTGTCGCGCATTCGTGCAGTTGTCTCACAACAGTCAGACAGCGCCGAGGCGCCCGACTTTTCCGAAGACCAGCACGCAGACGCCTCTGTCGCGCCCAGCGCGAAGATGACCGACGATGTGGCCGATGTTGCGGATGAGGAAGCCGCAGACAAAGAGACTGATGTGCTCGCAAACACTCTTCGCGATCTCGAAGACGCATTGGACACCGATGACCAAAGCGAAGCGCCCTACACTGCGCAGGACGCAACCGAGGAAAGCGAAGATAACGACATCGCCGCAATCCTGAGCCGTCTCGACGCGGAAGCGGATGCACCAGCAGATGAAATCGCCGATCCCGCTTCAACAGCCGAGCTGGACCAAAGCGCGCCTGCCGATCTCACATCAGATGCGGATGACTCCGATGCCGATGATATGGATGAGAACATCCTTTCCGCCATTGGCGCGGAAACTGTAAATCCGGGGCTGGACGATCTCGACGATCTGCCAAAAGGCAACATATTTGACGACGCGCCTGCTGCGACGCCCGCAGCAGAGGCACCCGTTGAAGAAGCACCAGAACCGGTGGCCGCAAAACCTGCGCCGCGGACACGCGTGCTCAAAGTAAAACGCGCCACGCTTGATGCAGCCATCGAATCAGGTCAGCTCGAAGAATATGACGACGGACAGGACGGCAACGCCGCCAAACAAAATCCCTCGTCCCTGAGCCCCGAAGCCGAAGCAGAACTGGCCGACGAGCTTGCCGCACTCGAAGCAGATATGAAAGCGACCAGCGCCGCCGCACAGCAAGCAGAAGAGGCCGCCACGCAAGAAGCCGAAGCCGAGCAGCGCGCAGAGGAAGTTGCCCCTGCCCGCGCCAAAATCAAACGCTTGGCAGATGATGACCTGTCCCGCCTGATGGAAGAAAGCGAAAGCAAGATGGGAGAGCCCGAAGCGGCAACCCGTCGTGATGCCTTCTCCCACCTGCGCACGGCCGTTGCCTCGAAAAAGGCGGATGAAGCGGCGGGCGGTGCCTCCGACGATCTCGATACCGACGAGGCATATCGCGATGATCTGGCCAGTGTTGTACGTCCGCGCCGCCCTGTGGCCGCCAGCGGGGCAGAGCGTCCGCGCACAAAGCGCCCCGCCGAACCACAGCCAGCGCCCCTCAAACTTGTTGCCGAGCAGCGCATCGATTTGGACCAGTCGCGCGGTGCCGCACCCGTCCGCCCGCGCCGCGTCTCTGCAATGGCCCCCAAAGCCGTCACAACCTCTGAGGCTCAGGCCTCGGGTACCGACAGCTTTGCCGACTTCGCAGCCGCCATGGGGGCGACCCAACTGCCCGATCTGCTCGAAGCCGCCGCCGCCTATCTGTCCTTTGTCGAAGGTCTCGACGAATTCTCGCGCCCGCAACTGATGACCAAAGTCCGTCAGGTCGAGCAGGAAAATTTCACCCGCGAAGAAAGCCTGCGTTCCTTCGGGAAACTGCTGCGCGAGGGCAAGATCGAAAAGCTTAAAGGCGGGCATTTTCAGGCGTCTGATCTTATCGGCTTTAAACCCGACGCACGCGCCACGGGTTAAGCCCCACGAAAACCAAAAGAAAAAGGCGGGCCAAACGGTCCGCCTTTTTTACGTCTGCAACAGGAGCGTGGCGCCAAAAGACGTCCTCAGGCGAGCGGGTCTTCAGGCCCTTCAGGATCAGCCTGCCCCACCCCTTTGAACACTGCCTTCAAGGGAAATGCCCAGATCACACCAGAGCCGACATAAATCAGCAATTCTACCCAGAACGGCGGGCGGTCAAACTGCGCAATGCCCCAAATCATAAAAACGACATAGACGGGCAGCGCCACCAACAGCAAAAACAGTGACCAGCGGCGGCGGGATTTGTAACTCATTGCCATTCTATACCCTCAACTTCGTAAGCTATGCCGCAATAAGTGGCCCGCCCTGCCGTGATTTCAATTGCGACCCTTAGTCCGCAAATGGATCACGCACCAGAATCGTATCCTCACGCTCGGGCGACGTGGACAGCAGCGCCACAGGGCACTCGATCAGCTCCTCAACGCGGCGCACATATTTAATGGCTTCCGCAGGCAGATCCGCCCAGCTGCGCGCGCCTTCAGTCGATTGCGACCAGCCTGGCATTTCTTCATAGACAGGCGTGCAGCGCGCCTGCTGGTCCGCAGCAGTGGGCAGATAATCCAACCGCTTGCCGTCCAGCTCATAGGCCACACAAATCTTGAGCGTCTCGAACCCGTCGAGCACGTCAAGCTTGGTAAATGAAATCCCGTTCACGCCAGAGGTCGCACAGGTCTGGCGCACCAATACGGCATCAAACCAGCCGCAGCGCCGCTTGCGCCCTGTCACAGTGCCAAATTCATGCCCCCGCTCGCCCAAGCGCTGCCCGTCCGCATCATCCAGTTCCGCAGGGAAAGGCCCTTCGCCTACACGGGTGGTATAGGCCTTCACAATGCCCAGCACAAAATCGATCGAGCCTGGCCCGATGCCCGTGCCCGTCGCCGCCTGCCCCGCGATCACATTCGAAGAGGTGACAAACGGATAAGTCCCGAAATCAATATCCAAAAGCGCGCCCTGCGCACCCTCGAACAAAATCCGCTTGCCCGCTTTGCGCTGCTCGTTCAGCACCTTCCAGACAGGTGCGGCATATTCCAGAACTGTCGGCGCAATGGCGCGCAGATCGGCCAGCAGACGCGCACGGTCCACAGGCTCAAGGCCCAGACCGCGGCGCAGTGCATCATGGTGGACCAGCGCACGGTCAACGCGCAGCTCCAGCGTCGCATCATCGGCCAGATCGGCCACCCGCACAGAACGACGTCCCACTTTGTCCTCATAGGCAGGCCCGATCCCGCGCCCTGTTGTGCCAATCTTGGCCACGGCCGTCTGCTCCTCGCGCGCGCGGTCAAGCTCTCCGTGGATGGGCAGGATCAGCGGCGTGTTCTCCGCGATCATCAGCGTCTCGGGCGTGATGGAGACGCCCTGACTGCGCAAGCCTTCAATCTCTTTCTTAAGGTGCCACGGATCCAGTACCACACCGTTGCCAATGACGCTCAATTTGCCGCCGCGCACAATGCCCGAAGGCAGCAGCGAAAGCTTGAAAACCTCGCCGTCAATGACCAGCGTGTGGCCCGCATTATGCCCGCCCTGAAAACGCGCAATCACGTCCGCCCGCTCCGAGAGCCAGTCGACAATCTTGCCTTTTCCCTCATCGCCCCATTGGGCGCCTACGACAACAACATTGGCCATGATATTCCTCTCAGTGTAGGGGCAGATGCGTCTCAAACCCGCGCCCGTATAGCCGCCTGCGCAGATGCGCGAAACCGCAAACTGACGCATGAGCCTAGACATTTGCACAAGCCCTTTGGATATTGGGCACAAATTGATCAAAGGACCCTTCAAACATGGGCTTTCTTCTGCGCTGGATGTGCGCCTTCGCCTTGCTGGCGCTGACGTTTAACCCCACGGAATATAACTACGTCCAATGGGTCCGCAGCTATGGCAGCATGAACATATCCATCGCCGTACTCGCAGGGTTGGTGCTGCTGATCGGCTACATCATCTACCTTCGCGCCACCCTGCGCAGCATCGGCGCCTTCGGCATGCTGCTGGTGCTCGCACTGGTGGGCGCAGGGCTCTGGGTACTCTATGATCTGGGCGTGCTGCGCCTCGATGAACCAAGCTTTAACATCTGGCTCGGCCTTATTGCGCTCAGCTTTGTACTCGCCATCGGCCTCAGCTGGAGCATCGTGCGCTGCGCGCTGTCAGGTCAGGCAGATGTGGATGATGTGGACGCCTGAAAGGGTCGGTGGGCGGGCGGCTTTGGCCAGCAGGGCTAAACAGTCGCGCCCAGCGTCACTGGCTTGCCATGCTCGGTCGACAAATACGCATGCTCCCATGCCGCGCGCATCAGCTCCACCGCCTCAGGGTCCGCCATTTCGACCTCTGCGAGAAACGTCTCAAGCGTCTCCAGCCACGCGGTGAAATAATCATCCCCGCCATTCAAATCCCGCGCCATCCCGTGCCGCTTCAAAGTCACGGAAAACCGCTCGGCCCAATCGGGCCAAGCAAAATGCCCCGCCTCGTTCAAATGCACTGTCAGCGCAAAAAGCTGCGCATGCCAAGGGGCCTCGAATACAGGGTCAGGGACGCTCACACCGCCTCCAGATAGCTTTGCCACAGGTCCAGCACGACCTCATCACGCGGATGCTCGGGATGCGCCCACAGCTCGGAGGCGGGAAACACCACGGCATAAAGCGGCTCTGGCGCTTCGCCCAATCCATGCGCATTGCTGTCAGGCAGAATATGCGTGCCATGATAGCGCATGATCCGGCCCTTCGCCCCAACCGCATAAGACGGCAGGCGCGTATGCCCGCCCGAGACCAACACATTCTGCGCGATCTTGCGCGTCAGCACCATGTCACCGATATCAAACGCAGGGGCCACATCGCTCTCGCGGTCCGCAGGGCCACCACGCGCTAAAACACCCGCCACCTGATCGGCGGTCAGCTTCTTGGTCGCCAATGCGCTGATCTGGTCATCGCTCTGCCCTGCAAGCTCGTCCCGCGTCAGCACCCCCGTTTCCACCAGCAACGCGGCCAGCCCGCCCATCCACTTTTCGTAATAGCTGAAGGCCGTGTAATCCTTGGGTGCCAAACACTCCCGCGCATGGCGCGAGACGTCAATGTTCCACTTCCCCAAACTGCCAGAGGCCAGCACAACGGCCAGCGCACGAGCATGCCAGCCCTCGTGAAAAATCACATCTTCCGCTTCGGGGATCACCGGCCCATCGCCAAACCGTCCGCCCATGTCGTGCACCCTCATGGCTGCACCGCCAAGCCCGTGCCGATCATACTGTCGCGGGTCACCAGATCCATCAGCGCCTCTTCTGACCAGTCGGCCGTGCCTCGTGGTCTCATCGGCAGCACCAGATAGCGCACCTCCGCCGTCGAATCCCAGACGCGCACCGCAGTCTCCTCAGGAAGGCTCACCCCGAAATCGGCCAACACCGCCCGCGGCTCTCGCACGGCACGCGCGCGGTAAGCGTCAGATTTGTACCAGCCGGGTGGAATACCAAGCAGGGGCCACGGGTAGCAACTGCACAATGTGCAGACGACCATATTATGCGTTTCGGGCGTGTTCTCCGCCACCACCATATGCTCACCCTGTCGTCCGTAATAGCCAAGGTCGCTCAGCACCTTATCCGCATCGTCGCGCAACCCTTGCGCAAACGCGGGGTCACTCCACGCCTTGGCCACGACATGGGCGCCATTGCGCGGGCCGATCTTGTTTTCATAGGTGTCGATGATCACATCAAGGGCGGCGGCATCCACCAGCCCCTTCTGCGTCAGGATGGTTTCAAGGGCTTTGACACGCAGCGCAGGTGCGGGCGGCAAAAGGGAATGCGGGTGATCGTGATCATGATGGTCATGTGGCATGTGCGCCAGCTTGCCCCGCAATAAACGGCTTGTCCACGGCTGCGCTCCAAAAATCCACGCGCATCCTCCCTTGCCCCCAAACCCAAACTTGCCTAGATACCCCCAAACCCACCCAAAAAAGAGCAGCCAGCACCCCATGGAAAATGTCGTCCTGATCATCCACCTCATTCTCGCGCTTGGCCTGATCGCTATCGTGCTGCTGCAACGCTCCGAAGGGGGCGGCCTTGGCATGGGCGGCGGCGGAGGGGGCAGCACGTCTGGCCGTCCACCCGCGACACCCATGAGCAAGCTTACATGGCTGCTGGGTGGTGCGTTTGTGGTGACCTCCATCACACTCACCATCGTTACTGCGCAGAAATCTGCGGGTGTCTCCGTGCTGGACCGTCTGAGCGCGACACCACCCGCCCTCAGCCAAAGCGACGCGCCAACACCAGACCTCAACAATCTGCTGCCGCCCGTTGAAGGCGACAATGCACCACTGGTTCCAACACTCGACTAACGCTTAATAGCTTGAGGTAGTGCAGGTTTACGCAACATCATGTTGCGGCCATCTGCTTGCCTTGCCCATCCGAATCCTGTTAGACTGAACCCCCGTGAAGGTGCGCAACTCGCACCACTTGGGGCTTCTCCGGACAGGCCCAAAAGACGCAGCAAAGACGCAACAATGCGCACGGGAGAGACCTGACAATGGCACGCTATATTTTCATCACCGGTGGTGTGGTTTCATCCCTTGGGAAGGGCCTCGCCTCCGCTGCTCTTGGTGCGTTGCTGCAGGCCCGCGGCTACTCGGTCCGCCTGCGCAAGCTTGACCCCTACCTCAACGTCGATCCTGGCACGATGAGCCCGTTCGAGCATGGCGAGGTCTTCGTGACGGATGATGGCGCCGAGACCGACCTCGATCTTGGCCACTACGAGCGGTTCACAGGTGTCTCCGCGCGCAAAACTGATTCCATCTCCTCGGGCCGCGTCTATTCCACCGTGCTTGAGAAAGAGCGCCGCGGCGATTATCTGGGCAAAACCATTCAGGTCATCCCCCACGTCACCAACGAGATCAAAGACTTCCTCGCCGTGGGCGAAGACGAGGTAGACTTCATGCTCTGCGAGATCGGCGGCACCGTGGGCGACATCGAGGGCCTGCCCTTCTTTGAGGCGATCCGCCAGTTCTCCCACGACAAACCGCGCGGCCAATGTATCTTCATGCACCTGACGCTGCTGCCCTATCTCGCGGCCTCTGGTGAGCTGAAAACCAAACCGACCCAGCACTCCGTCAAGGAGCTGCAATCCATCGGCATCGCGCCCGATATCCTTGTCTGCCGCTCCGAGCATCCGATCCCCAATAAAGAGCGCGGCAAAATCGCCCTGTTCTGCAACGTGCGCAAAGAGGCGGTCGTCGCTGCTTATGATTTGAAATCCATCTATGAGGCCCCGCTGGCCTATCACGCCCAAGGCCTTGATCAGGCGGTACTGGACGCCTTCCAAATCTCGCCCGCACCCAAGCCCGATCTGGCAGTCTGGAACGATGTTTACGACCGCATCCACAACCCCGAGGGCGAAGTAAAAGTGGCGATCGTGGGCAAGTACACCCAACTTGAAGACGCCTATAAATCCATCAAAGAGGCGCTGACCCATGGCGGCATGGCCAACCGCGTGCGCGTGACTGTCGAATGGGTCGATGCCGAAGTCTTTGACAAAGCCGACGATGTCGCCCCGCATCTGGAAGGCTATCACGCTATCCTCGTGCCGGGAGGCTTTGGCGAGCGCGGCACCGAGGGTAAGATCAAAGCCGCCCAATACGCGCGCGAGAACAAGGTGCCCTATCTTGGCATCTGTCTGGGCATGCAAATGGCCGTGATCGAGGCGGCGCGCAACGTCGCGGGCCTCAAGACCGCAGGCTCCGAGGAATTCGACCACGAGAGCGCGGGCAAAAAGCGCTTTGAGCCTGTCGTCTACCACCTCAAGGAATGGGTGCAGGGCAATCACAAGGTCGAGCGTAAAGTCGGCGATGACAAAGGCGGCACCATGCGTCTCGGGGCCTATGACGCGACCCTGACGGAGGGCTCCAAAGTGGCCGAAGTCTACGGCACCACCGCGATTGATGAGCGTCACCGCCACCGCTACGAGGTCGACATCGCCTACCGCGACCAGCTTGAGGAAGCAGGTATGACCTTCTCAGGCATGTCCCCCGACGGCAAACTCCCCGAGATTGTCGAATGGCCCGATCATCCGTGGTTCATCGGCGTGCAATTCCACCCCGAGCTGAAGTCCAAACCCTTCAAACCGCACCCGCTGTTCGAGGGCTTTGTGAAGGCGGCCAAGGACATGTCGCGGCTGGTGTGAGCAGCGCTATGAATTGGCCAACCATTTTTCCATAAGCTTTTACGTAAAGATCTGTCCAATCACCGTATAACCTGATCTGTCGATTGGATTTGATCCACGGCTGTGCGGCTGCCCAATTACAATTCCCAGAAATGGTGGTTTCCAATCGTCCTAGACACCCTTCAATTCGGGAAGGCCAAAGATAGGCCCACCGCTCATTCCGTTGGTGTTTAATACTGACTGAGTTTAAATCGCTACAACTTTACAGTGCTCGAACTCAGTCGGTTTATCTAGGCACCCGCACGATCCATTAACCCTGCCATTTCCGCCACAAACGGTGTACAGGGGGTGTACGCAGACTGCGCGCAAAACACCCCCGTCAAAACCCGCCCCGCACTGGCGTTAACCGCCGAATCCCGCTCAAGAGCCGAAATCCCGCATTAACCGTTGCGCGCACGCTCCCATCCGCTACACCGCAACAATGCTCAGCTACCAACATATCTATCACGCGGGCAATCTCGCGGACGTGCACAAACACTCCCTGCTGGCGTGGATGCTCGACTACCTCACCCGCAAGGATAAGCCGCTCACCTACCTCGAGACGCATGCAGGCCGCGCCCTCTATGACTTGCAGGCAAAGGAGGCCCTCAAGACGGGCGAGGCGGCGGCGGGGATTGCGCAAGCGCGCAAGTGGTTCAACGATGATCATCCCTACGCCCGCACCCTCGACCGCGTAAAGGCCGAGGACGGACCAAACGCCTACCCCGGTTCACCGCTTATTGCATCGCACCTGCTGCGCCCCACTGACCACATTCACCTCGCCGAATTGCACCCGCGCGAACACGCCGCGCTGGCGCTGGCCATATCGCCCACGGGGCCCAAAACCCACCTGCGCGACGGGTTCGAGACGGCCTTTGCCCTCTGCCCGCCCACCCCGCGCCGTGGTATGCTGCTGATTGATCCCAGCTATGAGAAAAAAGAGGATTATACCAATATTTTCCGCCACATAGCCAAGCTTCACCGCGCGTGGAACGTCGGCATTATCGCGCTGTGGTATCCCATCCTGACCAACCCCGCCCACACCCCGATGCTGGACGCACTAAGCGCACAGTTCAAAGACGCCCTGCGCCACGAAGTCCGCTTTCCCCCTGCCCGTCCCGGTCACGGGATGGTAGGCTCTGGCATGTTCGTGCTAAACCCGCCCTACGGGCTGGCCGAAGAGGCGGCGCGACTGGGACGGAACTATGCGCAATTGCGCTGACATGCGGGAGATTTGAGCATGCCAAAGAAGGGCTATTGGATCGGAAATATGGATGTGCGCGACGCAGCGGTCTATGAGAAATACCGCGCCGCAAACGCCAAGCCATTTGCCGAATACGGCGCGAAATTCCTTGCCCGTGGCGGCACCCAGCAGGTCCGCGAAGGCACCGCCCACGCGCGCACAGTCGTCATCGAATTCCCCAGCTATGCCGATGCCGTCGCCTGCTATGAAAGCCCCAGCTATCAGAACGCCAAAGACATCCGCATGACAGTCTCCGATGGCAGCCTCATAATTATTGAGGGCTATGACGGCTAAACTTTGCTATGGTGGCAGCATGAGGCACCTTGCGGCACTGGCTTTCACCCTATTACCCCTGCCCGCATTCGCCTGCGGCGCAGCCGTCTGCCTCGGTGATCCAGACAGCCTTGCACTGCCTGAAATCATCACCTTCGCCGAGACGCGATCAGGCTATGGTCCGGGTCACCCTGTGGACGACGTGCTCGCCCTCAATGGCGCGCGTTTCGGGGAGCGGTTCGCAGGCCAGACCCTGACCGCCGCAGGCGCGCATGACGCTGTCACGGGGCCAGCCTTTGGGCCGCTAACTTTGCTGGCAGGCGAGGAGGGTCAGAACCTCTCGATCGTCAGTTTTATGGGGATAACCGTACTCAACGGGTACGGACGCGCAGGGTTTCCCAGCCGCGATGCTCAGGGTGAGGGTGCGATTGCCATCCTCTTTGACCGCGACCAATCTGGCCTCTCCATTGATCTGCGCGGCGGCGAACAAGGCCGCGCCGAGGTGCTGTTTCTGCGCCGCGACGGGACGCTTCTGGCGCAAGTTCCCGTTGATCCTGTTGGCGAATTCTCGGTCGGGTTTTTGCGCATGGAGGACGCCGCTGATATTGCTGGCTTCGTCGTCAACAACACGGACCCCCAAGGCATCGCCATCGACACGATTAGATTTGGCAAAGTGCCTGATCTCAGTTAACACAGGCTCATGTTAGAACGCCTCTTCCCCCGCCGCAAACCCCTGCCGAAACCGCTGCCTCAACCCAATGCGCAGCTCGCACTTGGTGCGCTATTGGTGCGTGTGGCCTTTGCCAACCGCCAGTATCTGGCCGCCGAGGTGGCGCAGATCGACAAGGTTCTGAGCGCGACGTTCAGCCTCAAACCGCTGGATGCGGCCAAGCTGCGTGCGGAATGCGAAGCGCTTGAGCGGCACGCCCCCGGCACGGCAGAATTCACCGAAATCCTGCGAGACGAGGTTGAGTATGCCGATCGCAAAGCGCTGGGTGATGCCATGTGGGCTGTGGCAATGGCCGATGGACGGTTCGATGACGACGAAGAATCCCAACTGCTCGCGATTGAAACTGCCCTCGGCCTGACACCACAGGACATTGAATCCGCACGAAAAAATGCACTAAGCGGTTTGTAATCGCCACAGCAGCCCCTAGGTACCAAACCATGTTTGCAGATTTCCTCAAAAGGCTTACACAGCCCGCCCCAGCCCCATTGCCCAACACCGATGCGCGTCTGGCGCTGACAGCGTTGCTTGTCCGTGTTGCACGCTCGGACAACGACTATAGCAGTGCCGAGCGTGCGCGTATCCAGAGCATTATAGAGACACGTTATAGCCTTGATGCGGCGGGACGCGATGCACTCCTTAACGATGCCGAAGCGCTAGAAACGGAAGCGCCCGACACGGTCCGCTTTACCCGCGCGATCAAGGATGCAGTCGCTTATGAAGACCGCCTCGCCGTGGTCGAAGCGCTGTGGCAAGTTGCATTGGCCGATGGCGCGCGCGCCAAGGAAGAAGATGCGCTGCTGCGCCTTGTCGCCAATCTTCTGGGCATCACCGATATGGACAGCGCACAGGCACGGCAGCGCGCAGGCGGCTAATTCTACAGGGTTACCTTGGGTGACGACGGGTCTGCGACCATTGCAAGTTGCATCTGTCGCGATTCTCGCGTCATATCTGTGCTGCACTTTAAACAGTTGGACGATCCGTGACCGCAGACGCTCCCGTTATCGAAATTCGTGACCTGCACAAAGCTTATGGCGCCTTGGAGGTTCTCAAAGGTGTGAGCATAGCGGCGCCCAAGGGGCATGTGATCTCTCTCATCGGGTCGTCAGGGTCTGGCAAATCGACGCTTCTGCGCTGCTGCAATCTGCTTGAGGACAGCCAGCAGGGCGAACTTTTGTTCAATTCAGAGCCTGTGACTTGGCGCGGCACAGGCCACAGCCGCCGCCCCTCTGATCCCAAGCAGGTCCTGCGCATCCGCACCAATCTCAGCATGGTGTTCCAGCAGTTCAACCTCTGGGCACATATGACCATTCTCGAGAATGTGATGGAGGCGCCCGTAACCGTTCTGGGCCGCGCGCCCGCCGAGGTGGAGAAGGCCGCGCGCAGCTATCTCGAGAAGGTCGGCATCGGCGATAAATGCGATGTCTATCCAGCCCAGCTTTCTGGTGGCCAGCAGCAACGCGCAGCCATCGCGCGCGCCCTGTGCATGGAGCCTGAGGCGCTTCTGTTTGACGAGCCGACATCAGCGCTTGATCCAGAGCTGGAGCAGGAAGTTGTCAAAGTTATCAAGGATCTCGCCGCCGAGGGGCGCACCATGATGATTGTCACCCATGATATGAAGCTGGCCGCGGATGTGTCGGACACGGTTGTGTTCCTGCACCAAGGCCTCATCGAAGAACAAGGGCCGCCCGAGGCGCTGTTCGGCGCACCCAAATCAGAGCGACTGCGCGGGTTTCTCTCTGCAACCCACGCCGCATAAACCGTAAAAACGGATCACCTTAGGAGACACCACATGAAAAACCTTATCCTTGCGACATCCGCACTGGCCCTCATGGCCGGCACCGCGATGGCCGACGGCCACGGCAAAACCATCCGCTTGGGCACCGAAGGCGCCTACGCCCCTTATAACTTCCTCAACGACGCGGGCGAAGTCGACGGGTTCGAGCGCGAAGTGGGCGACGAGCTGTGCGCGCGCGCCGAGCTGACTTGCGAGTGGGTCACGAACGAGTGGGACAGCATCATCCCCAACCTCGTCTCAGGCAACTACGACGTGATCATCGCGGGCATGTCCATCACGGACGAGCGTGACGAAGTCATCGACTTTTCCGACCCCTACACGCTGCCCGACGCCTCCGCCTATCTGGCGATGGGTGAAGTGGACGTGAAGAATGCTGTTCTGGCCGCACAGACAGGCACGATTCAGGCGTCCTTCATCGCCTCCGTTGAGGGCGCGACACTGGTAGAGTTCGCAACACCAGAAGAGACTGTCGCAGCTGTGAAGAACGGTGAAGCAGACGCGGTTCTGGCCGACAAAGACTTCCTCTCCGCAATTGCTGAGGCAGATGCAGACCTGCAGATGCTCGAGCAGAGTGAACTGCTCGGTGGCGGCATCGGCCTTGGCATCCGCGAAAGCGACGGTGAGCTGCGCGAGAAGTTCAACGTGGCGATCCAATCCATGAAGGACGACGGCTCGCTGAACGCGCTGATCGCCAAGTGGCTGCCTGAAGCAGAACAGTTCCAGTAATCGACCAGAGGCGGGCCTGCAGCGTGCGGGCCCGCCGCTACTTTGGAAATCTGTCGGGACGGTAGGGGGCGAGCAGCGCCGCACTGCTGTTTGTGACCCCCTCCAACATCTCCAGCGCCACCATCTCGCCCGCCAATGCACCGAGGGTGATGCCAGAGTGCATACACACCACGTGAAGCCCCTCGCGTACCGCGCCGATCACAGGTAAACCGTCCTGCGGTACGGGACGGTGGGCCAGCGTCAGTTCTTCCCATGCCAGTGGCAAATCGGGCAGTAACGCCCGCAAACGCGCCATCACATACGCCGCCGTCCCTTCCAGATCATCGCTGACCGTCTCGGCCGTGTCGCCTTGATGATCCACCGCTGCAGGCATCAGCAGGGCGCCATCTGCCAGCTGCCGCAACTCTCCGAATTCGGACACCAGAATATGCTTCAATACGGGACGCAACGGCCGCGTGCGCAGCATTAGCGCAGGGCGGCGCATCATCGGTAAGGGCGCTCCTGCCTGCGCCATCAGCACGGCACTGCCTGTGCCTGCTGCGATGAGCACGTGATCGGCATGGAGCGCGCCTGCTTGCGTGCGGATACCCGTGATGCGCCCCCCCTGTTCGACCAACCCCTCAACCCTGAGACCGCGCAGCCGCCTTGCCCCTGCGGCCAATGCCCCCGTCAACAGTGTTTGCGTCGCCACCATGCTGTCCACCGATCCCTCTTGCTTGAACTTGAGCGCGCGCTCAGGCGGCGCGGCTACATGCGGCTCAAAAGCTGCGAAGGCGGCGGCGTCCACCTCTTCTACGGCATATCCCAACGCAGCTAGCTGGTCGCGCTGCGCATCAAAGGCCGCACCCGTCTCTTCCCAACACAACGTCCCCTGCCACGCGACTGGCAGGTCCAAGGTCCGCCCCAAGCGTTCCCAAGCGTCGAGCCCTGCAGCACGTAGACGAAAATGCGCGGTGTCATGGTGAAAGCTGGCATTGATCCAGCCAAAGGAGGCTGCCGTCGCCACTTCGGCCCCGTCATCGACGATCTTTACCTGCGCGCCCGCGCGTTGCAGCGCAAAGGCAGCCGAGGCACCCAGAATGCCAGCGCCGATCACCAGAACGGATGGTCTTGTCTCAGCCATCAAACCCCTCCATGAAGTTGCGTTTTGCGCAGATTGCCGTGTGCCTGCCCCGTCAGCAAGTGGTTGACAACACCTCTGCGCTGCGAAAACTGAGGCGGTTGATGAAAGAGGCCCATGTTCGAGTTTTGCACAGACCCTGACCAGCTTGAGACCTTTCGCTGGTTCGCCTGCTACCTGACCACGGGTAAGCATATGAACCTGTATTGGTCTGTGCTCACCGTGCTCACGCTGCTGGCGATCACGGCACCCACGGCGCTGCTCTTTGGCTTCGGCGGGGCTGCAGCGGCGCGCTCCCGCATCGCCCCCCTGCGCTGGGTCGGGCAGACGTATATTGCCGTGGTACGCGGCATTCCCGACATCGCATTTTTCCTCTTTTTCGTGATCGCGCTCGATCAGGGCATCGAATATCTGCGCCATCAGGCGCTGTGTCCCGATTGGGACCAGCCGATCCGTCAGGGCAATGATTTCATCGTGTGCCAAGCCGCCAAAATGCCCCTCGGCTCCGCCCCACAATGGGTGCATGAGATCTACGGCTTTGCCATTGCAGTGGTGACATTTGCCATTGTGTTTGGCGCCTTTGCCGCCAACGTCCTCTATGGCGCCATGAAGGCCGTGCCGCGTGCGCAGATCGAGACGGCAGAGGCGTATGGCATGACGCCACGCCAAACCTTCCGCCGCGTGCTGGTGCCGCAGATGTGGGTCTATGCCCTGCCCGGTTTGGGCAATCTGTGGATGGTGCTGATGAAGGCCACGCCACTGTTGTTCCTGTTGGGGGTTGAGGACCTTGTCTATTGGGCGCGCGAACTTGGCGGCTCCAAAACGCCGCGCTTTACCGATTATCCGCATGGCGACTGGCGGATGTGGTATTTCCTTGCGCTGCTGGTCTTCTACCTCGCCTTCACCCGCATCTCCGAGATTGTGATCGAGCGGGCAACCGCGCGCGTCACCCTTGGACAGGCCACCACGGGCGGCGAAGCGATGAGGAAAGCGGTGTGAGTTGTATCCAGACCATTCAGGACTACGCCCTTCGCGCAATCGGAATCGGGGAGCGGTTGCTGCCGCGTGAGGATTTCACCCTGTGCGAGCAGTTCACGCTAATCGGGTCGGGCATGATCTGGAACATCTATTTTGGCCTCACCGCACTGGTGTTGGGCTTCTTCTTTGCCGTAGCTTTGGCCATGGGCAAGGCCAGCCCCCGCGCCATTCTACGCAAACCCAGCGAATGGTTCATTTTTATCTTCCGCGGCTCACCGCTGTTTATTCAGTTCTTCTTCGCCTATTTCCTCTTCCTCAGCCTTAAGAACGACTACCCGTTCATGCATGCGTTCACCTCTGCATGGCTCGGCGCAGTGGTCGTGTTGTTCTGCAATACCTCCGCCTACTCGGCAGAGATTTTCTATGGCGCGCTGCAATCCATCCCCAAGGGTGATGTCGAGGCGGCGGATGCCTACGGGCTGTCGGGCTGGGCGCGGTTTCGGCGCGTGATCTGGCCCACGATGATGCGGCTGGCGTGGCCGTCCTACACGAATGAAGCGATCTTTTTGTTCCACGCTACCACGCTGGTCTATATCTCCAGCTTTCCTGCATGGCAGCAGCGCGGCGATGCGCTTTATTACGCCAGCTACTTTGCGGACAAGACGTTCAATCCGTTTATCCCCTACCCCATCCTTGCAGGCTACTTCGTGCTGCTCACGCTCTGCGTCATCGGCATGTTTGGCATGGTGAACCGCCGCCTCAACCGTCATTTGCCTCAAGAGGCGCGCCAAAGAATACGCTTGCGCCCTAATATCATCAGGTAGTATTTGTGATTTGATCAAATTCCGTGGCGCTGGCCGTGGGGTATTCAGCCATCCGCCAGCCCACCCAAAGGGTGACCTATGCAAAACTGGCTTCGCAAAAACCCGCATGTGCGCACAATCCGAGTAGCGGCAGCCGATCTTAATGGCGTGCCGCGCGGCAAACGCATCCCTACCCGCTTTGCCGATAAGATCACCCAAGACGGCACACGCTTTCCTTTCTCTGTCCTTAACCTCGACATCTGGGGCGAGGATATCGAGAACTCTCCGCTGGTGTTTGACACAGGCGACCGCGACGGCGTGCTGAAACCCACCGAGCGAGGGTTCATGCCGATGCCGTGGCTCGAGGCGCCCTCGGCCCTGCTGCCGATCTGGATGTTCCACGAGGACGGCACACCCTATGCAGGCGATCCGCGCCACGCTCTGCGCGCAGTGCTGGAGCGGTTCCGTGCGCGCGGCCTCACCCCCGTCTGCGCGGTGGAGCTTGAGTTCTTCCTGATCGACGACAGCGGTCGCAAGCTGCAAATCCCACCCTCCGAGCGGTCGGGCAAGCGGCGCAAGGGCGCAGAGACGCTCAGCATCCGCGCGCTCGACCAGTTCGACCAGTTTTTTACCGATCTCTATGATGCGTGTGAGGAGATGGACATCCCCGCAGACACCGCCATCTCCGAGGCGGGGCTGGGCCAGTTCGAGATCAACATGATGCATTGCGACGATGCCCTGCGCGCCGCCGATGATGCGTGGCTGTTCAAGATGCTGGTGCGCGGGCTGGCCCGCCACCACGGGTTTGCGGCCAGCTTCATGGCCAAACCTTACGAAGATTACGCAGGCTCTGGCCTGCATACGCATTTCTCGGTCGTCGATAGCGACGGCAACAACGTGTTTGATGATGGCGGCGAGCATGGCACTGACCTCATGCGTCACGCCGTGGCGGGCTGTATGGAGGCGATGGCAGGCAGCGCGCTGGTCTTTGCGCCCCATGCCAACAGTTTTGACCGCATGGTGCCGGGTAATCATGCGCCAACGGGCATCAGTTGGGCCTATGAGAACCGCACCTCCTCGATCCGCATCCCGTCTGGGTCACATAAAGCGCGCAGGATCGAGCATCGCGTCTCGGGCGGGGATGTGAACCCCTATCTTATGCTGGCCGCCGTGCTGGGCGCTGCGATTAATGGTATCGAGGATGGCCGCGACCCTGTCGCGCCGATCACGGGCAACGCCTATGCTACCGATCTGCCGCAGATCCCTAACACATGGGCAGCGGCGATTGACGCGTTCGAGAATGACGCCGCCGTGGCCCGCATCTTTGCGCCAGAGCTCATCCAGAACTTTGTGCTGACCAAGCGTCAGGAGCTGGCGGAGATGGCAGAGTTGAGCCGCGCGGAGCAAGTCGAAATTTATCTGGATACGGTGTAAGACATGAAGATTGGCATCCTGCAAACAGGCCATTCCCCCGAAGAGATGCTAGAGGCGCATGGCAATTACTCGGACCGCTTTCAAGCGCTGCTGGACGGGCACGGCTTTGAGTTCGAGACATTCTCGGTTGTGGACGGGGACTTCCCTGATGGCATTCAAGACGCCGACGGCTGGCTGATCACAGGCTCCAAACATGGCGCTTATGAGGATCACGACTGGATACCGCCGCTTGAAGAGTTGATCCGCGACATCCGTGACAGTGACAAACCTATGGTCGGCGTGTGTTTTGGCCACCAGATCATCGCGCAGGCCTTGGGCGGCAAGGTGGTGAAGTTCGAGGGCGGCTGGTCCGTGGGACGCACGGAATACACGGTGGACGGCAAGCCCGTGGCGCTCAACGCATGGCATCAGGATCAGGTGGTTGAACTGCCCGAGGGGGCGCAGGTTGTAGGCAGCTCCGACTTTTGCGCCAATGCGATGCTGACCTACGGCGATAGCATCTGGACCTTGCAGCCGCATCCCGAGTTTGGCTCAGACTTCATCAACGGGCTGATCCAGAACCGCGGTAAAGGCGTGGTGCCTGATGCACAGCTTGCACAGGCCAGTACTGGTTTGGACCGCCCCAACGACAACACACAGATAGCCACGCAGATGGCCAATTTCTTCAAAACCAAAGCGAGGGCCTGATGCAAGAGTGGCAAGCCAAGCTGCCCGAAGCGGCACAAGAATACCTCAAAGGGCGGCGTCTGGACGAGGTCGAATGCATCATTCCCGACTTGCCTGGCATTGCGCGGGGCAAGGCTGTGCCTGCCTCCAAATTCGCGCGCCAAGACAGCTTTCACCTGCCCGACAGCATCTTTTACCAGACCATTACGGGCAACTGGGGCGAGGCCGCAGGCGATGAGGGTTTCATCGAGAAGGACATGATCCTGCGCCCTGATATGAGCACTGCGACAGCAGCGCCTTGGACGGGTGACTGGACGCTGCAAGTGATCCACGACGCCTTTGACCGCGAGGGCAACGCGGTGGAATTCAGTCCGCGCAATGTGCTAAAACGTGTGGTGGAGCTTTACCGTGCGGAGGGTTGGGAGCCTGTGGTCGCGCCCGAGATGGAGTTCTTTCTCACCGCGCGCAATCTTGATCCTGGTCAGGAGATCAAGCCGATGATGGGCCGCTCGGGCCGTCCTGCGGCAGCGCGGCAGGCTTATTCAATGACCGCCGTGGACGAGTTCGGCCCCGTGATCGACGATATCTATGATTTCGCCGAGGCGCAGGGGTTCGAGATTGACGGCATCACGCAGGAAGGTGGCGCGGGCCAGCTCGAGATCAATCTGGTGCACGGCGATCCAGTGCGGCTGGCAGACGAGGTGTTCTATTTCAAACGCCTGATCCGCGAGGCGGCGATGCGGCACGACTGCTATGCCACCTTCATGGCCAAACCCATCGCAGCCGAGCCTGGATCGGCGATGCACATCCACCATTCAGTGCTCGACACCAAAACGGGCAAGAACATCTTCTCGGATGAAAGCGGCAAGGAGACGGCGCCGTTCATGCATTTCATCGCGGGTCTGCAAAACCACATGCCCGCCGCTTTGGCCGTGATCGCGCCCTATGTGAACAGCTATCGCCGCTATGTGAAGGACCACGCTGCCCCCATTAACCTTGCATGGGGGCGTGACAACCGCACGACAGGAATTCGCGTGCCGCTCAGCTCGCCGTCTGCGCGGCGGGTCGAGAACCGTCTGGCAGGGATGGATTGCAATCCCTATCTGGGCATCGCCGCCTCGCTGGCTTGCGGCTATCTGGGGCTGAAAGAGGGCAAAGAGCCTGTCACGGAGTTCAAGGGCGATGCCTATGACGGCGACGGTGACATCCCGCGCACTATGGGCGAGGCGCTGCGCGTCTTCAGCGAGGCGACGGCCCTGCATGACGTGTTGGGGTCCGAGTTTGTGCGGGTCTACGGCATTGTGAAAGAGGCCGAATATGAGGAATTCCTGCAAGTCATCTCCCCTTGGGAGCGCGAGCATCTGTTGCTCAACGTCTGATGAACCTCCTGTACTCCAATGACCGCCGCGGGGAATATCCCCCCAGTTGGTACGCTGCCACAGCCACGCCACTTGAACCATTCGCCCCGCTGAAGGGCGCGCAGAAGGCCGATGTTTGCGTCATCGGCGCAGGCTATACTGGCCTGTCCGCCGCGCTGCATCTGGCGCAGGCGGGCCGTGATGTGGTGCTGCTTGACGCCCAGCGCGTGGGCTTTGGCGCCTCGGGGCGCAACGGCGGTCAGCTTGGATCGGGCCAGCGGATGGAGCAGGACGCACTGGATGCACTTATGGGCAATGCGGAAGGCGCAAAGCTTTGGGCTTTGGCCGAAGATGCCAAGGATTTAGTCAAATCCCTGATCGCAGAGCATAATATCGACTGCCACCTTAAACCCGGTGTGGCGTGGATGGGATCGACGGACGCAGAAGTACGTCAGCTGCATGGCTACACCGATTATTTGGCACGCACCCATGGCTATACTCAAATCGAGACGCTGGACCGCGCAGCGTTGCAGGAGGTCTGCCACTCGCCCGATTATCGCGGCGGGATGCTGGATATGGGGGCGGCGCATCTGCATCCGCTGAACTTTGCACTGGGGCTGGCGCGGGCCTGTGTGGCGGCGGGTGTCCGCATCCACGAGCGCTCCGCCGTGCACCAGATCGACGAAGGCACACCAGCCACCGTGCGCACGGACGCGGGCCATGTGGAGGCGGATCACGTGATCCTTGCGTGCAACGGCTACCTTGGGGGGCTGAACCGCAAGGTAGCCGCCCGCGTTATGCCCATCAACAATTTCATCGTCGCAACCGAGCTGCTGGGCGCTCGCATCGCAGACGTGCTGCCCCGCGATGTGGCAGTCGCGGACAGCCGCTTTGTCGTTAATTATTTCCGCCTCAGCCATGACGGCCGCCTGCTGTTTGGCGGTGGCGAAAGCTATGGCTATCGCTTTCCACGCGATATCGCCGCCAAGGTGCGCAAGCCTATGTCGGTGATCTTTCCCCATCTGGCGGATGTAAAGATAGACTATGCTTGGGGCGGCACGCTGGGCATCACGATGAAGCGCCTGCCCTATATGGCGCGGCCTGCGAAAAATATCCTGTCCGCTTCGGGGTATTCAGGTCATGGCGTGGGCACTGCGATACATGCGGGCCAGTTAATGGCGCATGCGATCCAAGGAGACGGTGACGGGTTTGACACGATGGCCGCACTGCCTGTGGGGCCGTTTCCAGGCGGGGCAGCAATGCGCTCACCGTTGCTGGTCTTGGCGATGAGCTGGTACGCGATGCGTGACAGGCTGGGGATCTAGCGCTCTCGGAAATGCAAAAAGGCAGGAGTGACCCTGCCTTTTGTCGTCGGTCATCCCGCCAGTTTACTTTAGCTTTGACAGCTTGTCTTGCAGATCGGCCAGCTGCTTTTTGATCGCATCAAGGTCTTCGCTGCTTTCAGCCTCGGAAGTTTTTTCGGGCTCTGGCTCTGACTTGGGTGTGGCACCCGCCCAACCGCCTGTCATCGCTTTTATGAAGGCCTCCTGCTGGGCCTGCATTGCGTCAAAGCCGGGCATGTTGGACAGCGGGTTCATGGTGTTCATGTTTTCGACCACTTTGGCTTGTCCGTCGCGCAACATGTCAAAGGACTGTTGCAAGAACTGCGGCACAACGCTGACCTTACCCGTCATGTAGCTGCGCACCAGATCGTTGAGCACGTCCACAGGAAGCACGCTTTCGCCACGGCTCTCGTGCTCGGCGATAATTTGCAAAAGATACTGACGCGTCAGGTCATCACCGGACTTCAAATCAATGATCTGCACCTCGCGGCCATCGCGGATAAAGCCCGCAATATCATCAAGCGTTACATAATCGCTTGTTTCAGTATTGTAGAGGCGCCTGCTGGCGTATCTTTTGATGAGAAGCGGTGTAGCCATCTAAGTTCCTCCCGAACACTGTGCTGCAGTGCAGCCTAGACGCCGCATGCGCAAAAAGAAAGGGTGAGCTGTCACCAGCTCACCCTTCCATCGCACATCACGGAATTCCCCGCCGTGCGTGTCTGGAACCCAGACTTACTTTGCAGTCGCTTTTTTCGCAGCGGCTTTAACTTCGTCGCCTGCTTTGGTCATGGCAGACTGGGCTTCCTCGGAGAGGTCTTTGCCAGCGGCCATCATCAGCTCAACCGTTTCCATCTGAACTTTTTTCGCAACTTCGGCGAATGCTGCCATGTGCTCGGAAGCTGCTTCTGAGTATGCAGTTGCGAAGTCTGTCATCGCTTTTGCATAGTCGGCAGGCTCTGCTTTGGCTTTTGCCATGTCGGAGAGCTTTGCAACGGTGTCTTTTGTCCATGCGGAAGAAATCTCGGTGGACTTCTCAACTGCTGTCAGGGCAACGCCAGACAGTTTTTCGTTCAGTGTCGCGGATGTCTTGAAAGACGCGTCCATTGCGGATGTATCGACAGGAAATGCACCCATCATGTCTTTGAGCATTGCGGCCATATCTGGTGTGGATGTCTTTGTCATTGGTATCGTCCTTGCTTGCATCAGGGAGGCGTCAGTGCCTCGCGGGAATTTAAATTCGCATCGCGCTGTCTTATTTAGTGTTCTGCGCCTACAAACAACATAGATGCTGCATCGCGGCATTGCAAGCTTTTTCTGCACCGCAGCATCACGCTCAGGTTGTAGGCGATTGATATGAAAAATCAGACACTTGCCGTAAGGGAAACTTTAACCGCGTGCTTTGACCACAACATAGGTGCCAGGCGCATCGCAAAGAATCTCGCGATTATCCGCACCGGGGATTCGCGCCTCGACCTGTTTGCCAGAGCGCTTGCCCAACCACTTTTCCCAACGCGGCCACCATGATCCCTCATGGAACGCCGCCCCTTCCAGCCAGCTCTCATGGTTCTGTGTAAGGTCGTCATTCGTGTAATGACCGTACTTCCCCTTGCTCGGCGGATTAACGATGCCTGCGATGTGGCCCGACTGGGTCATGATGAAGGTCTTGTCCGCACTCCCCATCTTTTGGACACCGCGATAGCTGTCTTTCCACGGTGCGATGTGGTCCGTCTCACAGGCGATGGCACAGAGCGGGATATCCACTTCGTCCAGCACCAGATGGTGTCCGCACAGGTCATAGCCGCCCTCGGCCAGCTCGTTGCGCTGGCACAAGCCGCGCAGGTATTGCATCGCCATTTTCGCAGGCAGGTTCGCGCCGTCCCCGTTCCAGTACAGCAAATCAAAGGCGGGCGGCGTCTCTCCCATCATATAGCTTTTGACGGCTGGGCCGTAGACCAGATCGTTGGAGCGCAAGAAGGAGAAGGTGCGCGCCATGACGATGGACGGTAGGATGCCCTTGTCTTCCGTCTCCGCCTCGATCCCGTCGATGAAATCGTCGGTGAGGAAGGGCTGGAACTCGCCCTGATCCGAGAAATCGGTGAGCGCGGTAAAGAAGGTTGAGGATTTCACGGATGTATCGCCGCGCTGCTTGAGCAGGCTCAGCGTCAGGCTTAGCGTGGTGCCTGCAATGCAATAGCCCACTGCGTTTACCTGCTTCTCACCAGTGATCTTTTTGACCTCTTTAAAGGCGGTGACATAGCCATCCTCGACATAATCCTCCATGCCGACATCGCGGTAGGTCTCATCGGGGTTGATCCATGAGACCATGAACAGGGTATAGCCCTGATCAACTACCCATTTCACAAAGGAATTCTGCGCCTTGAGGTCAAGGATATAATATTTGTTAATCCACGGCGGGAAGACGATGAGCGGTGTGGCGTGGACCTTCTCGGTAGTGGGGGTGAACTGGATCAGCTCGAACATGCGGTTGCGGAACACCACTTTTCCAGGCGTGGTGGCGATGTTTTCACCCAGCTCGAATGCGCTCTCGTCGGCAAGGCTTACGATCATTTCGCCCTTGTTGGCCTCCAGATCGGAGATGAGGTTCTCCAGCCCTTGGATCAGGCTCTCGCCCTCGGTATCGACGGCGCGTTGCAGCGCGTCAGGATTGGTGGCCAGAAAATTCGTGGGGCTCATCATGTCGATGATCTGGCGGGAGAAATACTGCAAGCGCTGTTTCTCGCGCGGCTCCATATCCTCCACATCTTCCACCGCTTGGGCCAGCGCCTCGGCATTCATCATGTACTGCTGTTTGACGAAGTTGAAATAGGGGTGCTGCTCCCAGAGCGGATTGGCGAAGCGGCGATCAGAGGCGGTGCGGTCTGGCGGCGCCTCCAGCGTGCCCTTGGCAAATGCCTGCTGTGCCTCGACAAAATGGGTGACCGATTTGCTCCAATACTCCAGCTGATGCTCGATCAGCTTGGCAGGGTTGGTCAGCGCCTCTTGCATATAGGCTTGGGCCGCCTTGGCAAACAGCTCCTGATTTGGGCCGTCCAGCGCCGCCTGATGGGTATTTCGGTTGGCCAGCACACTCGTCAGCCGCTCCCGCAAACCTTCCACTTTTTGAAGGTTTTCGGTCATCCGCGTCATTGCGGCCTCGGTCGGTTCACCATTGTCGGAGGTATTAGTTGCCATATTAAGAGTTCCACCCTATGTTTGCACCCGCAGCATTTTCGTTAGGCCTGCCGATTTTGGCTTCCCCTGCGTCTATGTAACCCTCATTCGAGGGGATTGGTACAGGAGTTACGCTATGCGCTTTATGGCATCTTACGACATGATGGAGACAATCCGAAACACAAATGAGTGGCTCGGGGCTTCTGCCAAGGCTTTGGCGGCCTATCCTGCCTTTTCACTGATGCCCAACCCCGCGCTGGAGATGGTCGGCGCATGGGGTGAAGTGACCGAGCGCTCGTTCGCCCGCATGGCGGTCAAGCCTGACTGGAACATTCCATCCTTTGTGGGCGCCGAGGGCACGGACCGTCTGGTCTCCGAAGAGATCGTTCTGCAAGGCGACTTTGGCGATCTGCTACATTTCCGCGTACAAGGCCGCACACAGCGCAAGCGCCGCGTGCTGTTGGTCGCCCCTATGTCGGGCCATTACGCCACGCTGCTGCGCTCGACCGTGATCAGCCTGCTGCCAGATTGCGAACTTTATATCACCGACTGGCATAACGCGCGCGACATCCCCGTCAGCGCAGGCAAGTTCGACATCGAGGATTACACCCTGCATCTGGTGGACTATATGCGCCACCTCGGGCCAGAGACCCATGTGATTGCCGTGTGCCAGCCTGCGCCGCTCACACTGGCGGCCGCGGCCTACCTTGCCGATGAAGACCCCGATGCGCAGCCAAGCTCGCTCACGCTTATCGGTGGTCCGATTGACCCTGGTGCAGCGCCTACAGAAGTGACCGATTTCGGCCACTCCGTGACGATGGGGCAGCTTGAGCAGTCCATGATCCAGCAAGTCGGCTTTAAATACAAAGGCGTGGGCCGCATGGTCTATCCGGGCTTGTTACAGCTTAGCTCGTTCATTTCGATGAATATGGACAAGCATAAGGACGCCTTCACCAACCAGATCCAGCGTGTCGCCAAAGGCGAGGCCCATGAGCATGACAAGCACAACAAATTCTACGATGAATATCTGGCCGTCATGGACATGCCAGCGGAGTTCTACCTCTCTACCGTAGACCGTATTTTCCAGCGCCACGAGATCGCGAAGAACGAATTTGTCGTGAACGGCAAAAAGGTCGATTTCGGCAAGATCACGACGTCTGCCATTATCACCGTTGAGGGCAGCGCAGACGATATTACCGCCCCGGGTCAGTGTATTGCCGCCCTCGACCTATGCACAAACCTGCCCGATGAGAAAAAGGCCAGCCACGTCGAAGAAGGCGCAGGCCATTACGGTATCTTCGCGGGCAAAAGCTGGCGCAATAACATCCGCCCCTTGGTGATGGATTTCATCGACGACCACGAGAGTGCGACCCCTCCAGGGTACCGCGTCAAGCAGGCCGCCGAGAAGAAGAGCAAAAAGGCTTCTGGCAAGAAAGCTGCAAACAAGAACGCAGCTGCCTAAACCATGGCAGACGTTCCCTTCTCCTGCCGATGTGGCGAGATAAAGGGGACGCTGCATGACGCCACGCCATCCTCTGGCAATCATGTGCGATGCTACTGTGCCGCGTGCCGTGCCGCGATCCTTTTTGCCAATGGCGAGGATGTGGGCAATGCGGGTGTGGAGCTTTACCAGACAACACCCGACAAAATTAGCTTCCAGCGCGGACGCAGCAATCTGGGTGTGTTCGCTTTCAACCCCAAGAAGCTGCTGCGCTTTCGCGCGACGTGCTGCGGGGTTCAGATGTTTACCATGCTGCCAACGCCAAAGTTCGCGTTGTCGGGCGTGATGACCAATCTGCTGGAGGATACCTCCGCCATTGGCCCCGTGGCCATGGAGGCATTTATTCCGCAGGCGGATGGCTCTTCCAAACACAGCTCCGTCATGCGCCTTTATGGCGGCACAATGTGGCGCGCCCTGCTGGCACGGCTCACAGGGCGTTGGAAGCAAACTTCATTCTTTGACATCAAACCGGGCAAGCCCGTGGCCGAAGTCTAAGTCCCGACGCAAGCGGAGCGGGCAAACCTGCCGCTTTAGGCTGCTGCTATCTCAGCGTATAGGTCTGCGTCATCCATTCACGAAGGGCCGCTGTCGTCTCTTCGGGTTGTTCCAGCATGGGCAGATGGCCTGACTGGTCCATCACCCGCAGCTGTGCGTAAGGAATAAGTTCGGCCATAAACTCGTGCCGCTTGACGGGCGCGATAGTGTCATAGGCCCCGAACAGCACAAGTGCCGGCACTTTACAGCGCCGCAGCGTGCCCTGCTGGTCCTTACGCCGCTGCATCGCACGCGACTGGCGGATATAGACATCAGGCCCAAGCGTGCGCGCCATCTCATGCACCAAATCAAGAACTTCATTGCGGTAGGGCGTGGGTGCGAGGGTGTTCGCGTTGATCTCGTCGTCGACCGCCTCCAGCAGGCGGCCCGAGCGCCCCTTGACGATCAGCGGCTCACGGTCTGCCGCAGCCACAGGTGTATCGGCCAGCGGGTACGTGTTCATCAGCGCGATGCGCGTCAGACGGTCGGGCGCGCGGCGCAAGATTTCCATCGCCACAACACCGCCCATCGCAAAACCCGCCAGCACGAAGCGTTTGGGCAGAATATCAAGCAGCGCTGACGCTATTTCCTCAATACGGTCGCCACGGGTCACGGGGGCCAGCGTCACTGCCATATCCGCCGACAACTCCGCGATCTGCGGCCCGAACAGGCGCGCATCACACATCATCCCTGGCAATAGAACCAATGGCTCTCTCATGACGCGCTCGTACTCCGAATTCCCTGCCTATCTGCATGCCGTGCCGCACGGACGGCGCAAGCCCTCAGGGGTGTGCAATGCCCCGAAATGGGGGGAAATCCGCGTATCGGGCGGCGCGGGTGCTCTGATCTTCATCTGGTGCCTGTCCTGCGCGCAACAACATGCCACGCGGAGCGATGTAGCTGCTGATCGCGCGCAGCGGCTCGGGCCGCCAGACGAGGTTAAACGCAGCCAGTTTGGGAAAGAACCACATTTCGGAATAGGGCAGATGGTCATGCACCCACCACGCCAGATCGCGCCAGTCGCGCCCTTGGTCATACTGGTCCGCAAACCACGGGATCACCAGCGATGTGCCTGCGATAGGGCGGTTCGGGTAGTCCCAGATATGACATTCAATCGGGTTATCGCTGCGCGCGCAATTGAGCTTGTTCTCGTTGCCATAGGTGTTGAGCGCGTCCGAGCGGTAGCCGGAGCGGATGGCGATGCGCCCGAAAGTCTCCTCCAGCGGGTCGAGCAGGTCTTGGCAGAGCCGCTGCCCGTGCTTGATCGCCAGATCGGGATCGTCGGGGATGTTGGGGATGCCGTGGAATGCGCTGATCTCGCTCATCAGGAAGTCGCGCATATAGAAGTGCTTTGACAGCCGCACGCGGCCCAATGCCTCAAGGCTCCACATGCTGCGCGGCGTGCGCATCAATATCCGTTCCAGCGGAAACTGCCATCCTCGGCCAGCGGTGAGTAAGGGTTATGCGCCACTTCCCAGATGTTGCCTTCGGGATCGGTGAAATAGCCGTGATGCCCGCCCAAGAACACATCTGTCGCAGGCTTCAGGATGCGCCCACCCGCCGCTTCGACCTTTGCCAATATCGCGGCGACGTCTCCCTTGTCGCGCACGTTGTAACCAAGCGTGCTGGCGCCGCGCCCCAGATCCTCAACCGCCAGCCCCAGATCTTCGGCCAGCTTCTCCAGCGGATAAAGCCCCAGCGTCTGGCCGATCAGATCAAAAGCGATCACGCCATCCTCCGTCTCAACGCGGGTCCAGCCCAGCGCCTCGTAAAATGCGGCGGTGACGTCCATTTCACGCACCCAGAGGGTGATCAGGCTGATACGTTGGTCCATCAGGTGAGGCTCCCCGCTTGGTTGGCGGATTGTGCGATCACATCCTCGACTGCCTGCTCAATCAGCCCAAGGCACGGCCCGTCCGAGAAGCGGTGATCGGCGTCCTTGACCAGCACCAGTTGCATGTCGGGGCTGGAGGCGTGCTCCAACAGCCGCGTGGCGGTGGCCGTGCTGACGGCGGTATCTGCGGTGCCTTGCAGCATACGGACAGAGACGGGTAGCTCAAGCGGTGCGCGCAGCACCAGATGCTCGCGCCCGTCCTCGACCATGCGCTTGGTCACGATGTAAGGCTCCATATAGTCCGACGGCAATTCAACGCGGCCCTCGCGCTCCAGCTGGGCGCGCTGATTGGCGTCGAAATTCTCCCACCAGCCGTCTTCGGTGAAATCAGGGGCGGCGGCGATCGTGACCAGACCTGCCAGCCGCTCGGGCATCGCACGGGCCAGCAGCAGTGCCTGCCAGCCGCCCATCGAGGAGCCCACGGGCACAATCGGGCCTTGGGTCAGCGCCTCAACCGCCGCAAGCGTATCTGCGTGCCAATCCCCGATACAGCCTTCCTCAAAACTGCCCGAGGATTGCCCGTGGCCCGAATAATCAAGCCGCAGAAACGCGCGCCCCTTGGCCTGTGCCCAGTCCTCAAGGTGGACCGCTTTGGTCCCTTCCATGTCGGATTTCAGACCGCCTAGGAATACAACGTACGGCCCCTCCCCTTCGGTGAGGTGATAGGCGATCCTGCGCCCCTGATCTGTCTCAAGATATGATGGCTCTGCCATGTCCGCCCCCTAAACTGTTTTGCCAATAGTGCAGGCCAACGCCCGCAAGAGCAACGGTCTGGCAGCAACAATCGCCCTAGCCGCTGACGTAAGGCTCATCCGTGGGACGGTAGAAGATTTTTTGATTGTGCAAACGGCCCAGCAGATCGTTAATCTCGGTGACGTGATCATCTTCTTCGACCGCTGGCAACAAAGCACGCGCGCCTTCACGGCCCAGCGACAAATCACGCTTGACCATACGCAACGCCGCCTCGATCAGATCGATGTCGCTGAGGGTGAGATCGAAATTCCGATTGTATTTGGGCATAGGTCAGCACCTTTCACTGTTCGCACTATGATGCATTAAATTCAGGGGCATTTCAACTGGCCTGAAATGGGCGCACGGGACGGGCAGCCAAAGCTGTGCCGTTACGGCACAAGCCTTCACGCTTGCTTGCTGGGGGGAAGAGTGGTGCTATCTCGGGGATGATGAGAACACCAACAACAGACCCCCTGATGATCCCCGCCCTGTCCGCGTGTAATTTCGTGATCGGCATTGCGGCGTTCGGCATTATCGGACTGGTAGAGCCGATGGGCACAGATATGGGCCTTACCCCCGCACAAACGGGCCAGTTGCTTACGGTCTATGCAGTGGCCTATGCGGTCCTGTCGCCGCTGCTGATTGCCTCAACGGGCCAAGTCGGGCGCAGGCGGATTATGGCGCTGGGATTTGTTTTTGTGGCCTTGGCGGCTGCGATCTCGGCGCTGTCGCCGACGCTCACAGGGCTGAACATCGCGCGCGTGCTCGCCGCTGCGGGAGCTGGTATATTTACGCCGCTGGCAGCCGCCGTGGCCGCGGGGCTGACAGCAGAAGAAAACCGCGCCAAAGTGCTGGCAGCCGTTTTCTTTGGCCTGACCCTGTCACAAGTGATCGGCGTGCCTGCCACTAGCTGGATTGCCTATACCTTCGGCTGGCGCTGGGCCTTCTGGCTCATTGTATCACTGGCAGTGCCCTGTATCTGGCTGATATGGACGCGGGTGCCTGTGGGGTTGAAGTTCCAGCCCGTGACCCTCACCGATTTGCGCGATGTCATGGGGGAGGGCCGCGTGATGCTTGCCATCGGTTTCACAGGCAGCTTTATTGGCGCACAATACGTCCTGTTCACCTATATCGCGCCGCTGCTGAGCAGTACGATGGGCTTTGGCCGCGACGGTATTGCCCTCACTCTGATGGTGGCAGGCTTTGGGGCTGTTGCAGGCAATATCTTGGGCGGGTACCTCTCGGACCGCTTTGGCTGGCGCATCACGCTGACAGGGCTGTGCCTGTTCCAGATGGGGATCATGCCGATGTTCTCGTTGTTGCCCGTGAGCGTGCCTGTGCTTTTGTTCATGGTCGCGATCTGGGCTGCGGGCGGCTGGTCGTTTATGGCCGCCCAGCAGGTGCGCCTGTTTGCCATGGCAGGCCACCGCGCGCCTGTGGTGCTCGCGCTAAACGCCGCCGCGATCTATGTCGGCGCGGCTATCGGCTCTGCCGTGGGCGGGCTGATGATCACGGGCTATGGCCTGTCATCGTTGGGTTTGGCGGCTGGCGTGGGTGCTGCGTTTGCTTTGGTACATTTAACACTATCTGCGCGCCTTAGCCCCCTGAGTGAAGCGCGCCCTTGACGGAGGGCGCAGGTCGCGCCAAAACGCCCCCTACATAACCCGCAACCGGGCGTCTCGTAGGCGCCAAACCGACGAGGAGGCCCCATGGCCCAGATCGCACTCACCCTTCCTGACGACTCCGTACGCACCTACGCCGCTAGCATTACCGCTGGCGAGGTCGCTGCCGACATCTCCAAATCTCTTGGCAAAAAAGCCATCAGCGCCACTGTGAACGGCGAACACTTTGATCTTGCGTGGCCTATCGATGCGGATGCCAGCATCGCCATCCACACCATGGGTGATGAGGAGCAGGCGAACGAGCTTGTCCGCCACGATCTGGCGCACATCATGGCCCGCGCCGTACAGGAAATCTGGCCCGACACAAAGGTCACCATCGGCCCTGTGATCAAGGACGGCTGGTATTACGACTTTGACCGCAAGGAGGCGTTCACCCCCGACGACCTCGGCGCGATCGAGAAGAAGATGAAAGAAATCATCAATAAGCGGGAGCCTGTGCGTACCGAAGTCTGGGAGCGTGCGCGCGCTATCAAGCACTACAAGGACCTGAACGAGCCCTACAAAGTCGAGTTGGTCGAAGCCATTCCGGGTGACGAGCCGTTGCGCATGTATTGGCACGGCGACTGGCAGGACCTCTGCCGTGGTCCCCACTTGCAACACACAGGCCAAGTGCCCGGTGACGCGTTCAAGCTGATGTCCATCGCGGGTGCCTACTGGCGCGGCGACAGTGACCGCGCGATGCTGCAGCGCATCTATGGCGTGGCCTTCACAGGCAAGGAAAAGCTCAAGGCGCATCTCAATATGCTGGAGGAAGCCGCCAAGCGCGACCACCGCAAGCTGGGCCGCGAGATGGACCTCTATCACATGCAGGAAGAGGCCCCCGGTCAGGTCTTCTGGCACCCTAATGGCTGGATGGTCTACACCCAGCTTCAGGACTACATGCGCCGCAAACAGCGCGCTGACGGGTATGTTGAGGTGAACACCCCGCAGGTCGTCAACCGCAAACTTTGGGAAGATAGCGGCCACTGGCAGAACTATCAGGACCACATGTTCATCGTTGAGGTGGACGAAGAGCACGCGGCGCAAAAGACCGTCAACGCGCTCAAGCCAATGAACTGCCCCTGTCACGTGCAGATTTTCAACACAGGCATGAAAAGCTACCGCGACCTGCCCCTGCGCATGGCCGAGTTCGGATCGTGTAACCGCTATGAGCCGTCAGGCGCGCTACACGGCATCATGCGCGTGCGCGGGTTCACCCAAGACGACGGGCATATTTTCTGCACCGAAGACCAGATCGTGGACGAGACGGCGAAGTTCATCGCCTTCCTTGCCTCAGTGTATTCCGATCTGGGATTCAACGACTGGACGATCAAGCTCTCCACCCGTCCTGAAAAGCGTGTAGGCACCGAGGAAAGCTGGGACCGCGTCGAGAAGGCTTTGGGCGATGCGTGCAACGCGGCGGGCTATGAGTATGAGCTGCTGCCAGGCGAAGGCGCATTCTATGGCCCCAAGCTGGAATTCACGCTCACGGATGCGATTGGCCGTGAATGGCAATGCGGCACGCTGCAAGTCGACCCCAACCTGCCCGAGCGGCTGGATGCGACATATGTTGGCGCGGATGGCGGCAAGCACCGCCCCGTGATGCTGCACCGTGCCACGCTAGGCTCTTTCGAGCGTTTCATTGGCATCCTCATTGAGGAGCACGCGGGCAAGCTGCCCTTCTGGCTCGCTCCGCGTCAGGTTGTTGTCGCCTCCATCACCTCCGAAGCGGATGACTATGTCGCCGAGGTCGTGGCAGAGCTGCGCGCCGCAGGTGTGCGCGCCGAGGCGGACATGCGCAACGAGAAGATCAACTATAAGGTGCGCGAGCATTCTGTGGGCAAAGTCCCAGTCATCCTTGCTGTGGGCAACCGCGAGGTTGAGGAACGCACCGTCTCGGTCCGCCGCTTGGGGGAGAAACAAACCTCCGTGCAGGCCCTCAGCGATGTTACAGCGGCGCTCAAAACCGAAGCGACAGCGCCCGACCTGTTGTAACATTTTCGCCTGAGGTGGCCTAAATCAGGCTCTCAATTGTTACAATAGCCTCACGAAAGCCTCACGAAAGCCTCACGAAAAGCGAAAAATCGCTGGAATCACACAAGAATTTCAACGATTTTTCTAACGCTGCTGTGACACACTGCCTCGTGAGCAGATTTAGCGCGGCAGTGCTGTTTAACTAAGATTACTGAGACAGACGACACACATCAAAAAGGGAGACACCTGATGTCCACAACCATGAAAACACTCGCAATTGCAGGCGCTGTAGCCGCTTCCATGTCCGCCGTTGGCACAACTGCCGATGCCGCGTCCAAAGAGAAATGCTATGGTGTGTCCGTAGCAGGCGCAAATGATTGCGCCGCCGGCCCCGGCACCACATGTGCAGGCACATCCGTGACAGATTATCAGGGCAACGCATGGACACTGGTCGATGCAGGCACCTGCACCACGATCGACCTGCCCGCCATGGCAGACGGCACCGAGCGCAAAGGCTCGCTTGAGCCACAAGAGCGCGATCTGCCCGCATAAAACCCCTTCACAGGGCGTTCACACCGGCGCCCTGTGACACTCACCCACAGACAGGAGGGCCAAGACATGTACGATCAATCCTCCCAGCCTGACAGCCTGCCGCATGGCGTTGGTGTCGGCTATAAACCCCAACATTTCACCGATCTGCGCGAAGCCCCTGGCCCCGTTGAGTGGATCGAAGTGCATGCCGAGAATTATATGGGCGATGGCGGGCGGCCCCACGCCCAGTTGCGCGCTCTGAGTGAGCAGTTCGCCCTGTCCGTGCACGGCGTTGGCCTGTCGATTGGCGGCGACCAACCGCTGGATACTGATCACCTCGCGCGTTTGCGCACCATCATGGACCGCTTCAACCCCGCCAGCTTTTCCGAGCATCTGGCGTGGTCCACCCACGGGGCCGAATTCCTCAACGACCTGCTGCCCCTGCCCTATACCCAAGCCACACTGGACCGCGTGGCCGCACACATCAGCCAAGTACAAGAAACGCTGGGCCGCCAGATGCTGCTTGAGAACCCCTCCAGCTATCTCGCTTTCGCCGAGAGCACCTTTTCCGAACCAGACTTCCTTGCCGCTCTTGTCGAGAAGACGGGCTGTGGCCTTTTGCTGGATGTGAACAACGTCTTCATCTCAGCCACAAACCTGAACCTCAGCCCACAGGCCTATATCGACGCCTACCCGCTTGAGGCCGTGGGCGAGATGCATGTGGGCGGCCATGACGAGGACGAAGACGATCACGGCGCGCCCCTGCTCATCGATAGCCACGGTGCGGCGGTGGTCGATCCTGTCTGGGCGCTGCTGGACTACACCTTGGCGCGCAGCAGGCCGAAACCTGTGCTGGTGGAGTGGGACACGGACGTGCCCGACTGGCCCACCCTGCGTGAGGAAGCCACGCGTGACGCCGCCGCTCTGGCTCCCGTATTGGCGATCTGATGACCGTCTCCCAAGATCACTTCCGCGAGGCGCTGCTTGACCCCACAGCCGCTATTCCCGAAGGGCTGCGTGATGCGCAGGGAGCCGCAGCTGGCAGGCGCTATGACGTCTACCGCAACAATGTTGTCGTCTCCCTGTCCGAGGCGATGATACAGGCCTTCCCCCATGTGCGCGGCCTGCTGGGCGAACAGAACTTCGACAGCCTTGTGCCGCTGTTTGTGCGTGCCCATCCACCACGCACCCCGTTGATCATGCACTATGGCGCTGATTTTCCTGCGTTTCTTGAAGGGTTTGAGCCGCTGAAGCATCTCGGCTATCTCGCTGATGTGGCGCGGCTTGATCTGGCGCTGCGCACCTCCTACCACGCGGCGGATGCGCCTCCGTTTGATCCTAACATTCTGCAGGAAGCCCCTGAGATTTTGGCCGAAACACACTTGCATCTGGCCCCCGCGGCCTGCGTACTGCGCTCCCGCTGGCCCCTATTTGATCTGTGGCGACGCGCCAGTGATCCGACGGCACCCGAGCCGCGTGCCCAAGGGCAGGCCGTGCTGATCACCCGCCCCGAATTCGATCCTGTGGTGCATCTGCTGCCCACTGGCGGCGCCACATGGCTCACCGCGCTTGCAACCCAGCCCATAGGTCAGGCCGTCGAGACGGCGACCGCAGCGGCCCCCGACTTCGACTTTGGCGCGAGCCTGATGCTTGCCCTGCAATCAAACGCATTTTGCACCCCCGAAAAGGAAATACCGTGACTGGCCTCCTCTCCCTCTACCGCGCAATTTTTGACCGCTTGGAGCGTGCCGACTGGCTGCTTCCCACACTGGCGCGGTTCTTGTTCGCCGCAATCCTGCTGATGTATTTCTGGGTCTCGGGTCTGACCAAGCTGGGCGAAGGGTTCGGCAGAATTTTCTCTCCGTCTACAGGCGCTTATATCCAGATTTTTCCACGCATGATGGAGGCTGTCGGCTATGACACCGATCAATTTACGATTGTGCACAAACTATTTGTACTGGCGGGGACTTGGGCCGAGTTCATCCTGCCTGCGCTCATTGTGCTGGGGCTGTTCACGCGACTGGCTGCCCTTGGGATGATCGGGTTTGTGGCCTTGCAGTCGCTGACCGATCTTTACGGTCACAACGGCTGGGACGACAGCAAGGTTCTGGGCGCGTGGTTCAACCGCTTCCCCGACGGGATCATTATGGACCAGCGCGCGTTCTGGATCTTTGCCTTGCTGGTGCTGGTGATCAAGGGAGCGGGGCCACTATCGTTTGACCGTGCCCTGCGCGCCCGCGACTAGAGTGCTTTGATCTCGGCCTGCGCTTGCGCGGTCCACCCCAGAAACAGTGCATCGCCCGCTTTGATCAGCGGGCGTTTCATCAAGGCGGGGTGTTCTGCGATAAGCTCAAGCGGGGGCTTGGCGCGCTCTGCCTCTTGCAGCCCGCGCCATGTGGTGGAGCGGGTGTTGAGCAATTTTTCGCCGAATTGCGCGAAGGCCTGCGCCATTAGATCCTCAGGCACGCCGTCCGCGCGGACATCGCGCAGCTCAGCATTTGGAAGTTCTTTCAGCGCCTTACGGCAGGTGTCACAGTTTTTCAGACCATAGATTTCGATCATTGCACAATTCCTCATCACTGGGATCACAAGGGCGCCAGATTGTCGCAAATGGGGGCATTTGCCCTTGAAATCTGGGTAGAAGGCACAGTTGTCTTAGATGTGGAGGGGCGTCAAGGGACGCGGGGCCACGACGTGAATGAGACAAGGAGGGCAGTGCTATGCCAACGGGAACAGTCAAATGGTTCAACACGACAAAGGGGTATGGCTTTATCGCGCCCGAGGGGGGCGGTAACGATGTGTTCGTTCATATCTCGGCCGTCGAGCGGTCGGGGCTGACGGGTCTGGCGGATGACCAGAAGGTAAGCTTCGAGATGTCAGAGGGACGTGACGGGCGTCAGATGGCGGCGGATATCACGCTGCTTTAGCCTGCATCCCCCGCCTTTTGATGGGTGGAAGGCAGGGGAAAAATTGGCTTGAATACAATAGCTTAGTAGTCGGTGCAGCCCTTTGTGCCGACACGACAGCTTTGAGATACGCGGTGCGTGCCGTGCACGGCGCGGTGGTGCTTTTTCTTGGCAACGGGATGTGACATGGCGGCCTGATATGTGGTGTGCGTATTGGCCGTGCCACAGCAAATAACACCGTTGATCGAGACAGGGCGCAGGCCTGCGGGGCAGTGGTTTTCATGGCTGGCGTAGGGGTAAATCTTTACCTCTGCTGTGACAGCTTGCGGGGCGAGCGCCATGAGGCCTGCGACGGTGGCGAGTGCCATTGCGTTGAATTTGAACATGCGGTTCCTCGGGGTTGGTTGGGTTTTTACCAGCTCTGCGCGAGGGGCGGGGCAAGTCCAGCTTTTTGAGGGTTTAGGGGGGTGTTATCTGTGCAGCACGTGTGCACCCCTTGTGCACCGTGTGGTGTATGCAGCGTGCTGTGGGATTTGAGTTTATTTTCAAAGTAAAGAGGAGGACGGCGTGATCTGAGGACACCTGATCGAAGGGTGCGGGGAACTCTTTGACGCGCCGAACGCGGATTGCGTGAGCAATTCGCTACGGATGTTTGGGCTGACCTCAATTTAGAGCACCGCGCGGCTTTGTTGCACAAATCGGCTGATGGGATTCACTGTATGAATCCAGCGTGATAGCTCAAGGCATGAGCAGCTGGGCACCCACGAAATACAAGACCAAG
>CBFHZX010000008.1:0-92150 GCA_965660425.1 Sulfitobacter sp. | reverse complement strand
CCTTGAAACCGGCAATGACAGCTACCGCTTCAAAGCTAGTTCAGAGGCAGCAAAGAAAACAACAAAGGAGACGCCAACATTGACCAAAACCTAACTGCTGATAAACAATAAAGACGGGTCAAATCTCGGTGACAATACCGGGTCAGTTCTCAATGACATTCAACACGTTGCATGTTTGGTTACAAGTGCCCGCACTGCATCAGTCAGGATGGCATCCAGCGCGTCATTTCCCGATTTTTCAGGCAGAGCCACTTTCAATCCAAGGTGCAGTTTTGAGCTTTCAGCGCGCAACAACGCTCCCGCTGGAACGTCAAACTGACCAACCCGCGCAACCTCGCTCTGCAGCAGATCCGCCTTGGTCACGCGAAATGACCCGATTGCCTGATCAGGCCCGTCGGATGCATTTTTCAGCAAGACAAGCTTGTCGCCGACTTCGAGACCTTGCACAGACCCTGCTGGAATCGAATATCCAGAACCCGTAGGTGTGACGGGCCACTGAAAAACGCGTTCTTGTGGATCGCCTGAAAACAACCTCTGATCCAACGCGCCCGAAAACATCGGCGTCGACCGTGTCAGGCTTTTCACCGAGTATTGACGCAAAATTTCTTGCCCCAGTTGCCGATATGAAATGCCGGGATTTTGCGACATGGTCTCAAAAAGAACATAGGTAAAGACCCCGTGCGAACGCGCTTTAGGCTGCCCACTTGGCAGATGCTTCTCGGGCGTGGTCTCATTCGTTTGCGCGGCAAAAAAAGCGGTAAGCTCTCCTTGCGTTTGCGCCGTTGCGGGTTCGGATAAAAGCGCCTTGCGAGATCTGGCAGCAAGGCTGAAATCAGAACCACTCTGGTCTGGGACACCCAACGCACCTTGCGGGATTTTGCGCAGGCGCGTGTCATCGCCATTGACAGGGGCCGCGCGCGTCGCCGTGCCCGAATGGCAGCTATCAAATACAATCCAGACATCGGCACCACGCGCCGTCAGGGCATCCAGCATCTCCCCTATCTCGTCATCGATCAATCCGTTCTCAATGTGCCCGACGGTGTTATTCCAGGCGCCAACATCGATCGGCAAGAACACCTCGTCCAGGCCATCCAGTTCTTGATCAGGCCGCACTGCAGGCGCTTGCGAGCCATGGCCTGCGAGGTGAATATAAACAAAATCGCCTTCCTGAACCTGCTCCGCAACCGCATCGAAAGCCGCTCGAATGCCAGCCAGTGTCGGGGACGACGCACCTTCTACCCCATCCGCGAGCACCGCAATATTTCCTTCGTCAAACGGCGGATTGGCTGTCGTCGTCAAATAGTGAAACGCAAGTTTCACATCGTTGGCCGGGCCTTCAAGCCAGTATCGTTCGGCAAGGTTTTCATAGCGTGAGACGCCCACAAGAATGGCATAGTTTTCTCGCGCTAGAAGTGGCTTCATGCTCAGAATGAAGCCCAAAACCGAGTAGACCAAGACTCTGGTACCGTAATTCAGAAGGTGTCTCAAACCGTTCGATCTTTCCAATAGATAGGTTTGGCGTCGAGAGAGTCATCGCGCCGCTGATGGTCGCAGATGGATAATGGCAGATACAAGTGTTGGCGCAAGCTTTCTCAGCAGGCTTGATGATGCAGGTGTTTTTCACGGCCTTGTTCGTCGATTCATTCATACGGCTTCCTTGGCTAAGGAAGGCCGAAGCAACGCATCTATCAAAAGCGAAGGCGCTTAGGATCACGGTAAAACGCATTCACACCATATCACAGGTTTCCCATATAGAAGGGCTTTCTTGCACAAATACTCTGCAGGGAGGCATGATATGGATCCAGCGTGATAGCTGAAAGATATCAGCAGTTGGGCCCTTACAAAGTACAAGACCAAGAAGCAGTCGTCTTACATTGACAATGTGAAGCGGCGCGGATTGTTGTCGATATGGTTTGCCCAGAGATGGTTTGGACGCCTTCGCCACAGCGCGGGTGACGACCCTTCTGTGCAACCTGCTTAGCAGCCCGCAGGACCCTCAAGCAACATGGAACATCCTCTTGTGGATAAAGCAATTTATTCACTCATATCAGTATTAAACTTGACCACATTTATGTGGAAAATGCGGGCGATCAGTATTGTGTCTTCACATAAGCAGTAACAGCGTCACGCACGGACATATCTCCCCGCGCGCGTGCACTCTCGATCAGGTCGCGCACCACTGCCAGATCACATCGCGAAAACAAGCTCTTTACCGGACCGATCGAGGCGGGCCGCATCGACAGCGTTCGAAACCCGATTGCAGCAAGGCACAAAGCCTCGACAGGCCGCCCTGCATCCTCACCGCAGAACGAAAGCGGCGTTTGCGTCGCCTCACAGCGCTTCACGATCCCCTCCAAAAAGCTCAGAAAGCTCAGGTTGAGCGAGTCATACCGCTTGCGCACCCGCTCGTTCTCACGGTCGGCAGCAAAGAAAAACTGCTTGAGATCGTTGCCGCCGATAGACAAAAACCCAACTTCTTCGAAAAACTGGTCAGGCGCAAAGGCCAAACTCGGCGTCTCCAGCATCGCGCCCACTTCGATTTTCGAGGGCAGCGTATGACCCAATCGCACTTCGCGCGCGACAGCCTTGTCTACTTCGGCCCGCGCGGCGCGGTATTCCTCGAACTGCGCGACAAAGGGGAACATCACCGTTAGCGGCCCACCGTTAGCGGCACGGCACAGCGCCTGCAATTGCATCCGCATGACACCAGGCTTGTCCAATCCGACCCTGATCGCGCGCCAGCCCAAAGCGGGGTTTGGCTCGTCGTTGGGTTTCATATAGGGTAGCACCTTGTCCGATCCGATATCGAGCGTGCGGAAAACAACCCGTTTACCCTGTGCCGCACCCAACACCCGATTGTACAAAACTGACAAATCAGAGCGTCTTGGCATCTTATTTTGCACCAGAAATTGTAATTCTGTGCGAAATAGCCCTACACCCTCGGCGCCAGAGTTTTCCAGTGACGGAAGATCTGCCATCAGCCCCGCATTCATATGCAACGCGATAACCGCCCCGCATTTCGTCTGCGCTGGCCTGTCGCGAAACGAGGCATAACGCTCTTGGGCGGCAGCCTGCATCGCGATCTTGTCGCGAAATGCGGTTGCGACTGTGTCTTCGGGGCGCAAATGCACAATGCCCTGCTCCCCGTCGATCATCACATGATCACCGTTTAGCGCCTCATTCGTGATCCGCCCCGTATTCACCAGCAGCGGAATCGCCAGCGCCCGCGCAACAATTGCCGCATGGCTGCCAACAGAGCCCTGCTCCAACACGATCCCCCGCAGGCTCCGCCCGTATTCCAACAGCTCTGCAGGCCCGATGTTGCGTGCAATCAGGACCGGATCGGCAGGCATCTCTGCCCCTGTATCCGACCCCTGACCCGTCAGGATACGCAGCAAACGGTTGGACAAATCGTCCAGATCGCTGAGCCGCTCGCGCATATAGCTGTCCGAGGACTGCCCGATGCGCGAGCGCGCCAGCGATTGCTCTTTCTCCACCGCCGCCTCTGCCGACAGGCCCTGCACGATGTCGGCCTGCATACGGCTCATCCAGCTTTTTGAGTTGGCGAACATGCGGTAGGTCTGGATCACTTCCTGCTGGTCCTTGTCACCCTCCGATAAGGTCATCATCTGATCCACGCTCAGACGCAACGTATCAACGGCTTCAATGAGCCGCTCCGCCTCGACCTCGGGGTCATCCGCAATGGGATTAGAGACCACAACCCGCGGCTCATGTAGCCAGACATGGCCCTCGGCCACACCCTCCTGCGCAATAGTGCCCCGCAACATCACAGGTTGGCTGTGGCGTGCCGACATGGCAGCACCCTCGCCCACAAACGCGCCCAGCTCTGTCATCTCGGCCAGCACCATGGCAACCACTTCGAGGGCATAGACCTCGTCCGGGTTGAACTCGCGCGCGGTCTTGGATTGCACGACCAGAACACCCAGCGTATCGCCCAAACGCTGGATCGGAACACCGAGGAAGCTGGAGAACAGCTCCTCGCCCGTCTCTGGCATATAGCGAAATCCCGTGGCTTGCGGCGCATCAGGCGTGTTGATGACGCGCTTGCGCTTGGCCACACGGCCGACCAGCCCCTCGCCCATGCGCATACGCGTCTGGTGCACCGCGTCCTTGTTCAAGCCTTCGGTCGCGCACAGCTCCAGCGTTTCCTCATCACGGAAAAGGTAGATCGAGCAGACCTCGCACCCCATCGAAGTGGCGATCAGATGGGTGATTTTATCAAGCCGCGCCTGACCCTCGTCATCGCCCGCCATGGCATCGCGCAACCGCCCCAGCAGCTTGCGACTGTCACTCTCTTTGCGTTCTGGCATGGCGTCCCCAGTAATTGCTTCGCCCAAGTATACGCCCTACCTCCACAAATGGGGAGCAGGAAATACGCCCCTGCCAACAGGGGAAACACCTTAAACCATCACTTTAACAAAAACCTTCAAGCCATTGTTAAATTAATATCATGACGCCTTATTAAGCTCAAATGCATCATGCAGCGCCTGCACGGCCAGCTCCATATATTTGCGGTCGATCAGCACACTGATCTTGATCTCAGAGGTGGTGATGACCTTGATGTTCACGCCCTCATCAGACAGCACTTTGAACATCTTGGCCGCAACGCCCGTATGGCTGCGCATCCCGATCCCCACGACGGAGACCTTTGCAACGCCTTCATCCGCGATCAGCTCGTCGAAGTTGATCACTCCGTCGGCGGCCGCCTGCTTCATCGCCGCATCCGCGCGCTTGACCTGATCCACAGGGCAGGACCACGTCATGTCGGTGCGCCCCTCTTCGGCGATGTTCTGCACGATCATGTCGACGTTGACGCCCGCATCGCTCAGCGCGCCGAAAATCAGCGCTGCAATGCCAGGTCGGTCCGCTACCGATACCAGCGTCATCTTCGCCTCGTCACGGCTGAACGCCACGCCCGCTACTACATTGCTTTCCATGATTTCCTCCTCATCGCAGACGAGCGTTCCGGCATCGTCGCTTTGTTCTTCAAAACTGCTCAGCACGCGCAGCTTGACCTTATAGCGCATAGCCAGCTCAACAGACCGCGTCTGCAACACCTTGGCCCCCAAGGACGCCAGCTCCAGCATCTCTTCAAAGCTGATCTTGTCGAGCTTGCGCGCCTTGCTCTCGACCCGTGGGTCGGTGGTATAGACACCGTCGACATCCGTATAGATATCGCACCGCTCCGCCCCGAAGGCCGCCGCAAACGCCACCGCCGTGGTGTCCGATCCCCCGCGCCCCAGTGTGGTGATCCGCCCCTCAGGGCTCACCCCCTGAAAGCCAGCAACCACCGCGACCTTCATGCCGTCGGCAAATTTCGCCATGATGTTCTCTGGCGGAATGGCCTCAATGCGCGCCGCCGCATGAGTGGCGGTGGTCTGCACCGGCACCTGCCAGCCCTGCCAGCTGCGCGCAGGCACGTCCATCTCTTGCAACGTCAGCGCCATAAGCCCCGCCGTCACATTCTCACCTGATGACACAACCGCATCATACTCGCGCGCGTCATACATGGCGGAGGTCTCATTCACCCAGCCCACCAACTCATTGGTTTTGCCCGACATGGCGGAGACGATGACGATCACGTCATAGCCTTTGGCCACTTCCACACCCACCTTCTTGGCGGCGCGGCGGATGCGGTCCAAGGTGGCGACAGACGTGCCGCCGAATTTCATCACGAGTACTGGCATATTACCCTCGTCCAATTACGTCGCGCCGCGTGTACGCGAGGGCGCGCGCAGGCGCAAGGATCAGTAGGGCATGTCAGCGCCATCGTAATTCTCGAACCGCCCCGTTGTCTCAAGGCTGAGGGCGGCAAAACGCTCCACCAGCCCCGAAACCGACTGGTCCACGGTAATCGCTGCAGCATCGCCGCCCATATCCGTCTGCACCCAGCCAGGATGGTAGATACCCACCGCAATCCCCTCGTCCTTGAGATCAAGCGCCAGATTGCGCCCCAGATTGAGCACCGCCGCTTTGGAGGAGCGGTAGATATAGCTGGAGCCGCCTGCCCGCTCGCTTGATCCCATCTGGCTGGAGATGATGGCGATGCGCGGGCTTCCCGCACGCTGCAGGTTCGGCAACAGCGCCTGAATGCTCAGGAACACCCCCGTCACATTGGTAGCAAAACTCTGCGCCCACAGATCTGCACCAAAACCGTTTTCGAGCGTGTCCCCCTTATCGAGGTAGACACCCGCATTGCACACGAGCAACTCGACAGGTTTATCACCCAAGGCCGCCGCCATTTCAGTGTGGCTGCTCGGCAGGATCACATCCAGCGTGATATCGCCCATGGCCGAACGGCTGGTGCCCATCACATCCACCCCTTGCGCGCGGTAATGCTCTGCCAATCCCGCGCCAATGCCACGGCTGGCGCCTGTAATCACAATCGTCATGGTCGTACCCTCGAATTATTGCAGTTTTTGTTTTGGCTTAAACGGCAGCGGCAGCACAGGCACCCCGTCCTCGATGAGCGCGCGCGCCTCCTCCCCGCTGGCCTCGCCATAGATCGCAGCATCAGGGGCTATGCCCTCATGTATCTCCCGCGCTTTCTCGGCAAATTTGCCGCCAACATAGGTGGCATTTTCTTCCACATGGGCGCGCATCTGGGCGATTGCCTTGTCGCGATCGTCCTGCGAGACGGGAGCGGGTGCTGCTGCCTCCGCCTTGACAGGTGCCGCGCTGTCTTTGGCCAGCACGAGCGGCGCCATAAGTGCTTTGGACACCTGCGCGCTGCCACAGACCGCACAGGTCACATGCCCGCTGGCGAGCAGCGCATCAAACGCGGATGCCGACTTGAACCAGCTCTCGAAACGATGCCCGTCAGCACAGTGCAGCGCATAGCGGATCATGGTGTGCGTCCCTTTGTTATCCCGCCCTAGGATGTGCAGCGCAGCCGCCCCGCGTCAAGCGGCGTCTACAGTCTTCGAGGCTTCTTTCGACAAAGCTTCGACTGATTTTCGAGGGGGCGAAAACCCCGTAATCAGCTTGCCCAACTCCCGCTCGCTGACCATCTTGGCTGCTTTCTTGCGCGACACCCATTTGCGGCGGCGGTCTTTTGCTTCGGGGAATTTCTTTTTCAGCGATTTCACCTTCACAGGGTAGAGCATCGCAAGGCAGGGCATATCGCCCTCACCCTCGCGCATCCGCGTATAGGAATAGACGCCGATGCAGGCATCGCTTTGCTTGCCCAATACACCTGCTTCCTCCCAAGCCTCAATGGCCGCGCATTCAGCAGGGGTTTTGCCGTCCATGGGCCAGCCTTTTGGCACAATCCAACGTTTGCGACGGCGCGATGTAACCAACAAGACCTGCACCTTGCCTTTGTGCACCCGCCAGCACAGGGCCGCAAACTGCGTCCGCGCACTGCCCTTTTCGCCGCCATTTAACGAGATTGGCAATTGTTTTGCCATATCACCGAAATCCTCGTCTCAATTTATGTCTTTATACTGCTCTGAGCACTATCCTACAGCCAATCGCCCCATGATACCAGCGACAGCCCCCACAGCCCCTTGCAGCCCAGACAGGCTTGGCGGATAGTCTGCTCCATATGGCCCGCCTTCTCTCTCTCCTGACCCTGATCCTGGTCCTGATGCTCGCCCTGCCCGTGCGCGCACAGCCAGTCACCGTCTTTGCCGCGGCATCCCTGCGCGAAGCGGTGAGCGAGATTGCGCGAGGCTACCCTCAAATGGTTACGCTTTCCTTTGCAGGTTCGGGCACGCTGGCCCGCCAGATCGCAGCGGGTGCGCCTGCGGATGTGGTCATCCTTGCCCATGCCGATTGGGCCGACTGGATGACGGATCGCGGCCTGATCCTTGCGCAGACGCGGGCCGACATCGCAGGTGGCACATTGGTCTTGATCGGCGCAGCAGATGAGCATCCCTTCACGGACACCCCCGAAAGCAAAGAATTCTTCGAAGTCTTGCGCGGCGGTCGCCTCGCCATGGGCCAGCGCGACGGTGTCCCCGCAGGCAGCTACGCACGCGAATGGCTGCAAAGCACGGGTCTCTGGGGCCCTCTCCTGCCGTGGATTGCCGAGACGGACAATGTGCGCGCCGCTTTAGCTCTCGTGGCGCAAGGAGCCGCGCCGCTGGGCATTGTCTATGCCTCCGATGCCGCATCCGAGCCGCGTGTGCGCGTTCTCTACACCGTGCCTGCCAGAGCCCATTCACCCATCCGCTATCCTGCCGCTGCGGTGACCGAAGCAGGCCGCGCTTTCCTCACTCACCTCGCCAGCGAGGACGCAGCAGCGATCTTCGCCAAATACGGCTTTGCCCCATGACTTTGGACGCAGTCGCATGGGACGCACTGCGCTTGTCCCTTTGGGTCGCCGTCTGGGCCACGCTCATAGCCGTGCCGCTCGCGCTCTGGGTCGCGTGGGTGCTGGCGCGCAGGGACTTCTGGGGCAAATCGCTGGTCAACGCACTTGTGCACCTGCCATTGGTCTTGCCGCCCGTGGTAACAGGCTACCTTCTGCTGGTCCTCTTCTCCCCCAACGCGCCCGCAGGTGCTGCGCTGGCCACCATTGGCCTCACGCTTGCGTTCAAATGGACGGGGGCAGTGCTGGCGGCAATCGTCATGGGCTTCCCGCTGATGGTGCGCGCCATGCGGTTGGCGATTGAAGCCGTCGACCCAAAGATCGAAGAAGCCGCCGCTACCTTGGGCGCCTCCCGCCGCGCGGTCTTCACCCGCGTCACCCTGCCTCTCATCGCACCCGGTATCCTTGCTGGGGCGGTCATGGGCTTTGCCAAAGCCATGGGCGAGTTCGGCGCCACCATCACTTTCGTCGCCAACATCCCTGGCCAGACCCAGACCTTGCCCATCGCCATTTGGACCGCCCTGCAAATCCCGGGTGGTGAGGGCAAAGCCGCCGCCATGGCGCTGCTGGCCTGTGTCGTGGCACTGGGGGCCGTGTTCCTGTCCGAATGGCTGGCGCGCCGCGTGGCCCAGCGCATCGCAGGTGTACCATGAAACTCGCGCTGAAACACCGTTTCGACGGCTTCACCCTCGATCTCGATCTGGAGGCAGGCAGCGGCATCACCGCGCTCTTCGGCCGCTCGGGCGCGGGCAAAAGCACCATCATCAACGCCGTCGCTGGCCTGCTGCTCCCTGACGAAGGGCGGCTGGAGGTCGACGGCGACGTACTCATGGATACCGCCCGCAATATCCATACGCCCCCACACAAACGCCGCTTTGGCACTGTGTTTCAGGACGCACGTCTCTTCCCCCACCTCACCGTGGCGCAAAACCTCGATTTCGGCACCCGCTATGCGCCCAAGGGCAGCAACATCCCCCGCGAGGATGTCATCGACCTGCTTGGCCTGCGCGCTCTGCTGAACCGCGCCCCGAACACCCTGTCGGGCGGCGAGAAACAGCGCGTGGCCCTCGGCCGAGCGCTCCTTTGCGCGCCCCGCATGCTGCTCATGGACGAACCGCTGGCCAGCCTCGACGCCAGCCGCAAGCACGAAATCTTCCCCTATCTGGAGGCGCTGCGCGACGGCCCGCTCAACCTTCCGATCCTCTATGTCAGCCACTCGGTCGAGGAAATCACACGCCTCGCCGACACGCTGGTCCTGCTCAAAGACGGCCACATCGCCGCCCAAGGCCCCCTGCGCGAGGTGATGTCAGACCCTGCTGCCGTCCCGCTCATCGGTGTGCGCGAAGCAGGCTCTGTCATCGAAGCAACTGTTCAAAGCCACGATGACGACGGACTGAGCACGTTAAGGCTGCGCGCGGGGCAGATCGTTTTGCCCAAAGTGACCGCCCACGTTGGCACAAAACTCCGCCTGCGGGTCAAAGCCCAAGATGTGATGATCGCCCGCCCGCTTCCCGAAGGGCTCAGCGCGCTCAATATACTCGCCGCACAAGTAACGGGGATCCATGAAGGCACAGGGCCTGGTGTCGCTGTGACACTGGACATCGGCGGCCAGACGCTGCTGGCGCGCATCACGCGCCGCGCCCTCATTGAGCTGAACCTGACAGTGGGATGCGCCTGTTTTGCTGTGCTGAAATCAACGACTATCGCACCAACAAGCGTCGGACGTTGATCGGCTACCGCGTCTCTTTGGTCTTCTTGCGCTTGAGATTGCAGACCTTTGTGGTCGAACCATCGCCATTGCGGCGCAGCACACAGCCTGCATTCTTGGGCTGTGTCTCGTGAATGATGAACTTCCCGCGCTTTTGCGTGGTAAAAGTCTGGTTCGAGACATCATGCCCGCCAATGCGCAGATTCTTACCAAACCGCACCTCGGCGGCTGCAGGCAGGGCCAGCCCCACCAGCACAACACTAAAAACAACAACTCTCAGCATATCAGCGCACCTCTTTCAACCAACACTGGCCCAATAGGCGCATCCTGACAAAGCACTTGCCCTCAAGCTGTGACCCGCTTTTGCATCTTCACGGCCAGACGCTGGTTCAACTCTTGCGGCGCGACATCCGCCTCAATCGCCAGCTTGCGCAGCCCGAAATGCACCCGTGCCATGTCGTTGTAATAGCTGGTGTAGGCATAATTCGTCGCAGCCCCCGCCACAGCCCCCAATACAGGCACCGTCTGCGCCGCCAACTTTTGACCCATCACTACCGCCAGCCGCGGGGCGACCTTGTGAATGATCGCCTGAACCGCCTTGCCCGACAGGGCCAATCGTGCAGTCAGAAACGCCAGATCGCTGCCATCATCCTCTGCCAGCGGTCCCGCTGCCGAAAAGACCTGCACACAATCAAACCGCACCGATTCCAGCTCGGGGTCAAACCCGTGCTCAACCGCAACCCCTTCAATCACGCGCAGCAGCAGCGTGGTGGTCACAGGCAGCTCCGCCAGCGCCGTGGGCAGGCCGCCCGCACCGCCCGCAGCGCCCAGCCCCATCGAGACGGCCGAGTTCAGCCACGCCGCCTGATCAGGCACCGCATCGCGACTTTTGTGCGCGGCAGTCATCGCATGATCGAGCGCACGGATCGTGGCACTTTCCAACTGCTGGCGCACGGAGTTGGGCAAACGGTCCAGCAGGCTTTCGGCCTGCCCGCCAATGAGGTTAAGGACATTGATCCCGACACCGCCCGCCTCGCGGTAAATCTGCGCAAGACGCTCCAATTCGGCGTCAACGTCCACTTCGACGGGTAGGTTCTGTTTGGTCATCTGTCTCTCCCTGCCCTTATAAATGGGCGCAAGGGCCGCGATATTCAACGGGCGCGGGTCACCTCACCGCTGATCCCGTCCCACGCACCCTCGGTCAAGGCACGACCCAGCACACGCTCTGGGTTGGTAGGCCGCGGCATGATCACACCATCCAGACGTGTGAACCCGTAGCGCCCATAGTAGGGCGCATCGCCCACCAGCATCACGCGGCTCCAGCCCAGCGGCCCTGCCATCTCAAGCGAGGTCTGGATGAGCAGCGATCCCAGCCCCTCCCCCTGTCGCGTGGGGTGCGCGGCCACTGGCCCCAGCAGCAGCGTCAAATGCCCGCCCACCAGCACAGGCCAGAACCGTACCGCACCTGCCAGAATGCCCAGATCATCTCGCGCCACAAGGCTCAGCTCCGCCACGGGGGCCACGCCTTCGCGCAAACGGTAAGACGATAGCGCTGTGCGCCCGGGCGCAAAGCAGGTGTCATACAGTGCCTCGACCTCCCACAGGTCCTGATCTGTCTCGGCAGCAAGATCGTACACGGGCGGGCGGTCCTTTGGGGCATTTGTCTCTGGTCAACGGCCTATCACGGCGCTAGCAGTGTTTTCAATCACAACCACAAAGGCGACCCCCATGTTCTACCGCCCCAAAGACGGCCACGGCCTGCCCCACAACCCGTTCAACGCCATCGTGACCCCGCGCCCTATCGGCTGGATCTCAACCCGCGACGCCCAAGGCCGCGACAACATCGCGCCCTATTCCTTCTTTAACGGCGTAGCGTATGTGCCGCCGCAGGTCATGTTCGCCTCGACGGGCGTGAAGGCGGATGTGGACGGGACCAAAGACAGCATGGCCAACATCGAGGACACAGGCGTGTTCTGCGTCAACATCGTTGAATACGCGGCCCGCGATGCGATGAACAAATCCTCCGCCACCCTGCCCCACGGCACGGATGAATTCGCCCACGCAGGCATCGAGAAAGCCGAATGCGAGGCCATCAATGCGCCGCGTGTGGCAAACGCTCCCGCAGCCCTCGAATGCCGCATGACCCAAATCGTCAAAATCGAAGGCGAGAGCAATTTTGTCTGCTTCGGCGAGGTCATAGGCGTGCACCTGCGCGATGATTGCGTGGTGGACGGGCGCTTTGACGTGACCAAATACGTACCGCTCAGCCGCCTAGGCTACCGCGACTATACCGCCGTGCGCGAAGTGTTCGAGATCATCCGCCCCGACGATTGATCCCTCAAAAAGCTCTGGAGAACCGCATTGAACAAGGCAGGTTTCTCCAGATGCGCGGCATGTGAGCAGCGCGGCAAAACGGCCAGATCAGCTCCCGCAATCCCGCGCCACAGCGCTTGGGTCTGCTCCCATGAATAGGTGCGGTCGTGATCGCCGCAGATGACCAGCGTGGGCGCAGTGATACGGGCCAGATGCGCAGTCCCGCTCCAACCGTTCATGGCATCAAGCCCGCCTAGGATCGCGTCGATGCTGCTGGCCTGCGCAATCTGCGCGCAAACCTCAAAGGCTGGCGCATTCTCGCGCTCCAGAAACCACGTAGCCGCAATACGCCGCGCCGTGGCCTGTGCCCCTTCGGCTTGCGCGCGCTCTTTTGATGTCTCGATCGTCTCGAACCGACCGGGAAGAACCCCCTGCGCGCCTGTGCCATAGAGAACCAGCGACATCACCCGCGAAGGCGCAAGCGCAACCATCTGCTGTGCGACCATACCGCCCATGGAATGGCCCAGCAGATGGAACTGCGTCACCCCCCGCGCGCTCAGCGCCTCCAGCGCCCACGCGGCAAAGCCGTCAATATTCCTCAGCCGCGCCGCGTCTGCGTTCTCGCCAAAGCCGGGCAGATCAAGGGCGATACACTCGACCCCCGACAAGGCCTCGATCTGGCCCTGCCACTGGCGGCTGCCTCCCATCAGGCCGTGCACAAGGACCAGCGGTGTCACTTGCGCTGTCCTTGCACGATGCGGTCAAGAATCATCGCGCAGAACAGGATCGCAAAGCCCGCCAGAATGCCCTGCCCCACGTTGGCGTATTGCAGCGCTTCCAGTACGTCCTCGCCCAGGCCCTTGGCCCCGATCAGGGACGCCACAACGACCATCGCCAGTGACAGCATGATCGTCTGGTTGATGCCCGCACGGATGCTCGGCCCCGCCAGCGGCAGGTCCACTTTGGTCAGCAAATACCACTTGGTAGCACCGAAACTGATCGCCGCCTCGCGCACGCTCTCTGGCACACCGCGCAGCCCCAGCACCGTCAGACGCACCACAGGCGTGCCGCCAAAGATCATCGTCGTGACGACGGCCGCAGGCTTGCCCGTGCCGAAAAACGCAATCACGGGGATCATGAACACGAACGCAGGCATCGTCTGCATGAAATCCATCACAGGCTGGATCGCCTTGTAGAACCGCGGCCTGCGCGCCGCGAACATGCCCAGCGGGATGCCAATCAGGATCGACAGACAGGCCGCCGTGCCCAACAGCGCCAGCGTGGTCATCGCCTTCTCCCAAAAGCCCAAGAGCCCCATATAGGCAAGGAAAGCGCTGGAATAAATCGCCATGCGCACCCCAGCCGTCAGCCACGTCAGCAGCACGATGAGCGACGCAATCACGATCCACGGCGTACTGACAAAGACGATCTCCAACGCATCCAGCACAAGGCGAATGACATAAGTAATCCCGTCAAACAGCGCCTCACCGTTGAGCACAGCCCAGTTAAAGAACCCCTCCACACGGTCAATGCTGAACAGACGAATGTCAGGATCAGTCGGGAAATCCGACAACAGCGTGAACCGCCCCGGAAAGGAATAATGCAGCATCGCAGCCAGCACAATCAGCCCCATAAAAATGGCCGAAAACACAATCTGCCCCACAGGCAGACCCGAACGTACCGTGCGGTCGCTCAGCCAGTCCGAGAAGCGCGCCTCAAGTGCCGTGTTCGCCATCACCGCCTGCGCCACCTTGGCCAGCACCAGAATAACCAGCCCCGTCAGCGCCACAGTCGGCCCCGTCGCCGCCAGAGCATCCGCCTCAGCACGAATACCGCCGATGTTGGCCTCCAGACTGTCCACCGTGCGCTGGAAGGCGTCCACGCGGTCCGACCCGCTCTCGATCGCGGCGGCCAGTTGCTGTCGGCGCAGCTCCAGCGTGCCCTCAATCGAGGCAATCCGCGCTATCGCATCCGCCGCCAAGTCTCCGAACAGCCCCCGCGCAATCTGCACAAAGGCCAGCGTCTCGATGATCAAAAACGGCAGCGCCCAGTTCCAGATGCCGCGTGCGCCAAACCACACGGGGCCAAACAGACCCGCCATGAGGTTCAGCGTGGGCGTGAACGCAGAGGTCGCACCAATCTTATCAAACTGCGCGATGTAATAGTCAGGGCTGGTGCGCACAAAGCTTCGGATGTTCTCGCGCCGCTCGGACGCATAGGCTTGCGCGGCTTCGCTGGTCGTATCTTCCAGCGGGTTCACGCCCAGATCGTTGACTGCATCGCTCATGACATCTCCGTCCCTTCAATCACGCATCGCAGCAGGTCCGCGCGGGTGATCACCCCTGCGTCTACGCCGCTTTGCTGCACCACAATCGGGTTCTCGTCATCAATCGCCAGCGTGATCATCGTGCTCAGGTTCTCGCCCGCATCCACACGCGGCGCATCCGCAGGCACTGCGCCAAAATCGGCAAGCGGCTGCATCACCGCATGGGCATGCACGACCTTGAGCCTTGAAATTCCCGCAACAAATTCAGCCACATAATCATCCGCAGGCTCCATCACAATCTGCTCGGCGGTGCCCATCTGCACCATTTTGCCGTCGCGCATGATCGCGATGCGGTCGCCAATGCGCACTGCTTCATCAAGGTCATGGGTGATGAAAATCGTCGTCTTCTTGAGGATCTTGCTGAGGCGAATAAACTCGTCCTGCAACTGACGGCGGATCAGCGGATCCAGCGCCGAGAACGGCTCGTCCATCAACAATACATCAGGGTTCGCCGCCAGCGCACGCGCCAGCCCCACACGCTGCTGCATGCCACCCGACAGCTCATGGGCGAATTTGGCCCCCCACGCCCCTAGCTCGACAATGTCGAGGATCGCGGCGGCCTGCCGCATCCGCTCGTTCTTGGGCACTTTGCGGATTTCCAGCGGCATCGCCACATTATCCAGCACCGAACGGTGCGGCATCAGCGCGAAATTCTGGAACACCATGCCGATCTTCTCGTTGCGAAACTTCTGGAGCGCAGCCGTCCCCAGCGCCATCACATCGGTGCCTTCAATCTCGATCTTGCCTGCGGTCGGCTCCAGCAAGCGGTTGAAGTGGCGCACCAAAGTGGACTTGCCCGAGCCTGACAGCCCCATGATGCAGAAAATCTCGCCACGGTTCACAGACAGGCTCACGTCCGCCACGCCGACCACGGCGTTGAACTCGGCCAGCACTTCAGCCTTGGTCAGACCGCGTGTCTGCACCGCCTCCAGCGCATCTTGCGCACGGGCGCCAAAAATCTTCCAGACATTGGAGATTTCAACGACGGTATCATCGGTCATGGCATATCTCATCTATGGGGGAACGAAGTGTTGCGGCACCAGCACGAGGCCAGTGCCGCAGAGGACTTTTACAGACCAAGCATCGCATCAACGCGGTCGGAGTTGGCGGCAATCCACTCCTTGGCCGCATCCGCAGGCTCTTTGCCATTGGCGCTGATCTCGAACGCAAGGCCAGACACGTCATCCGCCGTCAGGGCGAAGTTTGTGAAGAATTCCGCAATCGCGGGGGAGCGGCCGGCCAATGAGTTAGACCATGCGATCTGCACATCCTTCAGGGCATCCTTGGTCGCGACGGAGGATTTCTCATACCAATCCGCATCATCAGATGGCTGGATCATGGTGTATTTCGCAGGATCAAACGTAGGCTCGGTCAGCATTTCCACGTCAAACATGAACCACACGGCATGCGGTTTGTAGCAATAAAAGGCATAGCCCTCACCCTTTGCGATGCTGTCCTTGATGCGCGCAGTCTTCACGGCTTCCTCGGCACGGATCGGCTCGACAAAGTCCAACAGGCCGTAGTCGCGCACCTTCACCTCATTGACGTTGGCCGACGCCCAGCCTGGCGCACCGATCCACATCTCGCCCTTGCCGTTGCCGTCACTGTCCATCAGGGCGGCCACATCGGGGCGGCCCAGATCGGCGATATCCGTGATGTCATTGGCGGCTGCGAAATCCTTGGAGACACAGAAGCCCTGATTGCCTTCATAGGCGTTCTGGGACAGGGTCACCGTGCCCGCGTCCTTGACGTATTTATCGGTAAAGCTCTGCTGGTTGGGCAGCCAGACATCGGGATGCACGTCAATGTCGCCCTTGCCCTGATCCATCGCCTGAAAGATCGTAGCGTTGTTGCCCGGCACATATTCGACCGTGCCCCCAATGCGCGAGGTCACAATCTCGCCCAGCACATGGCCAATGGCCTGCGCGCCCGTCCATGAGGGCAGACCGATCTTCACCTCTTCGGCGGCCCACGCAGGCAGCGCGAAAAAGCTGACGGTGGCCGCGATGGCCAATGTATTCAATTTGGTTTTCATATCATTTTCCCAGTTGGTTTACGCCTCTGTGCGGGCGTCATATTGGTCGTTCTCTTGACGCGGGGCCAAAGCCAGCGCCTGTTCTTCAAGACTGCAAAGGAAAAACCAAAAGCGCCAATTCTAACATTTCATTAAACTATTCGCATTTTGCATAATTCTGGATAAGCTGCGTCGAAGCGGCAGGAGCAGACATATGGACATCAACTGGCTACGCGATTTCGAATGCCTCGCACGCACGCTCAACTTCACCCGCGCCGCGGCGGAGCGTAACATCACCCAGTCTGCTTTTAGCAGACGGATCAAAGCGTTAGAGAGCTGGGTCGGCGCACCGCTCATCAATCGCGCGCAATATCCCGTGCAACTCACCCCGGCTGGAGCCCAGTTTTTGCCCACGGCCCTCGCCGCAGTTTCCCAACTGACCGAGCAGCGCCAGATCATCCGCGATGCCGATCGTGGCGGGCGGCGTTTCTTGCGCTTTTCAGCGCTGCACACGATTTCGGTGAATTATCTGGCACAGCGCATAGATATCTTGCAGGAAGAAACCCCCGATCTGCACACCCGCGTCATGTCGGATTCGCTCAGCACCTGTTGCGAGCTGCTGGTGGAAGGGGCCGTGGACATCATGCTGTGCTACTATCACCAATCCGTCGCCCCCCAGATTGACGAGACGGCGTTTGCGCGCAAGGACATGGCCACTGACTGGCTCCTCCCAGTGGCGGCAAGCGCCCCTGTCCTCGCCCATGGTTGGCACCTTGATCGGGCCACTGCGCCGATCCCCTATCTTGCCTATGAGCCGTCGACATTTCTGGGCCTCGTCACCGACAGCCTGCTGGAGGGCAAATCTCTCAACGCCGAGACAATCTACATCGACGGGTTGGTCGAGACGATCAAACGCCGCGTTCTCAAGGGCAGTGGTTTTGCGTGGCTGCCCCAGTCCTCCATTGCGGAGGAACTCGCGGACGGGCGCTTGGTACAAATCGGGGATGCGCAGTGGACAACGCCGCTGACCATCGCCGCACTTGCCGAACCCAACAGCTTTGATGCCGTGGCGCGTCTGGTCTGGTCCAAGCTCTGAGCGAGCTCAGCGCGCAGAAGAAAAATCCACAATTGCCTGCGCCAACAGGTCCACCGTATCCACCGCCCACGCATCCGCCATCACACTGTCGGCAATCAGCGAGAATTCTGAACAGGCGATGAACTGCATCTGCGCCCCAGCGCCAAGAAGTTCAGCGGAGGCCGCCGCAACAGCGTCCCGCGCCTCAGGAACCGGCCCCTCAGCCTTGATCGCGCGGATCGCCGCCAGCATCGCATCACCGTCTTCGGGCCACAGCACTGAGATATCATGCGCGCCCATCACGCCCTCGAATAACCCCGTCATCCGCACCGCAGGCGAGGCCAGCATCCCGACGCAGCCCCCCCGCCCCACATCACGCAGCGCGCGCGCGGCGGCCAGATCAAGCATGCTCAGAAACGGGATATCCACCGCACCCGTCACTGCAGGTGCATAGTGGTGCGCGGTATTACACGGCATGGCCAGCGCCTGCGCCCCTGCCGTCTCCAGCCGTTTGGCCATCGCGGCCAAAACAGGCGAAGGGTCTTCTCCCGTCCCCTCAATCAGATGCGCAATACGCGAGGGCACCTGCGGGTTCATGTCGATAATCAGCGGCACGTGATCCCTGTCATCTGCTGCCGTCGCCGCAGCCATCACACGCTGCTGCAACAATATCGTCGCCTCGGGCCCCATCCCGCCAAGGATACCGACAGGACGGGGCGCGCGGTCCATTACATGTTCACCCAGTTGGACGACATATCAAAGGCAAAGTCATAGCCACCCAGCGCCGCCGCACCGCCCGTGTGCAGGAAGACCACACGCTCGTCCTTGAACTCCCCCTTGCGGCACAGGTCAATAAGACCCGCAGCCCCCTTGGCGGAGTAACACGGATCAAGCAGGATACCTTCAAGCTCGGCAAACATGCGAATGGCCTCGATCCCGCTCTCGGTCGGGATGCCGTAGCCTTCGCCGACATAATCGGTGTTGGCCATCACGTCCTCCCGCTTGACCACGCCTGCGCAGCCCAGCTTTTCTGCTGTCTTACAGGCCAGATCATAGACCATCTGCTCCTGCTTGGGCTGCGGCGCGCGGGTGCCAATGCCCAGCACGGGGATCTGCGCGTTCATCGCGCACATGCCCGTGACCAGACCTGCCTGCGTGCCAGAAGAACCTGTCGCATGGGTCAGACGGTCAATCTTCATCCCCATCTTATTGGCCTGCTCCACCAATTCAAACGCCGCGTTCACATAGCCCAGCGCACCCGTGGGGTTCGAGCCGCCACCAGGGATGACATAGACCTTGTGACCCTTGGCGCGCATCTTCTCGGCTGCTGCTTCCATTTCACCGGGCATGTCATGGCCTGCTGGGAACTTCTCGGTCGTGGCACCGTGCAAATGGTCCAGCAACACGTTGCCGTTGGTGTTGTAGTTGCCGTCTTGATAGCCCGTGCGATCCTCGAGCAGGATGTGGCACTTGAGGCCCATCTTCGCGGCAAAGGCCGCCGTCTGGCGGCCATGGTTGGTCTGCGTCGCCCCTTGGGTCATGACCATATCGGCGCCCTGCTCAACCGCTTCGGCCATCAGGAATTCCAGCTTGCGCGTCTTGTTCCCACCCGTGGACATGCCCGTGCAATCATCCCGCTTGATCCACAGCTCAACGCCCAGCGCCTCGGACAGGCGGGGCATATGCTCCAGCGGGGTATTGAGGTGGGCAAGGTGGACGCGGGGGAATCGGGCGAGATGCATGGGGAAGCTCCTATATGTGTTTCCCGCAACTTACCCCTTACATTGGACGATGCCTAGTGCGTATATTGCACTGTAACTTGCATATACCGCAATTTGGAGCTCGCCCCATGCGCCTTGAATGGATCGACGACATCCTCGCCGTGCTCGATTGCGGCTCCCTCGCGCAGGCTGCCGAGAAGCGCGGGCTGACCCAATCCGCCTTCACCCGCCGCGCGCGCACGATTGAGGAAGCCATCGGCACCACCCTCTTTGACCGCCGCCGCAAACCCGTGACGCTCATGGCAGGCGTGCAGACCCTCGAGCCTGAGTTGCGCGCACTCAGCACCCGTTTGCACGGCCTGCGCCAAGCCCTCAAGACCACCGACAGCCACAGCGGCGCACCGCTCACCTTTGTCTGCCAACATGCGCTCACCACCACCATGTCGCCCCGCATCGTGCGTGCAGCCGACACCCACAGCGGCCTGTCGGTGCGCGTGCATTCGGGCAATCAGGACGTCTGCCTGATGCAACTGCTGTCCAAAGACGCCGACCTTGCGATCATGTACGCCCTGCCCGATGCGCCCCAGTCCGAGGTCAGCACCGCTTTCGAGACGCATAGCCTTGGCACAGACAGCCTCATCCCCGTCTGCGCGCCCGATCTATGGAACGGCGGACGAACTGCGCTGCCGCTCATCAGCTACCCTGCGGATGTCTTTTTGGGGCAGGTCTTTGCCAATAAGATCAGTCCTGCGCTGCCCGTCGGCACGACAGCAACACCCGTGGCCGAGACGGCACTGACGCTGGCCATGCTACAACTGGCGCTTAGCGGGATTGGGGTGGCGTGGTTGCCCGCGTCACTCGCCCGCGATGCGCTGGATCAAGGGACGCTGCTGCGCCTCGATGCGACCCTGCCCGCGCAGCGCCTCGACATCTCCATGGTCCGCCTGCGCGCGCCCCAATCGGCGCGGAACGAGGCGATCTGGCAGACCCTTGCCCAAACGCTGGTTTAGCCCTCGCGGCGCGGATCGTCAGGATTGCTGGAGAAGAGTGCGATCTTGTTGCCCTGCGGATCGCGCAAGTAGCTGACATAGAAATCAGCTCCATAGTCCGCCCGAAACCCTGGCGCGCCCTCATCCGTGCCACCCGCGGCCACAGCCGCAGCATGAAGCGTGCGAACCTCGCGCTGGCAAGACGCCTCAAACGCCACCATCACACCATTACCCGCGCTCGCAGGGCGGCCATCCAACGTAGGCTTCACATAGAAATCAGGCATCACAGCCCACTCCACCTCCGCCACAGGCAGGGCAAAGCTCAGACGCTCTGGCCCCGTCGTCAACCCGAACCCCAGCGCAGGCAGGAACGCGCAATAGAACCGCTCCGCCGCCACCAGATCATCCGCGCCCACTGTGACCTAGGAAATCATCGGCTCAGTGCCCGCCCAAAACACCCGTGCGCACGCGGTAATCAACGGCGATCTGGTATTCGGGGTCATCGTCGCTATCGACCATCAGGTGCCCCGCCTTGGTCAGCAGTGCGTGGCAATCGCGCGTCAGATGGCGCAGCTCGATCCGCTTGCCCGCGTCCTCGTATTTGCCCGCAATCGCCTCAATCGCCTGCAACGCGGATTGATCCACCACACGGCTGTCGTTGAAATCCACGACGACAACGGCAGGGTCCCCATGCACATCGAACAGCTCAAAGAACCCCGCAGCCGAACCAAAGAACAACGGCCCCTGCACTTGGTACACCTTCGCGCCCTCGGGCGTGGTATAGGTCTTGGCATGGATGCGGGTGGAGTTGTTCCAAGCATAGGCCAGCGCACTGACAATCACACCGACCACCACAGCCACGGCCAGATCCTCCAGCACGGTCACAACCGTCACCAGCAAGATCACGAAAACATCCATCTTCGGCACCTTGCGCAGAATGGTCAGGCTGTTCCATGCGAACGTCCCGATCACCACCATGAACATCACGCCCACAAGTGCGGCCAGCGGGATCAGCTCAATGAGCGGAGCCGCCACGACGATGAACAGCAGCAGGAAAATCGCCGCAGCGATCCCCGCGACCCGAGTGCGCCCGCCTGATTTCACGTTGATCATCGACTGGCCGATCATCGCACAACCGCCCATGCCGCCAAAGAACCCCGTCACCGTGTTGGCCACACCTTGTGCCATACATTCCTGCGAGGCCCCACCGCGCTTGTTGGTCATATCGCCCACAAGGTTGAGCGTCAGAAGGCTCTCGATCAGACCAATCGCAGCCAAGATCACGGCATAAGGCAGGATGATATACAGCGTCTCAAGATTGAGCGGCGCCAGCGCCGTACCATAAAGCCCCACACCCTCGCCAAACGGGTTATGGAAGCTCGGCAAGCCGCCCTGAATGGACGCCAGATCACCCACACGCGGCACATCCATGCCCGTGAAAATGACCACAGCAGCCACAATACCGATCCCCGCCAAAGGCGCTGGCACCAGCTTGGTAATCCGCGGCATGACCCAGATGATCGCCATCGTCGCCGCCACCAGCGCGAGCATCAGATAAAGCGGCATGCCCGAGAGCCACTCACCGCCGCCCATGCCGTGCCCCGTATCAACCATCGTGCCGGGCACTTTGAACTGCCCCATTTGCGCAAGGAAAATAACAATCGCGAGGCCGTTCACAAAGCCCAGCATCACAGGATGCGGCACCAAACGAATGAACTTACCCCATTGCATCACACCTGCAAAAATCTGCAAAAGCCCCATCAGCACAACGGTCGCAAACAAATACTCCACCCCGTGCTGCGCCACGAGCGCGACCATAACAACCGCCAAAGCCCCCGTCGCCCCCGAGATCATGCCGGGCCGACCGCCGATCAGCGCCGTGATCAGACCCACGAGGAAAGCGGCATAGAGCCCCACCAACGGATGCACCCCCGCCACAAAAGCAAAGGCCACCGCCTCAGGCACCAGCGCCAAAGCCACCGTCAGCCCCGACAGCAATTCAATCCGCATGCGGCTGACAGAGAAACCATCCTCCCCCATCCACCGCAAATCGGTCATGTCAGTGGGCGTCAGTGCTTTGGTGAAACTGCGAAATGTCGTGCGCACGGCGAGGTCTCCTGCGGATGTGGGGCGTATTCGCCCCGCACCTAGCCCATGCGCGCATAGAAGGAAAGCGGCAGCACCTCTGGCGATCTGTCGTCAAAGGCGTGGCCACAGGCACGGCAAGGGAATGAGCGCGCAGATTCAGTTGATGGGGCCTGTGCCAAGCAAACCCGCCCTACGTACTTTCGTAGGACAAAGCCACAGACCAAAGCCTCTGCCCGTTGCAAAGTCTCAAAAGACCACAAGCCCTGCATTACAATCGGGATCCAGTCTCGTTTATTTTGCTGACAAGCCAACTCCCGAACAGGCCCGCCATCGCGTTGGCCTCATTGGTCCGCAAGAAATAGCCCTCGGAGCACGGCGCGATTGCATCATGCGCACGCTCCAGTTGTCCCGTTTCCAAAGCGTGTGGTGCCAAGACCTCTGTGACAAGCGCGATACCCGCACCACTCGCCGCAAAGGTCAGTGCTGCCCCGTATGTATCTACAAACACCTCTGGCACGGGGTCGCCTCCAAACTCTTCGCTCCATGTCTTCCAACCGTCAGACGTGCCGACAGACTCGATGAGCGGCAGCGTCTCAATCGTGCCCTTCAGGCTTGGTGATTTCAGGGCAATCAATCCTCGGTTGGGCAACATGAACGCATTGCGTCCCACCTGTTTTTCTGACCCGAACGGAATTTCAACATCCGCGCGGACCGTGTTGAAGTCATCTGGCCAAATGGTGCTGAGGAACCGCAATCGCACCTGCGGATGGGCCTGTTTGAACTCTGCGAGATAGGGGGCGATGATCCATTGCGCGACACTCACAGAGCAGGCGATGGTCAGAATATTCTCGGACGGAACCTGATTAAAATCCCGCGTGGCGCGCGTCAGCGTTTCGAGGGCGGCACCCACCTGTGGCAACAATTTGCGCCCATCATCGGTCAGCGACAACCCCCGTGCGCGGCGCGCGAACAAGGTCGTCCCAAGGGATGTTTCCAAAGACTTTACATGCTGGCTCACGGCGGATTGCGTCATCCCGATCTCGGCCGCAGCAGCGGTAAAGCTCAGATGTCGCGCGGCAGCCTCAAAAGCTCGAAACCATGTCAGCGGCGGCAGCGTCTTGACCACGATAAGTCTCCCATTAGCAATTCTAATGCCTAAGCCTTAAAATTGTTCGTTTGTCAAATAACACCCCTTCAAGCCACATAATGCCAAACCCGCAAGGAGAGGCATATGCACCCGGAAATCAGAAAATTCGTAACCTATGATGAAGAAATCCTCATCGAAGGCTACCGCGCAGCAAAAGAGCCGTGGCGCATGTTTGCCGTGGCCGCCGTTGTGACCAATCCTTGGGCGGGCCGTTTCGTGGAGGATCTTAAGCCTGAAATTCATGCCTATGGCCCCGTTTTGGGGGAGATGTTGACCGAGCGGATGATAGCACTTGCAGGCTCGGGCGATGCGATCGAAGCTTACGGCAAGGCCGCCGTGGTCGGGCTGGCAGGCGAGATCGAACACGCCTCGGGACTGATCCACACCCTGCGGTTCGGCAATTTCTACCGTGAAGCGGTTGGCGCGAAATCCTACCTTGCCTTTACCAACACCCGTGGCGGGGCAAATGCGCCGATCATGGTGCCTTTGATGGACAAGAACGATGCAGGCCGCCGCTCCCACTATTTGACGATCCAGTTTGCCATCCCCGATGCCCCCCGCGATGACGAAATTATCGTCGTTCTTGGCGCCGCCACAAGCGGTCGCCCGCACCACCGCATCGGCGACCGATATCAAGATTTGAAGGACTTGGGCCATGATCTGGACAACCCGGCCGCGGTCTGAGGTCGGGCACCTGCGGGCGATTTGCGCAGGCGAAGGACCAACAGTTGTATTGATACACGGCGTCGGCTTGCGGGCCGAAGCGTGGGGGGGGCAGTTGGACGACTTGGCACAAGGCTGTCGGGTGGTCGCGGTTGACATGCCGGGCCACGGAGACAGCCCACGGCTGGCGCATACGCCCGATCTCGCCGCGTTCACCGATGCGATCATGGCCGCCGTCGACGGGCCCGCAGTGGTCATCGGGCATTCCTTTGGGGCGATGATCGCGCTGGATATGGCGGCCCGTTACCCGACACTTGTGCCGGGCGTGGGGGCCTTGAACGCCATCCATCAAAGAGACACCAGCGCCCGACAGGCCGTTCTGGCGCGCGCGGCCCAATTGGACGGACAAACCGTAGCAGACCCAAGTCCCACGCTGGACCGCTGGTTCGGCACCACCCCCTCGGCGGAGCGCGACGCCTGTGCTGCATGGTTGCGCACTGTCGATCCCGCAGGCTACCGCGATGCCTACAGGATATTTGCAGCCGAAGACGGCCCGACCGAGACGATGCTCGGCGCGCTATCGTGCCCCGCTTTGTTTGTGACGGGGCAGGACGAGCCGAACTCGACCCCCGCCATGTCCCGCCGCATGGCGGGTTGCGCACCCTTGGGTAAGGCCATCATCCTCGAGCAGGCCGCCCATATGATGCCGATGACCCATGCCGCGCAGGTAACGCAAATCCTGAAGCAGTTTGTTAAGGACTGCACAGCATGAGCGATCTGGACCCCCGCGCGCTGCGCACGGCCTTTGGTAGCTTTATGACAGGGGTCACTGTGGTCACCGCGCTGCGCGATGATGGCACCCCCGTGGGCTTTACCGCAAATTCGTTTACCTCGGTCTCACTTGATCCGCCGCTTTTGCTGGTCTGTCCGAGCAAGTTTTTGTCCAGCTATCAGACCTTTGCGAATTGCACGCATTTTGCGGTCAATGTGCTGGCCGAAGGGCAGGAAGCGGTCTCGAACATCTTCGCGAGCTCCAAGGCGGACCGATTTGCACAGGTCGCGCACAGCCCTGACGCTCATGGCGTACCGTTAATTGACGGGGCTGCGGCGCAATTCTCTTGCGCCACACAGGCTCAGGTACCAGCGGGCGATCACTGCATCCTCATCGGTCAGGTTGAGGCGTTTTCCCACACGCAGACAGCTGGCCTCGGATATGTGAACGGGGATTATTTCAGCCTTGGCCTCGAACGCACCCCCCTCGTCGAGCACAGCGGTGCAGCCATCTGTGGCGCCATTGTCGAATGCGGCGGCAGTGTTTTACTCGTGCAGGACACAGATGGACTGCGACCGCCCCAATGCACCCATCAACAACGGGGCCTTTTGATTAATGAGCTGCGCAACACGCTGCAGGCCTCAGGGATCAAGGCCACCCTCGGGCAAGCCTACTCCGTATTCGAAAGCGTGACCCAGCGCAGCCATTCCACCTATTTCCTCGCAGAAGGCGAAATCATCACACCAGCGCCCGATATCGTCTCAATACCCATCGCCGATCTAGCGCAACAGCGTTTTGCCAGCGCGCCCATCGCACGCATGATGCAGCGGTTCGCACAAGAGCGGCGCACGGGCGATTTCTCTCTCTACCTTGGTGATACTGAGGACGGCGCGACCCACCAACATAACGCAAGGATGTAACCCATGGATTTCTCGCTTTTTGCGCATATGGAACGCACAAACCCCGATCAGGAACAACGCGTGTTGCGCCATGAGCTGATTGAGCTGGCCAAAATGGCGGATGACGGTGGCATGCGGGCGATCTGGACGGGTGAGCATCACGGGATGGATTTCACCATCGCCCCCAACCCGTTCATGAGTCTTGTTGATCTGAGCTATCACACCAAGAACCTGCGGTTGGGAACGGGTACCGTGATCGCGCCGTTCTGGCACCCCATCGCTCTGGCTGGCGAAGCCGCAGCGGCAGATTTGATCACCGATGGCCGCATCGAACTGGGCGTCGCACGCGGGGCCTACGCCTATGAATACGAGCGCCTGATCCCTGGCATGGACGCTTGGGATGCGGGCCAGCGGATGCGCGAAACCACGCCGCTGCTGCGCCAGCTCTGGGCGGGCGATTGCGCCCATGAGGGGACCTACTACCAGTTTCCCGCCACCACCTCCGCGCCCAAACCCGTGCAAAAGGATGGCCCCCCGATCTGGATCGCCGCACGTGACATCAACAGCCACAGCTTTGGCGTCGACAACGGGTTCAACATTCAGGTCACACCGCTCTGGCAGGGGATGGAAGAAATTCAAAGTCTGATGGACAAGTTCAACGAGGCCTGTGCAGCCTCCAGCAATCCGCGGCCCAAGATCATGTTGCTGCATCATACGTACGTCGGCTCGGACAGCGATGATACCGCGCGCGCCGCAAAAGAGTTGTCAGAGTTCTATTGCTATTTCGGCGCGTGGTTCCAGAACAAGCGGCCCGTGAGCCAAGGCCTGATCGAGCCGCTGACCCAAGAAGAGATGGCCGCCAACAAAATGATGTCGCCCGAGAACATGCTGCGCGATCTGACCATCGGGACGAAACAAGAGGTCATCGATCAAATCAAGCGGTATGAGGATTTGGGCTATGACGAATACGCATTCTGGATCGATAGTGGTATGAGTTCCGAGCGAAAACGCACCTCGCTCGCCCGTTTTATCGATGATGTTATGCCAGCCTTCATATGAGGACACCTATGACCGATCTTCCACATTTCCAGATGTATATTAATGGTGCATGGACCGAAGGCGCCAAAGGGCAGATCATGGCCACCCAAAACCCTGCAACGGGGCAGGATTGGGCCACCTTCGCCTGTGCCGCCCCCTCGGACGTGGACCGTGCCATCGCCGCCGCGCGTAGCGCTCTGCACGATCCCGCGTGGCGCGATATCACCCAGACCGCGCGGGGCAAGCTGCTGTACCGTTTGGCAGAGCTGGTCGAGGCGCAGGCCCCAGAACTTGGGCGTCTGGAAACGACGGACAGCGGCAAACTGCTGGCGGAAACAGCGACACAGACCGCTTATGTTGGCGACTATTACCGCTATTACGCAGGGCTTGCGGATAAAATCGAAGGGGCGGTACTGCCCATCGATAAGCCCGACATGCATGTCTTTACTCGCCGCGAACCCATTGGCGTCGTCGCGGCAATTGTGCCGTGGAATGCGCAGATGTTTCTGACCGCAACCAAGCTTGGCCCCGCACTGGCGGCTGGCTGTACGGTGGTCCTGAAAGCCGCCGAAGTGGCACCCACGCCCATGCTGGAATTTGCAAAACTGGTGGAACAGGCGGGTTTCCCACCTGGTGTGATCTCAGTGATCACCGGAGATGCCGAAAACTGCGCCATTCCGCTGACGCGGCACGCGGATGTGGACAGGATTGCCTTTACCGGCGGGCCCGAGACAGCGCGCCATGTGGTACGCAACTCGGCCGAGAGCTTTGCCGTGACATCGCTCGAGCTGGGGGGCAAGTCCCCGATCGTGGTCTTTGACGATGCCGATCTGGAAGGGGCAGCCAACGGGCTGATCGCGGGCAATTTCGGCGCGTCAGGCCAAAGCTGTGTGGCGGGATCGCGGGGCTTAATCCAACGCTCTGTCATGGAGGCCTTGATCGCAAAGATCGCCGAGAAATCGGCTGGAATTACGGTCGGTGACCCGCTGGAGGCGGGCACACATCTGGGACCGCTTTGCACCAAAGCACAGATCGAGAAGATCAAAGGCACCCTTGCCACCGCCAGAACCCAAGGGGCCACCATTCACTTTGGCGGAGAACCTCTGGAAAGGGACGGCAACTACATGGCTCCAACGCTTGTGGAATGCGCCAGCCCCAACACAGAGACGCTAAAGGTCGAGATGTTCGGCCCTGTGATGTCGCTGATCGCTTTTGACACAGAAGAAGAAGCCATCGCACTGGCCAATGATACGCCGTTTGGCTTGGGCTCTGGCGTCTTTACGCAAAACCTCGCGCGGGCGCACCGCGTGTCGGCGCGCTTGAAGGCAGGTATTTGTTGGGTCAACACCTATCGCGCCATCTCTCCCATCGCGCCTTTCGGGGGCTACAATCAGTCGGGATACGGGCGCGAAGCTGGCATCGATGCCGTTCACGAATATACGCGGACAAAGACAACATGGATCAACACATCAGAGGACCCGATGGGGAACCCTTTTGTGATGCGGTAAAAGTCGAACATATCAAAGCGTGGGGTGCGTGTCTGAAGTCATATGCAGACAGATATGCTGCTGCGCGCTCATGCAGCGGCTTCAGCCCTAAAACGACATTTCATCTACCTCTGTCTTCTTCCGCTTTCGTACACCACACGGTGTACAGGGGGTGCACAGGGGGTGTACGCAAGGCACCGTGGGGATTTGCCCAATCTACTCCGCTTTGCTAACACTTGCCCAAATGGCCCCAGCCCCCTGATCGACCCCAAGGAGACACCATGACCCAAACCAAGATCGCCATCATTGGCGGCTCCGGCATCTACGAGATCGACGGGCTTGAGAACGCGCAATGGACGACTGTCGAGACACCTTGGGGCGCGCCCTCCGACGCCATTCTCACAGGGTCACTCGACGGGGTGGAAATGGCCTTCCTACCGCGTCACGGGCGCGGGCATGTGCACACGCCAACCACCGTTCCCTACCGTGCCAACATCGACGCTTTGAAGCGTCTCGGCTGCACCGATGTGATCTCTGTCTCGGCCTGCGGCTCGTTCCGCGAAGAAATGGCACCAGGTAATTTTGTCGTTGTAGATCAATTCATTGACCGCACCTTCGCGCGCGAAAAATCATTCTTCGGCACAGGCTGCGTGGCCCATGTGAGCGTCGCCCACCCCACCTGCCCGCGCCTCTCGGATGCCTGCGAGACGGCAGCCAAATCCGTTGGCGTGAACGTCCATCGCGGCGGCACTTACCTCGCCATGGAAGGCCCGCAATTCTCCACATTGGCCGAGAGCAAGATGTACCGCAACGCATGGGGCGCAGACGTCATCGGGATGACCAACATGCCCGAGGCCAAACTCGCCCGCGAGGCCGAACTGTGCTATGCCAGCGTCGCGATGATCACTGATTACGACAGCTGGCACCCAGACCACGGCGAAGTCGACGTAACCGAAATTATCAATACATTACAAGGCAATGCCGCGAATGCACGCGATCTCGTGGCGCGGCTTCCTGCCCTTCTCGGCGCAGACCGCGCGCCCTGTCCCCATGGGTGTGACCGCGCGCTGGAATTTGCAATAATGACAGGGCCCGACGCCCGCGATCCCGCGCTGGTGGCCCAACTCGATGCCGTCGCAGGACGTGTGCTCTGAGGCTTGCCGCCCTCCTCGCGTGCCTCGCGGCACCCGCGCAAGCGCAGGACTTTGTCGACAGCCAAGGCCCCTTGGAGGACACCGCATTCTACCGCCTGGTTGCCTGTGCTGCCCCACCAGAGGGTGAGTGCGCCAAGCCATTCTATAAATGGAATAAAACCGACATCACCGTCGGCATTATCCAACGCCCGCCCGCCTTCCTTGGTGGCAAGCTCAAGCGCGCCGAGGCCTCGGTGGTGCGCGCCGTCCAGCGCCTCAACGCGACAGGCATGGGCATCACCCTGCGCCTTGACGAGGCCGATCCCGACATCCAGATCCACCTGCTCGACATTCCCCGCGGGCAAAAGATCACCAGCAGCAGCCGCCCTCTGCTCAACGGGCGCATCATGGCCAACGCTATCACTGCGCTGGATGTGGACGGCACCACCATCAATGGCGCAAGCATCGGCTTCTCCAACACAATGACCATCCGCCAGTACGAATCTGTCATGCTTGAAGAAATCACCCAAGCACTGGGTCTGATCACCGACATCCAGAACCCCTACTATCGCAGCCGCTCGATCCTGTCGCAAAACGCTGACAACAGCTTGAAAACCTTGGGCGAACAGGACAGGATGGCCCTAATCCGCCACTATCCCCCAGATTGAAAGACGCCTCATGCAATTTGACCTCTGGCTGGCATTTGCTGCCGCCTCCACAGCACTGCTGATCATACCGGGCCCTACCCTGATGCTTGTGCTGAGCTATGCCCTGACCCAAGGCAAGCGGGTGGCCGTCGCCTCTGCGCTTGGCGTTGCAACAGGGGATTTGATTGCGATGAGCCTCTCTGTACTGGGTCTGGGCGCACTTTTTCTGGCCTCGGCTTATGCTTTCACAGTGCTCAAATGGATTGGCGCGGCCTATCTGCTCTGGCTGGGTGTCAAAATGCTGCGCAGCGCAGGCACCGCGAATAATACATTGACCCACAAACCCGCAGGGCAAGCACCCTCAACAGTGTTTCGCGATCTGGCAACCGTGACGGCCCTAAATCCCAAATCCAACACTTTCTTCATTGCATTTGTGCCGCAATTTATTGATCCATCAGCAAATTTCGCACCACAGGCGGCCATTCTCATTGCGACATTCGTCTCCATTGCCTGCGTCAATGCCCTGCTCTTTGCCCTTGCCGCAAATGCCATGCGCAACAGGCTTCAAAAGCCCCGCACACAAGTCTGGCTGACCCGCGCAGGCGGCGGGACACTGATCGGCATGGGCCTGTTGACCGCAACTCTCAGGAAAGCATCATGAAACAAGTCCAAGACTACATCCGCACAATCCCCGACTTCCCGCATGAGGGCATCATGTTCCGTGATGTGACCACGCTTTTTGCCGATCCCCGCGGCTTCCGTATGGCCATAGACCAGATGCTACACCCCTATGCAGGCCTACAGATCGACAAGGTCGTAGGGCTTGAGGCGCGCGGCTTCATCATGGGCGGTGCAATCGCTCACCAACTAAGCGTGGGCTTCGTCCCCATCCGCAAAAAGGGCAAACTCCCGGGCAAAACCCTCAGCGAAGACTACACGCTGGAATACGGCCAAGCCACGATGGAAATCCACGACGACGCCATCCAGCCCGGTGAGAAAGTCCTCGTCGTAGACGACCTGCTGGCAACAGGCGGCACCGCAGAAGCAGGCATCAAACTCCTGGAACGCTTGGGCGCCCAAATCATCTCTACCAGCTTCATCATTGACCTCCCTGCGCTCGGCGGCCGCAAAAGGCTCGAAGCCATGGGCATGGACGTCCAGATCCTGTGCAAATTCGAAGGTCACTAACCCCCGCTTCTTTTGGTCCAAAATATCCCGGGGGTGCGGGGGCTGGCCCCCGCTCCAACACCTAAGCCAGAACCGCACCGGGGTTCATAATCCCTAGTGGGTCCAACCCCGCCTTGATCGCTCGCATCGCTGACAATTTCGCAGGATCACCATAGGTCTGCAAATCCGCAACCTTCGTACGCCCCACCCCATGCTCGGCCGAGATCGAGCCGCCCAATTCATGCACCAGATCATGCACACAAGCCTTGATAGCCGTGCGCTGGTTCTCGTGATCGGCCCTGCTGCGACCCTTTTGCGGAAAGACGTTGTAATGCAGGTTGCCATCACCCACATGGCCAAAGCAATTGATCCGAAAATCCCCCATCTTGGCCAACCGCTCTCCCCCTTTGACGATAAACTCAGGGATTGCACTCAACGGCACTGAGATATCGTGGCTTGAGACGGACCCCACCCGTCGGTTCGCCTCTGGAATACTCTCGCGGATGGTCCAGAAATCATCCGCCTGCGCCTGTGATTGCGCGATAAGCCCGTCAGGCACCAACCCCGCCTCATGCGCCTGTTCAAATAAGGTCTCGAGCGCGCCCGCTGGGTCCATCCCCTCGGCCAGCCCCAACTCGATGAGCACGCACCATTCGGGCGGCTCCGCAAAGGGGTGGCGCACGTCTGGCATCGTCTCGGTCAGAAAATCAAAGCCCTGACGATGGATAAGCTCAAACGCGCTGACCATCTCGCCAAACAGCTCCCGCGCCATGCTCAGCAGCTTCAAAGCCGCCGCTGGGCTCTCTACCGCCAGCAAGGCGGTTCCCGTCTGTGCGGGCCGCGCAAAGAGCTTGAGCGCCGCTGCCGTGATCACCCCCAACGTGCCTTCTGCGCCAATGAGCAGATGTCGCAGGTCGTATCCTGTGTTATTCTTGCGCAGCCGCGTCAGCCCGTGCCAAATCTGCCCGTCAGGCAGCACCGCTTCCAAACCCAGACACAAATCGCGCGCATTGCCATATCGCAGCACGCCTGTACCCCCTGCATTGGTCGCCAGATTGCCGCCAATCCGCGCTGTCCCTTGTGCGGCAAGGCTCAATGGGAACAAGCGGTCAATGTACTCCGCCGCCTGCTGCACATCCGCCAAAATCACCCCCGCTTCGGCGATCAGTACATTCTCGTCGGCATAGGTGGCGCGCACCTTGTTCATCCGCTCCAGCGACAGGATCAGGGGTGCGACCTCACCAGTGCCCACTTGCCCCCCGACAAGGCCCGTGCCCCCGCCATAGGGGATCACACCAACCCGTGCCGCTCCCGCCAAGCGGATCAATGTCGCCACATCCTCAACAGTGCGCGGCTTTGCCAATATACCCGTACGCCCCGCATATCGCCCACGCGGCTCTTCCAGATAACGGGCAGAAGGCTCTGCCAGCGTGCCATCGGGCAAAGCGGCGCGCAGGGTCTCGGCAAAGGCTGTGTCGGCGGGGTTCAATGCATGTGTCATAGCTATTGATCTAACGCGGGCACGCAGGATGCAAGGGCTAGTCGTCCGCGATATAGGTAGGTCGCAGCACCATGATCGTGGGCTGGCTCGGCAGCGCATCGCGCCGCACATTCAGATAAGGCCCCTCCACATCGATCACCGTGAATTCATCGCGCATCCCGTCCAGAAAATCCTCCAGCGCAAAGAGCGAAAACCAATGCATCGGGATCACAATCCGCGAGCGTAGCCGCTTGAGCACGGCAATCATCGTCGCATGGTCCAGCGTCATCCCCCCGTCCACAGGGGCCATCACAATGTCCAGACGACCAATGGCGGCATATTGCTCCTCATTGGGCGCGTGGTGCAGATGCCCCAAATGACCAATGCATAAACCTGCCAGCTCGAACAAGAAAATCGAGTTGCCGTTCTCTTCAACACCCGAGAATTGCGAGCGTATATCCGTCGAGACATTGCGCACCAGCACCTCGCCCAGATCAAGGCGGTGATCAATGCCTTCGCCGTGGGTTTCACCCCAACCGCGCAGCACATGAGGAATTGCGGGATCAGGGAACGGCGTCCAATGCGTATCATGCGCATGGTTCATCGTGACCACATCGGGGATCATGCGGGTCGAACCCATGAAGCCCGTGAAATCCGTCACCATATTGAGCCCCCCCGCCGAGCGGATGAGAAAGCTCGCATGGCCCACATAGTGAATATCCACCGTCTCCTCCGGTACGGCGCGCAGGGAGGCACGGTGAAGGTACTCCATCCCTTGCGTGGCGTCGGCCAGCGCGTGACAATGGCTGGGTGTGCGGGTCTCTTGAGCCGCGGCTAGACTTGCCAGTAGCATCAATGCGAGTGTCAGGCGGATCAACATGCGATCAGCCTAGCACCACTTTGTAAAATTACAAAACCCCGCTTAAGCGGCGGTAGATTTCCCCCGACGGTCGCCGCGCAAACTGGCATACAGCACGTGGGTCCGCCAACGCCCATCAATCTGGAGATAGCTTTGCGCGACACCCTCGTATTTGAAGCCAGAGCGTTCCAACAGACCGCGAGAGGCCGCATTCTCGGGCAGACACGCCGCTTCGATGCGGCTCAGCTCCAGATGGGTAAAGGCGTAATGGACCACCGTCTCGATCGCCTCGCGCATATAGCCTTGGCGCGCAAAGGCCGCCCCCGTCCAATAGCCCAAAGTCCCTGCCAGCGCAGGCCCGCGTCGGATGTTATCCAGCGTGATCGCGCCCAGCAGCATTTGATCCTCGCGGCGGATGAGGAACAGCGGCATGGCCGTGCCTGCATTGACCGAACGGTTAGCCCAGTACACACGATTCGAGAAAGCCTTGCGTGACAGGTGATCGCCCGACCACGCAGGCTCCCACGGGGTCAGGAATTCGCGGCTGGCACTGCGCAGGCCGACCCAAGGGCGGAAATCCTGATGCGCAGGCGGGCGCAATGTCATCCGCTCCGTCTCGATCCTGAGCTTGCGCCTAAGCGATAACATCAGGCCACGCGCCTTGCCTCAAGAGCAGCCAAGGTTGGCGCGGCGTCCACAGGACCGTAGAGCGCGAGCGCCGCAGGCGCGGAGGCGGCCATCGCTTCGGCAAAATCGCGCACATCTCCAGTGGTCACCGCATCAATCTGGGCGATGGTCTCTTCCAGCGGCGGAATACGGTCCCAAATCTGGATCAGACGCGCCAGACGCTCTGCGCGGTTGCTGGGGCTCTCAAGCCCCATCAGCAAGCCCGCTTTCATCTGCGCCCGCGCACGTGCCACCTCGGCGGGTGACATATCGGAGGCCGCGCGCTTCATCTCATCGATGGTGATATGAGCCAATTCGGGCAGCTGCTCCCCCGAAGTGCCTGCATAGACGGTCATTATGCCCGTATCGGCATAGGCGCCTGCTTGGGCAAAGATGGTATAGCACAGCCCACGGTTCTCGCGCACCTCTTGGAACAGGCGGCTCGACATGCCGCCGCCAAGGGCGCTGGCGTAAATCTGTGCTACATAGATGTCATCGGCGCGGTAACCAGGTGATTCAAAGCCAAGGGCGAAATGGGCCTGCTCCAACTCCTTGACGCGGCGGTGCTCGCCCCCCGCAAAGACAGCTGGCATTGCACGGGCCAACGGCTTTGGCGTCATATCCCTAAACAGCTTTTCCGCCATGGCAACAAGCGCATCATGGTCCACCGCGCCCGCCGCACTCAGGATCATCTGCTCGGGGCCATAGTGCTGGTCAATGAAACCTGTGAGGTCAGCGCGAGAGAAACTTGACACCCGCTCTTCCGGGCCAAGGATCGTGCGGCCCATAGGCTGGTCGGGATAGGCCTGCTCTTGCAGCCAGTCGAAAATCACATCGTCGGGGGTATCGAGCGCTTGACCGATCTCTTGCAAGATCACGCCGCGCTCCACCTCGATCTCGGCCTCGTCCATTACGGGATTGCGCAGGATGTCGGCGATGACTTCAAGGCCAAGTGGGACGTCATTTTCCAGCACGCGCACGTAGTAAGCCGTCACCTCGCGGGAGGTATAGGCGTTGATATAGCCGCCCACATCCTCAATCGCTTCGGCAATCTGTAACGCGCTGCGCGTGCGCGTCCCCTTGAACGCCATATGCTCGAGAAAATGCGCGATGCCGTTCTGCGCAGGCGTCTCGTTGCGCCCTCCCGCAGCAACCCAAATGCCGATGGAGGCAGAAGCCAGACCCGGCATATGTTCGGTAACGATGCGAAATCCGTTGGACAGGCGGTGGGTTTGCAAGCTCACGAGGCAATCAATCCTTTAATCTGCGCTTTGAGCGCTTCGAGGTCGTTTGGCACGCGGGTCAGGCGCTCTGGCCGCTCAAACAGGTCCGCCATGCGCGCAGGCAGCGGAGGGCGAATGCCCGTGGCGGCCTCAACCGCGTCGGGGAATTTGGCGGGGTGCGCGGTGGCCAGCGTGACCATGGGCGTCGCGGGGTCGCGCAACTCCTCAGCCACTTTCACGCCAATAGCGGAGTGCGGGCAGAGCAACTCGGCGGAGTTGGCCAACGTGTCGGTGATCAGACGCGAGGTCTCCTCCTCGGACGCGCGGCCAGAGGCGTAATGCTCGGACAGCACCTGAGCCGCCCCCTGAGAGACATCAAAGCCGCCCTCGCCCAACTCCGCCATGAGCTGTGCCACAGCGCTGCCATCACGGTCGTAGGCGTCAAAAAGCGCACGCTCGAAGTTGCTGCTGACCTGAATGTCCATTGAGGGGCTGATCGACGGATGCACCGTGTCTTTGTGATAGCCCTGCCCTGACAAGCAGCGGTGCAGAATGTCGTTCTGGTTGGTGGCCACGACCAGTTGATCAATCGGCAGGCCTATCTGCTTGGCGATGTAGCCTGCAAAGATGTCGCCGAAGTTGCCTGTGGGCACGGTAAAGCTGATCTTGCGCTGTGGCGCGCCAAGGCTCACGGCACTGGAGAAGTAATAGACGACTTGGGCCAGCACGCGGCCCCAGTTGATAGAGTTGACGCCCGCCAGCTTCACGCCATCGCGGAATTCGAAATCGTTGAACATGTCTTTCAGTCGCGCTTGGCAATCGTCGAAATCGCCATCCACAGCCAATGCGTGCACATTGCTTTCCACAGGCGTTGTCATCTGGCGGCGCTGCACCTCGGACACGCGGCCATGAGGATAGAGGATCACCACATCCACATTATCCAAGCCGCGGAATGCCTCAATCGCGGCGGAGCCTGTGTCGCCAGAGGTCGCCCCCACAATCGTCACCCGCTCCCCTTTACGGCCAAGTGCCAGCTGGAACATCTGGCCGATGAGCTGCATGGCGAAGTCTTTGAACGCCAGCGTTGGCCCGTGGAACAGCTCCAGCAGGAAATGGTTGGGGGCGAGTTCCTTGAGCGGGGCGCGGCTGGTGTGGCCGAAATTTGCGTAGGCCTTTGCAATCAGATCGCGGAATTCAGCGTCGGTGAACGTCTCGCCAATGAAGGGGCGCATGACGGTGAACGCCACCTCTTCATAACTTTGCCCCGCCATCGCGGCGATGTCATCGTGGCTCAGCTGCGGAATGCTCTCAGGCACATAGAGGCCACCATCACGGGCGAGCCCTGTCAGCATCGCCTCTTCAAATGTCAGCGCGGGGGCTGTGCCACGGGTCGAGATATAGCGCATCGGTCAGCTCGTTTTCTTGGGCGTGCGGCGGGCACGCAGGGTAAAGGCCACAGTCATCGCAATCCAGATCGCAGCAAGCGAGAACCACGTGATTGCATATTGCAGGTGGTCGTTCGGAATAGCGCTGGTGTCAACAGGCAGGGGATAGATTGGTGTGTCATCGAAGGAGGTCTGCTTGGCCACGACAAGCACTTCTTCGGTGCCCAGAGCGGCGGCCATGGCGGCCACATCACGTGCAAACCAGATGTTGCTGACCAGATCAGGCTCGGGCGTGAAGCCATCGGTTTCCTGCGGCCATTGCAGATTGCCGCACACAGTCTCGGAACCTTCGTGCATGGGAACGTCCGACTGGTCGACAGGCACAAAGCCACGGTCGAGCAGCACGCGGCGGTTGCCCATATCCAGCGCGGAGATAATGCGGTAGCCCGCCCCGATCTCTTTCTGGCTGACCAGCACGCGCAGGAACTCCTCCCCCAGCGTGCCGCGTACTTCGACGGGCAGATAGGCATCGGCGTCGCTGTCCAGCACATCAGGCAACGGGATGGGGGCGGCGTCAATGCGCGCATCGATATCGGCGATCACGCCCAGCTTCCAGTCGAGCCGCTGCATCTGCCAAAAGCCCAGCCACAGCAGAATCGCGGCCCCGCCGATACCGATCACAATGAAAAAGACTGCTCGCCGCATGAAGACTCCGCATGTGTTTAGAATGAAAAACGCGCGAGGCGTGAGGCCCCGCGCGTGTTCTAACGTGTCTCGCTAAAGGTGCAAGCGCGCCTTAGCCTGGGATGCCAAAGACGTAGACGGCGAAGAAGAGGAACAGCCATACAACGTCAACAAAGTGCCAGTACCATGCGGCCGCCTCAAAACCTACGTGACGTTCGGGCGTGAAGTGCCCTGCCCGTGCGCGTAAGTAGCAGATGAACAGGAAGATCGTCCCGATTATAACGTGGAAGCCGTGGAACCCTGTGGCCATGAAGAAGTTTGAGAAGAACTTGTCCCCGCCGAACTCCCAGCCTTTGTAGAGCAGGTAGTTATACTCATAGGCCTGAAGGCCCGTGAACAGGACCCCGAGTACAACCGCAATCAGCAGACCGTTCTTGAGGTCTTCGCGGATGTTGCCATGCACAAGCGCATGGTGCGCCCATGTCACCGCGCAGCCCGACAAAAGCAGGATCAGCGTGTTGATCAGCGGCAGGTGGAAGGCGTCAACCTGATAGATTTCTGGCGGAATATACGTCGAGCCGACATATTCGTTCATCGGGTACATGGCCTGCTTGAAAAAGCTCCAGAACCACGCGACGAAAAACATGACTTCGGACATGATAAACAAGATAAAGCCATAGCGCAGGCCGATCTGGACCACCGGAGTGTGATCGCCAATCTTGCTTTCCTCTACAACCTCGGACCACCATGCGAACATGCAGTAAAGCGTGCCGACAAATCCGATGAGGAATGCGAACGGTGTGATATCGTGCATCCAAAGCACGCCACCCGTCAACATGACGAAAGCGAAAAGCGAGCTGAGCAGCGGCCAGATCGAGGGGTTAAGGATGTGGTAGTCGTGGTTCTTTGCATGGGCCATGATGGGCGTCCCTATGTGGCTAGTTTAGTTCAGTAGTCTGATCCGTCTCGAGAGATGCATATCCCTCGGGAAGGTCAATTTCGTAGAATGTATAAGAAAGCGTGATGGTATGTATATACTGACCTTCACGGTCGCCGACGATTTCGGGGTCAACGAAGAAGCTCACGGGCATTTGCACGCGCTCACCGGGGGCGAGAACCTGCTCTTCAAAGCAGAAGCAATCGATCTTCTCGAAGAAACCGCCCGCTTGGTAGGGCGTTACGTTGTAAGAGGCCATGCCTGCGACAGGGCGATCTGTCGGGTTATACGCCTCGTAAAAGGCCAGCCCCGTCTCGCCGATACGGATGTCCATCTCGCGCTGCACGGGCGAGAACTCCCAAGCCATATTGTTGTTGAGCGATCCGTCAAAGCGCACGGTGATCGTCTCGTCCAGCACATCTTCGGGCGCGACAGAGGCATAGCCCACCGTGCCGCCAAATCCGGTCACACGGCAGAACCAGTCGTAGAAAGGGACCGAAGCCCAAGCAAGGCCACCCATCACAACCACAAGCCCGACGGTTTGGGCGACAGTTTTCTGAGGTCCGCTCAATGCCATCAGTCCGTGGCCTCCGTCCCGATTTGTGCGCCTACGCCTTTGGCAGCGGAGGCAGGGATCTGGAAATCAGTCGATGTGATCTTGGTAAATGTGAGCACCATGATCAGCAGTACAAATGCGCCAAGCATCAGACCAACGCCCACATTGAGGCCTTTGCGCCGTGTGTGAATTTCATGTTCAGCTTTGATCGCCATTACCAACCTCCAAATCCGATGGGTTTCAGCGCCGCTTCCAACAGGATCGCGCCGAAATGTGCAAACAGATACCACAGCGACAGGCGGAAGAACTTGCGCTCAGCGGCGAAGTTATCAGCCTCCGACATATCCTCGTCACGCTGCCAGATGTCGTAAGCGCCCTTCAGGAAGAGCGCATTCAGTACCAGCGCAGTGGCCAGATAAATCCAGCCACCAATTGCCGTGAAGGCTGTACCAACCGCGAGGATCACCAGCAGAACGGTATAGCCCAAAATATGGTTCCGCGTGGCGCGGCGTCCGTGCGTCACCGTCAGCATCGGCACTTTGGCGTCATCATAGTCATTGCGCATGAACAGCGCCAGCGCCCAGAAGTGCGGCGGCGTCCACATAAAGATAAGCGCAAACATCAACCACGGCTCCAGCACGGTAATCTCGCCCGTGGCAATGATCCAGCCGATCACGGGCGGGAACGCCCCTGCCGCACCACCAATCACGATGTTCTGCGGGGTCGAGCGTTTAAGCCACATGGAGTAGGGCACCACATAGAAAAAGATCGTAAAGGCCAGCATCGCGCCTGCCAGCAGGTTGGCGCTCAGCGCCAGCATCATCACGGACATGCCCGACAGGGCAACGCCAAGATACATAGCAGATTGCGCCGTCACTTTACCCGCTGGGATCGGGCGGGACTTGGTGCGCTTCATCACCGCATCGATATCGGCATCCCACCACATATTGAGCGCGCCTGACGCACCAGCGCCAATCGCCAGAAACAGGATTGACGCAAAGGCCACTATAGGGTTCACACCCACAGGGGCCGCCAGCATGCCAACCGCAGCCGTAAACACCACAAGCTGCATCACACGCGGCTTCATGAGCGCATAGTAATCGCCGAGTTGCGGTTCGGCTTCAAAGCTTTGGGTGTTGGTGGCGTCGGTCATAGCACGGCGTCCCTTGAATATTTGTTTGCGACATGGCCAGCGCAGGGTCATGCGCTGGCCATATGTTTTGGCAGATTACACCTGCCAGAGTTTAGTCAATCGACGCGAAAGTACGCGTCTGGGGAATACCTGCGTATTCCTCCTTCGCACGGCCAAGCCATGCTTCGTATTCTTCGACGGACACAACCTTAACAGTGATCGGCATGTAGGCATGCGCCTGACCACAAAGCTCGGAGCACTGACCGAAGTACACGCCCTCTTTCTCGGCTTCAAACCACAGCTCGGCCAGACGACCGGGCACCGCGTCCTGCTTCACGCCAAAGGCCGGGATCGTCCATGCGTGGATCACGTCCGCACCTGTTACTTGCACAACGATTGTTTTGCCCACAGGCACCACAACGGCAGTGTCAGTGGCCAGCAGGAATTCACTCTCGGTGTAGCCCGCTTCTTCAAGCTGCGCGATAACTTCTGGCGTCTTCTTGTTCTCGCCACCCAATGCAGGCGCGCCAATCATATAGCTGTCAAAGCCAAATCCCTCGTCCACGTACTCGTGGTTCCAATACCACTGGTGGCCCGTTGCCTTGATCGTCACGTCGGCCACAGGAATTTCCTGCTGGCGGAAGAGGATCGGCAGCGACCATGCACCGATACCCACAAGGATCAAGATCGGCACAACAGTCCATGCAACCTCCACGGGGGTGTGGTGGGTGAACGCAGCAGGCGTCGGGTTGCGCTTTTTGTTGTAGCGGATCGCGACCCAGAGGATCAGCGCAGTCACGAACAGAGAAATGATCGTGATGATCACAAGAATCATACCGTCCAGCCACTGCAAATCGCGAGCAAGCTCGGTTACAGCAGGCTGGAACCCCATCTCGCCATCTACCGGCACACCGATAACCTCAAGTCCTTGAGGATCAACGCTTTGCGCCCACGCAGGCAGGCTTGATACGCCGGCCAAAAGCCCGGCAAGTGTGAGATGCTTTGTCATCATGTTCGTCCTGATTGTTTTGACCCTAGTAATTTAAACGCGCAGGTTGGCTGACCCGCCGTTGTATTCTGGCGCCTTACAATCATATTCTAGAAACAAATGAAAGTCCTATGCTTGCGTCAGATAGGCGCTAATTGTCGCAAACACCCCTTCCCCTTGCCAATCCGGAGCCACCGATATGTCTGACACGCCCTTTTCGCCATTTGACGATACCTTGGACCGTGACACCGCCTTAAGCGTGCTGCGCGACGCCGTTGCAGGCGCGGATGACGGCGAGCTGTTCTTCGAGCGCCGCCGCTCTGAGGCGTTGATGTTTGACGATGGCCGCCTCAAGACAGCCAGCTATGACGCAGCAACAGGTTTCGGCTTGCGCGCCGTGCGCGGTGAGGTCGCAGGATACGCCCACTCCACCGAGATATCCGAGGCTGCCCTCAAGCGTGCCGCACAGACCGCCCGCCTTGCCGTGGGCGACGGGGGCGGCACTTGGGCCGATGCACCCGAGGGCACCAACAAAAAGCTCTACACCGACGAAGACCCCATCTCAGGTGCGACATTTTCAGTTAAAGTCGAAACACTTCGCGAGATGGACGACTTCTGCCGCAGCCTTGATCCCCGCGTAGTGCAGGTCATCGCCTCCATAGCCGCATCGATCCAAGAGGTCGAGATTCTGCGCCCCGAAGGCACCTCTGTGCGCGATATCCGCCCCATGACCCGCGTGAACGTCTCTATAATAGTCGAACACGAAGGCCGCCGTGAGACCGGAACAGCGGGGGGCGGGGGACGTATCGGTCTCAATGGCCTACTCGCAGCCGAAGACTGGCAGGGCAAAGCCCGCGAGGCGCTGCGCATCGCCCTCGTAAACCTCGATGCTGTTCCTGCCCCTGCGGGCATGATGGACGTGGTCCTCGGCCCTGGCTGGCCTGGCATCCTGCTGCACGAGGCCATCGGCCACGGGCTCGAAGGTGATTTCAACCGCAAAGGCACCTCAGCGTTTGCAGGCCTGATGGGCCAGCAGATCGCCGCCAAAGGGGTGACGGTTCTGGACGACGGCACCATCCCCGACCGCCGCGGCTCTATCTCCGTTGATGATGAAGGCACGCCCAGCGCCAAGAATGTGCTGATCGAGGACGGCAAGCTGGTCGGCTACATGCAAGACCGCCAAAACGCGCGGCTGATGGGCGTGAAGTCCACAGGCAACGGCCGCCGCCAAAGCTTTGCCCACATCCCGATGCCGCGCATGACCAACACCTATATGCTGGGTGGCGACACCGCGCCGGGCGATATCGTGGCAGACCTCAAGGACGGAATTTATGCCGTGGGCTTCGGAGGGGGCCAAGTCGACATCACCAACGGCAAGTTCGTGTTCTCCTGCACCGAAGCCTACCGGGTCGAGAATGGCGTCGTCGGCGCGCCCGTCAAAGGGGCCACGCTCATCGGCGACGGTGCCACCGCACTGAAACATATCCGCGCAATCGGTAATGACCCCAGCCTTGATCCGGGCATGGGCAACTGCGGAAAACAGGGCCAATGGGTGCCTGTGGGCGTGGGCCAGCCCACGCTGATGATCGGTGGCCTGACGATTGGCGGTGCACAGGCTTGAGCATCTGGCGCACCCCAAAAAGGCGGTGACCCGCATCTGCGCCTGCGCGACTGGGTCGTCACGGCGCTGGTGACTATTTTTCCCTCGCGCTGTGCCTGCCATCGCGTGTATCGCGGCAGGTCTCACCCTGATTGCCCAATTCAACACGACCGATCAGCCGATCACATATCTTCCATTGGGCGTTGTGCTTGTGGGAAATGCAGTCGTGCATGCAGGCACCCTTTGGCTGTGCTTGCGGCATCTATGCCCCGCTGCTGTCGCACCCCGCCAAGCATTGGGCGCATAGAAATAGGATAAGACTGCCTTGATTGATTCACTCCCTGTTAACCACCCGTAGCTATACCTGATTCCAGCAACAAACGAAGATACGGGATGACATTCGAGGATCACAATCCTTCTTCCACTCACCCCCCACTCCCACCCACCCCGGAAGACGAACAGTTTGCCCGTCTCCGTTTGTTGCGCTCGCGCCGGGTCGGCATATCCACGTATAAACGACTGCTGATTGAACACGGCACTGCGCAGAACGCGCTGGCCGCGCTACCTGAGGTAGCGCGCGCCGCGGGCGTCGCGGGGTACGAGATTTGCCCCGAGGGCGTGGTGCGCGCTGAATTACGCGCAGCCCATGCCGCTGGGGCCAAGCTGTTGCAAATTGAACACCTCGATTATCCCACTTCCTTGGCAGAACTCGATGACGCGCACCCCTTCCTGTGGCTGCTGGGCGATCCCGCTTTGCTGGCGCGCCCCATGATTGCGCTTGTGGGTGCGCGCAACGCCTCCTCGCTTGGCACCCGCATGGCGCGCACGCTTGCCCATGATTGGGGCGAAGCGGGTTTCGTCGTCGTCTCGGGCCTTGCACGCGGGGTGGATGCGGCGGCGCATCTGGCCGCGCTGCCTTACGGCACCATCGCAGTGCAGGCTGGCGGCGTGGACGTGATGTACCCCGCAGAAAACACCAAACTCGGCGAAGATATCGCGGCGCAAGGCCTCCGCCTGTCGGAGCAGCCCATGGGATTGCAACCCACCGCGCGCTATTTTCCCAAACGCAACCGCATCATCTCGGGCCTTGCCCAAGCCACGGTTGTCGTGGAAGCCGCGGCAAAATCAGGTAGCCTGATCACTGCGCGCGATGCGCTGGATCAGGGCCGTGATGTCATGGCGGTTCCGGGGCATCCTTTTGATGCACGCGCATCGGGTGGCAACATGTTGATCCATGATGGCGCCACTCTGGTGCGCAACGCCGCCGATATCCTTGAGGCATTGGACACGATGAAAGGCGAAGTATCGCAGCTTCCCCTCGTCCCTCCTGCCCCGCGCCCCAAGAAACCGCGCCGCACCCTGCGCGAAGCGGCAGGCTTGCATTTGTCGATCCTCCAACGCCTCGGCCCCTCTCCCGTGGCCGAAGATCAACTCATCCGCGATCTACAACTTCCACCTGCCGCGCTCACACCCGCACTGGTCGAGCTTGAGATGGAAGGCAAAGTGCTGCGCGGCGCAGGGGGCCTATTGTCCAAGGCAGTCTAGCCACGCCGCCCGCCCACGCATTAGCCCCCTAAAAGCATCAAAAATCAGTAATTTCCCTACGCTCTGCGCAGGCCCTTGGTGCTCTGTGCATTGACAATGCCCCCCTGCATCCCACATGACACTGGCCACAGATGCCGCGTAACACGCACCTCCAAGGACCAAAATTGTATGCCAGTAGTCGTTGTCGAATCTCCCGCCAAGGCCAAGACAATCAACAAATATCTCGGTGACAACTTTACGGTTCTGGCGTCCTACGGCCACGTCCGCGACCTGCCACCAAAGAATGGATCGGTCGACACCGACAATGAATTCGAGATGTTGTGGGAGATCGACAGCGGCTCCAAAAAGCATGTAAAAGCGATTGCCGACGCGCTCAAGAATGACAACGAACTGATCCTCGCAACCGACCCCGACCGCGAAGGCGAGGCGATCAGCTGGCACCTGCAAGAAGCGCTTACCCTGCGCAAGTCGATCAAAAAGGACACGCCTGTCAGCCGCGTGGTATTCAACGCGATCACCAAAACCGCCGTGACAGAGGCAATGAAGAACCCCCGTCAGGTCGACATGCCACTGGTCGAGGCGTATCTAGCCCGCCGCGCGCTCGACTATCTTGTGGGCTTCAAGCTCAGCCCCGTTTTGTGGCGCAAACTGCCCGGTGCGAAATCCGCAGGCCGCGTGCAATCGGTCACCCTGCGCATCATCTGCGAGCGCGAAATGGAGATCGAAGCCTTCCGCCCCCGCGAGTTCTGGTCCGTCAAGGCCGTGCTCACCACGCCAGCCGGACAAGAGTTCGAGGCCCGCCTGACCGAACTTGCAGGCAAAAAGCTGGATAAATTTGATCTGGGTGATGTGACAAAGGCGGAGATGGCTGTGCAGGCCGTGGCCTCCCGCGATCTCAGCGTCAGCAGCGTTGAGGCCAAACCCGCATCGCGCAACCCCTCGCCCCCCTTCATGACCTCGACCCTGCAACAAGAGGCCAGCCGCAAATTCGGCATGGGCGCGCGCCAGACCATGAGCACCGCGCAACGTCTTTATGAAGCGGGTCACATTACCTATATGCGGACCGACGGCATCGACATGGCGCCCGAGGCCGTGCAAATGGCCCGCGATGTCGTGACGGACCGCTATGGCAAAAAATACGTGCCTGAAAAGCCGCGGGTGTATAAAAACAAAGCCAAGAACGCGCAAGAGGCCCACGAATGCGTGCGCCCCACCGACATGAGCCGCGATGCCGCAGACCTCAAATTGATGGATGGCGACCAGCGCAAGCTCTACGATCTCATTTGGAAACGCACGCTCGCCTGCCAGATGGAGACCGCGCGCTTCGAGCGCACGACAGTCGAGATTGGTTCGGCAGACAAGCAGGTCGGCCTGCGCGCCAGCGGTCAGGTGATGATCTTCGACGGTTTCCTCAAAGTCTATGAGGAAGGCCGCGATGATGTGGCCGCTGACGACGACGACAAGCGCCTGCCCCAGATCATGCGCGGCGATGCACTGATCAAAGCGGCGCATTCGCGGCTGCAGGCCGATTTCAACAAATCCGAAGGCGTGGCCGCCGAGGGCGATGTGCTGGATGACGCCGACAAAGGCCAAGCCGCTGGCATGCAACGAAAACCCGCTGCGCTGCTGGCGGAGGGCGCCGCTGTGCTGGGCAGCCAGCATCACACCCAGCCCCCGCACCGCTATACCGAGGCGACATTGGTCAAGCGGATGGAAGAATTGGGCATAGGCCGCCCTTCGACCTACGCCAGCATCGTCACCACCATTCAAGACCGCGGTTATGTCCGCCGCGAGGGCCAGCGCCTGATCCCTGAGGACAAAGGCCGTCTGGTGACTGCCTTCCTCGAGAATTACTTCCGCCGCTACATCGGCTATGATTTCACAGCCGATCTGGAAGACCAACTGGACAAAGTGTCGGCTGGGGATGCTGAATACAAGAACGTGCTCGACAAATTCTGGCGCGATTTCTCTGCCGCGATTGCCGAGACGTCCGAGCTGCGCATCACCGAAGTGCTGGAAAAGATCAACGACTTTCTGGCCCCGCATATCTTCCCCGATGCAGGCGACGGCAAGGACCCGCGCCTGTGCCCCAATTGCGAAATTGGTCGCCTGAGCATGCGCACAGCGCGCTCTGGCGGGGCGTTCATCGGTTGCTCCAACTACCCCGAGTGCCGCTACACACGCCCCTTTGGCCCGCCTGACCCTGAGGCTGAAGCCTCCGCCATCCCGCCCGATGGCAAGCTTTTGGGCGAGGACAACGGCGACGAAATCCGCGTATTCAAAGGCCGCTTTGGCCCCTACGTGCAGCGCGGACCCCAAACAGAAGAAATACCCAAACCCCCGCGCCAGTCGATCCCCAAGGATTGGGCGCCAGAGGAATTGGACCTTGAACGCGCTGTCATGCTCCTCTCGCTGCCCCGTGAAATCGGGCCGCACCCCGAGGACGGCATCATGGTCTGGTCCAATATCGGCCGCTATGGCCCCTATCTCAAACACGCGCCCTCCACCTCTGATCGCGGCGGCACAAACGCCAATCTTGAGGGCATCGACGAAGTGTTTACCGTGGGCATGAACCGCGCGGTGCAACTGCTCGCAGAAAAAGTCGCCTCTCGCGGTCAACGCGGCAAGGCGGTGCCCCCGCTCAAGGAATTGGGCGAACATCCCGTGGCGGGCGGCCCCGTCAACGTGATGAAGGGCAAATACGGCCCATACGTGAAATGGGAAAAGATCAACGCGACCATCCCCGACACGATCGAGCCTGAGGAGATCACGCTAGATCAGGCGGTGGTGCTGATCGACGAGCGCGCCGAAAAAGCGGGCAAGAAAAAGCCCGCTGCAAAGAAAAAGGCCGCTCCCAAAAAGAAGGCCGCCGCGAAAAAGCCAGCCGCCAAGAAGAAAGCGCCCGCGAAAAAACCTGCGGCCAAAAAAGCCACTGCCAAAAAGCCTGAATAGGTCCATCCTCCCCCGACGCTCAGCGCGGGGGAGGATTACGCTGCACTGCCGCATCTCATTGACACCCGCTGCACGCAGCGTCACAAACTCCCCCAACCACATCACGGTTCACGGGAGCTCATCAAATGAAGAAAATATACGCAAGCGCCGCAGAGGCCCTCGACGGGGTTCTCGAGGACGGCATGTTAATCGCCTCGGGCGGCTTTGGCCTGTGCGGCATCCCCGAGCTACTGCTCGCCGCGATCCGCGATGCGGGCACCAAGGATCTAACCTTTGCCTCCAACAACGCGGGCGTGGATGGTTTCGGCATCGGTATCCTGTTGCAGACTAAACAGGTCAAGAAGATGATCAGCTCCTATGTGGGCGAGAACGCGGAATTCATGCGCCAGTATCTAAGTGGCGAGCTGGAGCTGGAATTCACGCCCCAAGGCACATTGGCCGAGCGGATGCGCGCAGGTGGCTCTGGCATTCCGGGCTTTTATACCAAAACTGGCGTCGGCACTGTGATTGCCGAGGGCAAGGATGTGAAGAACTGGCATGGTCAGGACTATATCCTTGAGGAAGGTATCTTTGCAGACCTCGCCATCGTGAAAGCATGGAAAGCCGACGAGACGGGCAATCTTGTATTCCGCAAGACGGCGCGCAACTTCAACCCGCCTGCGGCCATGTGTGGCAAGGTCTGTATTGTTGAAGTCGAAGAAATCGTGCCCACAGGCAGCATCGACCCCGATCACATCCACCTGCCGGGCATCTACGTGCACCGCATTATCCAAGGTGAGCACGAGAACCGCATCGAACAACGCACAACACGTAAACGCGAGGAGGCATAATCATGGCTTGGGATCGCAACCAAATGGCGGCACGCGCCGCACAAGAGCTTGAAGACGGCATGTATGTGAACCTCGGCATCGGCATTCCGACGCTGGTGGCCAACTATGTGGGCGACAAGGACATTACGCTGCAGTCCGAGAACGGCATGCTGGGCATGGGCCCCTTTCCCTATGAGGGCGAAGAAGATGCGGACCTCATCAATGCAGGCAAGCAAACCATCACAGAGATGGACCGCACAGCCTATTTCGATTCCGCGACCTCCTTTGGCATGATCCGCGGCGGCAAGATCGCGGCGGCGATCCTTGGCGCGATGGAAGTGGCCGAGAATGGTGATCTGGCCAACTGGATGATTCCTGGCAAGCTTGTGAAAGGCATGGGCGGCGCGATGGATCTGGTCGCAGGCGTGGGACGTGTGATCGTGGTTATGGACCACGCCAACAAACACGGTGAGAGCAAAGTGCTTAAAGAGTGTACCCTGCCGCTGACGGGCAAAGGCGTTGTGGACCGCATCATCACCAACCTTGGCGTGCTGGACGTGGTCGAGGGCGGCCTGCGCATTGTTGAATGTGCCGAAGGGGTGAGCGAAGAAGAGCTGCGCGCCGCTACGGAGGCGACGCTGGTTTAAGGGCGCTTCTTCTGCGAGGGGGTGGGAACGGGTGTTTTCAAGGAAACACCCTGCCTCCCACTGGACAGCAAACTGTGTTTGCGTCCTATTTCATCGAAGCAAAGACACAGCCGTCCGAGATCAACTCGGGCGGCGTTTTACATAGCCCCTTGGCGACCTGAAACGCGGCCAGCACTTTTGGCACGTAATCGCGTGTCTCGGGGAACGGCGGCACCCCTGCGTGCTTGCGCACAGATCCCTCGCCCGCGTTATACCCCGCCAGCACCAATATGGGATCGTTGCTGAAGTGCCCCATCAGCCAATCGAGATATTTGATCCCGCCTGCGATGTTCTCTTTTGGCACGCCGCTGTCTGTCACGCCAAAACGGCTGGCTGTATCTGGCATAAGTTGCATCAACCCTTGCGCGCCTGCACTGCTGACAGCATCCACGCGGCCCGCAGATTCGACTGGAATCACAGCAAGCGCTAAAACGGGAGATACTTTCGTCCCGATGCTCGAGCGCAAAATATCAATCCCGTGCAGCTTTGCAATGTCCTGCATATGCTGCAGCCGCGGCGCCTGCACCTGTGCACCGCTGCCCACCAGCGTGTTCATCGCCATCTCGAGCCGTCCTGGGCCCGAATCCGCGGCATCAGGTGAAATTTTCGTCCAGAACCAGTCATATTGACCCTTGGATGTTCGCGCGACAGCACCAGATTGCGCAACCGCTGCGGGTGCCGCAGGGGCTACAGCGGGTTTCGGACAGTTGATCTGTACATTGACCCGCTTTCTCTCCCCCGCTTTGGGCGGTTTTACAAACTTTGGCTTGAAATCAGGAAATGGAGAGGGGGATCCAGCGCCCAGATCACCTGAAACAGGTATGAAGGCCGCCAAAAAGCCCGCGATGACCAACAAAGATATCCGTTTCATGGAACCTGCTTTTACTTTTGACTGCTTTTTACGCTCAATATTGCGGAAAATCGGCGCTGAGGCCAGCAAATGAGACGGTCAACCATGGCGATTTCGCCACAATTACGGTGTTTCAGCCGCATCTATTAATGAAGATCAGGCATTTCAAAACAAAACATCATTCCAAACAATATTTTACCAAAAAAAACCCCTGATCAGAAAAGATAAAAGTAAATGCCGCATTTGCGGTCAAATTCATGCCCCATTCATACAGCTATATAGCGTCATACCAAGTCGAGCAGGCCTGAATGAGAGCGGGTCACAACGCAAGGGAGGGTTGGAAACACTGTAATCTTAAAATCCTTTGGAGGGATACTACCATGATGAAATTCGTAAAAAACTTCCGCAATGACGAAGACGGCGCAGTAACAGTTGACTGGGTTGTTCTGACAGCTGCGGTTGTTGGTCTCGCGATTGCCGCATACGGCTCCATCCAAACCGGTGCAACAGACATGACAGCCGCCACATCCACCTTCCTGGCCGGCCAGACAATCGGTGAAGTTGGCGCACCAGCAGCTGACTAAGCTTTAGCTGCGGTAACGGCCACGCGCCATTGCCACAACCTGAGGGAGCTGCGTTCTGCATGGAATGCAGCCCCCTTTGCCATTTTACGGTCGCAGATTTGTGGCCCCTCTCGAAAGAAAAACCATGTTTGACAAAATCGAGAACTTCGCCGCATCCGAAGACGGTGCCGTGACCGTAGAGTGGGTTGTCCTGACAGCCGCAGTCGTAGGCCTCGCCATTGCGGCCTTCGCCGCCATCCATCAGGGCAGCGTGAGCGTGGGCAACAACGTAGGCACCTACCTGACAGACACCACACCCGAGGAAATTATGGACCTCGACAGTTAATGTAGCGTTAGGGATGCCATTTTTTCGCATCCTCTGACCCCACAATAACAACATTCAACTGGCACAATAGCCCGAGTAAGAAAACAGTCCTGTAGCTGTAGGGCTCTGAGGTAAAAAGGAGCACAAAATGCGTATGATTTTTGGATTAGTTTTGCTGGTAGGCATCGCCTTGGCTGGCGGCGCAGTCTATCTCGCAAAAGGCCAGATCGGCCAGTACAAATCGGCCATTGCCCGCGCAGAGGCCGCAAAGCAGAAAATTGTTCCGATGCAGACTGTGATCATTGCGTCCCGCGCGCTCAAGTATGGTGAGAAGCTTGCTGCAGAGGATGTCCGCTCGGTCGAGCTCCCCGTCAACGTGCTGCCCGAGGGCTACTACGCCGAAATGACCGCCCTTTTCCCCGAAACCACAGACGAGCCACGCGTTGTTCTTCGTCCCATCGAAAAAGACGAGCTGATCCTCGCAGTCAAAGTGACCAAACCTGGGGAAGACGCCGGTCTGACCTCACGGTTGGCGCCTGGAATGCGGGCCTTTGCAATCAATGTTGACGTCTCCTCTGGTGTGTCGGGCTTCCTACGTCCTGGTGAACGCGTCGATGTATATTGGACGGGCCGTGTTAGCCAGCACGGCAGCCGCACCGAAGTCACAAAGCTCATCGAGGCAAGTGTTGCCCTGATCGCGGTCGACTAGCGCTCTGGTGATGTGGAAGGTGCACAGATTGCCCGCCCCGTCACCGTTGCAGTAGACCCTGTTCAGGTCGCCGCACTGGCACAGGCCCAATCAACGGGCCAGCTGTCTCTGTCTCTTGTAGGTGTCGGAGATGACGTTTAGGTCGCCAGCGACATCGAAGTCAATCAACAAGACCTGCTGGGCATTGTAGAAGCGGCACCCGCCCCCGAAGCCGTCACAGAAAAAGTATGCACGATCCGCACACGCCGCGGTGCGGAAGTCGTAAACCTGCCAATTCCCTGCACCAACTGAGCGAACTAACATGCTTACACCGGACTTTACCGTTGAAATTAACGCCGCTCCCGCTTCGGGGGCGGCGTTGCTCATTTGACGCTGTTGCTATTTATCCACAGCAATTGCACTGCCGAACGCATTGATTCTTGCAAAAAATCTGGAATTGCAGCAAGGTTATTCACAAGACGGGCGCAAAGACCCTATTTTGAGGCGTGATCATAAAGGCAGGTCACATGAAAATTGATAGATTTCTTAAGGCAGCCCTTGTCGGGCTGACGATAAGTGTATCCGGCATCGCCGCGACGGCTCCGACAATCGCGTCGGCGGACAACTTGCGTGTTCTGAAAAGTGGTACCAGTTCGCGACTTCAGGTTCCACTTAACCGCGCGATTGTGGTGGAAAGCGATACCCCTTTCGCCGAGCTTAGCATTGCCAACCCAGGCATCGCCGACCTCTCCTCTCTCTCGGACCGCACGATTTATGTGCTTGGCAAATTACCAGGGACGACGACTCTTACCCTGTTTGATGCGGCAGGCCGTTTGATCACGAATGTAGACGTTGTGGTCACCCCTGACCTGTCAGAGTTCAAAGAGCGCTTGCGCCAGATCCTTCCAGGTGAAAAAATCGAAGTCCGCTCTGCCAATGACGGCATCGTACTGTCTGGCGTTGTGACATCAGCCCCGAAACTGGCCCGCGCGCTGGAATTGGCCGAGCGTTACGCTCCTGAACGCGTTTCCAACCTGATGAGCGTCGGCGGCATCCAGCAGGTTATGCTGAAGGTCCGATTTGCCGAGATGCAGCGCAACGTGTCCAAATCTCTGAGCGCCTCCCTGTCGCTTTCAGGCGGCCTCGGGAGTGATGTCGGCATTCGCGGCGGTACGGGTGGCCTCACAACCAATGGCGGCAGCACAGCCGCGATTGCTGGCTCCTTGCCCGAAACGAACACAAACACGGGCGCCGTGCTCTTCGGCTTTAATGCAGGCTCCACACAAGTGGGTATTCTTCTCGAAGCGCTTGAGCAAAAAGGCGTTGTCCGCTTTCTGGCAGAGCCGAACCTCGTGGCGCTCTCTGGCCAAGAGGCAAAGTTCCTTGCAGGCGGCGAATATCCCGTCCCCGTCGCACAGGCTGACGACAGAACTTCCGTTGAATTCAAACCCTTCGGCGTCGAGCTGTCGTTTATTCCGCGTGTGGTGGACAAAGACCTTATCAACCTCGAGCTTAAGGCAGCCGTGTCCGCGATTGACCCCGCCAACGGCGTGACAGTCGACGGCGGCTTTACAATTGCTGCCTTCTCGCGGCGCGAAACTTCAACCACCGTCGAGATGCGCGATGGCGAAAGCTTTGCGATTGCGGGTCTGTTGCAGGACGACTTTACCGACAGCTCGTCCCAGCTGCCATGGATCGGCGATGTGCCCATTCTGGGCGCCCTCTTCCGCTCCGCCAACTACCAGCGCCGCCAGACAGAGCTTGTGATCATCATCAGCGCACATCTGGTCACGCCCACACGCGGCGAAGCACTGGCCCTGCCCACCGATAGGATCAAGCCCCCGACAGAGCAGGACTTGTTCCTCTACGGGCGAACCGCGGCTGGAACACACACCCCGAAGAAAGGTGCTGCGGGCGAAGTTGCCCAGCAGGACTTTACCGGGTCCTACGGCTACGTATTGGATTAAAAAATGGCCAGCACTCCCAAACGGACCTTTATCACAAGCAGTTTGCTGGCATCCGCCGTCGCACTGACGGCCTGCTCGTCACCCACCAGCGAAGATGCGGTCTACACACAGTTTTATTCTGAGGCAGGCTCCCTGATTGACGCTGGTGACTTCGGCAACTCGACCCTGAACAACCGCCTCGTGATGACAGGCGAGCGCCAGTATGCCTTTGATTTGGCAAAACGATTCGCCTCAGAAGTCGACAGCACCGTCACCTTCGATTACAACTCGGCAAAGCTGGACGCGCAGGCCCAAGCAACTTTGCGCCAGCAGGCAGGTTGGATCAGACAATTCCCCGAAATCCGCTTCCGCGTCTATGGTCACACCGATGCCGTTGGCTCCAACCGCGCCAACAAAAGCCTCGGCTTGCGCCGCGCCAATGCGATTGTGAATTACCTTGCGACCCAAGACATCAGCAAAAGCAGGCTTGAGGCGGTCGTTTCATTCGGTGAAACACAGCCCATCGTCGTCACCGATGGTCGCGAGCGTCGCAACCGCCGCACCGTCACAGAGGTCAGCAGTTTCGTGAAACGCCACCCCACCGTGATGGATGGCAAATACGCGTAAATCATCTACCGCGACTATGTGATAAGCTCGGTCAGCCCGTCGACATTATCCTCGGATCAGGTAACGGGCCTCGGCTCCGAGTAAACGCCTGAAATTTAAATAAAAAGCGCTCCTAACGGGGCGATTTTTGCACGTTTGGGCGCGTCTCAGACGTTGTCTAAACCCCTCCTGAACACCTCTATCGTTTCAACAAACCCAACAATCGCAGCTTTTCGGCCCCAATCTCGCCCCAGTTCGCTGCCACTCATTCCTCAACGAGACAACTCTGTCCGGACAAAAGTCTGGCGGGGGGCAGGTCCGCGCTGGTGATGTGCAAAAGTACAACCACGCAATGGCCAATTGCCCTTTGATTGAAGGAATGAAGGCAATGAGCAGCGTAATGCCGCAACCCGAACAAGAGATGATCCTGGCCTGCACGGTCAGCCCCGATGTGCAGAACTTCGATCTGCTGATCGAAGACATGGAAACTGCGCTTGGTGAAAGCTGGGGTGATCTGGGATTTGCCAAAGCACTCAGCTTTTTCAGCCAGCCCGAGGCGAAAGGCATGGAATTCATCGCACTGGCGATGGATGACGAAGATGAAGAAAACATGGCCCTGATGACCGAGATCATCACCCAAGCCAAAAAGCACAACATCAAGGTGATCTTGATTGCCGAGGATGTGACCGCCGCAACGCTGCACTCCCTGCTGCGTCAGGGTGCAGATGAATTCGTGCCCTACCCACTTCCCGAAGGCGAGCTGGCGCAGGCGATCGAACGTATTCGCACGCCCGACCCCGCACCCGTCGCGGCGCAGGACGGCCAGACGACAACACTCGCTGCAGGTGCCCAGAAAGATGGCGCTCTGATCGTTGTTCACGGGTTGGCGGGCGGCACAGGTGCCACCACAATGGCCGTAAACCTCGCGTGGGAGCTTGCCTCTCTGACAACGACTGACAAACCCTCGGTATGCCTGCTTGATCTGGATTTGCAGTACGGCTCAGTCTCGACCTTTCTTGACCTGCCGCGCCGCGAGATCGTCTATGAAATGCTCGCTGATACCGAAGCGCTGGACGAGGAAATCTTTGGCCAGGCCCTGCTGACCTATGAGAATAAGCTGTCGGTGCTGACCGCACCCGCTGACATGTTGCCACTCGATCTAGTCTCCGCCGAGGACATCCAGCGCGTTCTTGATATCGCGCGCAATAAGTTCGACTATGTCATCGTGGATATGCCCTCGACGCTGGTACAATGGTCCGAGACAGTCCTGACATCCGCGCATGTGTATTTCGCCATGCTTGAGCTCGATATGCGCTCGGCCCAGAACACGCTGCGTTTCAAACGTGCGCTCCAGTCCGAGCAATTACCGATTGAAAAGCTGCGCTATGTCCTGAACCGTGCGCCAAAATTCACAGACATTAATGCCAAAAGCCGCGTCAAGCGTATGGCCGAAAGCCTCGATATCAGCATTGATCTGCAAATGCCCGACGGGGCCAAGCCGATCACGCAGGCCAATGACCACGGCATGCCCTTGTCCGCATCAGCGCCCAAAAGCCCGCTGCGCAAGGAAATCATGAAACTTGCCGCATCAATTTACAACCTGCGTGACGACGAATCCGCCGCTGCCTGACCTCCGAGCATAGAAAGCACACCGCATGTTCTCAAAATACAAAAAAACCGAGGCGACACCCGCACCAAAAGCCGTCGTCACACCGATTGCGGAGGCCAAGCCAGAGGCCGTAGCCACAATGCGCCGCGCGGCTCTCGCTGCAGCCCCGGTGGCCGTGGACAAAGAGGTCAAGCGCAAACAGCGGATGGGCGATATCAAACTCGACCTGCACCGCGTTCTGCTCGACAACCTCAACCTTGCAGCCCTCGAGCATGCAACCGAGGCCGATCTGCGCGCCGAAATCAACGCTATCTCGGCCGAGCACCTGAACGAAAACGCCATCGTTTTGGGCCGTGAAGACCGCATCATTCTCAATAAAGAACTTTATGACGAGGTCACGGGCCTCGGCCCGCTTGAGACGCTGCTGCAAGATGAAAGCGTGAACGATATTCTCGTCAACGGCCCCCAGCAGATTTTCGTGGAACGCTCGGGCAAGCTTGAGCTGACGGATGTGACCTTCAAGGACGAGCGTCACCTGCTGCGCATCATCGACAAGATCGTATCCGCCCTTGGCCGCCGCATCGACGAATCAAACCCCTATGTGGATGCGCGGCTCAAGGACGGTTTGCGTTTCAACGCGATGGTGCCGCCCGTTGCCGCGGACGGCTCCCTCGTCTCCATTCGTAAGTTCAAAAAGGACAAGCTCAGCATCGACGATCTTTTGCAATTAGGGGCCTTCACCGAAGAAATGGCCGCATATTTGCAAGCCGCCGTTGCCACGCGCCTCAACGTGATTGTGTCGGGTGGTACGGGTTCTGGTAAAACGACCACGCTCAACGCTTTGTTGTCGTTCATCGACAACGCCGAACGCATCCTGACCATTGAGGATACGGCGGAACTCCAGCTGCAACAGACCCACGTGGGCCGCATGGAATCCCGTCCGCCCAACGTTGAGGGCAAAGGCGAAGTATCGCCCCGCGACTGTTTGAAAAACGCCCTGCGTATGCGCCCCGACCGCATCATCGTAGGCGAGACTCGTGGCGAGGAAGTCATCGACATGCTGCAGGCCATGAACACTGGCCATGACGGCTCCATGACGACAATCCACGCGAACTCTGCTAGGGACGGTGTATCGCGTCTGGAAAATATGATCGCCATGGCCGGTATCGAAATACCCCTGAAGGCTGTGCGCAGCCAGATTTCCTCGGCTGTGAACCTGATCGTGCGGGCCTCGCGCTTGCAGGACGGCTCACGCCGCATGACATCCATCACCGAGATTACGGGGATGGAAGGGGATGTTATCTCGATGCAGGAAATTTTCCGCTACCAGCGTGTAGGCCTGACACCCGAAAACAAGATCATCGGTCATTTCACCGCTACAGGCGTGCGCAGCCACTACGCCGAGCGCTTCCGCATGTGGGGCTATGATTTGCCATCCTCGATCTACGAACCCGTTGCCGCCGAATAGGATTTGATACCATGAGTGCAGAACCAATCATCTAGGGATTGATCTTTATCGGCGTGCTGGTGCTCGTCGAGCGCCTCTATCTGGTGGCCTTTGGCAAATCGATCTCGCTGAACTCCCGCGTGAACCGCCGTCTCGAGATGATCGAGAAGGGCGACCGCCGCGAAGAGGTGCTGGAAAAGCTGCGCAAGGAAATGCAGCAGCACATGAAACCCAAGAGCATCCCGCTCTATTCCCTGCTGTCGGAAAAGGCGCAAAAGGCCGTGATTGCCTTCTCGCCGCAACAGCTGATTATGGTGATGGCAGGCCTTTCGGTTCTGTCCTTCCTTGGCCTGACCGTCGGCACTGCGACCGAAGCACCCGTGCGCATCGTGGTCTCGATCGGTATGGGGGTCGGTGCTGTGTTCATGTGGGTCTCCATGAAGGCCAACAAGCGCATGGCGATCATCGAAGAACAGCTCCCCGATGCGGTTGAATTGATGGTCCGCTCGTTGCGCGTCGGCCACCCGTTCACCAACGCAATCACCATCGTGAGCAAAGAAATTCAGGACCCGCTTGCCTCCAAATTCGGCGTCATCGCGGATGAGGCAGCATATGGCCGCGACGTGGGCGAAGCGCTCAAGGAAATGGCCGAGCGTCTGGACATGCAGGATTTGCGCTTCCTCGCGGTGGCCGTAACGATCCAGCAGCAATCAGGGGGTAACCTCGCCGAGATCCTCGCAGGTCTGGCCAAGGTAATCCGCGCGCGCTTCCGCCTCTTTCGCCGGGTCAAGGCGATCACGGCAGAGGCCAAATGGTCGGGCAAATTCCTGTCTGCATTCCCGTTGGGCGCGCTTGTAGTCATCAGCATCGGCGATCCAACCTATTACGACGAAGTCAAAGAGACACCCTATTTCATACCTGCGTGTTTCTTTGTTGGCATTTTCCTTGGCGTGAACCTTCTTGTGATGCGCGTACTCACTAACATCAAAGTGTAAGGGGGCAGCTATGTTTGACCAAATCAACAGTGCAATCAGCGACGTCATGAGGCCGTTCGGCCTTTTGATCATCGTCGGCGTCCTAGGCATCATCCTGATCCTTGCCACCGTCGTAATGATGGTGAACCAGCCCGAGGACCCGCTCGACAAGCTGAAGCGCGATCAATCCGCCCGCCGCGACGGGCAGGAAGAGGTCGCCACCCTGCGCCAGAAAGAGGGCAACGCCCAGCTGCAGAAATTCGCCAAATTCCTCGAGCCCGAGGACGAAGGTGAGCTGAGCCAGAAACAACTCGAACTGCGTCAAGCGGGCTATCAGACGCGCGATGCCGTGCGCATGTTCTACTTTGCACAGATGGCGCTGGGGATCATCGGCCTGATCCTTGGTGTGATCTATACCAACCTCATCGTCGAAGTGGAGATGACCACGCAAAAGACCATCATGTGGACCCTTGGCCCTGGCGCCGCTGGCTATTGGTTGCCCAAATACTGGGTCACCCGCCGTGTGGCAGCGCCCAAGGAAGAGATCGAACAGGGCTTTCCCGATGCGCTCGACATGATGCTTGTCTGTGTAGAGGCGGGCCAGTCGCTCGATCAATGTATCGTGCGCGTCTCGCGAGAGCTAAAAGCCTCCTACGCCGCTTTGGCCGATGAATTCAAAGTCGTCGCTCAAGAGATGAAAGCCGGTAAGGACAAAGTCAACGTGCTCAACGACATGGGCACTCGCTGCGGCGTGCAGGATATCTCGAGCTTTGTGACCGTGCTGGTGCAATCTGCCGCCTTCGGTACATCCATCGCCGACGCCCTACGCGTCTATGCCGAAGAAATGCGCGACAAACGTGTGATGCGCGCCGAAGAGGCCCAAACAAGTTGCCAACCAAGATGACACTTGCCACAATGATGTTCACGGTGCCGCAGCTGCTGATCATTCTGGTCGGACCTTCGGCTATGGGCATCTCCAAGATGAGTGAAATGGGCGCACCCGGACAGTAATGACACCACGTTTGAGGCGCATCAGCGCCGCCCTACTTCTCCCCTTTGCTTTGGCCGCCTGTTCTTCGGGCGGCCTTGGCGCGTCTGTGTTCGGTCCCAAAACGCCGGACACCCTCGACGCACCCGGTGTAGATTTGCGCGCGGACGGGGCCGACAACCTTGAGACAGGCCACCGCCTTGTCGCCGCAGGGCAATACGAGCTGGCGATCCGTTCGTTTAACCGCGCCGCCATCGACCGCGGCACCATTGATGCCGAAATCCTGTCGGGGTTGGGCACCGCCAATCTGGGGCTGGGCCGTCTGGGACAGGCCGAAACGCTGTTGCGCCGCGCGACTGAGCGGGACGCCACACAGCCCGAAATCTGGAACAATCTGGGCGTTGTGCTGATGGAGCGTGGCAAGAATGCCGATGCAGCCCAGATATTTCGCAAGGCTTTTGCCCTCGATAATGGCGAAAGTGTCTCAATTCGCGACAATCTGCGATTAGCACTCGAAAAATCGGAAAATTCTGGTATAGCTACTGTTAACAATGAAGAATTCAAATTGGTGCGCCGTGGATCTGGCGACTACAAGATCCGCACGGGGCTGTGACCTAAAAATAGGCATGGCCAGCATTCCGCGCAGTGGCACCACCCGAGGCAGTAGCAGTAAAGGACGCAAAAATGCGCCACCATTCCGTTTTGATAGCCCTTTTTGCGGGCGCAACTCTTCTATCAGCATGCGGTGAGAAGAGCGGCGAAGAAACAGTCGAACGCGCGTTTCAGGACGTGAATGTGATCGACGATGCCAATCTAAACGATGTCATGCTGACCGTCGCCGACCCCAATGAGGCTGTGAACTACTTCCAGCGCGTCGTGGGCGAGCAGCCGCAGAACATCGAATTCCACCGCGGCCTGTCGCAATCGCTGATCCGTGCGAAGCGCAATGATGAAGGCGCCGCCGCATGGGCGCGTACGGTGGCCCTGCCCGACGCTAGCGATGAAGACCGCGTTGAATATGCCGATGCGCTGATCCGTGCAGGTAACTGGGCCAAGGCCGAAACAATCCTGACCGCCATTCCACCCACCCATGAGACGTTTAAGCGCTACCGCCTTGAAGCCATCGTGGCCGACAGCAAACAACAGTGGAAGAAAGCCGACAGCTTCTATGAGATCGCCGTTGGTCTGACCACCTCACCTGCGCCTGTTCTCAACAACTGGGGCTATTCCAAACTTACCCGTGGTGATTACAAAGACGCCGAGCGTCTGTTCACCAGCGCCATCGTGCAAGACGGTGGCCTCTTCACCGCCAAGAACAACCTCGTTTTGTCACGCGGTGCCCAGCGCAACTATAACCTGCCTGTCATCCCCATGGACCAGACCGAGCGGGCGCAGCTTTTGCACACAATGGCCCTCTCGGCGATCAAACAGGGCGATGTGGAGACAGGCAAAGGCCTGTTGCGCGACGCGATCGAGACACATCCACAGCACTTTGAGGCAGCCTCCCGCGCGCTTGCCGCGCTCGAAGCCTGACCCATGGCGATCAGCGCTCACGCCGCGATGTGGTTCCTGCCCTTCGTTGTGCCGATTTGCCTTTATGTGATGTACACCGATCTGGCGCGCATGAAGATCACCAATAAGGCGAACCTCGCCCTGCTGGCCGTCTTTGTGGTGATCGGCCTGTTCGTAATGCCCTTTGACCAGTACCTCTGGCGTTTGGGCGGCATGGTCATCGTGCTGATTGTTGGCGTCATCCTGAATGCTGCAGGCGTCATGGGTACAGGCGACAGTAAATTCATCGCTGCGGCGGCTCCGTTTGTGGCACTGGGCGATCTGATCATGCTGGCATGGCTCTTCAGTGCTGTCATGATCGCCGCAATCGTCACCCACCGCGCGGCCCGAATGACGGGCCTGCGCAATCTCGCCCCCCACTGGACCAGCTGGGAGAAGGGCAAGAAATTCCCAATGGGTCTCGCCCTTGGCCCCACATTGATCATCTATTTGAGCCTCGGCTTCCTCTACGGTGCCTGATTAAGGCCATTTTCATCCCCTATGGTCATTGAGAACCCGATCTAGTTACAGGGAAATTTCCATGAACGCCCCGAACACAAACATCATGTCGCCTCCCCCCCCAAAGACGCTGTCTGATATGCGTCTACCCATCGTGATGATGCGCGATATTCTGATCAAAACAATCTTTCGCAAGAACCTCGATCTGGTGAGTGACCTGTCCAAGGCCGTCTGCCTTCCCATCCCCGTGGTGCAGGAATTGGTGGATATGTGCCGCACCCAGCGTCTGGTAGAGGCCACAGGCTCCATGACCTCCGAGGGCGCAGGCGAGATGGGCTACCAGCTCACCGATGGCGGCAAGGCACGCGCGCTCGACGCACTTGCACAGTCGGAATACTTTGGCCCCATGCCCGTTCCCCTTGATGTCTACCGCGAACAGGTCAAGCGCCAGTCGGTGCGCAACATGCAAATCACCCGCGCCCAGTTGACGGTTGCGATGGGCCACTTGATACTGCCCGACGAATTGCTCGGCAATCTCGGCCCAGCCGTCTCTGCGGGTCGCTCGATCCTGATGTACGGCCCTCCGGGCAACGGCAAATCCTCAATCTCCAACGGCATCCGTGACGCGCTTGGCGATCACGTCTATGTCCCCCACGCGATTGAATACGCCTCACAGGTCATCACAGTCTATGACCCCATCGTGCACAGCCAAATCATGGAACAGGAGCAAGACCCTACGTCCCTGCGCCGTATCACCCGCTATGATGCACGCTATGTCCGCTGCACCCGTCCTGCGGTGATCACGGGTGGTGAATTGACCATCGACATGCTCGATCTGGTCTATAACCCCACCGCCAAAACCTATCAGGCTCCGCTCCAGCTTAAATCCACAGGCGGCATCTTTATCGTCGACGACCTTGGCCGCCAGAAAGAACCGCCACAGGCAATCGTCAACCGCTGGATCGTCCTGCTTGAGGAAAACAAGGACATCCTCGCGCTGCAATCGGGCGAGAAATTCGAGGTCCCCTTCGACACGCTGGTCATCTTCTCCACCAACTTCCACCCAAACGAGATCTTTGACCAAGCCGCCCTGCGCCGTATCTTCTTCAAGATCAAAATCGACGGGCCGGATCAGGCGAACTTCCTGAAAATCTTTGCCATGATGGCCAAGAAACGCAAGATGCCACTGGATGAGGCGACCCTCATCCACCTGCTGAAAAACAAATACCCCACCATTGATAACGTCTATGCCAACTACCAGCCGATCTTCCTGATCGACCAGATCATCGCGATCTGCGAATTCGAGGGCATCCCCTACCAGATGAGCCCCGAGCTGATGGACCGCGCATGGGCCAACATGTTCGTCAAAGACGAACACATCGTGACCTAATGCGTTCGCGTACGGGGATTGCAGGCTGCGGCCGTATGGGCGCACCAATGCTGGCGGCGCTACGTGCCGCTGGCCTGCTCGCCAGCGGCTATGATGTGGTGCAAATGGACAGCCCCCATATCACCGATGACATCGCTGTGTTCGCCGAAGACCTCGACACACTCATCACAGTGGTCCGCGATATCGACCAGACGGAGGCTGTGCTCTTTGGCGATCAGAACCTCGCCGCGACGCCCACGCTCACCCGCATCATCATATGCTCCACCCTGTCGCCGAAATATGTCAAATCCCTGCGCTCCCGCATCCCGTCCCATATCGCCCTCATTGACGCGCCCATGTCAGGCGCCCAAATCGCTGCCCAAGAAGGCCGCTTGAGCTTCATGCTGGGCGGCGACAGCGCGGATATCGACGGCGCAATGCCCCTCTTCCACGCCATGGGAAAACACTTCCACCGCATGGGCGACTATGGCGCAGGTATGCAGGCAAAAGTCCTCAACAACTTACTCGCCGCCTCCAACACCGCAATGACCCGCCTTGTGCTGGATTGGGCCGACGAGGCAGGCCTCGAAATCAGCGCCCTTCTCGATCTGATTCACACCTCTTCAGGCCAAAACTGGTTCGCCAGTGGTTTTAACAGCATCGAATTCGCCCGCGACGGCCATGCCCCCGACAATACAATCGCCATCCTTGTCAAAGACATCGCCAGCGTCCTTGATGCAACCCCTGAAGGTGCCGACACAACACTCCCCGAAACCATCCAAACCCAAATCGCCAATCTCAAACCACGCGATCACTGACACACGCCCGCATCCCGTGCATGTAACCACTGGCTGCAGCCTTATTCCGAAACTGCTCTAACCCATTCGAATATGGTTTAGAGACTGATATTTATGCTCCTTGTTGCTGTCTTGCTGGCTGTGGCCATTCTTGCTGTCATCGTGGCTTCGCTGATTTGGCCCCCCGCCATACTCTGGCTCCAGACCCGCGATGATGCCATTCGTGCGAAAGATGTGCCCGAGCGTTTCCGCGACGGCTTTCTGACCCAGCTCTTCTATCCGCCAAATCGCAAGAACCGCATGCCACCCATAGACAAGTTTCTCATATGGGTCGTCCTTCTCGCCGTGCTGGCCAGCTTGTATGAGTTGGGCGCGGGCTACTGCGTCACAGGCACTGATGGAACCAAGTGCCTGCTGCCCCCCGATGATACAATGCTCACCATGGCCACGGTTGGTTTCCTGATCCTTCTTGGCAGCGAATTCGCTTTGAGGTTTGCGATGAAGGGCTTTCAGTACATGTGGCCATGTGGGCTCATCGACCTGACGGTGATCCTTCTCGATCTGGCGATTCTTGCGCTGCAACTGGGTTGGATCGACGTGAGCAGTTTCATGGCCGAGGACCCCGCACAGGCCGCCGCCGTTGTCATGTTTTTGCGATTGCTGCGAGTGGCGCGCTTGCTCCGTGCGCTCAAACTCGTCCGCTATATGTTCGAGCCAAAAAAGCGGCGATTGTTCTGGCGCAAGCTCAAACCCCATATCAAAGCCTTGTCTGCTTTGACTTTAATCGTCATGACCATCGCCCTGACGTTCGGCGCGATCATCAGTGTGCTCAACGGGAACAGCCCGCGCGAAGGGTGGCAACTCGTCATGTCCCAAGTGATCAACAATCTGAGCGGCGGCGACGGAGAGGAACCGTTTGCCGTGATCGCTGCGGTTCTTATCATCGCCGCTTTGGCCAATATGATCGCTATCCTCTACGCCCCGATCATGAGCCGCATTCGCGAAGAGCAGAGAGAGACAGAAAACCTCGATTTGCTGGAGGAGCATATCATCATCTGCCTCAACGACGCTAAAACCTACGAAGGGTTCATCGAAGAGCTGGCACATGTGTTTGGCAATGCCGCCGACCGCGATGTATTCGTTATCACCGAAAGTAAGGATCAGGAAATCGACACAGGTTATGTGCCGCGCCTGAAGGTTATCAGAGGAGAAATGGACGACCCCGCCACATGGCGCGATTGTGCTGCGGGCAGTGCCGAACTCATTATCCTGCTGGGCGCACATAATGTTCTCACAGATATGGACTACGCCCGCTTCCTCTCCCCTGGCGGGGGAAGCCATAAAGCCCCCTCACTGGTCGTGCGCATGGACACGCCAGGTCCGAAAGACAAAGAGACCTCTCTTGGATATGAGCGCAGGCAGCTCATCGAAAATGTCGATCTGGTTGTCTTGTCACGCGACAAACTCATCAAAGCGATTGAGGAAAACGCATGGAGCAGATGGTCGCTTCAATATGCATATCTTCACAAACTTACGGATGAGTATGAGGAAAAGCTTGAGTTCCCCGACCTTGGTCGCATCACGGGCGATGAGGCTGCCGCGGCGCGTATCACCAGCCTCATCGAGGAAGATACGGGCAAGACCTGCACCCGGCGCAAGCATAACATGTTGGTCGATCCTACAAAAAAAGCCGATGAAACCATCCAGACCGCATTGGAGGAATACCACGATCTCGAAGCGATCATTTCGATTCTGTGGGCCCATCCCGCTGACGCGAAAGCGACGTGCGTTTTTGCCTATGTTGCCGCGTTCGAGCTTGTCGGGCGCAACGCCGATCTCGCGGATTACAACAACGCGCATCTGTCGGTCTTCGCGGTCGAATTTGCGGCCGCTCTGGCGATCTTTCATGAGACGATGATACCGCGCGTACTGATGGGCTGGCTGAGCGATTGGGAGAACATAACGCGCGCGGACGAGGCAAATGCCAAGGACGCCTCGTCATTCACAGGTACAGCGGTGCGGTAAATTGCGCGCAATCAGCAGCTGCAATCACCAACAACGCTGCATCGCGCGCTCAGACTCCTCCCTCATCAGGTCGTTTTGGCCACTATCGAAAACAACAGGACCCTCGATGTCGTGACCAAAACCACAAACCGCTTTGGCAAAACCCGCGCAGAAAAAGTCCTCATGGCGCCACCCGCCGAAGACGCTGTGCCGTAAATAAGGTCTGGCGCACCTGCGGCCCAGCCCTATCTTGCGGAGCATGCGCACACTCCCCCAAACCTTCCAAAACTGGTTCGCCGCCAAAGGCTGGTCTATCCACCCCCACCAACAGGCCATGCTGGACCGCAGCGATGCCCCCGCCCTCCTGCTCATCGCCCCTACGGGCGGCGGTAAAACCCTCTCGGGCTTCCTTCCCACCCTGATCGATCTGCATGATGCAGCCCACGACGGCATGCACACGCTCTACATCTCGCCGCTCAAAGCACTCGCCGCCGATATAAAACGCAACCTGCGCACCCCGATTGAAGAAATGGGCCTCGACATCCGCGTGGAGGAACGCACAGGCGACACCACCGCCACCGCGCGCAAACGCCAGCGCGCCGACCCGCCCCATATTTTCCTCACCACACCAGAAAGCCTCGCCCTGCTGGTCAGCTATGAGGACGCCCAGCGCATGTTTCGCGGCCTCAAACGCGTGGTCATCGACGAGATCCACGCACTGGCGGAAAGTAAACGCGGCGACCAGATGATGCTGGCGCTGGCCCGTCTGCAAACCATCTGCCCCAACCTTAAACGCGTAGGGCTTTCCGCTACCGTCGAAGACCCCGCTGCCATCGCCCACCTTATGGCGCGCAATCCAGATCCCTGCGAAATTCTTGAGGCTGACGCAGGCCCGCCCCCCGATATCCAGATGCTCCACACCGATGAGCCGCCGCCGTGGTCTGGCGGCGGTGCAGCCCATGCCATCCCCGCCGTGCTCGAACAGGTGAAGAAGCACAATACCACGCTCATCTTTCACAACACCCGCGCGCAGGCCGAGATATTCTTTCACAAACTCTGGCTCGCCAATGAAGACGCTCTGCCCATCGGCATCCACCACGGCTCTCTCGACCGCGAACAACGCATGCGCGTGGAGGCCGCGATGGTGCGTGGTGATCTGCGCGCGATTGTGTGCACAGGTTCCCTCGATCTGGGCCTCGATTGGGGTGATGTGGACCTCGTGATCCAGATCGGCGCGCCCAAGGGCGTGAAACGTCTGGTCCAGCGCATCGGCCGTGCCAATCATCGCTACAACGCGCCCTCCAAAGCGCTGCTGGTCCCCGCCAACCGCTTTGAAGTGGTAGAATGCGTCGTCGCCCTCGGGGCCGTACTCGACGGGGAACTCGACGGCGACCCACGTGGCGCAGGCCCCCGCGATGTGCTGTGCCAACACATCCTTATCACTGCTTGCGCAGGGCCGTTTGATGCCGACGCCCTCTACGCCGAATTCACCTCTGCAGGGGCCTACAGCAGCCTCACGCGGGCCCAATTCGACGCCTGCCTCGACTTCGTGGCCACAGGCGGCTACGCTCTGCGCGCCTATGACAAATGGCAACGCCTGATCCAGCGGCCCGACGGCAAATGGCAACTCCGCGACCCCCGCGCATCGCGCAACATCCGCATGAACATCGGCACCATCCAAGATACCGACACGCTCAAAGTCCGCATGAAGCGCAACCGCGGCGGCAAACCCTTGGGCGAGATCGAGGAAGGCTTCGCCGCGACGCTCACACCCGGTGATACCTTCCTCATCGGCGGCCAGATCGTGAAATACGAAGGCCTGCGCGAAATGACCGTCGAAGTCTCCCGCGACAGCGCCAAAAAGCCCAAGGTCGCCACATTCCTAGGCACCAAATTCGCCACCTCCACCCAGCTCTCCGCCCGTGTACAGCGCATGTTTACGCAAGACAGCTGGCCCGAACTCCCCGCCCACACGGCTGAGTGGCTGGAGCTTCAACGCACCCACAGCCAACTGCCACAACCGGGCCGTCTACTGGTCGAGAGCTTCCCCCACGATGGCCGCGCCCAGACGGTGATCTACGGTTTTGCAGGGCGCAATGGCCAACAGTCGCTTGGCCTGCTGCTGAGCAAACGGATGGAGGAGATGGGCGCAAGCCCGCTCGGTTTCGTCGCCACAGATTACGCCACCCTGATCTGGTCACTTGATCCCGTCGCGGATGCCGATGCCCTGCTCGACCACCACGCCTTACAAAACGGGGTCGAGACATGGCTCGCGGGCAATGCCGTGATGAAACGCACCTTCCGTGCGTCGGCCACCATCGCAGGACTGATCGAGCGTAACACGCCCCAAGCGCGCAAATCAGGGCGGCAAGCGACCTTCAGCTCCGATATCCTCTATGACACACTCACCAAATACGACCCCGACCATCTGATGCTGGAGATCACGCGTGAAGAAGCCCTGCGCGGCCTCGTGGATTTTGGCCGCATCGAGGAAATGCTTGAGCGCACGCGCGGCCGCATCGACCACAGAATACTCCCCCGCGTCTCACCCCTTTCCGCGCCGCTCTTCCTCGAGATGGGCCGCGTCCCCGTCAAAGGCGACGCCGAGGAGCGCCTGCTGGCAGAAGAATCCGCAAGGCTGATGCAGCAATCGGGCCTTGCCCAGATAACGCCCGCCCACTCTGACAAACCACGCTGGCGCGTGGGCTACTAGGCCTCTTGCAGCGCCGCCTATAATCTTCCAAACCTGTGGCCATGAAGGGCTATGATTTCACCATCGCAGGCGCAAAACTCACCGCACTCGGCTCGGGCGCGCTGTGGTGGCCTGCGCAGGAGTTGCTGGTTGTCTCAGACCTCCACTTGGGCAAATCGGAGCGGATCGCACGGCGCGGCGGCACCACCCTGCCCCCCTATGACACCCGCGACACACTTACACGGCTGGCCGCCGATCTGGCGCTGTGCAATGCCCGCACGCTTGTCTGTCTAGGCGACAGTTTCGATGACATCGCCGCCTCGGAGGCGCTGCCCGAAGAGGAGCGCCAATGGATTTTCCAGCTTCAAGCAGGCCGCCGCTGGGTCTGGATCGAAGGCAACCATGATCCTGGCCCGATCGAGTTCGGCGGCGCGCAGCTGGCTGAATTGCCCCTGCCCCCGCTGACCTTCCGCCATATCGCTCAAACAAGCGGGAGCGGTGAAATTTCGGGCCACTACCACCCAAAAGCGTCACTTGCCCTGCGCGGCCGCACCATAACACGGCCTGCGTTCCTCATTGACACGGACCGCGTGATCATGCCCGCTTACGGCACCTATACGGGCGGGTTGCGCGCCAACGCGCCCGTGCTCTCAAACCTGATGCGCGCGGAGGCTGTTGCCGTGCTCACAGGCCCCGCGCCCACCACCATTCCGATGCAGAGGTAGACTATGGACACCGCCAAACTTGACCGCATTCAAACCAGTTTCAACGCGCAATCCATGATGGCCACGCTGGGCGCAGAACTGGACCACATCGAAGAGGGTCTTGTCCGCATAACCGCCCCCATTCTTGAGGGTGCAAAACAACAACAAGGCTTTGGGCACGCGGGTTTGACCTTTTCCGTCGGCGACAGTGCTGCGGGCTATGCCGCGCTCACGATGATGCCGCTGGATATGGAAGTGGTCACCGCCGAGATCAAGATCAACCTCATCGCCCCTGCCCAAGGGCAGCGCCTCTTCGCTACGGGCCGCATCATCAAACCGGGCAAGCGCCTCTGCGTGGTGACGTCCGAAGTCCACGCAGAGCAAGACGGGCAGCAAACCCTCATCGCGATTTTGCAAGGCACGATGGTCCCCGTCCCGCGCTAGAACAATCCCGCGTCCTATGCGGCTTTGCGAAAACTGCGGCTGACAGGCATGTCTTCCCCGTCCGCCATCACCAGCACATCGCGTCCGCCTTCGCGACGGTGCTTGGCCACGGCCTGCTCCGCGATCCAATGAGACCGGTGCACTTGTAGCCCCTTGTCCGACAGCTCGGAAATGGCATCCCCCAGCCGCATTAGGATCAGCGTACTGCCGCGCGCCGTGACCACATTAAGATAGTGATCCTGCGCCTCGATCCGCACCAGCGGGCTGCGCAGCTCGATAGGCAGGCGGCGCATGAATGTGTCCTGGTTTTTTTTGGACACCCCAGGCGTGAGCACAGCGACAATCAGATATACCGAGATCGTCACCAGCCAGACAGTGCCCGTGAGATAAGCCCAATCGGCCCACCCGCCCCAGCTGTTAAACAACACGGTGTTAATCAGATGCGACAGCCCTCCGATCACCAGCACAAAACCCGTCCATACCCCGATGCGCCCCATCATCGCATACCGCCGTGCAAGTGCCTGCGCGCTAAAGCTAAGCGCGATAGAGACCGCCGACACGCCGCCCCAATAAAGCGCGCGGCCGCCCAAGCCCATTGCATCAAGCGTCCCAAACGGCCCCGCTACCGCCGTGAGTGCGGTCACCACCACCCAGATCATCAACGGCACATGGTGGCGCGAAATTTCACGAAGCGCGAGTTGCATCGGGGCCTGCATCCTTGTCGTTCACGTATGCTGCGGGCCTGCCCGCGTAACACAGATGGCCCCCTGATTGCGAGATTGCCACAACAAAGAGGCACAACACAATGGAGCCCTTACATGACTTTCGCCCCCCTCGCCAATGCGTCCCTGATGATCCAAATCCACACTGCCTTTGCCATAGGAGCCGCACTGCTGACCATCGCGATCTTTAGCTTGCGCAAGGGCAGCCGCCACCACCGCATTATGGGCTGGGCGTGGGTGATCATGATGGCGACGGTCGCACTCAGCAGCTTCGGTATCAGCACGATCAAACTCATCGGCCCGTTCAGCCCGATCCACCTGCTCTCCGTCTTCGTGCTCGTGAACTTATACCGCGCTGTCACCGCAGCACGCAGCCACCGCGTGGTAGCTCATAAGCGTGCTATGCAGGCCATGACCTTTGGCGCACTCCTGATCGCGGGAGGGTTCACCTTTCTACCAGGCAGATTGATGAACGCCGTTATATTAGGCGGTTAGCCCCTCAGGCTCGGCAAGCCCGTGCGCGCGACAGCAGGCCGTAACCGTATTGGCCAACAGACAGGCAATCGTCATCGGCCCCACACCGCCGGGCACAGGCGTGATCGCACCGGCAACCTCCGCAGCACTGGCAAATGCGACATCGCCCCGCAACTTGGATTTACCTGCCTTTTCAGGATGGGGAATGCGCGTAATCCCTACGTCAATAACCGTCGCTCCGGGTTTCACCCAGTCGCCCTGCACCATCTCGGCGCGGCCCACGGCGGCGACCAGAATATCCGCGCGGCGGCATACGTCGGCCAAATCCTGCGTCCGCGAATGGGCAATGGTCACCGTGCAGTTCTCTTGCAATAGCAATTGCGCCATCGGCTTGCCAAACAGGTTCGAACGGCCAACAACAACAGCGTTCATGCCCGACATATTCCCGATCTGGTCGCGCAGCAGCATCAAACATCCCAGCGGCGTGCACGACACCAGCCCCGTCTCGCCACTGGCCAGCAGACCCGCGTTGGTCACGCTCAACCCGTCGACGTCCTTGGCAGGGTTGATGCGTGCCACAACGCGACGCTCATCAAGGTGATCTGGCACAGGGAACTGGCACAGAATACCATGCACGCTGGGGTCTTCATTGAGCTGGTCAATCACCGCAAACAACGCCTCTTCGGTCACATCAGCAGGCAGCTTGTGCTCAAACGAAGCCATGCCGACCTCAACCGTCTGGCGATGCTTGGCCGCCACATAGACCTCGGATGCGGGGTCTTCCCCTACCAGCACAACTGCAAGGCCGGGCGTGATGCCATGATCCGTCTTAAGACGTGTCACATGGTCGGCAACCTGCCCCCGCACCCGTTCCGCAAACTCTTTCCCATCAATCACAGTCGCCGTCATCACACCATCTCGCTTCTTTATTTTGCCCATAAACTCATGGCCGTCAGGCCAAAACGGGGCGCAGGATCCATCCCTGCGCCCCGTTTTTCACACCATTCAAAGATCAAAACAGGCCTTCAACTTCACCCGCATCATTCAAACCGATGCTCTCGGCCGATGGCACGCGCGGCAAGCCTGGCATGGTCATGATCTCACCACAGATGGCGACCACGAAGCCTGCACCTGCCGACAGGCGCACTTCGCGCACAGGGATATCAAAGCCCAAAGGCGCGCCGCGCTCGTTCGGATCAGTGGTGAAGCTATACTGCGTTTTGGCCATACAGACCGGCAGATTGCCATAGCCCTGCTCTTCCCATTCCTTGAGCTGGTTGAGGATCTTCTGATCCATCTGCGCGCTATCAGCACGGTAGATTTTGGTGGCAATCGTGTTGATCTTCTCGGCCAGTGGCATGTCGTCGGGATAGATCGGCGCAAAGTTGCCCTCACCCGCCTCAATTGTCTCGACCACTTTGGTGGCAAGGTCTGCCGATCCTTCCGAGCCTAATTCCCAGTGACGCGACAGAACCGCCTCAGCACCTTGGGTGGCGACATAGTCCTTCACAGCCTGCACTTCTGCGTCAGTGTCGGTGACGAAATGGTTAATCGCAACAACCACAGGGACGCCAAAGCTCTTCATGTTCTCGATGTGACGGCCAAGGTTGGCACAGCCGTTCTGCACCGCCTCGACGTTCTCACCGCCCAGATCGGCCTTGGCCACGCCGCCGTTCATCTTCATCGCACGCACCGTGGCCACGACGACCACACAAGACGGCGCAAGCCCCGCTTTGCGGCACTTGATGTTGAGGAACTTCTCGGCGCCCAGGTCGGCGCCAAAGCCCGCCTCGGTGACAACGTAGTCCGCCAGCTTCAGCGCCGTCGTCGTCGCAATGACCGAGTTACAGCCATGCGCGATGTTCGCAAACGGGCCACCATGCACGAAAGCTGGGTTGTTCTCGAGCGTTTGCACAATGTTCGGCTGCATCGCATCCTTGAGCAGAACGGTCATCGCCCCATGCGCTTTGATATCGCGAGCAAACACAGGGGATTTGTCGCGGCGGTAGGCCACGATCATCGCGCCAAGATGCTCCTGCAGGTCCGCCAAATCTTTGGCCAGACACAGGATCGCCATGACCTCAGAAGCTACAGTGATGTCAAAACCTGCCTCACGCGGGAAGCCGTTGGCCACACCGCCCAAAGACGCCGTGATCTGGCGCAGCGCGCGGTCGTTCATATCAACCACACGGCGCCAAACAACGCGGCGCGTGTCAATCTCGAGGGCGTTGCCCCAATAGATATGGTTATCGATCATGGCAGACAGCAGCGAGTGCGCTGAGGTGATCGCGTGAAAGTCACCCGTGAAATGCAGGTTCATCTCTTCCATTGGCACGATCTGGGCATAACCGCCTCCCGCAGCGCCGCCCTTCATGCCAAAGTTCGGCCCCAAAGACGCTTCGCGAATACACACTGCCGCGTTCTTGCCGATGCGGTTCAACCCGTCACCCAGACCCACCGTCGTCGTCGTCTTGCCTTCACCCGCAGGTGTGGGGTTGATCGCCGTTACAAGGATCAGCTTGCCATCTTCGCGGTCCTGCACCGAATTGATGAACGTCTGGGATACCTTGGCTTTATCGTGGCCGTAGGGCAGCAGATCCTCATGCGAAATACCAAGCCTCGCACCAATCTCCTGAATAGGTTTCTTGGTCGCTTCGCGTGCAATTTGAATGTCGGTTTTGAAAGCCATGGTATCCCCTATAAAAGTGCCGCTTCGGCATGTTCTAGCATTTGCATACTAGCGCATGCCAGCACACCACGTCAGGATTACGACATATCGCGGTTGCGTTGCGGCGCGGATGCGACCCCGCGTTTCTTTTAAGAAACCTACCTGCCGTCACCCGGCAAAAGCACTTGTCATTCCAGATGCAAACTCCATCATCTGCCGCTCAACTATAAAACAGGGGAATCTTAGATGAAATTCACGACGGCACTTACGATGACCGCCATGCTTTTGCCCACTGCTGCACCGCTGAGCGCCGAGACGCTCCGCTGGGCGCTCTGGCGATGCATTGACACTGGACCCGCACGCTCAAAACGAAGGGCCCACCCACACAATCCGCCACCAGATGTATGAGCCGCTCATCATCCGCGACGTGACAGGCGCGTTTGTGCCCACGCTGGCGACCGATTGGGCACCAAAGGCTGATGATCCGAACGTCTGGGTCTTTAACCTGCGCCAAGGCGTGAAATTCCACGACGGGGCTGATTTCACCGCCGAAGATGTTGTGTTCAGCTTTGAGCGCGCCAAACAAGCCAACTCGGATATGAAGGAGCTCATCGGCTCCATCACCGAAGTCCGCGCCACAGGTGACTACACCGTCGAGATCGTAACAGACGGGCCAAACCTGATCCTGCCCTCCAACCTCACCAACCTCTTTATGATGGACAAGGCGTGGACCGAGGCGAACAACACCGTCAACGTGCAGGATTTTGAAGGCGGCGAGATCACGCACGCGACCCTCAACGTGAACGGCACTGGCCCTTACACGCTGACCAGCCGCGAACCTGACGTGAAAACCGTTATGACCCGCAATGACAACTATTGGGGCATCAACGACTTCCCCATGGAAGTAACGGAAATCGTCTACACCCCCATCCAGAACGCCACGACACGCGTCGCCGCCATGCTCTCGGGTGAGATTGATTTCCTGCAAGACATGCCCGTGCTAGACCTTGAGCGTGTGAACGCCGCCGACGGTCTGGTGGTCAAGCAAGCCCCACAGAACCGCGTGATCTTCTTCGGCATGAACCAAGGCGCCAATGATATCGAAGCGGATAACGTTGACGGAAAAAACCCCCTCGCCGACGTGCGCGTGCGCAAGGCGATGTCGATGGCGATCAACCGCGATGCGATCAAACAGGTCGTCATGCGCGGCCAGTCAGAGCCTGCGGGCATGATCGCACCGCCTTTCGTCAACGGCTGGACCGCCGAGATGGACGCGGAATCCTCCACCGACATCGAAGGGGCAAAGGCACTGATGGAAGAAGCAGGCTACGCCGATGGCTTCTCCATCCGTCTGGATTGCCCCAATGATCGCTACGTCAACGACGAGGGCATCTGTCAGGCGGCCGTGGGCATGCTGGGTCAGATCGGCGTGACAGTGAACCTTGATGCCAAGCCAAAGGCCCAGCACTTCCCGCTGATCACAGATGGCAAGACCGACTTCTACATGCTCGGTTGGGGCGTACCGACCTACGAATCCGAGTACATCTTCAACTTCCTCGTGCACGGCCGCGAGAGCGAGATCGGCACATGGAATGGCACAGGCTTCAACGATGCCGATCTGAATGCGACGATCAAATCGCTGGCCTCCAACACGGACCTTGAGGCGCGCAACGCCGATATCGCTAGCATCTGGCGCACCGTGCAGGACGAAGCGCTCTATATCCCCATTCACCACCAAGTGCTGAACTGGGGCATGGCCGAGAACGTGGGCATCGAAGTCGATGCCGAGGACCAACCAAAGGTCAAATACTTCACCATGAAGTAAACCACACGCGGCGCGCCTACTGCTGGCGCGCCGCATTCTCATTCCCACAAGTGCCGCACTCTGCGCACCCGTAGCCCCAAGGCAATTCCCCATGCTGGCCTATATCATCCGCCGCGTCGCACAATCCGCGCTTGTTCTGCTTGTGGTGGGCCTTGCCGCCTTTTCCATGTTCCGCTTTTTCGGCGATCCCGTCGAGAACATGCTGGGCCAGGAACGCACCGCTGCCGATATCGAGCGTCTGCGCGAGCAGCTTGGCCTCGACCAGAATTTCATCGTGCAATATTACCGCTTCCTCGAAGGCGCCGTGCAGGGCAACTTTGGCGTGAGCTACCGACAGGGCCGCCCCGTGGCAGAGATATTGATCGAACGCGCCCCCGCCACGCTGGAGCTTGCCAGCGTCTCGGGCATCCTCGCCATCGTGTTCGGCATCGCACTGGGCGTGTTCACCGCCATCCTCCGCGACGGATGGATCGCCAACGGCATCATGTCCGCCTCGCTCATAGGTGTGTCGCTGCCCACCTTCCTGATCGGCATCCTGCTCATCTACATCTTCTCGGTCGAGCTTGGCTGGCTCCCCAGTTTCGGGCGCGGAGAGACGGTACAGGTCGGCAATTGGTCCACAGGTTTCCTCACCTCTTCGGGACTAAAACCACTCGTCCTGCCCTCCATCACCCTCGGCCTCTACCAGATGACGCTGATCATGCGGCTCGTGCGCTCCGAAATGCTGGAGGTCTTGCGACAGGATTACATCCGCTTTGCTCGCGCGCGCGGGCTGCGCAGCCGTGCGATCAACTTCCGCCATGCGCTCAAAAACACGATGGTGCCTGTGATCACCGTTATCGGCCTGCAACTTGGCTCCATCATCGCTTTCGCCATCATCACCGAGACCGTCTTCCAATGGCCCGGAGTTGGTCTCTTGTTCATCAACGCGGTGCAATTCGTCGATATCCCCGTGATGGCGGCGTATCTCATGCTCATCTCCGTCATGTTCGTGACCATCAACCTGATCGTCGACATGCTCTATTTCTTCATTGATCCGCGCCTGCGGCTCGACCGCGCGGGAGGCCACTAATGACCGATATCCCTGTGAAACCAGCTGAGCAGTCCCGCCTGCGTGTGCTTCTAGACAGCGACTTCTTCTACGCCTTCCGCCGCTCACCTGTGGCGGTTGTGTCAACCGTAGTCGTGCTCATCCTCGTCCTGTCGGCCGTCTTCGCGCCGCTGATCGCACCGACCAACCCGTTCGATCCCGCATCGCTGAACCTGACGAACGGCTTCTCCGCACCCATGCAACCCAACGCCTTCACGGGTGACACCTTCCTGCTGGGCACCGACGACCAAGGCCGCAATGTCTTCTCCACCATCCTCTATGGCATGCGCGTTTCGCTGTTTGTGGGCGTGGCCGCCGTTCTGTTCGCTATGGTGCTCGGCATCACGCTCGGCCTGATCTCTGGCTATGTGGGTGGCTGAACCGAGACGATCATCATGCGCATCGCAGGTGTACAGCTTACCTTCCCCTCAATCCTAGTGGCTATGCTGATCTTTGGCGTGACCAAGGGGTTCACCCCCGTGGAATACCGCGATCAAATGGCGATCTGGGTGCTGATCCTCGCCATTGGTCTCAGCGATTGGGTGCAGTTTGCACGCGTCGTGCGCGGGGCGACACTGGTCGAGAAACGCAAGGAATACGTCGAGGCCGCGCGCCTCATTGGCCGCACACCATTCGCCATCATGCTACGTCACATCCTGCCCAATGTGCTCTCGCCCGTACTGGTCATCGCCACCATCTCACTGGCGCTCGCCATCATCGCCGAAGCCACGCTCAGCTTCCTCGGCGTAGGCGCCCCCGCGACCCAACCCTCGCTCGGCACGCTCATCCGCATCGGCCAAGGCTACCTGTTCTCGGGTGAATGGTGGATCCTCCTCTTCCCCTCCGTCACCCTGCTGATGCTCGCGCTCAGCGTGAACCTGCTGGGCGACTGGCTCCGCGATGCACTGAACCCGAGGTTGCGCTGATGTCTGATCCTGTCCTCTCGATCCGCAACCTCTGCGTCGAAATTCCTACGCGCGCGGGCATCGTGCGCCCCGTGGATAACGTCAGCTATGACATCGCGGCGGGTGAAATCCTTGGCGTGGTGGGCGAAAGTGGTGCGGGCAAATCCATGGCAGGCAACGCCGTCATCGGCTTGCTCAACCCGCCCGCCCGCATCGCGTCGGGCGAAATTTGGCTCAACGGCCAGCGCATCGACACGCTGTGCGGCGACGCCATGCGGCGGCTGTGCGGCAAACACATCGGCATGGTGTTCCAAGACCCGCTCACCTCCCTCAACCCGCTACTGAGCATCGGTGACCAGCTCACCGAGACGATGCTTACCCATCTGCCGATCTCCCGCGAGGACGCCCGCAAGCGCGCCATCGCAGCCCTCGAAGAAGTCGGCATCCCCGGTGCGTCAGAGCGTATCGACAGCTACCCGCATGAGTTCAGCGGCGGAATGCGCCAGCGCGTGGTCATCGCCCTTGCCCTCTGCGCCGAGCCGTCGCTCGTGATCGCGGATGAGCCCACAACAGCGCTGGATGTTTCTGTGCAAGCGCAAATCATAGCACTCCTCAAACGCCTCTGCCGCAACCGTGGCACCGCCGTCATGCTCATCACCCACGACATGGGCGTGATTGCCGAGGCCGCTGACCGCGTGGCCGTCATGTACGCGGGCCGCTTGGCAGAGCTGGGCAGCGTGCGCGATGTCCTCGCAGTACCCAGCCACCCGTACACCCACGGTCTCATGGCCTCGACCCCGTTGGCTTCTGCCGGGCAACCACGTCTGCACCAGATCGAAGGGGCCATGCCGCGCCTTACTGCAATCCCCGAAGGCTGCCCCTTCAACCCGCGTTGCGACCGCGCCGAAGCGAAATACCGCACAGCACCCGCTTCCCAAATCATCGAGGGTGCAGCCGCCTGCTGGTTCCCCCGCATGGCCGAGGAGACAGCATAATGTCACTTATCTCCGTCCAAAACCTCACCCGCACTTTCGATGTGTCCAAACCATGGCTCAACCGTGTGATCGAGCGGCGCAAGAAGGCGTTTCTCACCGCCGTCTCCGAGGTGGATTTCACCGTCGAGGCCCAAACCACCTACGCGCTGGTCGGCGAAAGCGGCTCTGGAAAATCCACCATCGGACGCATGCTTGTGGGCCTGCTCACGCCTACTCAAGGGGACGTAGAGCTCAACGGCGTCAACCTCGCCTCCGAGACGGACGCCACCAAGATCGACCACATCCGCTCCGACATCCAGATGATCTTCCAAGACCCGTTCGCCTCGCTCAACCCGCGCTGGCGCGTGCGTGATATCATTGTCGAGCCTGTTGCCGCCCGCGGTGGAGACACCACAGAACTGGCCGAAAAATTGCTCGAACAGGTAGGCCTGTCAGCACAGGATGCAGGCAAGTTCCCCCACAAATTCTCAGGGGGCCAGCGCCAGCGCATCTGCATCGCCCGCGCGCTCTCATCCGAGCCAAAGCTCATCGTCTGCGACGAGCCGACCTCCGCCCTCGATGTCTCGGTGCAGGCGCAGGTCCTCAACCTGATGAGCGATCTGAAGGACAACTTCGGCCTGACATATGTGCTCATCAGCCACGATCTGACTTGGTTGCGCCACATGGCCGACCGCATCGGCGTTCTCTATCTCGGTCGTTTGGTGGAAGAAGCCTCACCCAAGGACCTCTTCACCAACACCAAACACCCCTACACGCAAATGCTGCTGGAGGCCGCACCGCGCATGGACGGGTTTGGCCGTGAGGCGCAATTGCCCGAGGGCGAAATCCCCGATCCCATCAACCCGCCTTCGGGCTGTGCGTTCAATCCGCGCTGCCCTCTGGCCACAGACCGCTGCCGCACCGAGCGCCCCAAGATGCGCGATATCGGTACTACCCGCGTCGCCTGCCATTTGGCGGAGTAGCGCTCAGATCATTGCAGGCACCCATGGACGCTGATCAGGGATATGCAAGCGCATCTTCTCACCCAGCACCAGCGTTCCCTCCCGCTCGACCCAGGCCGTCACACCGCGACGGTCCTTGGACGCGCCTTTGATCGAAGCGCCATGCCCCGGCATATCGTCCTCAATCCCCCGCGCAGGCAAAGTACAGGGGCGGTTCTCCATATCCACCACAATCGTCGCGCCAGAGGCCGCCTGTAGCCGCGAGGACGGCGGCACATGTGTAAAATCTGAAATCCCCTCAATCACCAGCGTGGCCCCCATATAGCTCGGGTCGAGCGTCTCAATCCCCATCTGCGCCGCAATCGCGGCCAACTCCTCAGCGCTCATTACACACAGCTGGCGGGTGTTTCGAATGTTCGTATCCCGCGGATACTGCGACAACACGCGACTGCACGAAGGGCGCGTGAGGCCCGCATGATCCTCACCCTCTGGCCCTGCAAAACTCAAATCCAAACGCTCGCGTGGTTGCGCCTGCAACGCTGCAGCGCGGTCAGGCACAACGCCCAGCCAAATGATGGTCGCGTAGTGATCCGTTGGAATAAGCGCTGGCATTTTCAGGTCTCCTTTTGCAGCGACCCTGCAAGCAATGGGCGCAAAAGAAAAGGCCCCGCGCAATGCAGGGCCTATGATCTTTTGTGTCGTCCGTTTCACACATCGTGATCAGGCAGAGGGCTCAGGCTCCATCCCGCCTGACGGAGGGGTCTTCTTCCCCTTCGCTTTCGGGATCGCTGTGATGCTCGGCGCGGAGCCACTGTCAGGCTTGTCGTCATCCTCAGGCTCGGTCGGCGGATTGCCCGCCATCACGCGCTTGATCTCTTCACCCGTCAGCGTCTCATACTCGAGCAGGCCTTGGGCCAGACGTTCGAACTCTTCAGCGTTATCTTCGATGAGCTTGTAAGCAAGGGCATAGCCCTCGTCGATTATGCGCTTGACCTCCGCTTCGATCAACTCCTTGGTCGCCGCCGAGATGCTAAAGCCCCCCGCGCCACCATTGGCCTGATAGCCTGCGGCCGCTTCCTGATAGTCGATGTTGCCGACTTTGTCGGACATGCCGTAGCGCATCACCATGGCACGGGCCAGCTGGCTCGCTTGCATGATGTCGCCGACGGGGCCGCTTGAGACAGATTCAGCACCGTACTTCCAGATTTCCGCCGCTTTGCCCGCCATGGTCATGGCGATACGCTCCTCGGCTTCGTCCTTGAACATTTGCAGCTTGTCCATCTCGGGCAGGCTCATCACCATCCCCAACGCACCGCCGCGCGGAATGATCGTCGCCTTATACACGGGGTCACACTTGGGCAGCTTGATGCCAACGATAGCGTGGCCCGCCTCGTGATAAGCCGTCTTTTCCTTCTGGTCCTGCGTCAGCACCATAGAGCGGCGCTCGGCCCCCATCATGATCTTGTCCTTGGCAGATTCAAAGTCGAGCATGGCCACGAAACGACGCCCCACGCGCGCCGCAGTCAAAGCGGCCTCATTCACAAGGTTGGCAAGGTCCGCACCCGAGAAACCAGGTGTACCACGCGCAATGATCCGAAGATCAACATCAGGGCCAAGCGGCGTCTTGCGCGCATGCACGCCCAAAATCTTCTCACGGCCCTTGATGTCAGGATTACCAACGGCCACCTGACGGTCAAAACGACCCGGACGCAGCAAAGCAGGGTCAAGCACATCCTTACGGTTGGTCGCAGCGATGATGATCACACCCTCGTTAGCTTCAAAACCGTCCATCTCGACCAAGAGCTGGTTGAGCGTCTGCTCACGCTCGTCATTACCACCGCCATAGCCTGCGCCGCGCGAACGACCCACGGCGTCAATCTCGTCGATAAATACGATACACGGCGCGTTCTTCTTGGCTTGCTCAAACATGTCGCGCACACGGCTTGCACCGACACCCACGAACATCTCGACAAAATCAGAACCCGAAATGGTGAAGAACGGCACACCCGCCTCACCCGCAATCGCACGCGCCAGCAGCGTTTTACCCGTACCGGGAGGGCCCTCAAGCAGCGCACCTTTGGGGATCTTACCGCCAAGGCGCGAGAACTTCTGTGGATTGCGCAGGAATTCCACGATCTCTTCAAGCTCTTCCTTGGCCTCGTCAATGCCGGCCACATCGTCAAACGTCACGCGCCCATGCTTCTCGGTGAGCATCTTGGCCTTGGACTTGCCAAAGCCCATCGCACCACCTTTGCCGCCGCCTTGCATGCGGTTCATGAAGTAAATCCACACACCGATCAGCAGAAGAATGGGCAACAGCGAGACAAGGAAGGTCTGCAAACCGCTTTCCTGCTGGCTTTCGGCGCGGAAAGGAACATCGTTATCCGTCAACAGCTTGGTCACTTCCGCGTCAAACGGCTTGATCGAGACATAGTCATTGCCGTCCGACTCGCGAAAGCGCACCTGCTCCCCGTCGAGGGTCACGTTGCTCACGTTGCCGTTCTCAACCGACGTTACAAAATCGGAATAACTGATCTCACGGTTCTGCATGCCACCGCCGCTGCCGCCACCATTGAACAGGTTAAACAGCGAAAAGACGAGAACCAGCAAAACTGCCCAAAATGCGAGATTGCGAAAATTGCCCAAGGAAACTCTCCTGAATTCATTCGGCCAAAGGGAGACTCCCTCAGCCACCCTCCTAAGATAGAGATTGCCGCGATTTGTTCAATGCGAAACGAGGAATGAGGTGAAATCTGCGACGATCTGTGCAGTCCACTCCCTATTGTATCCCGCAAGGGGCGCCGCAACCAGCATATCACCCCGCCAAACACTGGGGGATGACGTCAACGCGGGTCGCGGCAAACCCGTTTCCCGCCAGTCAGGCAGTTGCCCAACCGCCTCGCCTAAGGCGCGCACCTCCAGATCGGGCGCGTGCGGCCCCTCCAGCCGCCAACGCGTGTCCCACAGTGCATCCGTAGCTGTTACCAAATCCTTAACCGCATTATATTCGCGTGTGATCCGAAACTGGCCTTTCCGCTTTAGGATCAAACAGCCCGCGATGGTCTTGCGCTGTTGGCCCGCCAAATCAACATCCAGCAGCCCCGACCAGATCCCGCGCGGCGGATAGTCGTTCGATCCCACCCATTGCAGCGCGGCAGTGAGCAGCCTGCGCTCGATTTCCGCAGGGATGGGCGGCATCGGCCGTTCGGGTATCATGAGATCGCCCGCCTCCTGCGTCACATGCAGCTGTGCCTCTTGTCGGGCATAATGCACCAGTGCCGCTTGCGCCTCGCGCAGCGCAAAGGCCGAAGCTTGAATGGTTTGCGCGGTCACGCCCAAATCCTCCAACAGCGGCAATGCCTTACGTGCCCGCGTACGCAAATAGCGCAGATCCTCATTGCTGGGATCTTCATCCCAGTGCACATCATGGCGCCGCAAGTAATCGCGCAACGCAGCCCTGCTTTGCTGCCACAGCGGACGCGCCCATAAAATGCCACTGCGTTCAAAACGGGTCTGCATTTCGGCCAGACCGTCAACCCCCGCAGAACGCCCCAAACGCATCAGAAAGTTCTCTGCACTGTCATCCGCCGTATGGCCCAAAGCGATCTGCGCGATGCCCTTGGACGCGGCCCACTCCGCCATCAGCGCATATCGCGCATCACGCGCTGCGGCAGACAGGTTTCCACGCGCCCGCTTGCCGTGCCATGTCAGAATATCATGTGGAATACCCGCCTGCACACAATAGGCTGCAACGCTATCGGCTTCCGCACTGCTCTCGGCGCGCAATCCGTGATCTACCGTCACAGCAGCAATCGGATGACCCGTTCGCCCCGACCAACGGGCGAACAAATGTAGCAAAGCCATCGAATCCCCGCCGCCAGAGACAGCAATGCCGACTGGACCCTCGGACACAGCGGGAAAAGCAACATCCACAGAATGCAACAGCATGGCGTCTTCGCCCTGCTGCGCTACCCATTCAGGGTTTAGCTGCATCCCAACTTGGCCCGCTCCGCTTGCGCCAATGGCACGGCAGCGGCCCCAGCAAATCGAACGGCAACCTCGCCCAAAGTCGTGCAAGCCTCAGCCGTCTGGCCCAAAGCACCGAGGGACGCGCCAAGTTTGAACAGTGCATCAGGTGCCACAGTCCCCGTGGGTGCCGCACCAAACGCCGCCAGATAGGCCCGCGCCGCCTCGCGCGTGTCGCCAAGGCCGCGCAAGGCATCCCCGCGCAACACCTCGACCTCAGCGGCTATTGGAGAGCCGGGGTAGGTCTGATTGAAGGCCGCAAGCTGGTCTGCGGCGGCACGAAAGTCACCAGATGCGAGCGCCTCCTGCGCCCGCTCATAGTCTGCCTGCTCGCCCACAGCGAGTTGTGTGGAATTGGTCGGGGGGGCGGGTGTCGCCGAAGGCGCAGTGGCCTGCCCGTCCCCGCCAAGGGTGGACGTCTCGCCCAAAGTAGATATATCGCCGCCCTCAAGCTCAACCAGACGGAACTCAAGGTCAGCCACACGCCGCGTGCCGTCCGCCACAATGCGGTTGATCCGAAACTCCAGTTCCTCTGCCTTGGCCGTCACGCGGCTCAGCTCGCTCTCCATCGCATTCACACGCTCCAGCACAGAGGAAGGCAGCGCTGCAACGCCCCCCGTGCCCGTGGTGGACAGCTCGCGCTTGAGCTTGGTCATCTCAACACTCAAGGTGCTCAGCTCTTGGCGGATATCCGCAAGGGTCTGTGCGTCCTGCGCCGCAGCTCCTACAGGCAGGGCACCCAAAACAACGGCAAAGATAATGGCAAAGCGCATGCGATCGCTCCTTTGATTAACCCAGTCTTAGCTCGTCTGCCCACCCGCCAGCACGGTCACTGCACGGCGGTTCTTGGCGTAGCAGGCCTCGTTAGAGCAGATCTCGATCGGGCGCTCCTTGCCATAGCTTACCACCCGCAGACGCGCTGCTGGCACACCTTTGGAAACCAGATACTCCTGCGCGGCATTGGCACGGCGCGCACCAAGTGCAAGGTTATATTCCCGCGTGCCCTGCTCGTCTGCATGGCCCTCGATCACGGCCTGATAGTCGCTGTTGGTCAAAAGCCACCCTGCCTGCCCGTCTAGCGTGGCAAGCCCCGAAGCGGTCAGCGTCGCCTGATCCACTTCAAACAGCACGCGGTCGCCCACGGTCTGGTTGAAATAGGCGGTAGAGGCGGGATCATTGGCACTACCGGCGATCACACCATTGAGCGGCGTACCGCCCGTCGGATTGGCCGAGGCCAGATCATCATCGCCAAAACGGTTGGCATTGGTACAGGCTGATAGCGCCACGGCTGCCACCAAAAGTGCTGCGGGAAGAAGTTTCATCTGCTGGGCCTCATTTTATTATGTTTAAGATAGGCTACCACAACGGGCAGCAGGGTTAAAAGAATTACTGCTGGAGCGGTGACCAGCTGGGGTCCGAACCACCCTCGGGCGTATTGACGCGTTGCAAAACACGCCCCGTGATGTCCACCGAATAGATCGACGACGCCCCGCCCTCGCCTTGGGTCTCACGCGTAAACATGATCACGCGCCCATTGGGCGACCACGTCGGTCCTTCATCCAGAAACGACGCCGTGAGCAACCGCTCTTCCGAGCCATCGGTGCGCATCACGCCAATGTGAAAGCGGCCTGCGTTCTGCTTTGTGAAAGCAATCAAATCCCCGCGCGGCGACCACACAGGCGTGCCATAGCGCCCCTCGCCAAAGGAAATTCGCTGCGCCTCACCACCGCCTGCAGACATGATGTAGAGCTGGGGCGACCCGCTGCGGTCACTCTCGAACACGATCTGGCTGCCGTCTGGCGAATAGCTGGGTGCTGTCTCGATTGCAGGCGTATTGGTCAGGCGCAACGCTTGGCCCGAGTTAATGTCCATCGTGTAGATGTCCGTATTGCCGCCTTGGCTGAGCGAATAAACCACCGTATTGCCCGAGGGTGAGAAACGTGGCGCAAAGCTCATGGTGCCCTGCGCACTCTCAAGAACCCGCTGTTGCACCGATCCGATATCCAGAACGTAGATGCGCGGAAATCCCGTCGCATAGGAGGTATAAAGCACGCGGTCCCCCGTAGGCGAGAAGCGCGGCGCCAACACAATCGCGCGGCTGTCGGTGAGATAGCGTACATTCGCGCCGTCATAATCCATGATAGCCAACCGCTTGGCGCGCTGGTTTTTGGGACCAGTCTCGGAGACAAAAACCACGCGGCTGTCGAAATAACCACCCTCGCCTGTGATGCGGGTATAGACCTCGTCGGCAACCTTATGCGCCATGCGCCGCCAGCCCTCGGTGGTGCCCGAAAACTGCAACCCCTCACCAATATTGGTGCCAGACACCACATCAAAGACGCGGAATTTCACTTTCACATTATTGCCCGTGACGGCCACAGCCCCCGTAACAAGCGCTTGCGCATTAATGGTCTTCCAATCGGGAAAGGAGACGGGTGCGTTGAAATCACTATATTGCGCAATGAAGGCCGAGCTGGGAATTTCGCGAAACACGCCCGTGCCTTGCAAATCCGCCGCAATCACGCGCACAAGGTCTTGTGCCAACTGCCCCGCTTCCGCCATCTCCGCCTGAAACGTCGGCACGGCAAAAGGTAGCGGCGTGATGATGCCTTCCTCGATGGTGATCCTGAGCGGGCCTTGCTGCGCGCTTGCCCCTGCGGCCAAACCAAAGGCGCACACAAGCGCCACAAAAATCGTTACAAACTTCATCGCAAAACCATCCTTTCAGGATCGAACGTAAGCTCAATATTTCGCCATTGTTGGTATTTCTCAACAGGCAAATCAAACCCTTCGGCACCACAGCGTAAAACCGCGCGCTTTGCTGCCGAAAACGCAGCGACCACGGCAGCGTCCTCGCCTGTGCGGCGTCCTCGCAACCGAATACTCTGCATCACAGGCCGCCCCGCGCGGTCCAGCGTAAACCCGAGCGTGACCGCAACTGCATCCTGCTGCACATTCCAACAGGCCGCGACTGAGCGGCCAAAGGCCTCACGCTCGGCAGTGCTCAACCCTTGCGCGCGCGCAACATGAGGCAGGGCAAGGGCTACAAGCGCTGATATGACCACCAGCATCCTCATCTGATCCGCATCCGCTCAGGGTTGAAGGTCATCTCGATCTCGCGCCATTGCCCGTATTTCTCGGGCGGCAGCGGAAAGCCGTCACGCTGGCAGAGCAAAATCGCACGCCGCGCCGCACCAAATGCCGCATTCGCCGTGGAGGCATCGCCCCCCTCGCTGGCAATCATCCGCAACGAGGAGGCAACAACCTTGCCATCCTGCGTCATATTCATCGCCACCGTTACCGTCGTCCGCGCCCAGCGTGCACCTGGATCAACGCTCCAACAGCCCTGCACAGCAAGGCGCAATGCATCCTTTTCCCCCGATGACATCGGCGGCCCTGTTGGCACGTCATTGGTGGCCGAGCTGAGCGCTGCTTCCAAGGCTGCCTGCACCGCCGTATCATCAACCGCAGTCTCGTCGGTTTGCGCGGGGGCCGCTGGCGTCTCTGCGGTCTGTGTCTCGGGCTGCTGCGCGGTGCGACGTGCAGGCGGGCGAAGCGAGGCATCAGGTGCAGATGCTGTCGGCGCATCCGCTTCCGTCACAATACGCTCTGCCGCTTCTGGCGGTGCGACTTCCTCCTGCGGCGGTGTCACCGTATCCCCTGTCTCTTCCGCCACCACGGCCTCCTGCGGCTCGGGTTCCTGCACGACCTGCGGGTCAGGCTGTGGCGCAGGATCGGGTGCCACTAAGTTGGCAGGGCTTGGCACAGGCCTTTTTGCAGGGGGCGCATTCTCTACATTCACTTCTGCGGGCGGTTCGGGCAATTCGGGTGCCGCTTCCGACACCTGCGGGAAAACTTCCTCTACAGGCTCCTCGGCGGGCGCCACCACCTCCTCTACAGGCTCCTCGGCTTGCTCCGCCACCTCCTCGGGTGGCGGCGGCGGTGCGGGTTCAGGCTCGAGTTCGGGTTCAGGCTCGGCCGCATTAACTTCGGGCGCATCTTCACGCACCTCAGGCGCTGCTGGCACAGGCTCTGGCGCTTCTTCCACAGGCTGGCGTGCAGCTTCAACCAATGCGGCAAACTCCTCCCCCGATACCATCGCCGCTTCGCGAAACTCAATCGGTTCGGGCGCAGAGGTGAACACCCCGCCAAACAGCACATATCCGATGAAGCCCGCATGCCCCACCCCCGATACGATATTGCCGATCTTGCGCGCGCGCGACATGGCCTAGTTGCCTGTTCTGTCCAGCGTTGGACCGCCGATGTCCGTCACCAGACCAATGTTAGTAAACCCGCCTGCATTAAGCGCGCCCATAATCTCCATAACTTCCGCATACGCAACGGCCCCGTCCGCGCGCAGGAACACACGATCCCCCTCACGCTCGGCAGCGACAGCACGCAGCTTGGGCACCAATTCGGCGCGGGGCGTCTCGGTGGTCATGATCTGGACGGCACCCTCAGACGTGATCGTCACGGTCAGCGGCTCTTCCTGCTCACCGGGCAGCGCTTGTGCTGCCGTCTTGGGCAGCTCCACAGGCACACCAACCGTCAGCAGCGGTGCGGCCACCATGAAAATGATCAAAAGCACCATCATCACATCCACGAAAGGTGTCACGTTAATCTCGGACATGGCACGCGCACCGCCGCGCCGCCGCCCACGCCTGCTGGTGCCGCCACCACTGCTCTGGCTCACCCCGCCACCCATGGCTCAGGAATCCAGCTGGCGGCTAAGGATCGTCGCAAACTCATCCGCGAAAGCATCGTAATCGCCAAGGATCGCATCGCTCTCGGAGCTGAACTTGTTGTAATAAATTACCGCTGGGATCGCCGCGATCAGGCCAAGGCCCGTGGCCAGCAAGGCCTCCGCAATGCCAGGGGCCACAACGGCCAGCGATGTGTTCTGTTGCTCCGCAATCTCGATAAAAGCGTTCATAATCCCGAACACCGTCCCGAAGAGGCCGATAAACGGCGCAGTCGATCCAGTGGTCGCCAGAATTTGCAAACCCTTCTGAAGCCCTACCGCCTCCTTGGCGATGGACACATTCATTGCACGGTCAATACGCGCCGTAGCTCCGGGAATCATGGCTCCGTCATCGCGATGCGAGCGGCGCCATTCTGTCATACCCGCCACAAAAACCTTCTGCGACGCCCCCTGCGGCTCTGGCCCCAACTGGTCATAAAGCACGTCCAAAGGCTCACCCGACCAGAACGCTTGATCAAACGCCGCAACCTCGCGCCGTACGGCACGGTACTGGATCGTCTTCTGCACGATGATGGACCACGTCCAGAAACTGGCGAGAACCAGTGATATCATCACCAGTTTCACAGTGATGGTTGCTTGGGCAAACATGCCCCAAATTGTTAGACTGCCGCCAATTTCGGCCGCGATCAGTGCTGTCTGCATGGTGTTTTCTCTACTCTGCCGCCTCATTCGGGCCTGTTATCGGGCTCCATTTGCCACAATGCTACTGCAGCGCAACACAAAAAGCGAGAGCCAAGCGAATGCGCGGCCGATCACATCTTCAGCAGGCGACATTCCGCTGGCAGACGCACGGGTTTTCCATTGGCCCCAATGCACACAATCAACACACTTGCGGTGAAAATCAAATCCTCCCCGCGCCACACCTGCTGCCCCATCACCATCTTGGCAGCGGTGAGGCCGTCCAGCGTGGTGCGCACCTCCAGCACATCATCAAACCGCGCAGGGCTGACATAATCCGCCTCCACACGGCGCACGGCAAAGACAACGCCCGCCTCCTTCATCGCCAGCTGGTCAATGCCCACCTCACGGACCCAATCGCTGCGCGCCCGCTCGATATAGCGCAGGTAGTTGGCGTAATAGACAATCCCCGCCATATCCGTGTCCTCATAATAGACACGTATTTCCTTACGATGGATCACTGAAGGTCAACGCTCTGCATCCGCGCATAAAGCCGCAGCGCGTGGCTGCTATCCGTCGCCGCTGCTGGCAACACAGGATCATAAGCCGCACGGATCAACCCCGCCACATCGGGGCGCAAAATCACCTTGTCCCCCGCAACAGCCAACGGCGAGCGTTCCTTGAACGCCTCATCCGACCACAGCAAATACGACTGCACAATCTGGCTCAGCGCCAGTGTCTCCGCAGGCACGGCGTCAAGATGCTCGTCCATACGCAAAAACACAAAACACGCCTTAATCGCACCCGCCTCATCAAAACGGAAAAACCGGTACTGATTGGCCTCCACCGCGCTCAACTTCTCAACCAATGGCCCCAAATCAGGCACCAAACGGTCCAGCCCTGGCACTTCCGGCAATTCCGCCCACTCGGAGAAAAAGAACACCATCAGGTTAGAGCCAAGCTCCATATCCGTCTCGGCCAATTTATGCCCCGCAAGAACGGTCACCGCTTCCAAAGCCCCCTTCACAACTTGCAAGGTCGCCTCTTCCACACCAAACACAACAGGCGCAATAGGCCGCCCCCACCGCGCAAACACGAAGTCCCCGCTCCCGCGCGTAAACAATGCCTCTATCTCGTCAGGTTCCAAATCCAAAACCCCTATTTCTTTTGGTCATAAATATCCAAACCCCGCCCTCAGCCAAACAGATCAGCATCCCGTTGGGGCGGCTCCATCCCCAAATGCACCCAAGCCTTCTGCGCCAGCATCCGCCCCCGCGGTGTCCGCTGGATCAGCCCCTGCTGCAACAAAAACGGCTCGATCACTTCCTCCAGCGCATCGCGGCTCTCACTCAGCGCCGCCGACATCGTCTCAATCCCCACTGGACCGCCCTGATAATTCTCCGCAATCAACCGCAAGTACCGCCTGTCCGCACCATCCAGCCCCAGATGATCAACGCCCAAACGCGTCAGCGCCATATCCGCCAAGTCACGCGTCACACGGCCATTGCCCTCGACCACCGCAAAGTCCACCACACGCCGCAACAAACGCCCCGCGATCCGCGGCGTGCCACGCGCGCGCTTGGCAATCTCGCGCGCGCCCCCCTCATCCGCAGGCGCGCCCAACTTGCGCGCATTGCGGTCCACGATAATGAACAATTCATCCTCGGTATAAAACTGCAGGCGCGTCGGTATACCAAAACGGTCGCGCAGCGGCGTGGTCAGCAACCCCATCCGCGTGGTCGCCCCCACCAAGGTAAACGGCTGCAATTCAATCCGTACCGTGCGCGCCGCTGGCCCCTCGCCAATCACCAGATCCAGCTCGAAATCCTCCAGCGCAGGATAGAGCACCTCTTCCACTGCAGGGTTCAGGCGGTGAATTTCGTCAATAAACAAGACGTCGCGCGCCTCCAAATTGGTAAGGATCGCCGCCAGATCCCCCGCCTTGGCCAGCACAGGACCAGAGGTCATCCGAAACCCCACGCCCAATTCCCGCGCCATAATCTGCGCCAGCGTAGTCTTCCCCAGACCGGGCGGGCCATGAAACAGCGTGTGGTCCATCGCCTCCTCACGCTGCTTGGCCGACTGGATAAACACCTTGAGGTTCGAGCGCGCCTCCGCCTGCCCCACAAATTCATCGAGCATTTGGGGCCGCAGCGCGCGGTCAAAATCTTCTGGCATGCCCTCAGGCTGCACAACCCGTTCACTATCTATCATGTCGCTCCCCAGCGAAGAGACCCCAACGGGGTGCGATGAGTACCCACTCTACTCTCTCGGCGCCAGAAGTTTCAACGCCGCACGGATAAGCGTGGCAGTATCAGCCCCCTCGGCCTCACCCGCCGCCTGCGCGACTGCCCCCGCCGCATCCCCGGGCGCATATCCCAGATTGCCCAGCGCCGACAAAGCCTCCGATGGCGCGGAAGCATTGGCCACAGGAGCCGCCTTGCTGCGCGAGGCCGCAGCAGGCTCAACAACCTCCGCATCCACTTCGCCTAGCGCCTCGGCCACCGTACCGCCCATAGCCATCATTGCAGGTGCTTTGTTCTTGAGATCCAGCACAACCCGCTGCGCAATTTTCGGACCAACGCCCTTGGCCGCCTTCACCGCATTCCAATCGCCCAGCGCAATCGCGCGGCCTACACCGTCAGGCCCCAATGCGCCCAAGATCGCCAGCGACGCCTTCGCCCCGATCCCCTGAACGGAGGTCAACAGCTTGTGCCACTCCTTTTCCACCAACGTGGTAAAGCCGAACAGCTGCAAGTTCGTCTCCTGCACCAGCAGATCTGTATAAAGCGCTGCAACCTCCCCCACAGGCGGCAAGGCGGCCAAAGTCCGCTCGGAGCAAAACACCAAATAACCCACGCCGCGCACATCCATCAGCACATGATCTGCGGCGCGATACTCGATCCGTCCTGTAATCTTGCCAATCATGCGCTGGCTCTCGCCACTGCCGCGGCATAACTCGACCCGCCGCCGTGATGCGCATGGGTGATCGCAATCGCCAAAGCATCCGCCGCATCAGGGCCCTCAAACTCCACACCGGGCAACTGCATCCGCACCATATGCGCCACCTGTCCCTTGTCGGCATGACCCACGCCCACCACCGTCTTCTTCACGTTGTTGGGCGCATACTCCCCCACCGCCAGCCCCATCTGCGCAGGTACCAGCAATGCAATCCCCCGCGCTTGGCCCAGCTTGAGCGTCGCCACACCGTCCTTGTTCACAAATGTATGCTCTACAGCAGCAGTTGTTGGGCGGTAAGTGCTGAACACCCGTGTCAGCTGCGCATGCAGGCTAAGCAGCCGCTCTGCCAACTCCACACCCGTCGCAGAATGACAGATGCCGTTGGCCACATGGCTCAGCTTGCTGCCATTCACGTCAATCACGCCCCACCCCATGTTGCGCAAACCCGGATCAATGCCAATCACCCGTATCATCTGCCCCAATCCCTCAAATCGGTTGTATTTTGGGTGCAGTAGCACGAAAGGCGAACATTGCCTACATCTTTCCGCGCACGTCCCATTCACGACACAGCACATGTCGTTTGAGCCCGCTCATGCCGCAATGCAGCAAATTCGCCCCTAAATGTTGAAAAAACGACATGTGCAAAGCCTCATTTGCGTCATATTTTACAGGCTAAATTGCACAAATGCCGCCATGCAGAAAACGCATATCGGGTGTGCGCCCACACCCCTTGCGCGAAATTCTCACTCTGCCTATTTGGGCATCAGATCGCCGCTGAGATCGGCACCCCCCAGATATAACGATAGACACAAGGACGGCACCAATGACTTCATTTGACATCACTCGCACTTCATACGGCACAGCATCCGCGACAAACCGCGCGTTTGCCCGCTTGGCCGACCTCACAACAGCCTTAACCACATGGAACGAAGCACGCGTTACACGCAATGCACTGACAGGTCTGACCGACCGCGAATTGAGCGACATCGGCCTGTCGCGTGGAGACATCGACACCATCGCACGCAGCAACATGATCCGCTAAGCGCACATGCGGCAGGGGGCTCCCCTGCCCAGACGCACATACGCCATCATACAAAAAGGCCACGCAGGAAAATCCTGACGT
>CBFHZX010000007.1:0-92266 GCA_965660425.1 Sulfitobacter sp. | reverse complement strand
AACAGACCAAGGGCACCCTAGGCCGCAGATAGTGCCGCAGTAACCAAGGCGTGGTGCAATGTGCGTGCCGATGCACGCGGGCCAAGGATACGCAGGTCCTGCGCGTCGCTGTAGCAGATCACAAAACAGCCAAGTTGGTGGATGATGGTGCGCTGTGCATCGCCTGCCTGCATGCGCCGCACGGGGGCCGCGCAAAGCCGCTCCATGACGTCCACCATCCCTGCGCCGAGCAGATCAAAGCAGACCCACGCGCCCGATTGCTCGGTCACCGAGGCCGCTACGCCTAAGCGGGATCTGAGGTCATCGGCCAAATATGGCTGCGCTGCTTTGGGTGCGCCAATCATCCATTGCTCAGGCCCCGTCCAGAACCCAGCCTCAGGATTATGCAAGACTGCTTTGCCGGCGTGTGGCACCGCGCGAAGTAGGTCCTTTAGGCCCGCATGACACTCGGCCTCGAACCCCAAACGCGCAGAGACGGATGCCAATGCCAAACCGTCATTCTCGGTAAGTGTGACATGGTCAAATGTATCAACACGGGGCGTGGCTTGTCCAAGGGCGGTTACCGGTTTCAGATCATGCACGGAGCCGTTCTCCTTCGGGGTCGATAAAATGGGCGCTGACAATTTCCACTTCGGTTTCGACGCCCGTCAGTGGACTGACGAGGCGCATCCTTTCGCCCATCCGCTCGGGTCCGTTCTTGAGAAAGCCCAAGGCGATGGCATATCCGAGATTGGGTGAGTAACACGCCGAGGTGACATAGCCCTGATCGTGTGCAGCATCCACGGGGCCGTCTAGCGCCATCAAATGCGCACCTGCGGGCACGGGGTCTGAAGGATCAACAGGCTTGATGCCGACCAGACGCAAATCATCGTCGGTGTTCAACCCCTCGCGTTCGGACAGGGTCGAGCCGATGCTGTCCTTCTTCTTGGACACCATCCGCCCCATGCCGAGGTTTTGCGCCGTAGTGGTGCCGTTAAGTTCATTGCCTGCCGCATGGCCTTTTTCGATGCGCATGACGCCGAGAGCCTCGGTGCCATAGGGTGTGATGTTGAATTCGGCCCCTGCCTCCATGATGCGGCGCATGAGCGCGTCGCCGTAGGGGGTGGGCACTGCGATCTCGAAGGCCAGCTCCCCGCTGAAGGAAATGCGGAACAGACGTGCGCGCAGACTGCCGCACACGGTGATATTAGCGCAGGCCATGAAGGGGAATGCCTCGTTCGAGATGTCCTGATCGACGATTTTTTCCAATACCTTGCGGCTGTTTGGCCCTGCGACAGCATATTGCGCCCAAGCGTCGGTGGTGGAGATGAGCTGTACGTCGAGATCAGGGAACAGGCATTGACGTACAAATTCCATATGGCGGTAGACGGGCAGGGCGTTGGCGGTGGTCGTGGTGACTATGAAATGGTCCTCAGCCAGACGGGCCGCTGTGCCGTCGTCCATCACAATCCCGTCTTCGCGCAGCATCAGGCCATAACGGGTCTTGCCTACGGCCAGTTTTCCAAAGGCGTTACAGTAGATTTTGTTAAGGAAGGTTGCTGCATCCGTGCCCTGCACATCGATCTTGCCCAATGTTGTCACATCACAGACCCCGACCGAACCCCGCGTGGCCAGTACCTCGCGGTCCACGCTCTCGCGCCACGTTGTCTCGCCCGCGCGGGGGAACCACTGCGCGCGCATCCAATTGCCGACCTCGACAAAAACGGCACCTTGGTCCTCGGCCCATTGGTGGCTGGGCGTGAGGCGCTTGGGGTGGAACTCTTGGCCCCGATGCCGTCCACCAAACACACCGATGGCCGTGGGCGTATAGGGGGGGCGGAAGATGGTTGTACCCACCTCGGGAATGGTCTTGCCTGCAAGCTTGGCCATAATCGCAAGGCCGCCCATGTTCGAGGTTTTGCCCTGATCCGTGGCCATGCCGAGTGTGGTGTATCGCTTGAGATGCTCGACAGAGCGAAAGCCCTCTTGATGGCTCAGTTTTACGTCCTTAACAGTCACGTCGTTTTGCTGGTCGAGCCACGCGCGCGAACAGCCCTCGACGTACCAGAAGGGTTTGATGTTGACGGTGGCGTCCTCCGCTATGGGCATCTCGGGCGGAGCGGTTTGGATATCCAGCGCATCCAGCGCCGCCTGCATGCCGCCATGCAAGGCGCCTGCTGTCGAAAGATCACCGTGTGCAGCACCAGCAACAAGCATGCCGTTTGGCAGATCACCCCCCGGCACGAAGGCAGCCAGCGCGTCATTCCAGACGGGGCGGCCGCGTTGGTGGCAGGTCAGATGCACATTGGGGTTCCAACCGCCCGACATGCCCAATGCACCACATTCCAGCGTGCGGGTCGACCCATCCGCGAGGCGCAGCTCGGCAAATGTCAGGCCCAAGCGTCCTTTGGTATCGATCACCTCACCGTGCCACACTTCAAAGTCTGTACTGCGCGGTGCATCTGCGCGCACGTCAACGATGGCTGCGATCTTGACGCCCTTGGCGTGCAGATCAGTGGCGGTGCGGTGGCCGTCATCGTTATTGGTGAAGATCGCAACGCGTTTGTCTGCCGCAACGGCAAAGCGGTTGGCATAGGTACGCAGGGCGGACCCCAGCATGATGCCAGGTCGGTCGTTGTTCTCGAACGCGATAGGACGTTCGGTGGCACCTGCGGCCAAAATGGTACGCTTGGTATAAATACGCCACAAAATCTGGCGAGGTTTGCCCGCGTCTGGCGTGTGCATGTGGTCGCTGACCCGCTCAACGGCGCCATAGATGCCGTGATCAAATGCACCGATCACCGTTGTGCGGGGCATGACCCTGACATTGGGCATGCTGGCAAGCTCGGCAACAGTTGCAGCGGCCCAATTGGCACCGCTTTGATCGCCCAAGGCATATGTCTCGCTGTTGAGCCTTCCGCCCATGCGGAAATCTTCATCCGCGATGATGACATCGCCCCCTGCACGCCCTGCGGTAAGTGCGGCGGCCAGACCCGCAGGGCCCGCCCCGATAATCAGCAGATCGCAGTGCAGGAACCCTTTGTCATACACATCAGGATCATCCTTGAGCGATAGCGACCCAAGGCCAGCCGCATGACGGATAATCGGCTCATAGAGTTTTTCCCAAAAGGCGGCGGGCCACATGAAGGTCTTGTAATAGAACCCTGCTGTCAGGAAGTTCGACAAACGGTCGTTGATGGAAAGCAAATCGAATTTGAGCGTGCCCAAGCGGTTCTGGCTGCGGGCGAAAAGCCCGTCATAAAGCTCGGTTGTGGTGGCGCGGGTGTTGGGTTCCTGCCGCGCACCTGCGCGGAGCTCGACCAGCGCGTTCGGTTCTTCCGAGCCTGCGGTCAGCGGCCCGCGCGGGCGGTGGTATTTGAACGAGCGCCCCATGAGGCGCACACCGTTGGCCAAGAGAGCCGAAGCCAACGTGTCGCCTGCCTGCCCTTGATACGTCTTGCCGTCAAAGATGAATTTGGGCGCAGTCTGGCGGTCGATCTGGCCGCCTGAAGACAGTCTGTTTTTCTGGCTCATCTGCTGCGCCCCCGCTTGCGTGCCACATCGCGGGCCAGTTCGACCTTTGAGATTTCGTGGGTCAGCGTATCGCGGGTCACGACCAGCCACGAGCGGTCGCCCGCCTCGTGGAACCACAACTCTTCATGCAGGCCAGCGGGATTGTCGCGCAGGTAGCCATACTCATAGAATTCACGAGCGGCGGTTGCCGATTGCCAATCGGGTCGATCGATCAGCTTTGCATCGCCCATATAGGTAAATTCGGCGGCATCGCGGGGGCCCAACAGGGGGTGGTTGATAATCATGGCTACGCTCCGCTCAGTGCAGGTTGGGCTGATTGCCCACCCCTTTTTCGTCAATCATGTGACCTTTCTCGAAACGGTCAAACCTATAGGCCGTTGCGGTGGGATGGGGCGCGTCTTTTGCCAGCAGATGGGCAAAGCAGAATCCGCTGGCGGGTGTTGCCTTGAACCCGCCGTAGCACCAGCCGCCATTGAAATAGAGACCGTCAATATGGGTGCGGTCGATAATCGGCGAGCCGTCCATAGACATGTCCATGATGCCGCCCCACATCCGCAACAGCCGCGCGCGGCCCAAGGCAGGGAAGATCGCCATGCCGCCTTCGCAGACATCCTCTACCACGGGAAGGTTGCCGCGTTGTGCATACGAATTATAGCCGTCGATGTCGCCGCCAAACACCAACCCGCCCTTGTCCGACTGGCTGACATAGAAGTGGCCTGCGCCGAACGTGACCACACCGGGCAACACGGGCTTGAGCCCTTCTGAGACGAAAGCCTGCAAGACGTGGCTTTCGATGGGTAGTCGCATATTGGCCTTGGCCATCAGGCGGCCAGATGAACCTGCCACGGCACAGCCGACCTTGCCCGCGCTGATGAACCCGCGCGAGGTCTCGACCCCGAGGCATTTGCCGTTCTCGATGCGAAATCCCGTCACTTCGCAGTTCTGGATGATATCGATCCCGTGGCTGTCCGCGCCGCGGGCATAGCCCCACGCAACTGCATCATGGCGCACTGTGCCGCCACGGTGCTGGGCAAGCCCGCCTTTGATCGGGAAGCGGGCATCATGCGTGTTGAGGAAGGGGTAGCGTTCCTTGATCTGTTTGGTCGAGAGCAATTCAGCGTCCGCACCATTCAGGATCATGGCATTGCCGCGCCGAATAAATGCGTCTCGCTGGGCGTCGGAATGGATCAGGTTCAGGATGCCGCGCTGCGAGATCATCGCGTTATAATTCAGGTCCTGTTCCAGCCCCTCCCAGAGCTTGAGCGAAAACTCGTAGAACGGTTCATTTCCGTCCAGCAGGTAATTGGAGCGGATGATCGTTGTGTTGCGACCCACGTTGCCGCCCCCGATCCAGCCTTTCTCGATCACTGCAATCCGCTTTTGCTTGAACTCTTTGGCCAAGTAATATGCCGTGGCAAGCCCGTGACCACCGCCGCCGATAATCACGATATCATACTGCGGTTGCGGCTCAGGCTCACGCCATGCAGGGGTCCAGCCTTTGTGGCCAGTCAGTGCCTCTTTGATCACTTTGAAACCTGAATAGCGCATGTTGTGATCCCCTTTTTAGCGCAGGTTGCCGCAAAGATTTTTGCGGTGCAGGTTGAGTTTGGACATCAACCATTCTGTTTGCGACATTGGTAGGCCTTCCAGAGGGTCTATCAGCCTCAACCCAAGACGCTTGAACAGGCTGCCCTTAGCGCGGTTCAAACAATGTACAACAATATAAAACCACAGGGCGTGCAGGGTTGCCATGCCTTGGGGCGGTATCTGCTATATATTCCGGCACCATCCCCTTGACTTCGCAGACCTGCCGATGTGTAGCTGCAGCCTAATAAACGAAGCTCGAACAGCTTACGAAAGAGAATGATATGCACGCTTACAGAACCCAAAATTGCGCAGAACTGAACGCCTCCCACGCAGGTGACAACATTCGTCTGTCAGGCTGGGTGCACCGTGTGCGCGATCACGGTGGTGTCCTCTTTATCGACTTGCGTGACCATTATGGCATGACGCAGCTGATTTGCGACCCTGACTCGGCGGCGTTTGCCGAGGTTGAAAAGGTGCGTGCGGAGTGGTGCATCCGGATTGACGGTGAAGTGAAAAAGCGTGCCGACGATCTGATCAACCCGAAAATCCCGACAGGTGAGATTGAAGTCTTCATCCGCGCCATCGAGGTGTTGGGGGATGTGAAGGGTGACCTGCCGCTGCAAGTGTTCGGGGAGCAGGAATACCCCGAAGAGACGCGCCTGAAGTACCGTTATCTCGACCTGCGCCGCGAGAAGATGCAGCGCAACATGATCCTGCGTTCGGATGTTGTAAGCTCAATCCGCCAGCGCATGTGGGATCAGTCCTTCAAGGAATTCCAGACGCCCATTATCACGGCGTCATCGCCCGAGGGCGCGCGCGACTTTCTGGTGCCATCACGCCAGCAGCCAGGCAAGTTCTATGCGCTTCCCCAAGCGCCCCAGCAGTTCAAGCAGCTGTTGATGGTGTCGGGGTTCGATAAGTATTTCCAGATTGCGCCGTGTTTCCGCGATGAAGACCCGCGTGCCGATCGCTCCCCCACCGACTTTTACCAGCTCGATCTGGAGATGTCGTTTGTGGAGCAGCAGGATGTGTTTGATACGATCCAGCCTGTGTTGACGGGTGTTTTCGAAGAGTTTGGCGGTGGTAAGCCTGTTGATCAGGAATGGCCGCAGATTTCCTATAAGGATGCCGCACTTTGGTATGGCTCTGACAAGCCTGACCTGCGCAACCCGATCAAAATGCAGGTGGTGTCCGAGCATTTCGCGGGTTCAGGCTTTGCGATCTTTGCCAAGCTGCTGGAGCAGGAAGGCACGCAAATTCGCGCTATTCCTGCGCCCAAGGGCGGCAGCCGCAAGTTCTGTGACCGCATGAACGCCTTTGCGCAAAAAGAGGGTCTGCCTGGAATGGGCTACATCTTCTGGCGCGATCAGGGTGAGGGCATGGAGGCGGCAGGCCCGCTGGCCAAAAACATCGGGCCCGAGCGCACGGAGGCCATTCGCCAGCAGTTGGGCCTTGGTGTGGGCGATGCGGCCTTCTTCCTTGGCGGCAAGCCCAAGGCGTTTGAAGCAGTGGCGGGGCGTGCGCGCAACGTCATCGGTGAAGAGCTTAGCCTGACTGAGATGGATCGTTTTGCCTTTGCATGGATTGTGGACTTCCCGATCTATGAAAAGGATGAGGAGACTGGCAAGATTGATTTCGAACATAACCCGTTTTCAATGCCCCAAGGGGGTATGGAGGCGCTTAACGGTGATCCGTTGGACGTGCTGGGCTATCAGTATGATCTAGCCTGCAACGGGTATGAGCTGGTCTCAGGTGCGATCCGAAACCACCGCCCCGAGATCATGTTCAAAGCCTTCGAGATTGCAGGCTACGGCAAGGAAGAAGTCGAAAAGCGTTTTGGTGGTATGGTTAACGCATTCCAATACGGTGCCCCGCCCCACGGTGGCTGTGCCGCTGGGATTGACCGGATCGTGATGCTGCTGGCGGAAGAGAACAACATTCGTGAAGTTATCCTCTTCCCCATGAACCAGCGCGCTGAAGATCTGATGATGAATGCGCCCAATGATCCGATGCCTGAGCAATTGATGGAATTGGGCCTTCGGGTTATCCCGCAAGATTGATCAAACCCTGAGTGAAAAGCGCGTCGCCCTAAACTGCGGCGCGTTAATCGTTCTGGACGAAGATTTCGGCGGACGACAGGTGCGATCCGAGATTGTCGCTCATGTCGGTTGCACCGCCTGCGATGCTTGATGCTGCGCCAAGGCCGAGGCCGACCACTGCCGCAGTGAGCACGGCCCAATCGACGGTCACAGCACCTGATGTGTCTTCGGTAAAGCGTTTCCAGAACAGGGTCATTTGCGCATCCTTTTGATATGTTGCAGCGCCTGAGTGGCGGCGAAATGTGGCGCTGATGTCGAGCGTGGAGCGCCGAATACAGCGCATTCGATTGAACTTGTTTGGATCAATCAGTTCTTGGCGTTTGGGAGGATGCCGCCTATCACTGGTGTATGAATAATACTATCTCACCAGATACGCCTCTGGGCGCCACGATCGAAAACTGGACACCGCCGCCTTTCCCGGACTGGGTTGAGACCGAAGGTCGCTATGTCAGGCTGGAACGGCTGAGTGCCGAGGATCACGCTGCGTTGTTGTTTCGCGCGTATGCGGGGCACGATAGCGTTTGGGACTATATGCCCAACGGCCCGTTTTCATCAGCATCGCAATATCACCGTTGGGTGCGGACCATGAGAACAGTGTTGATCCCAGATTTTACGCCATCAAGAACCTGCAAACAGGCAATTGGGAAGGGACGGCGAGCTATTTGCGGATAACACCCGCGGCGGGCTCAATCGAGGTGGGCTATATAAGCTACAGCCCAGCACTCCAGCGGACGCCAGCGGCAACCGAAGCGATGTATCTTATGATGGCTTGGGCATTCGATGCGGGGTATCGGCGATATGAGTGGAAGTGTAACGCCCTCAACCACGCGTCGCGTCGCGCAGCGCAGCGGCGGGGTCTTAGCTTTGAGGGAGTGTTCCGTCAGGCGACAGTCGTGAAGGGGCGGAATCGGGACACAGCGTGGTTTGCGGCAATAGATGCGGAGTGGCCCGCTTTGAAGGAGGCATATGCCGCATGGCTTGCCCCGTCCAATTTTGACGAGAACGGGCAACAGCGTGAGAGCCTTGGCGATATGACCCGCCTTGTCAGAGTGAGTGATGATCCCACACTGATGTCACGCTAGATCGCGATTTTCGTCGCGAGCCGTTTCTGGATCAGACCAGCAATTTGCGCCGTCTCTGAAATGACGGTTTGGCCCGCAGCACGGCGGGTCGCCAAGGCGCGGGCGGCTTGCTCCATCCCGCCGTCATCGACAGACCGCGCGACCCCTTCCAGAAACTGGGCGATGTAATCGAGCGCTTTGTCATCGGTCAGATTATCAAGAAGCTCTGCGGCGTAATTGATGTCGTCGTGATAGGCGATTTCGTCGGGTGTGACCTGATCATTCACAACGGGGCGCAAGCCGGGCGGTTGACGGTCCGCAGGCAGAGCGCCCAAAATGAGCTGCTGGAAAACAGCAAGCGAAGTAATAGGCTTGCTCAGGAAGCCCTGCGCGCCAGCGATCGCTGCTTTCTCAGCATGATTGTCATCGGCAGAGGTGGCGAGGACCACGCTCTTCTCCGTCTCGGCCTGTGCACGTTCAGCAATCAGATCGGCACCATTCCCGTCGGGCAGACCCATATCCACAACGACCACAGTGGGACGGTAGACTTGTAAATGGCGGCGCGCAGAGCGGATACAATCCGCGCGCCTGATCCGTGCGCCAGAGCGCAAGCATAGCAACCGCATCGCTTCGCAGGCATAGCGGCTGTCTTCCACCACCAGAACCGTCAGACCCAGCAGGGGGCGCGTTGCAGTCGGGGTCGGGTAGTTCGCCGTAAATGGGTCATTCGTATCCATCGCACTCTCCGATTCCATTGGTTACCCTATCGTTACGCAGTCATAGCTAAGAGAGAGTGAACGCGCGCATTGCACCTGCATCTTTTGCACCGCATAAACAGCAAAATTGCCTTTGGAGGAGAAGACCATGATCGGACGTTTGAACCATGTTGCCATTGCAGTGCCTGACCTTGAGGCCGCTGCGGATCAGTACCGCAACGCCCTTGGCGCAAATGTGGGCGCCCCGCAGGATGAGCCTGACCACGGTGTCACAGTTATCTTCATCGAGCTGCCCAACACCAAGATCGAGCTTCTCTATCCGCTGGGAGAAGGATCTCCGATCCAAGGGTTCCTCGATAAAAACCCTGCGGGGGGCATCCACCACATCTGTTACGAGGTCGACGATATTATCGCGGCGCGGGATCATCTGGTCACGACAGGTGCGCGTGTATTGGGCAACGGAGAGCCGAAGATCGGGGCACATGGCAAGCCTGTGATCTTCCTGCACCCCAAAGACTTCAATGGTGCATTGGTCGAGTTGGAGCAGGTCTGATGGGGCCCGTCTCGGCGCTTGTTCTATATGCTATCGTCTGGTTCATGCTGTTCCTGATCATCCTGCCCATTCGTGTGCAGACCCAAGGGGACCTGAAGGACATCGTGCCCGGCACGCACGCTGGCGCGCCCGAGCATCACCACCTCAAGAAAAAGGCGCTGTGGTGTACGGGGCTGTCATTCCTGATCTGGGGCGCCTTTGTGGCCATTATCCTGTCGGGCGTAATTAGCGTGGATAACCTTGAGAACTGGTTCGGGCGGGGGGTCCCTTCGGCAGCATCTGGAACAGATGGGTAAACGTCGCAGCGCCCAGAATCGGGATCACCAGATTCAGGATCGGGATTGAAAGTGGCACCGCCATCAAGATGCCTGCCGCCCAGATGGTGACAAGATGCTTGCGTCGCAGCTCACGCGCGCGCTTGCGTCCGACGCGGCGCATGGCGGCAAGGGTGTAGTATTCGCGACCGAGAAGGAAGCCGTTAACGGCCCAGAAAATGAACAGCGCAACAGGTGCGAAGATCACGTAGAGGATGAGCGCAAGCAGATTGACCCCGACGATGACGCCGAGAAAGCCCAACGTGTCGCGCAGCCCCTCCATGAGTGGTGTGCGCGGCTGTTGGGGAATGGCGGGGTAATGCACGGCCTCAACGGCATCCGCGACATCATCCAGAAATAGCGATGTGATGGCCGAAGCCACTGGCACCATCAGGAAGACAGACAACCCTAGCGCTACGAAAACGGCCCCCCAGCTAAAGACGCTGTCGAGCCATGCGATTTCACCGATAAATGGCAGGGTGATGCTGTCGCCTGCCCACCAGCCGACAAGGTTCGAGAGGCCCCAAGCAAAGGCGATCAAAATCGCCAACGCACCACCAATGCCCAGCAGCACCACACGGCGGAAGCGGGGGTCGCCAATTTGGCCCACCGCGAGGCCAAATGCCTTAAAAACAGTCTCTAGAGCCATGTTGTGATAGCTTCCAGATCAGGGCGGGGGCGCTCTGGTGGCACGCTTGTTTCGGTGCCGAAATAGATGATGCCCGCGATGCGTTCATGTGCGGCGAGATCAAAACCCTGTTCCATAAATGCGCGGTCATGGCTGGGCCAACCGCTGAGCCAATTTGCACCCCAGCCTGCGGCGAGGGCCGCGTTGAGTAGGGCAAGACAGGCGGCGCCAGCGGAATAGGTCTGCTCCAGTGGTGGGATTTTGTCGGAAGGTTTCTGCACTTCGATGACGGCAACGGCCAGATGCCCTTGGTCAAACTGGATGCGGCCCTTACGGATTTGGTCAGGCTCATACCCCAGCGCCTCGCCGCGTGTCTGGGCAAGAGCGGCAAGCGGAGCCATTGCTGCATGGTCAATCACGATAAAGCGCCACGGCTCAAGCTTGCCGTGATCAGGCGTGCGCGCAGCTGCCGTCAGAAGCGTCATCAGCGTGTCGTGGTCGGGTGCAGGCGCGCTCAGCGTCTTTGCAGGGCGGGAGCGGCGGGTGAGCAGGAAATCGAGCGCTGCGGGATTGGGCGTTGGCATAAGTCAGAGTCCTATTTCGGTTCTCATATCGTCGATCATTTGTTTGTGGACTGCAGTGATGCGGGCGTTTGGCTGGCGCAGGATCATCGCTTTTTCCATCGGGTCGGGTGCGGTGGTGGCGCTGCCACTCAGCACCTCCATCACGGCATGGCCGCAAAAGGGAACGTAGACCTCGGAATAGCCGCCCTCATGCACTACGACAAGCTTACCGTCACAGACCTGTTCAGCGGTGTCTTTGATCCGCTTGGTCATTTGGCGGAACGTATCCGCATGGGCGAGCATGGAGCCGAGCGGATCGGGCATCGCACAGTCATAGCCGCAGGCGACGATGATGATATCGGGATTGAAGGCTTTGATCTGTGGCACAATCACAGTATCGATGGCGTGCATATAGCCCTCATGCCCTACCCCAGGAGGGAGCGGCAGGTTGAGGTTAAAACCCGCGCCAGCACCCGTGCCGCGATCATGCAGCGCACCGCTTTCCAGTGGGTAGTTCCCCTCCTGATGTAGCGAGATGGTAAGCACATCATCACGGTCATAAAAGACTTTCTCGGTGCCGTTCCCGTGATGCACATCCCAATCGAGCACAACCGCACGGGTGATGCGCCCTTCGGCGCGTGCGGCCTCGATTGCGATGCTTATGTTGGCCAGCAGGCAGAAGCCCATCGGCCCGTCAGGCTCACAATGATGACCGGGCGGGCGGGAGAGGGAGTAGGCATTTGTCAGCTCCCCGCTGGCCACAGCGCGCACGGCAGCGGTGGCCAGACCTGCGGAGAGGCTTGCGATCTCGAACCCATCTTGGGCAAAGGGAGCGTGGTGCCCCAACTCGCCGCCGCCTGCATCCGAGGTGGCCTTGAAGCGGTCGAGGTAGCTTGTGGGATGCACACGCTCCAACTCTGTGCGTGTCGCCTGCGGCGCGCTCCGCAACTCCAGCTCTGAGGTGAGGCCCGTCACGTCCATCAGGTTCTTGAAGCGGCGCTTTGTCTCCGCGCTCTCGGGTAGGCCGCCCGCGGCCAGCGGCTGCACCAATCCGCCCAAGGGCAGTGTCATGGCATAATTGCCGCCTGCGTGCCAGAACGTGCGTTCGTCCCAGAAAAAACCTATGGTCATTGTCACCTCCCTTGGTTGTGGCAAGGGTGGCAAAGCGACGGGGGATTGTCCACGCCTCTTGGCAGGCGTTCGGGCGGCAGCGGTTACTTTATATGAAGGGCGCGCTTCAGCTCGGTGATGGCGTCGATTTGTGCGGTGGAAAGGTCATTTTCGACCAAGGATATCAGCAGCGTCTGTATGGTCTCCCACGAGGCATTGGCGTCAAGCTTATAGAGCCTGCGGCCCAGTCGTGTGATGGCTTGCTCTGGCCCTTGGCATTGGGTCATCAACCAGCGGCCAAGGACTTCCATTTCGGTTGCCTCATCTTCGGCGCATCCGACGATTTTGCGCAATTGGACGTGCATCTTCTTACGCTGGTCCATTGTGGGTAGGTCATCAAGTTCGATGAAAGACTGCGCGATGGTGCAGATTGCGATGCGCGGGTCGTCGATGCCTTCAACCGGATGGGCATTGGTTTGCTTGCGAAACGCGAGCTTTCGCGGCGCATTTCGAACGGTGGTCACAGCGTCTTGCGCGGCATTGATCGCATCGCGCGGATTGTTGCGCACCCAAAACCAGATTGCTCAGCCGAGTGCTGTTAAAATCAGCATAATTATCGGCATCGCGCTATCCTTCGTATGATGTGTTTGCATCTATACGTAAAACTGCGCCAATTTTAAGGTTCTTGTTAGACGTTTCAGGTTTTGTCGACCCTAGCCGACCATTCCCACAATCTCATACGTCTTTTTGAGGATCGGGACGGTGATCTCACGCGCTTGCAGCGCGCCGCGTGCCAGCAGCTTGTCGATCTCGCCCACATCATCCATCAGTCGCGCCATCTCGGTCGAGATCGGGCTGAGTTTCGCCACGGCAAGCTCGGCCAGTGCGGGTTTGAACGTGCCAAATTGCTGGCCGCCAACGTCTGCCAGAACCTGCTCGACCGTTTGCTCGTTAAGGGCGGCGTAGATGTTCACGAGGTTGCGCGCCTCGGGGCGATCCTTGAGGCCGTCCACCTCGGAAGGGAGCGCATCGGGATCGGTCTTGGCCTTGCGGATTTTCTTGGCAATCGTATCGGCGTCATCGGTCATATTGATGCGGCTGGCATCCGATGGATCGGATTTCGACATCTTTTTCGAGCCGTCGCGCAAGGACATGACGCGTGTGGCGGCACCTTCGATTACAGGTTCGACCTCGGGGAAGAAATCAACGCCGTAGTCGTGGTTGAACTTGGCTGCGATGTCGCGGGTCAGCTCGAGGTGCTGCTTCTGGTCCTCGCCCACGGGCACGTGTGTCGCGTGATAGACCAGAATATCGGCGGCCATCAGCGCGGGGTAGCCGAAGAGACCCAGCGAGGACGCCTCGGCGTTTTTGCCCGCCTTGTCCTTGAACTGTGTCATACGGCTCATCCAGCCCATGCGCGCCACGCAGTTGAAGATCCAGCCCAGTTGCGCGTGCTCGGGCACGGCGGATTGATTGATGAGGATGGACTTCTCAGGGCTGATACCGCTGGCGATAAAGCCTGCGGCCAGCTCTCGCGTGTTGTGGCGCAGGGCTGCCGGGTCCTGCCAAACGGTAATGGCGTGTAGGTCGACCATGCAATAGACGGTCTGGAAATCGCCCTGATTTTGCATATCCACAAAGCGTTTGATCGCACCAAGATAATTGCCTAGCGTCAGGCCGCCCGATGGCTGGATGCCAGAGAAAACGCGGGGGGTGAATTTGGTGTTGGTCATTGAAAGGCTCCGCTTGGGGCTGGATATGCTGCTGCGATGGGCTTACCCATGGCACCACGTCCCGTCAACAGACCCAAGAGTGCCCAATGCCCAACGATGACATGCCCGAGCGTAATCCTGACCTCGAATCCCCGTTCAACAAACTACCTGTGGTCGTGGTTGTGCTATTTCTGATCATGGCGGGGGTTGAGGCGGTGTTGGCTCTGGGCGAGGCGGGGCTGGTCGGTGGTCCCTCGGCGATCGGCTGGCGGCTGGGGCTGGTGCGCGATTGGGGCTTCTCGGGCGATTTGTTCGATGCGATGTGGGCTGATGGCTACTTCTCGCTAGAACATATGGCGCGGTTTTTGACCTATCCGTTTATTCACCTGAGCTTTACCCACGCGCTGCTTGCTGTGGTGCTGATGTTGGCGCTGGGCAAGATGGCTGCTGAGGTCATGGGCCCGTTCGCGATGCTTGCGCTGTTTGTGCTGTCGGGCATCGGCGGCGCGCTGGCCTATGCGCTTTTGCTGAATGATCCTGTCTGGCTGGTGGGGGCCTATCCGCCTGTTTACGGGCTGATCGGTGGCTATAGCTTTCTGATCTGGCGCAGGTTGGAGGGGACGGGCGCCAAGCAGTTGGAGGCGTTCACGCTTATCGGGATGCTCATGGCATTGCAGCTGATCTGGAGCCTGTTTGCCTCCGTGGGCAATGGTTGGGTCGCGGAACTGGCGGGGTTTTTCTGCGGCTTCTTTCTGTGCTTTATCTGTGCACCAGGCGAATGGGCGCGCCTGCTGCGCCGTATGCGCGACCGTTAGCCGCCGCGCCGCATGGCAGATGTGAACTCTGACAGTTTGAAAGCGCCCAAAAGCTGACCCGCGCCGAAATAGGCGACGGCACCGATGCTCACAAGAATAAGCAAGCCGAGCCCGCGCCACCATGGGGTGGCCAGCAAAGTGCTTAGCTGGATATTGGCGAGCCACAGCGCCGCGCCCATCACGATGGCCGCGGTAATGATGCGCCAGATGCGTTTGCGGAACCGCGCATCGACGCGCGCCGCGTCGCCAAAGCCGCGCGCCCCCCATACAAGCTGTGCATACATCGCCCAGCCTGCAACTGTCGTCGCAATCGCAGGGGCGAGCCAGCCTGCCCAAGGCGCGAGGCCCACGGCGAGTGCGGCGTTCACGATCATGGCGACCACAGCGAAATAAAACGGGCGCTTGGTATCTTCGCGCGCGAAGTAAATCGGCTGCACGATCTTTTGCAGTACAAAGGCAGGCAGGCCGAGGCCATAGATCATCACGGCGGTGGCGATTGCCGCGCTGTCGTCTGCGCCAGAGGCTCCGCGTTCGAACAGGACCGAGATCAGCGTGAGCGGGATCACCATCAGTGCGATGGCAGAAGGGATGGTCAGCGCCAGTGATATCTCGGCCGCACGGCTGAGCGCGGATTTGGCACCTTCATCATCGCCCGCTTGCAGACGGCGCGAGAGTTCGGGCAACAGCACGATACCCACCGCGATACCAACGACGCCCAATGGCAGCTGATAGAGCCTGTCGGCGGCGAAGAGCCAGCTCACCGCGTTCTCGTATTGCGAGGCGACAAGCTGTCCCACGACCAGATTGATCTGCATCACGCCAGAGGCAAGTGCGGCGGGCAGTGCAATCATGACCAGATCGCGCATGTCCTTGTTCCAGCGGGGACGTTTGGGGCGCAGGGCAAACCCAGCTGCCGCCGCCGCGCGCCATGTCAGGGCCAGTTGCGCCACACCTGCCAGAGGGATGGCCCAGATGAGCCAGAGGATGATTTCGCCGCCCGCCCATGCGCCGAGGGTGAGTGCGGCAATGACGAAAATGTTGAGCAAAACAGGGGCGGCTGCGGCCACGGCAAAGCGGCCCGTGGCGTTGAGGATGCCCGAGAAGAGTGCGGAGAGGGACATGAACAGGATGTAGGGGAAGACGATGCGACCAAAGCCTACCGTGATGTCGAAACGGTCGTCGCCCGAGAAGCCTTCGGCGGTGGCCCAAACGAGGGCAGGCATAAAGACCATGCCAAGGCCAGTGAGCAGGGTCACCACAAAGAACAGGCCCGAGAAGGCATTTTGAGCAAACTCTGCCGCGTCTGATTGCGCCTCAAGGCGTTTGGAGAACATCGGCACAAAGGCCGCGTTAAACGCGCCTTCGGCGAAGAAGCGGCGGAACATGTTGGGCAAACGGAACGCCGCGACGAAGGCGTCCATCAGCGGGCCTGGCCCAATGAGCGACAGGATCATAATCTCGCGCACAAAGCCCAAGATGCGGCTCAGAAGGGTCCAGACCCCAACGGTAAAAAAGCCGGTCATCAGGCGGATGGGTTTCATGGGCGCGGGCCTTTGCTGCGGATGCTTCTTGGCCTAAGCCTTGGGGGGCTGCGTTGCAATTGTCTTTTGTGGATGGCTTGCGTGCGCAGCGGTTTTTCCCGATGGTGCGGAATGACATCAAAACGCATCTTATTGATCGGGGCCACAGGTACCGCAGGGCGCGCCACGCTGGACGCGCTTGCGGCAGATGGCCATGAGGTGATCTGTTTTGCGCGCAGCGACGCCGATCTCGGCGTTGACGTGCGTGTGGGCGATGCGGATGATCCCGTCTCCTTGGCGCGCGACGGATTTCGCGGTGAAGCGTTCGGCACGGTCGTATCGTGCATTGCATCGCGCAGCGGTACACCGCGCGATGCGTGGGCTGTCGACTACGGTGTGAATGCTGTTCTGCTGGAAGCTGCAAAGGCCGCAAGCGTGGCGCAGTTCATCCTACTCTCGGCGATTTGTGTGCAAAAGCCGCTGTTGGAATTTCAGCACGCCAAGCTTGCCTTTGAGGCAGAGCTTATCGCCTCGGGCCTTACCTATTCCATTGTGCGGCCAACGGCGTTCTTCAAATCCCTCTCGGGGCAGCTTGACCGCGTGCGGGCGGGCAAACCGTTTCTGGTGTTTGGAGATGGCCTTCTCACGGCTTGCAAACCGATCAGCGACCGCGACTTGGGGGCGTTCATCGCGGGCTGTGTGGATGATCCCTCAAGAGCCAATCAAATTCTGCCCATTGGGGGGCCGGGCCCTGCCATTACACCGCTGGATCAGGCTGCCGCTCTTTCGCGACTGTTGGACTGTCCTGTGAAGGTCAAGCGTGTGCCTGTGGCGCTGATCAGCGCAATACGCGGCGGGTTGCGCCTGTTGGGGCGGGTTAGTCCAAAGGCAGCTGAAAAGGCGGAGCTTGCGGGCATCGGGCGTTATTATGCCACGGAATCGATGCTGGTCTGGGATGGCGTGCGTTATGACGCGGATGCCACGCCAGAGACGGGCAATGACACGCTGTTTGATTTCTATGCGCAGCTGATTGCCGAGGATAAATCAGTAGCGCTGGGCGATCATTCGGTATTCTGAGGCAGCTCGAGTGCGATGTACCTCGCGCTCAGGGCCAGCAATGCCATAGAGGCCAATCCGCCCGCTGTGTACCAACCCAGAATGCGTTGTAAATCATCCGCTGGCAGCAGCCCTGCGTCCGTGGCGCTTGTCGCGGCGAACAGTAGGGTTGTAGCAAAGAATACCTTTCCCCCGAGGCTCTGGAGCGACAGATAGGTGGCGCGGGTGCTGTCCTCCAGCAGCGGCTGCATGCGGGCGGTGATGAAAGGTCCTGATAGGGAATCGGGCACCATGCGCAGCAAAAGCACACCGATCACCAGCGCAGAGGTACTGAGCGCCAAAGCGCCTGCGAGTGCGATCTGCAGCCCGAAAGCGAAGAGCAAGAGCAGGGGCAGGCCCAATCTGCGCCGCATCGCCAGTGCGATGAGCGACGCCAGTGCGGCGACGATCATCATCGCGCTGGTGACCATGCCGCTGACCAAAGGCGCTTCTGTCGTGAGGCCATAGCTTTCAAGCGTCGTGAGGATGAACGGCTGGCCGAAGACGAAAGGTAGATGGCTGAACGCGTACATCAGCACCGACATTACAAAGAGCCATTTGAGAACGGGATTGAGAAGGGCCAACCTGAGCGCGCTAAGTTGGTCGCGTACTCTGATGACAGTCCCAGCGTGTGCAGGCGGCTCCTGGATGAGCAACACCAGCACCAGCACCACGGCAAAGGCGGCGGCGGTGGCATAGAAAGGGACTACAGGTGACCCCAGGCTCAGCGCGCCGCCGATCACAGCCGAGAGGGCAAGGCCCGTGAGGCTGAACCGCCAGACGCGGACCTCCTGCGCCTCGATCTCCTCGCTGCGGCCTGCGGCGGTGAGGCTCTCGAAGAGGAGCGATGAATCAGTGCCTGATTTAAAGGCCGAGCTTGCGCCAAGCATGCATTGACCCAGCGCCAGCACCGCAAAGCTGCCCCCGATGGCCAGTGCGATGCAGCCCGTCAATGCGCAAAGTGCTGAAAGCATCAGCGTCCACCGCCGCCCGATACGGTCGGAGAAATAGCCAGATGGCACCTCCATTACCGTGACGGAGATGTCGTAGACGGTGTAAAGGATGATCGCTTCCGCACCCGAAAGCTCGGATTGGAAATATAAGAACCACACCGCCTGCCAGAACAGCAGATTGTTGATAAGTTGGTACCATGGGATGAGTGTGATGGTGCGTTGCAGGCCTATCTGGTCGGGAGCCGCGCTCAACTGTCGGCCCGTGCGACACCTTCGGTGATCGCCTGCCGCAGACGTTTCTCGAGGCTGCGCTGCTTGCTCTCGGAGTGATATTTCAGCCCGAACATATCCTTAACGTAGAAGGTATCGACAACCTGCTCGCCGTATGTCGCGATGACGGCATTGGCGATGTAGACGTTCATATCCGCCAGCGTGCGCGCCAGATCATAGAGGAGGCCTGCACGGTCGCGGGTGTCCACTTCGATGATCGTATAAATCTCCGACCCCTCATTGTCGAAGGTAATGGATGTGGGAACGCGGAACGCCTTCTCGCGCTTCTTGACTTTGTCGCGGGATTTGAGCGCATCGCGGGCGATGACCTCGCCGCGCAGTGTTTTCTCGATCATTTGGCGCAGGCGGGGCAGTTTGGACGCCTCATAGGCGTTCCCCTCGCTGTCCTGTATCCAGAAGGCATCGGTCACATATCCGTCTTTGGTGGTATAGCTGCGCGCATCAACCACATTGGCCCCCACCAGCGCCAGTGCGCCTGTCAGGCGACTGAAAATCCCGTGATGATCGGGCATGACAAAGCAGGCACGGGTGGCATCGCGGTCCTCGTCGGGGTGCAGATCAATATTGATGGCATCTTCATCGAGGGATTTGAACAAGTTGGCAAAAGCCACATGCGCGGTTACATGCAGGCCCTGCCAATAGGGATCATAGTGGCGCGTGGTCTCGGGCTTGAGCTCTTTTTTGGGCCAATCAGGAAGGGCTGCGCGCAGCGTTTTCTTCGCCTCTTTGCCACGGTTCTGGCGGTTGAGATCCTCCAAACCTGTCTCAAGCGCGCGCCTTGTCTGGCGGTAGAGGCCACGGATCAGCACTGCCTTCCAGTTGTTCCATGTCGTAGGGCCAACGCCGCGAATATCACAAACGGTAAGCACACAAAGTAAATCAAGCCGTTTAACCGTCTGCACGGCCTTGGCAAAGTCGCGCACGGTGCGCGGGTCGGCGATGTCGCGCTTTTGCGCCATGTCCGACATCAACAAATGATAGCGGACAAGCCATTCCACGGTGTCGACTTCATCCTGTTTAAGCCCCAGACGCGGGGCCACTTTGCGAACGATCTGCGCACCCAAAATCGAGTGATCCTCAGGGCGACCTTTGCCGATGTCGTGCAGCAATAGTGCCACGTACAGGACCTTGCGGTTCACACCGCGCTTGAGGATTGAGGAGGCGACGGGCAGCTCTTCCTCAAGCTCGCTTTTCTCTATCATGGCGAGGTGGGCGATGGTCTGGATCGTGTGCTCATCCACGGTATAGCTGTGGTACATGTTGAACTGCATCATCGCCACGATTGGCTCGAATTCAGGGATAAACGTGGCCAGCACGCCCAACTCGTTCATGCGGCGCAGCGCACGCTCGGGGTTGCCGTGTTTGAGAAGCAGATCAAGGAAGATGCGCTGGGCTTCGGGGGTCGCGCGCAGGGTGTCGTCGATCAAACGCAGGTTCGCCTTGACCGTTCGCATGGCGTCGGGGTGGATCAGCATGCCTGTGCGCAGCGCTTCCTCGAACAGGCGCAACAGATTGAGCGGATCGGCCAGAAACGCTGCCTCATCTTCGATCGCGATGCGGTTGTGCGTAACGGTATAGCCGTCCTTGATTTTGGGCCTGCGGCGGAACAATCGCTCAAGCAGTGGCTCGGATTTGACGTGCATATCCTCCAGCTTGGTCAGGAAGATGCGTGTCAGATCACCGACGGCTGTGGCGTGTCGGAAATAGGCCTGCATAAACACTTCGACGGCGCGGCGGCCCTTGAGGTCGGTATAGCCCATAACCCCGGCTACGCTGACTTGCATGTCGAAGGTAAGCTGTTCTGTGGCGCGGCCCGTCAGCAGATGCAGATGCCCACGCACGGCCCAGAGGAAATTCTCGGCCTCTTTGAACGTCTCGTATTCATCCTCGCGAAACACGCCTGCGGCGACCAGATCGGCGGAATGCTCGGCCCCATGGATGTACTTGGCGATCCAGAACAGGGATTGCAGATCGCGCAGGCCGCCTTTGCCTTCTTTGACGTTCGGCTCAACCACATAGCGCTGGCCTTGTTTGATATGGCGGTTGTCACGCTCTGCCAGCTTGGCCTCGATAAAGGCAGCGCCCGAGCCTGAAAAGAGATCGCGCTTGAGTGTCTCGCTCAGTTGCTCGGCCAGATCGGTGTCGCCCCAGACATATCGGTGCTCGAGCAAGGCTGTCTGGATGGTGTAATCTTCATTGCCCAATTGCACGCAGTCGCGAATGGTGCGGCTGGAATGGCCGACCTTAAGTTTAAGGTCCCACAGCATATAGAGCGCTGCTTCAATGACGCTGCTGGCCCATGGCGTTATGGCGGCAGGCACCAAAAACAGCAGGTCCACATCAGAAAAAGGCGCCATCTCGCCGCGCCCGTATCCACCGACTCCAATCGCGCTCAGGGAAGGTGCGTCATCTGGTGTAGGATGCAGGTGCGTTGTGATAACTTTTAGAACCGATTTGACCATCCCGTCCGTTATATAGGTATAGGAGGCGGTCATTGCAGCGGCGTCAAAAGGAGCGGCGGTAAACGCTTCGGCGATCGCAGCGCGGCCTTGAGTTTGCGCGACGCGCAGAATGCGTACGGTTTCGCTCCGTACAGTGGCCTCAGAGATGTCTTGCGCGACAGCTGTTGTGATGGCCGCATCTATTTGCGACGCGTCGAAGATTTCATTCGGCGGTGCGCACAGGCGTGGCGCAAGGGCCGCATCTGTGTTTATCTTGAGTTCAGGTGTCATCCAGCGGCGCTCAGAAGCCTGCGCCTTCAAATACTTTTGGCGCTTGCTCTAGAAAAACGACCTTATTGTTGCTGATGGTTGCGATAGCAAGGCCGCGCTCGTTTGTCCCGTCAGAGCGGAGGCGGAAAATGCCGTTGGCACCGCTGAAACCCGCATTCTGCGTTAAGGCAGCACCGCTCAGTGCGTTTGGCCGGCCACTCTTTACGAGCGCTCCAACAGCGGCAACACCGTCAACCGCGAGCCCTGCGAACTCGAGAGGGCGTGCGCCATAGGCGGCATTATAACGTGCAGCGAAGGCTGCAGTGGCGACAGGGTCCGGCAGCGCAAACCAGCCGCCCTGAATGCCAGGGATAGCCAGCGTTTGGGCGGGGATGTCCCAGCGTGTCATGCCGACGAACTGTGTGCTTGCATTGCGCACGCCCGACGCGGGGAGCATTTCCGCCAGCCAGGGCAAAGCAGTTGCGGGGGTCGCCGTCATAAACAAAGCGTTTGCACCGGTGGATTCAATTGTTGCTTTCACGCGCGGGACGGCGGCGGGCAAGCTTTCCTGGCTCAGCGAATACTCGATGTCGCCCGACAGAGTTGCGCCATTGGCAGAGATAGCACGCTGGATCGCGTTGAGCCCAAGCTGTCCACTGATGTCATTTGCGTGCAAAACGACGATCTTGTCTTTGCCTGACTGCTTGGCATAGCTGACCAGCCGCTTGGCGATTGTGTCAAAGGTAGTCCCAAGCACAAAGACGTTGCCGCCTGCGATAGTCGAATTGTTGGAGAACGACAGAACATTGACGCCCGCCGATGCTACGGCGACACCAGCTGCATTTGCCGCTTCACCATAGACAGGTCCCAGAATAATCTTGGCCCCGTCTGATACCGCTTGGGATGCGGCTGTTGCAGCGGTGGATGCTTTGCCTGCGGTGCTATAAACACGCAAGTCGATTTGCACACCGTCCAGATCACGAATGGCCATCCGCGCAGCATTTTCCAAATTCTCGGCCAGCAGATTATCATAGTCGGAGCCACCTCGCGGCACCAGAAGGGCAACCGGAACAGGAGCTTTGGGGTCAATCTTGGGACCACCAGCGCCGCCAAGACCACCCTGCGTTGCAGGATCACAAGCCGCCAGCATCATGGCAAAGAGTGGCAACATAAGCATCCGCAGTGGCTTTCGGATGGTAGATATAATGGCAACCATGGTAACTGTACTCCCTAGAACTGACGCGGGGAGAGCTCCGCGCGTTAATTGGTCTAATCATATCGTGTCCAAATGGCGGGTCCAGCGTTGAATATCCATAAGCAAAACTTAGCACCGGGAATCACATTCGTAGGTGTTCCGATCGGGACCGCGCGCGACATTACATTGCGGGCTCTGGATGTGCTGGCGAGCGCGGATATGTTGGTCGCCGAAGACACTAGAAGCCTTCTTAAGCTGATGGATATACACGGAATTTCTTTGGATGGGCGCAAGATATCCGCGCTACATGACCACTCGAACGCAGGTGCGGTCGAGCGCTTGATCATGGCGGCGCAAGAGGGAAAATCAATCGCTTATGCCTCTGAGGCAGGGATGCCACTGATTGCCGATCCGGGGTTTGAATTGTCGCGCGCCGCAGCGTCTGCCGGTGTGCCTGTTACGTGCGCCCCTGGTCCCTCAGCTGTCCTCACAGCGCTTGCTCTAGGCGGTTTGCCGACAGATGCATTTCATTTTGCAGGCTTTTTACCAAACGCAAAAGCCGCAAGGCTGGCTGCTCTGGAAGGGATGCGAGATATTCGTGCGACTCTTGTGTTCTACGAATCGCCCAAGAGAATTGGTGCGATGCTGCGAGATGCAAAAATTGCTTTGGGGAGCGCGCGTCCTGCTGCGGTTTGTCGCGAGCTTACAAAGAAATTTGAGGAAATCAGGCGCGGATCGCTGGAGGAACTTGCAGAGTTCTACGCCCAGACAACGCCTAAGGGTGAAATTGTCGTTTTGGTGGATCGTGGGGATTTAGAGAAAATTAACTCTGATGATTTAGAAACAGCATTGTCGGCTGCGCTCAAAGAGCTTTCTATGCGCGATGCGGTCGACTTGGTTTCCAAAGCACACGCGTTGCCGCGAAGGCAGGTGTACCAAGCAGCGCTAGAGCTTAGTTCGAAAGAAGGTTGATCCTGTTATGGCGGAAAAGACGTAAAAGCAACGGACCCATCGGGGCAGCATGTCGCATTGCCCAAGACTATGAACGGCGTGGTTTTGCAGTTGCGCGACGCAGGTGGCGGGGCCAATCGGGTGAAATTGACCTGATTGTGCAGGACGGCGAAGGTCTCATATTCATAGAGGTCAAGCAGAGCCGGAGTTTTGATTGCGCAGCACAGGCACTCTCGCAGGCGCAGATGCCGCGGGTTTACCGAACCGCTGAGGAGTTTCTGGGCACCCAGCCATTGGGAAGCCTTACAGATGTGCGGTTCGACGTGGCATTGGTCACCGGATTTGGTGATACACAAATTATTGAAAACGCGTTTGACCATTTCTAACGATATTCAGCTGGGCATTGCGTAGGGCGTCGTGCTTTGTCATTTAAGGTGACAGTAGCAAGGAATATCGCATGAAAATCGCCTTTCAAATGGACCCGATCGGGGCTGTAGACATCAACGCTGATAGTAGTTTCCGTCTCGCCGAAGAAGCGCAGTCACGGGGGCACACACTCTTCTTCTACACGCCCGACCATCTTTCATATCAAGAGGGTCGTATCACGGCGCTGGGTCAGGATATGATAGTGCAGCGCCTGGCGGGTGATCCTGCGGTGTTGGGTGAAATGCGTGAGGTGGATTTATCCCAGTTCGACGTCGTCTGGCTGCGGCAGGATCCACCTTTTGACATGCATTACATCACGTCCACCCATTTGCTGGACAGGATTGCGGCGACCACGCTGGTGGTGAATGATCCGTTCTGGGTGCGCAACTATCCAGAGAAGTTGATGGTTCTGGACTTCCCCGATCTAACGCCACCCACCACAATCGCGCATGATCTGGCGACGATCAAAGCGTTCAAGGAAAAGCATGGTGATGTGATTCTCAAGCCGCTCTATGGGAATGGGGGCGCGGGTGTGTTCAAACTCACCCGCGAGGACAGAAACCTCAGCTCCTTGCATGAGTTGTTCACAGGCTTTTCGCGGGAGCCGCTGATTGTTCAAAAGTTCCTGCCCGATGTTGCCAAGGGCGACAAGCGCGTGATCCTTGTGGATGGAGAGCCTGTAGGCGCAATCAACCGTGTGCCAGCGGAGGGTGAGACACGTTCGAATATGCACGTAGGCGGGCGGCCTGAGAAGATCGGCCTGACCGAGCGGGACCTTGAGATTTGCGCGCGCATCGGTGGTGTGCTCAAGGAAAAGGGGCAGGTGTTCGTCGGCATCGATGTGATTGGGGACTATCTGACTGAGATTAATGTGACCTCGCCCACTGGCATTCAGGAGCTGGAGCGGTTTGATGGTGTCAACATTGCGGGAAAAATTTGGGACGTGATCGAAGCTAAACGCGCATGAGCCTTATGCGCCATATCCTCAATCCATGGCTGCGCGCTGTGGAAAAGCGGCGCTTGCGCAATGGAACGCCTGCACAGATCCGTAGCGCACTCGAGGTGCAATCGCGGATGCTGTTTTGGGGGCCAAGAGGCTCAAGACAAGCATGGCGTACTTATGGTGATATCCCCTGTTTGGAGGTTACTCCACAAAACGCGGTGCAAGACCGAGTGCTTTTCTACATCCACGGAGGCGGGTTTGTTTTCGGCAGTCCGAATTCGCACAGCGCGATGGCAGCGCAACTGGCGCACCGTATTGGGGCGCGTGCAGTGCTTCCCCGCTATCGACTGGCGCCAGAGCATCCCTTTCCAGCCGCGCCCGATGATGTTCGCGCCGCATGGGATGGTCTGATTACAAGCGAGGTTGATCCGCAAAATATTGCGCTGGGCGGTGACAGTGCAGGCGGTGCGCTTGCGTTCGGATTGGTCGCAACGCTGAGCGGAGAGGGGCGCGCAGGTCCCGGCGTCGTCTTTGGCTTCTCGCCGCTCGCGGACCTTACGTATAGTGGTGACAGTTTTCGCACCAACGCCGAGAAGGACGTTCTGTTGCCCACAAATAGTGCGGGCAAGCTGGTCGATATGTTTTTGGGGGATCAGAGCCGCGAACATCCCAGTGTGAGCCCGCTCTATGGAGAGTTTCATGCGCCGCCACCCGCTTGGATTACTGTGGGGGATACTGAAATCCTGCGCGATGATGCCGTAAGGCTGGCACAGGGGCTCAAGGCAGCAGGCGGTGATGCGTCACTGGTTGTAGAGCACGATCTGCCCCATGTCTGGCCTTTGTTTCACAACTTACTTCCCGAGGCACGCAATACGCTGGATGCGCTGGCCTTATGGATCAGGCAACGGCAAAACTGGGAAGTCTGAAACTGACGGCTTCGGCGATATGCGGTTTGCGAACTTGCGCCGACCCGTCCAGATCAGCAATGGTGCGCGCAACCCTGAGCATACGGTGATAGCCGCGCGCCGACAGGCTAAAACGCTCGGCTGCGCGAAGAAGAAGTTCGCGCCCTTCAGAATCAGGCGTTGTAATCTCGGTGAGCACGTCGCCCTCGGCATCTGCGTTGCAGCGCATGTTGGGCTCTGCGGCAAAGTAGTCTTTTTGAATATTGCGGGCCACTGCGACGCGAGCGGCGACCTGTTGCGAAGTCTCCCCTGATGAGGCTAGGTCGAGGTTGGAATAGCTGATGGGGGGCACGTCAACGCGTAGGTCAAAGCGATCCATCAGCGGGCCAGAGATGCGGCCCAAATAGTCCTCGCCGCATTGTGGAACGCGTGAACACGCGCGCGCGGGATCCGGTAGATACCCGCATTTGCAGGGGTTGGCCGCCGCAACAAGCATGAAGCGACAGGGGTATTTTACATGGGCGTTGGCACGGCTGATCATCACCTCGCCCGTCTCGATCGGTTGGCGCAGGGTTTCCAGCACGTTGCGGGCAAATTCGGGAAATTCGTCCATGAAAAGCACACCATTGTGCGCAAGGCTGACTTCTCCCGGTTTGGCGTTGCGCCCGTCGCCGATGATTGCGGCCATTGAAGCGGTATGATGGGGATCGCGAAAGGGGCAACTGCGTGATATGCCGCCTTCGTCCAGCAGCCCTGCAACCGAGTGGATCATTGAGGTATCAAGCGCTTCTGCCGCCGATAGCGGGGGCAGTATGCTTGGCAGGCGCGCCGCGAGCATGGACTTTCCCGAACCGGGTGTACCCACCATCATGAGATGGTGTCGCCCTGCGGTTGCGATCTCTAGGGCGCGTTTGGCCCGTTCCTGCCCTTTGACATCTTGCAAATCATGGGTGTGATCAGGGGCTGCGACCTCGCCGGCCTTTGCGTGGAGGAGGGGGACTTGCCCCGTATAGTGCCGCACGACATCGCCCAAGCTCGACGCCGCGATGACTTGGCACGATTCCACCCATGCAGCTTCTGCGCCCGACCCCAGCGGACACAACAATCCGCGACCTTCTTCTGCTGCGGCAACAGCCGCGGGCAAGGCGCCAACGACGGGTACCAAAGAGCCGTCCAGCGAAAGCTCACCCAACCCTACGACGGTTTCGACAACGTCCTTTGGCAATATATCGAGAGCGGCAAGCAGGGCCAGTGCGTGGGTAGATCAAAGTGGCTGCCCTCTTTGGGCAGATCGGCAGGGCTGAGGTTCATGGTGATGCGTTTGGAGGGCAGGGCAATCGCCATTGAGGTCAGTGCCGTGCGCACACGGTCGCGCGCTTCCGACACCGCTTTGTCTGGTATGCCAACGATGGAGAAGGCAGGTATGCCGGGTGTGACCGCGCATTGCACTTCGACCATGCGCGCCTCAACACCTTGAAATGCAACGCTGTATGCGCGTGCGACCATCGCCAGACCCCATCTGCCCCAATTGGTTAATGCTACAGCAGGAAGGGTTTAGGAATGGTTAATAGGGCTAAGACTTCGTGCGGCCCACGGGGGGATAGGGAAAGGGATCATAGGTTTGCTTCAACCCTGCAGCGCGCCATTTCTGGAACGCAGGGTCCGAGAGAGTGGCCTCGCAATAGGCCCGCGCTGCATCCGAGACGGGTAGGTTGTACCCGACAATACGCGCGCACACAGGCGCATAGAAGGCATCGGCAAGCGAATAGGCACCAAACAGCCACGGCCCTTCCACAGCTTTCTCGCGGGCAAAGGCCCATAGCGTCTCGATGCGCGCGAGACCGGTCTTGACGGCCTTGGAAGGGGCGAAGTCGACATCAACGTGGGCAAGCTGCATAGAACAATCCCCGCGCAGCGCTCCAAAGCCGCCGACCATCTCGGCGCACAACCACCGCGCACGGCTGCGTGCGGTGGGGTCTGTGGGCCACATCGGTGTATCTGCGTGCCGCTCGGCCAGTGTTTCGGCCATAGCGAGGCTTTCGCCAACAACATCACCCTCTGGCGTCGTCAAGGCAGGCACAAGGCGGGCGGGGGCGATGCTGGCCATCTCTTGTGCCATTGTCCCGCTGTAAAGTCCAACCTCTACTTCTTCGAAAGGGAGGTTGAATTTTTCCAGCATAAGCCAGCCGCGCAAGGACCAGCTCGAAAATGTGCGGTCACCGATATAAAGTTTATAAGTCATAGGATGTCTCTAGACTTGCATCTGGCGGGGCGCAAATTCATAGGCGTTGGGTCTGGCATCAAGGAATGTGATTGATCTGTGCCACGTCCCAATCATCGCCCCCTTTGTGCTGCAGCGTTGTGACGGAGATGTTGTCGATCTTATGCGCCATCGCCTGATATGCGGAGACGCCAAGCGCGCGCTGCACCTGTGTCAGGATCACGCCGAAATGCGCCACAGCGATAATATGCGCCCCTGCGTGGGCTGCGTTCATGCGGGCAACGACGGCATTCACCCTTGTTAGGGTCTGATTCCAGCTTTCACCTTCAGGCGCTTGGATGTCTCCGGGCTTCTCCCAAAAGTCGCGGCTGAGCTGCGGGTCGCGAGCTGCAACCGCATCAAAGCGCATGCCGTCCCAAACGCCAAAGTTGATCTCCCGCAGGTCAGGTTCATGCGGCAGGCGGGTGTGGCCGTTCATGTGGAGGGCATCAGCTGTATGAACGGAGCGGATGAGATCGGAGGAGACCATCAGCGCCTTTTCAGGAAGATGTTCGCGCACGCGCTGTATCAAATCGAGGTCTGACAAATCGGCAGGGACGTCGCGCCAACCGACAAAGGATTTCTCATGCGTCGGCCCGTGGCGGACCCAATGCCAAGTGGTCATGGGAGAGATCCTTTCAAAACTTGAGGAAGCCCAGCGGTGATCAAAACGGCCAGATCGGCCTCTTGCGCCAGTGCAATATTGAGCCGCCCTTGGGCTTCACGAAACTGACGGGCGAGTTTATTCTCTGGCACGATGCCATGTCCCACTTCGTTCGAGACAATGACCCAAGGGGCGGCACAGGCGCGCAGGGCGCTGAGCAGCTTTTGGGTCGCAAGTTCCAGATCGGCCTCCTCCATCATTTGGTTGCTGAGCCACATCGTAGCACAGTCAATCAGAACGGGGGTGTCAGCCGCGAGTTTTGCCAGAGGCGCTGCTAGATCAAGCGGTTCTTCAATTGTGGTCCAACGGTCGTCACGACGGTCTTTGTGCACTTTGACGCGTAAAAAAACTTCGTCATCCCAAACCCGCCCTGTAGCAAGGTAAATTGGATTTAAGTTGCTGGAAAGGATATATTTTTCTGCCCACGCAGACTTTCCCGAGGCTGCGCCTCCTAAGATGAAAGAGCCGTTAGGCAACATTTTTTTAAACCTTTTTTGAACCTTTATGCACTTTGATGCGTAGTCTTAGCAAAAGGTCACTACAAGATGACCGCATTCACTGGGAGAAGAAACAATGGCTATGGGTACTGCGCAAGATTTTTCACTCACCCGCACCGCGATGAAGGCGGAGCTTTTGGACGCAGAGACCGAGCTGAAGCTCGCCTACGCGTGGCGTGATGAGCGGTGTGAGGCTTCACTGCACCGACTGATCACCGCCTACATGCGTTTGGCGATTTCCATGGCCTCCAAATTCAAGCGTTACGGCGCGCCCATGAATGACCTTATTCAGGAAGCGGGCCTTGGCCTGATGAAGGCCGCTGACAAGTTTGACCCTGATCGCGGGGTTCGTTTCTCAACCTACGCGGTGTGGTGGATCAAAGCCTCCATTCAGGACCACGTGATGCGCAACTGGTCAATGGTGCGCACAGGCTCAACCTCTTCCCAGAAATCTCTGTTCTTCAACATGCGCCGTGTGCAGGCCCGCCTTGAGCGGGAAGCGGCTTCGGCAGGGGAAGAGCTTGACCGTCACCAGCTGCGCCAGATGATCTCGACCGAGATTGGTGTGCCATTGCATGATGTGGAGATGATGGAGGGGCGTCTTTCCGGCTCCGACTATTCGCTGAACGCGACACAATCCTCCGAGGACGAAGGCCGTGAATGGATCGATGCGCTCGAGGACGACAGCGCGCAGGCGGCTGAGAACGTCGAGCACAACCACGACACGCAACAGCTACGCGAGTGGCTGCTGACGTCGATGGCCGCACTCAACGAGCGTGAGCAACTCATCGTGCGTGAGCGGAAACTGCGGGACCAACCCCGCACGCTTGAGAGCCTTGGCCAAGAGTTGAGCCTGAGTAAAGAGCGGGTGCGCCAGCTGGAGGCAGCTGCTTTCCAGAAGATGCGCAAGTCGCTGGAGATGCAGTCGCAAGAAGTATTTCATTTCCTGACATGATCTTGCGGTGGCCGGTTTCTCCTAGAAATCTGAGCATAAGCGTGGCCCTTGTGGCTGCGCTTTTTGCAACTGATGCTGTAGCCGAAATCCCAGATGAAGCACGGGCCGCCCAAATCGTGGTCTTGGGGGAGCAGCATGATAACCCCGATCATCATGCTCGACAGGCAGAATGGGTTGCTGCGTTGCAGCCCAGTGCGCTGGTGTTCGAAATGCTGACGTCTGCCCAAGCCGAAAAAGCCACGTTTGACTGGAGCGATCAGGCGGAGCTGGACGCAGCGATTGGATGGTCGCAGAGTGCGTGGCCTTCATTCGATATGTATTTTCCTATTTTCGCTGCGGCGCCCGATGCCGTGATCTTTGGCGCTGGAGTTTTGCGCGAGACACTGCGCGATCAGTTGCAAAACCCAATTTCAGAACGGCCCGAAGCCGCGCGCTTTGGTCTGGATCAGCCTCCCGACCTCGAAGAGCAGGCGGCGCGGGAAGCGTTGCAGGCGGTTGCACATTGTGGTGCGCTACCCGAGGAGCTTCTGCCGATGATGGTCGATGCACAGCGGATACGCGACATGGCGCTGGCAAATGCCGCATTGCGCGCCTTGGCACAGACGGGCGGACCTGTTGTCGTGATTACAGGCAACGGCCATGCGCGCACGGACTGGGGGATGCCTGCGCTCCTGCAGGTCGCAGCGCCTGATGTGACGGTATTCTCGCTTGCGCAGGCCGAAGACGGCAGCACTGTGAATGGCGGTTTTTCTCTCACCCTTGATGCGCCCGCGCCAGAGCGTGGCGATTCATGCGCAGCCTTCACCCAGTAGGGTCTGGTGCAGGTGCGGCCTGCGGCATAAGGTGCAGGTGACGCGACCCAACCAAGGGAATCCTATGCTGGCTGGAAAACACATCCTGTTGATCATCGGGGGCGGCATTGCCGCGTTCAAATCGCTCGACCTGATCCGCCGTCTTCGCGAGCGGGGCGCTGTTGTGACGCCCGTGCTGACTCGCGCCGCCGAGGAGTTTGTAACGCCTTTGTCGGTGTCTGCATTGGCAGGCCAAAAGGGGCACCGCGATCTGTTTGACCTCGATGACGAAGCGGAGATGGGCCATATCCAGCTGAGCCGTGTTGCCGATCTGGTGGTGGTGGCCCCTGCGACTGCCGATCTGATGGCGAAGATGGCAAGCGGGCTCGCCAATGATCTTGCCTCGACGCTGCTGCTGGCCACGGACACGCCCGTTATGATTGTGCCTGCAATGAATGTCCGCATGTGGGAGCATGCGGCGACCCAGCGCAATTTGGTGACGTTGCGCGGCGACGGTATTGCAATAGTTGGCCCTAACAAGGGCAATATGGCCTGTGGCGAGCATGGCCCGGGCCGTATGTCCGAGCCTATGGAGATTGTCGAAGCCGTCGAAACGGCACTAACTGATGGCCCGCTCAAAGGCCGCCGCGTGCTCGTAACTTCTGGCCCTACGCATGAGCCGATTGACCCAGTCCGATACATCGCGAACCGATCGTCAGGCGCGCAGGGCACGGCACTGGCGCGTGCATTGGCCGCGCTGGGTGCGCATGTGGTTTTTGTGACAGGACCTGCCGATGTCGCCCCGCCCGAGGGAGTCGAGGTGGTTGCGGTGCAAACCGCGCAGCAAATGCAGGAGGCTGTTGCGACGGCTCTGCCCGTGGATGCGGCGATCTTTGCTGCTGCAGTGGCAGACTGGCGCGTGACCTCCGCCTTTGACCGCAAACTCAAGAAAACCAAGGACGGGTTGCCTGTGCTTGAATTTGCCGAGAACCCCGACATTCTGCACGGCGTCAGCAACCTCGAAGAAAACCGCCCGCCGCTCGTTGTGGGCTTCGCCGCCGAGACGAATGACGTGATCGAGAATGCCACGGCAAAACGGCTGCGCAAAGGCTGTGACTGGATCGTGGCGAATGATGTCTCGCCCGCGACGGGCATCATGGGCGGTTCGGAAAACGCTGTGACCCTCATCAGTGATGCAGGTGCCGAAGGATGGCCCCGCATGAGCAAGGATGCAGTCGCGGAAAAGCTCGCCGCACGCATTGCGGATGCGATTGCCTGATGCGCAATGTCGAACTGCGCATGATGTGGGAAGGCGGTGCAGACCAAGCGTTGGGCCTGCCACAGTATGAGACAGCTGGGGCAGCAGGTGCTGATTTGCGCGCCAATCTGCCAGACCGTGCCACGATCACGCTGGAACCGCATGCACGGATGTTGGTGCCGACAGGCCTGCGGCTGGCTATTCCTCATGGCTTTGAAGTCCAGATCAGGCCGCGCTCGGGGCTGGCGTTGAAACACGGGATCACCCTGCCCAACAGCCCCGCCACGATTGATGCCGATTACCGCGGGCCGCTGGGCGTGATTGTGCAGAACGGCGGCAATGCGCCTTTCGTGATTGAGCACGGCATGCGGATCGCGCAGATGGTTGTCGCCCCTGTGGTGCAGGCTAGGTTCACGTGTGTAGGCGCGCTCGACGTTACTGCGCGCGGTGTCGGGGGCTTCGGCTCTACCGGAACGGAGTAGGCTTTTGCTGGTATTGGTTTTGGCGGCGGTGATCTGGGGCTTGGGCATTGTGATGCGCACGCCACGCGCGGCGCGTTGGATGATGATCGGCCTGCTTTTGGTCGCTGTGATCGGAGTGCAGCTTGTCTTTCGCGACGGCCATCCGCTGCGCGAGGCGACGGGGGGCAGCGCGGCCTTGTGGCTTATCGTGACGGGCCTAGGCGGGATCGTTTGGGGTTACTCCCGCTTTATCGCAGGCCTGCGTACGAAATCGCGCGTTGATGAAGAACTGCCCATCCTGCCCGCAGGAAAGCCGGGTAGTTTTTCCGAGACAGAACTCAACCGCTATGCCCGCCATATCGCGCTGCGTGAAGTAGGCGGTATGGGGCAGAAGGCGCTCAAGAATGCAAAGGTGCTGGTCATTGGCGCGGGCGGGCTTGGTGCGCCTGCGTTGCAATACCTTGCAGCGGTGGGCGTGGGGCGCATTGGTGTGATCGACGATGATGTGGTGGAGAATGCAAACCTGCACCGTCAGGTCATCCACAAGGATGCGGCGATCGGGATGCCCAAGGTATTTTCGGCCCAAGCGGAGATGGAGGCGCAGAACCCCTTCGTCGAGGTGCGCCCATATAACCGTCGTCTGGATGAAAGCATCGCGCCTGAGCTTTTTGCAGAATATGACCTTGTGCTCGACGGGACTGATAACTTCGAGACACGCTATCTGGTAAACGCCACCTGTGTCGCCGCTGGTATCCCGCTGATCTCTGGCGCCCTGAGCCAGTGGGAAGGCCAGTTGAGCGTGTTTGACCCCGCCCGTGGCGCGCCGTGTTACCAGTGTATCTTCCCTCAAGCTCCTGCGGATGGCCTCGCGCCCAGCTGTGCCGAGGCAGGGGTCATTGGCCCACTCCCCGGCGTGGTCGGTGCAATGATGGCGGTTGAGGCGGTGAAGCTGATCACAGGTGCTGGCACACCGCTGCTGGGTCAGATGGTGATCTATGACGCGCTTTACGGCGAGAGCCGCCGCATCGGGATCAAACCCCGCACAGATTGCCCGATTTGCGCGCACATGCCGCGCTAACGATTGTATCCCCGAGGCCGCATTCATAGATTGAGTGCAAAGGAGACTGCTATGAACCCGCTGTTGCAAGACTGGACGACCCCCTTTGGCCTCGCGCCGTTTGATCAGATTTCAGACGAGGATTTTGCGCCAGCGCTCGAGGAGGCACTCGCCGCGCATAATGCCGAGATTGACGCAATCACGACCAATGCGGACGCGCCGACTTTTGCAAACACAATCGAGGCACTTGAGGCCGCGGGGCATCTGTTGGATCAGGTTCTCGGCGTGTTCTTTACCGTCGCTGGCGCCAACAGCAATGAGGTGCGCGAGGGGCTGCAGCGCGAATTCTCCCCCAAGCTGTCGGCGCATTTCTCGGAGATTTCCGCCAATAAAGCGCTGTTTGCCCGCGTTGATACGCTGTGGCAGGGGCGTGAGGCGCTGGACCTCAGCGAGGAGCAAGAGCGCGTTCTGATGTTGACCCATCGCGGGTTTGTGCGCGCAGGCTCTGCTTTGACAGGGCTGAGCGAGGAGCGGATGAAAGAGATCAAAGCCCGCCTTGCCGTGCTGGGCACGCAGTTCACGCAAAACCTGTTGGCGGATGAGCGCAGCTGGTTCATGAAACTGGAAGAGGCGGACCTTGAGGGCCTGCCCGATTTCGTCATTGATGCCGCCCGCGCGGCGGGTGAAGAGAAGGAGGCAGGTGGGCCAGTTGTCACGCTGTCGCGTTCACTCATCACGCCCTTCCTGCAATTTAGTCCCCGCCGCGATCTGCGTGAGCGCGCGTTCAAAGCGTGGGAAGCACGCGGTGCCAATGGGGGTGAGACAGATAACCGTGCCATTGCCGCCGAGACGTTGGCACTGCGCAAAGAACGGGCGGCGCTCTTGGGCTATGACAGCTTCTCCGACTACAAGCTCGAGACAGAGATGGCAAAAACTCCTGCTGCCGTGCGCGATCTGCTGATGCAGGTCTGGGAGCCTGCAAAGGCGCAGGCTAACGCCGATGCCGAGGTTTTGACCAAGATGATGCACGCGGACGGAGTGAATGGGGATCTCGCTCCATGGGACTGGCGCTATTACGCGGAAAAACGCCGCGCGGTGGAGCATGATCTGGATGAGGCGGAGCTAAAGCCGTACTTCCAGCTTGACCGTATGATCGAGGCATCCTTCGCCTGCGCCAGCCGCCTGTTCGGTTTGGAGTTCAAGCCACTGGATGTGCCGCTCTACCACGCCGATTGCCGCGCATGGGAAGTGACGCGGGGCGGAGAGCATGTGGCTGTGTTCATCGGAGATTACTTTGCCCGCGGCTCCAAACGCTCTGGCGCTTGGTGTTCGGCGATGCGGGGGCAGGCGAAGTTCCCGAAGGTGCAGGGGCCTGTGGTCATCAACGTATGCAACTTTGCCAAGGGCGATCCTGCGCTCCTGTCCTACGACGATGCGCGCACGCTGTTTCACGAATTTGGCCATGCGCTGCACCAGATGCTGTCGGATGTGACCTATGAGAGCATTTCTGGCACGTCCGTGGCGCGCGATTTTGTGGAGCTTCCAAGCCAGCTCTATGAGCATTGGCTGGAGGTGCCTGAGGTATTGGGCGAATTCGCGACCCATGCCAAAACGGGTGAAGCGATGCCCAAAGCGATGCTTGATAAGGTGCTGGGGGCTGCGACCTTCGACATGGGCTTTGCGACCGTTGAATACGTCTCCTCAGCGCTGGTCGATCTGGCGTTCCACGAAGGTGAACCACCTACGGATGTGATGCAGATGCAGAGCAAGGTGCTTGACGGTTTGGGCATGCCCGCCGCCATCACGATGCGCCACGCCAGCCCACATTTCGCTCATGTCTTTGCGGGTGACGGTTATTCCAGCGGATACTACAGCTATATGTGGTCCGAAGTCATGGACGCCGATGCGTTTGAGGCGTTTGAAGAAGCGGGCGGTGCGTTCGATCCTGAACGCGCCAAAGCGTTGGAGGAGAATATCCTGTCAACAGGCGGCAGCCGTGATGCGGCCGAGCTTTACATTGCCTTCCGTGGCAGATTGCCAGGGGTTGAGGCACTGCTGAAAGGGCGCGGTCTAGTAGCCTAGATCGCGGTCCACCAGATTGATGTAGGGCCCTCCTGCTTCGCCGCGGCGAATGTTCTCTACAATGACTTGGCTCGCTGTACTGGCGCGGGTCTCTGCTGCGATATGCGGTGTGACGGTGACTTGGGGATGCGTCCAATAGGGGTTGTCCTGCGGCAGCGGCTCTGTGCGGAAAACATCGAGTGTAGCATGGGCGATCTGGCCTGCATTAAGCGCAGTGATCAATGCGGCATCATCAATCAGTGGACCACGGCCCGGGTTAATGATGAACGCACCATGTGGCATCTGCGCAAGCGTATCAGCGTTCAGGATGTTCGTTGTCGCTGGTGTGTCTGGCAGTAGGGTCACTGCAATTTCGGCCCGCGCCAAAGCCTGCGTCAACCCGTCAGGTCCGTGAAAACAAGTCACACCCGCAACATCCTTGGCGCTGCGCGACCAGCCTGTCACGGAGAAGCCGAGGCCAAGTAGCATGTTTGCACAAGCTGTTCCCAGTGCTCCCAAACCGAGGATCACCACGTCACGCTCCGCAGCCAGCGGGGGCGTGTGCGGTTTCCAAAGGTTTTCAGGGTTCGTGATATGACGGTCCATGCCGAGGTGGTAGCGCATCACATGCCCTGTTACCCATTCGGCCATACCCGTGGTCAGCCCGTGATCGACCATCCGCGCCAGCGGGATTTTCAGCGTCTCGTTCCCTGTGATCTGTTCCACGCCTGCCCAGAGGTTCAGCACTGCTTTGGCGCGGGTGTAGGGCGTGAAATCTTGCAAATCACTATTGGGCGCATAGACGATGTAGTCGACTTCATCGGGGGCAATGTCTTGGGCGAGATGTGCGGAAATCCCTGTTGCCTCAAGGGCGCGGCGCAAAGGAGCTTCATATGTATCCCAACGCTCAGGGCGGGCAGCGAATAAAATATTGATCATGTGGCGAATGCACCGTCCATATGGGCAAGCCCTTTGACTTCGACAGGATTGCCTGACGGGTCGGTGAAGAACATTGTCGATTGCTCCCCCGGCTCCCCCTTAAAGCGGGTCTGCGGGGCTAGGATGAAATCAACACCTTCTGCAGTGAGATGATCGGCCAGTACACGCCATTCAGTGTAGGGAAGGACAATGCCGAAGTGCGGCATGGGCACCTTATGCTCCCCCACCAGCCCGGTTGCCGCAACAGACATCGGGGTGCCCAGATGACAAGACAACTGATGCCCGAAAAAGTCGAAATCAACCCAAGTCTCGGTGCTGCGCCCTTCGGTGCAGCCCAACAGCCCGCCATAGAAGGCGCGCGTTTGGTCGAGGTCAGTTACGTTGAAGGCAAAGTGGAAAATGGACATGGGGCAGGGGCCTTATTTAAACTATCGCGGTCGGTGGACATGGGCCGATTGGACAAGGCCGAATGCAATCATAAGCACCAGCATGGCCGAGCCGCCATAGCTCACCAATGGCAGGGGCACGCCGACAACGGGAGCGAGCCCCATGACCATCGACATGTTCACAGCAAAAAACAAAAAGAAGTTCAGCGCAATGCCAAGCGTCAGCAGCGAGGCAAAACGGTCCTTATTCATCACGGCAGAGACGAGGCAGAAGACGACGATCAGCGCATAGAGGACCAAGAGTGATATGCCCCCGACAAAGCCGAATTCTTCGGCCAAAGTGGTGAAAATGAAGTCTGTGTGCTTTTCGGGCAAGAAGTTCAGTCGTGACTGTGTGCCTTGCATAAAGCCCCGCCCTGTCCAACCGCCAGACCCAAGCGCGATCTTGGATTGCGCGATATGGTAGCCTGTGTTGAGCGGATCGGAAGCGGGGTCAAGGAATGTGTCGATGCGGCGGAACTGGTAATTCTCCAAAAGCTGCCATTCGGTCCCGCGGGATTTGAACACCGCAGCCACAAGGCCGATAACTCCGGCAAAGACGCTGGCGAAATATGCCCAATGCACACCAGCCAGAAACATCAGACCGCCGCCCGCTGACAGCAACAGGATTGCGGTGCCAAGGTCGGGCTGTTTGACCACAAGCGCTGTGGGGATCAGGATGATCATGACAGGTAAAAGCACCCAGAAGGGACGCGAGATATACTTGGCGGGGAGCCAGTCGTAGTAGGCAGCGAGAAACATCACCAGCGTGATTTTGGTCAGCTCGGAAGGCTGTAAGCGGATCACGCCCAGATCGATCCAGCGCTGTGCGCCCATGCCGACGGCACCGAAAAATTCAACCCCGATAAGCAGAAGAACAGATATGCCAAAGGCGAGCCCCGCCAGATTGCGCCAGATCCAGATCGGGACCATCGCCACGGTGATCATCAATGCAAGGCCAAGGCCAAACCGCTTCATCTGTGGTGCGGCCCAAGGGTCATAGGCACCGCCCGCAACCGAGTAGAGCATCAGGAAACCCGAGCCTGCAACCGCCGTGATCAGCAAGACAAGCGGCCAGTTCAGGTAGAGCACTTTACGCAAACCTGTCGGGACCGATTTGACTGTATATTCAAGATAACTCATGCTTGATCACTACGTTTTTTGACCCGCGCCTGCGGCTCAACATCGCGCAGGCGGCGCTGCTGCGTTTTGATGCGCGCGCGGTCTGCGGTGGGATAGGCTTCGAGCGGTGGCTCGCCTTCATAGAGCGCTTGGAGCAACGCATCGCGGGCAATCGGGGCCGCAGCGGAGGAGCCGCCACCGCCATGCTCCACCAGCACAGCGCAAGAATAGCGTGGATTGTCATAGGGCGCATAGCCTACAAACAGGGCATGGTCGCGTTGCTCCCATGGGACTTCGGAGTTGTTAACCACAACCGAGCGGACCTGCGAGGTTCCTGTCTTTCCCGCCATGCGCATCCCGTCTGCGATGATACGGCTACGGTAGGCGGTGGCACGGCGGTCATTGACGACAGAATACATAGAGCTTCGCATCTTACGCAGGTTGTTTTCATTCATACCCAGCGACGCATTGCCTTTGATCGGCTGTTCCACACCGTTGACCGTCTTGATCAGACGGGGTGTGACATCGCGGCCTGTGGCAATACGCGCCGTCATCACCGCAAGCTGCATCGGCGTGGCCAACATAAAGCCCTGCCCGATAGAAGCGTTAACGGTGTCACCGATGACCCAATCCTCGCCCCTGTTGCTACGCTTCCAGTCCTTTGTCGGCGTCAGACCCGAATTGACCGAGCTGAGCGCCAGATCATGGCGAATGCCAAGGCCAAAGCGGTTGGCCATGGCCGAAATCTTGTCGATCCCCATCTTCAGCGCCAGATCGTAGTAATACACATCACAAGAGCGTTTCAGTGAGGTCTCAAGGTCTACCCACCCGTGGCCCGAGCGTTTCCAGCAGTGAAAGCGGCGGCCGCCGATCTCGAGGTGACCCGGGCAATTCACTGTGTCGTTGGGGCCAATGATACCAGCCTCGATCGCCGCCATCGCCGTCATCATTTTGAATGTTGATCCAGGCGGATAGGCGCCTTGCACGGTTTTATTGACCAGCGGACGGTATTTGTCGTTGAGCAGCGGATCATAGTCCTTGGATAGAATGCCGCCAATAAAGAGGTTGGGATCATAGGACGGTGCAGAAGAATTGGCGAGGATATCGCCCTTCTCGCAGTCGATGATAACCACCGCTGCACTCTCCCCTGTCAGCCGCGCCTGAACATAGTTTTGCAGCTTGGAATCCAGCGTGAGTTGCAGATCGGACCCTTGTTTGCCTTCGCGGCGTTCCAGTTCGCGCATGACACGCCCTGTTGCGTTGACTTCGACCTGCTTGGTGCCTGCCACACCGCGCAGCAATTGCTCTTTGCGCGCCTCGACGTTGATCTTACCGATCTGAAAGCGCGGGATGCGCAGCACAGCATCAGGATCCTCAAGTGCATCAAGGTCCTTTTGGCTCACGCTGCCGACACGGCCCACGACATGGGCAAAATCCGACCCGCGCGGATAGACACGTGTACTGCCTACCTCGGGAGAAATGCCGGGCAAGGCGGGGGCGTTCACGGACACTGCGCTTACCGCTTCCCAGCTCACATCCTCGGCTATTGTGACGGGAAGAAAGCGTTCTGAGCGCTTGGGCTTGGCCAGTGCATTCTCGATCTGCTCGGGGGTAAGCTCGATAAGCGAGGCGAGGCGGGTGATGACCTTTTCCACATCACCTGCATCTTCGCGCACCATCACAATGCGGTAGCTGGGAACGTTTTGCGCCAGTTGCACGCCATTGCGGTCAAAAATCTCGCCGCGCACAGGTGGCGTAAGGCGGATGTTGATGCGGTTTTCTTCGGCCAGCAGGCGGAACTGGTCGGCTTGATCAACTTGTAGATACTGCATGCGCGCGGCCAGCCCGCCCATGAACAACAACTGAACCCCGCCCAGCAACGCTGCGCGGCGGCTGAGCTTGGTGTGGCTCGCGTCTGTCTCGGCTCTGCTGCGTCTCATGCGATTTGCCTCATCAACCTGTGTTTATGCGCGCCCGCCAAGGGCGTCCAATTCTCCTGGTGCGGCGCGTCGCACACCCATGACCGACCGCGTGATAAACACCACGACGGGATAGATCAGCACGGTAATCACGAGCTCGATCAAACTGAGCCTGAGTTGGGGCGCGGGTGCCATCACTATAAATAACACAAATCGGTTAGCGATCAAAATTCCTGTGAGCAAAATTGCGACAGCGACCCACTCCGCGCCAAATGTTGAATCGCGCAAGGTTCTGCTGCGCCCTTTGAGGTTCTCGCACGCCAGCAGCGCCAGTATCGACCAAAGCCCGGGCGGGCGTTGCAGCATCAGATCGGCCAGCAGAAATAAAAGCGCCAACAGCAGTGTCGGCACGTATTCAGGACGCCGCAAGGACCATGCAAAGGCAAACGCAATGAGCAGGTCAGGCCCGATCAAATGGCGGTTGGTTCCCTGATCCAGCAGCGCCCGCAAGCGCGCTTCGGCAGGATCAATCTCGGCCAGCGGTGGCAGCAGTTCGGGGGTGAACAGGGTCACGGGCTGCGTATCGATGGGCAGCAGGTGGAAAAACAATATCAGAACGGTCAGCGAGACGAATGCGCTGCGCATGATAAACAAACGAAGGGGGGAGAGGTCATCCATGCGAGCTTACTCGCTTTGCTCTGTCGGCAGTGCAATCGCAGGGGGGGCAGCCGAGACGACACTCGGAGCATTGATTGCCTTGTCCGTACCGTGGTGACGCAAAACTCGCAGGAACTCCAACCGCTCGAAATCAGCGGCAGGGCGCACGCGAAGCCGCCCGCCCGGGTCGGCAGCGATCTGCCCGATGAGCAGGCCTGCGGGAAACACGCCGCCATCACCAGAGCTGACCACCCGGTCACCGGGGCGTACCATTTCGGGGTTCTCGAGAAAATCAATCGGCGGTGCGGCAGTGTTATCACCCGCAACAATCGTCCGCTGGCCCGAGGGCTGGATAACCGCAGGGATGCGGCTGCTTGAATCGGTGAGCAGGATCACCCGCGCCGTGTTCTCGCCCACGCCCGAGATGCGGCCCACAAGGCCGATCCCGTCCATCGTGGCCCAGCCTTCGACCAAGCCATCGCGCGCGCCGACATTGAGTAGCACGGATTGGCGAAACGGCGAGCCGGAATCAGCCAGCACCACACCCGTCACATACGTCAGGCGCGGATCGAGGCGCACGTTGTTGAGGTCCAGCAGGCGGGCGTTCTCTTGCTCGAGCTGGAGCGCCGCCTCTTTCCATGTCTGCATGCGCCGCAATTCCGAGCGCAGCTCCTGATTTTGCTCGGACAAGCGTTGGTAGCTTTGAAAATCACGCAGCAGGTTGATCGCTCCCGTCACAGGCGCCATGGCCCAGTCGAGATTGGGCACAACAGCATCTATCACCTGCGCGCGAAATCTCTCGACCCGCGGACTGTCGATGCGCCACAGCAAGAATACCGCAAAAAGAACAAGCACCAGAACAGCCGTCAGAAGCCGCCGCAGCGGTCCTGTGTATTCATTGGCGTTCTGTCTGTCTCCGGCCATGACGGCGATGCGCCCCCCTTAGGCCGCTGTTAGCTGTCGTAGTCGATAGCGTGGCGCAACTGCGTCTCGTACTCAAGAGCTTTGCCAGTGCCGAGTGCCACACAATTCAGCGGCTCATCCGCGACAGAGATGGCCAGACCCGTCTGCTCGCGCAGCGCCAGATCCAGATCGCCCAGCAGCGCCCCACCACCCGTCAACATAACGCCACGGTCCACGATGTCGGCGGCCAGATCAGGAGGCGTTGTCTCAAGCGCGGTCATCACCGCCTCGCAAATTTGCTGTACAGGCTCGGCGAGTGCCTCGGCAATCTGCGCCTGAGTGACTTCGATTTCTTTTGGCACACCGTTGAGCAGGTCGCGCCCGCGAATTTGCATAGAGGTGCCGCGCCCGTCGTCGGGCATGCGTGCCGTACCGATAGAGGTTTTGATCCGCTCGGCCGTTGTCTCACCTACCAAAAGGTTCTGCTGGCGGCGCAGATAACTAATGATCGCCTCATCCATACGGTCACCACCCACGCGGACGGACCGCGCGTAGACGATATCGCCAAGCGACAGTACGGCGACCTCGGTTGTACCACCGCCGATGTCTACGACCATGTTGCCCGTGGGGTCGGTGATCGGCATGCCCGCACCGATTGCCGCAGCAATTGGTTCCGCAATCAGGCCTGCGCGCCGCGCGCCTGCGCTCAGCACCGATTGGCGGATCGCGCGTTTTTCAACGGGGGTCGCACCGTGGGGCACACAGACAATAATCTTGGGTTTGGAGAAGGTCGAGCGTTTGTGCACCTTGCGGATGAAGTGTTTGATCATCTCTTCGGCTGTGTCGAAATCGGCAATGACGCCTTCGCGCATCGGGCGGATCGCCTCGATGCTGCCGGGTGTGCGGCCCAGCATCAGCTTGGCGTCTTCACCCACTGCGAGCACTTTCTTCACGCCGTCTTTGACGTGATAGGCGACCACGGACGGCTCTGACAAAACGATGCCCTTGCCCTTCACATAGACCAGCGTGTTGGCAGTCCCCAAATCAATCGCCATATCAGACGAGAAGAGGCCGCGCAGGTTTCCAAAGATCGACATGTGAATAAGCACCTTGCAAAATACATATAGGCCCGCGACTCTCGCACAGGCTAGCTGCGACCTTATAGGCGCGGTGGGCGCTGGGTTAAAGGGGGGTGCGGCGACTGTTTAGGCACGTTTGCGCGCATCTGTCTTTGCGCTATGTGGCTGGTTGGGACAGGCGATGAAAAGGGCCGCGATATGAAGAAGATACAGACGCTTGGGGTGCATCATATCACCATTATGGGTGCGGATCGCCAGACGAGCATTGATTTTTGGGAAGGCGTGCTGGGCATGCCCTTCTTGTTTGACCAGCCCAATCTTGATGACCCTGAAGAGGGGCATCTCTATTTCGATCCTGGCGACGGTCGTTTGATCACGATCTTCACCAACGAGACCCGCAAGCCCGTCCATAACCGCACACCCACGGATGCAGGTTGTGTGCATCATCTGGCATTCGAGCTGGACCGCGCCATGTTTGATCAGGTGCTTGAACGTCTCAAGCAGCGCGGGATCGGCAATTCGGGGATCAAGGACCGCGGTTTTATGCACTCGGTCTATTTTAGAGACCCGCTCGGCCTGCTGATTGAGCTGGCCTGCTATACCTTCATCCCGCCGCGTGGATCGTCCCATGCGGAGGTGATGCTGGAGGCGCACAGGCTGCGGGTGGCGCAGGGAGATGAGGCCATCGGGCGGCAGCATCTGGCGGACGCGGCAGTGATGATCGTGGAGCGGTCTCAGGGGTCACTCAGCATGGACCGCGCGCCGAAGAATCCTTATCGCTAAAGCCGCCTAGCCGTGTAGCTCTTTGCTGTCGGCAGGCGCTTCATCACGGTCAAACAATCCATAGTCGCGGATCACGTGGGCGATGCGCAGGTGGTAGTCGGTGAACATCCCCTCGCGCCCTGCCGATTGCGCGGTGCGGTGTTTGGTTAGGCGTCGCCAGTCGGCGATCGCCTCCTCATCGCGAAAGAATGACAGGGATAGTAGCTTGTCAGGATTGGTGAGGCTCTGAAAACGCTCGACCGAGATAAAGCCGTCAATCTCGTCCACAAGCGGGCGCATGAGCGCGGCCATATCAAGGTAGTCGGATTGGCGGTCGGGATGGGGTATGACTTCAAAGATGACAGCGATCATGTTGGCTCTCCATGTGGGCTCGAGGCGAGGGTGAGAAATGTGCGGTCCTCGCGCAAGAGAAATTCCTCTGATTGTGCGAATTCATAATTCTCGCGCCCCAGCGGATCAGCGGCAAGGCGCGCGCGGTAGGCTTCGTATTCCGCCAGTGAGGGAATATTGTAGATGCCGTAGGCGAGCGTCGAGGAGCCCTCATGCGGTGCGTAATACCCCACAAGGTCCGCACCGCAACGCGGGATGGCTTGCCCCCAATTTCGCGCGTATTGCTGGAATTGCGCTTTTTTGGTCAGGTCGATCTGATAGCGAATAATACAGGTGAGTATGGTGTTTTGCTTGTTGTCGCTCCGGTGGTTTAGCCTATTGCGAGGCACCAATGCTTCGCCTACGGTCGAAGTATGAAAGAAGGTCCTGACATTGCCCGCATCGCCGCCCTGATTGGTGATCCGGCCCGCGCCAATATCCTCAGTGCGTTGATGAGTGGTAAGGCCCTCACCGCGACGGAACTGGCTCATGAGGCAGGGGTAACGGTGCAGACCGCCAGCGCGCATTTGGCCAAACTTGAGGCAGGTGGGTTGTGCCATGCGCGCAAGTCAGGACGTCACAAATACATCTCGCTCAGTGGTCCCGAGGTGGCGGAGGTGCTGGAGGCGCTGATGGGATTGGCCGCGGGGCAAGGACATCTGCGCACCCGCACAGGGCCTGCGGACAGCGCGATGCGCGAGGCGCGTGTGTGCTATAACCATCTGGCAGGCGCTCGCGGCATCGCGATGTATGACGCGATGATCGCACGCGGTGACCTGTTGGAGCAGGGCGATGATGTCACGCTCAGCGGACAAGGGGCGGCAGTTGTCGCTGGTTTTGGCATCGACCTCGTCGCGCTCGAGAAAGCACGCGCTCCCGTTTGCCGTACCTGTCTCGACTGGAGCGCGCGTCGCACGCATCTTGCAGGTGGTCTGGGGCGGGCCATGCTTGTGCAGATGGAACAGTTGGGCTGGGCCAAGCGCGAAAAAGGCAGCCGCGTCGTGCGGTTTTCCAGATTGGGAGCGCAAGCGTTTGACGCAGAGTTTGCGCCCGCGAAGTAATATATATTAGTCGTTGTTTGTAGGAACTGCCGGTGTTTCAGCGTTTGCGGCTGCACCTGTAGCGCTGGATAGCGCGCCATTGTTCCAGTCACCTGAGGCCTGTTCACCGCTAGCGTAAGTCATTGTGCCACTGCCCTGACGCTTACCCTGCACGAACGCGCCGACATAGACATCCCCGTTGGCGTAGGTCGCCGTGCCCGTGCCGTCGATCTCTCCGCCTGACCATTGCCCTTCATAGGTAAAGCCGCTTGCCATGGTGATCTTGCCCGCGCCTTCGCGGCGGCCCTCGTTGAACGCGCCGACATAGACGGTTCCATCGGGGTAGGTGGCTGTGCCCTGACCATGACGCAGGCCCGCCTTCCAGCCGCCGACATAGGAGCGGCCATCGCCATAGGTCAGCGTCCCTTGCCCGTCATTGCGTGCGTCAACAAAGCGGCCCTCATAGACCATACCGTTTGGATAGGTGGCACGACCCTCTCCTTCAATCACACCCGCCAGCCAGTCGCCCTCATAGGTGGAGCTGTCGGGATAGGTGATTTTACCGCGTCCATTGGCTAGGTTGTCCACGAAGGTGCCTGTCTGTAAGGAGCCGTCGGGGTAGGTCACTGTGCCTGCGCCCTCTGTGCGGCCCTCAACCCATTCGCCTTCGTATTTATAGCCGTCTGCGCCTGTGAACACGCCTGTCCCGTGACGTTTATCGTTCAGATATGTACCAACATAGGTGTCACCAGCCGCCGTGCGTGAGCTGCCCATGCCTTCGCGGCGGCCGTCGACAAGATCGCCCTCATAGGTGTCGCCATTCGCTTGGGTGATGGTGCCCTGGCCATTGAGTTGGCCGCCTGACCATGTGCCCTCAAGCGTGAAACCTTCGGGATGGACCAGCTTGCCCTGACCCGAGCGTGCGCCATCGACGACAGTGCCCTCGTAGACCGCACCTTCGGCATCGGTGATCACGGCCTGCCCCGTGGCTTGCCCGTCGACCCAGTCGCCTTTGTATTCATAGCCCGATGGCGTGGTTAGAACGCCTTTGCCGTGGCGTTTGCCATTGCGGAAGCCACCCTCGTACCGCTCGCCGTTGGCATGAACGGCCACGCCTTGGCCGACGATAGTGCCTGCCAGCCATTCACCCTCATAGGTGCCACCATCGGCCATGGTGATCTTGCCAATACCCTCTGGCTTGCCTTTGGCGAAATCGCCTTCATAGACAGAGCCGTTAGGAAAGCGGGCAGTTCCTGTGCCTTTGATCTCCCCCTCGACCCACTGGCCAGAGTACTCATAGCCGTTGGGCAGGACATAAGTACCTTGTCCGTGTTGCAGCCCGTCTTTGAACGTTCCTTCATAAACGCCGCCGTCGTCGTATTGCTGGCTCAGGATTTGGGTGTTCTGCGCAGCTACAGCACTGAAGGTCAACGGGGTCACGGTAAGAGCGAGCAAGAGAGTGCGAAGGGTCATGGCGGTCCTGTTCATTTGATCGGGCAAACGGAGCCCGACGAGTCGTGTTTCAGACTAAAGATGCAGTCGCACAGGGGCAACGGCCTTTTGCCGCGCTGCTGCCTCGGGGCTTTCCCTTGGGCGGTGATCTGTTACATCGGAGGCAACAGACAAGAGGATACGTCATGGCAGACCGCTTTCGCATCACATTGGGGCAAATGAACCCGACCGTCGGTGATTTGGCAGGCAACGCCGCACAAGCGCGGGATGCATGGGCGCAGGGCAAATCGGCTGGTGCCGATCTGGTCGCACTGCCCGAGATGTTTATCGCAGGCTATAACGCGCAGGATCTGGTGATGAAGCCCGCATTCCAGCGCGATGTGATGACCCATATCGAGGCGCTGACCGCTGACTGTGCAGACGGTCCCGCGCTGGCCATCGGTGCGCCGCTTGTCGAGGATGGCGCGCTGTATAACGCTTATCTCGTGCTCAAAGGCGGCAAAATCGCGAGCCGCGTGCTCAAGCACCATTTGCCAAACGAGACGGTTTTTGACGAAGTTCGTATCTTCGACAGTGGGCCATTGGGCGGGCCTTATTCTGTGGGTAACACCCGCATCGGCAGCCCGATTTGCGAGGACGCGTGGCATGAGGACGTCGCTGAGACGCTGGCCGAGACGGGGGCGGAGTTCCTGCTGGTGCCCAATGGCTCGCCCTACTACCGCGGCAAGTTCGACACGCGGATGAATCACATGGTTGCCCGTGTGGTCGAGACGGATTTGCCGCTTATCTACCTCAATATGGTGGGCGGTCAGGACGACCAGATTTTTGATGGCGCGAGCTTTGGCCTCAATCCGGGAGGTCAGCTGGTCTTCCAGATGCCTGCTTTCGATAGCATCATTAAGCATGTGGACCTTGAACGCGGACCCGACGGCTGGCGCATTCTTGAAAGTGAAAAGGCTGTGCATGCTGACGCCTACGCGCAGGATTACCGCGTGATGGTGCAGGGCCTGCGCGACTATATGCGCAAGACGGGGTTCAAGAAAGTGCTGCTAGGTATGTCGGGCGGTATCGATTCGGCGATTGTGGCGACCATCGCTGTGGACGCACTGGGCTCAGACAATGTGCGCTGTGTGATGCTGCCGTCTGAATATACCTCTGATGCATCGCTTGAGGATGCGAAGGCCTGTGCCACAGCGCTGGGGGCGCGATATGACTTTGTCCCGATCAAGGCGGGGCGTGATGCGATCACCGAGACGCTGGCGCCGCTGTTTGAGGGGACCGAGCCTGATCTGACCGAAGAAAATATCCAAAGCCGCCTGCGCGGCCTGCTCCTGATGGCGCTAAGCAATAAGTTTGGCGAGATGCTTTTGACCACTGGCAATAAATCCGAGGTCGCCGTGGGCTATGCTACGATCTATGGCGATATGGCGGGCGGGTATAATCCGATCAAGGACCTCTATAAAATGCGCGTTTTCGAGACGTGCCGCTGGCGCAATGCTAACCACGCGGAGTGGATGCTGGGACCAAAAGGCGCGGTCATCCCTGAGAATATCATCACCAAAGCCCCCTCTGCCGAGCTGCGCGATGATCAAAAGGACAGCGATAGCTTACCCGACTATCCAGAGCTGGATGTGATGCTGGAAATTCTGGTCGACAATGACGGCGCAGTTGCCGATTGCGTCGCTGCGGGGTTTGACCGCGATGTGGCCAAGAAGGTCGAGCATCTGGTTTATATTTCCGAGTACAAACGCTTCCAATCTGCGCCAGGGCCACGGCTGACCAAGGGGGCGTTCTGGCTTGACCGCCGCTATCCGATCGCCAACCGCTGGCGCGATCCGAGCTAAGGGGATGAGCGATCTGCCCATCCACTACGCGCCCGCGCGCAAGATGCTTTGGATTTTGGGTGTGCTGGCGCTCGGGATGACTGCGATTGGGGTTGGGATCATGATTGTTGGTGGTCTTGTGGCTGGCTCACGGGGGGACCAGCTGCGCTCTTCTTTGGCGCATGTACGGTTGTGATTTTCTACCGCGCTGTCGCGGAGGCACCTGTGCTGTCGCTTACCGAGGATGGTGTAAAGCCGTGGCGCTATCCATTCCTGCGGTGGGAAGAGATCGAGTTTGCCGAGGCCGCAATGAGCAATGAGCAGTTGTTTTTGGTGATCCACGCAAAGGATCATGATGCGTATCTGGCGCGGTTTGGATTTTTCAAACGCAAATGGGCGCAACTCAGCCAGTCGCTGATGCAAGGCTCCGTTTACCAGACCAAGGATATGTTTGTTGTGCCCGTTGCCGATGTGGCGCGCACACGCGTAGGTGACTTGCCACTGGCATCCCACTGCCGCAGGGTGGAGGGGATCACGGAGGCTTCATGCGTTATTTTCTCATTTTGGTATTCAGCCTAATGGCCTCAATGGCGCAGGCGTGCGGTGCCGACAGTGACTGTGAGGTTGGGGATCGCAGCTATCGTGTCTCCATGTCGGAGGATAAGGGGCCTGTGGGCGCGCTGATTTGGGCGCATGGTTATCGCGGCAGCGCTGCGGGTGTCATGCGCAACGGCAGTCTGCGGCGGATGGTCCACGATCAGGGGCTGGCGCTCATCGCATTGCAAGGCGTGGGCGACTTGTGGGATTTGCCCAACGGACCGCGCACGCCTGACAGCACGGGCGCGGTCGAGTTCGACTATATCGATGCGGTGATTGCCGATGCACAGGTGCAATTCGGGATTGATACCAACGAACTCGTGGCAAGCGGATTTAGCGCGGGGGGATGCTGGTCTGGAACCTCGCCTGCGCGCGGCCTGATACCTTTGCAGGGTTCGTACCCTATGCAGGCACCTTCTGGCTGGAGCCGGAGCGCAATTGCGCGGCACCTGTCGCCAGTCTGGTTCACATTCATGGGGATGCGGATGGCACTGTGCCGCTGAACGGGCGGCCAATTGGCCCCACGCATCAGGGAAAGGTGTCTGACGCCCTTGCCATGTATGCGGCTTTGGGGCGCTTTGGTCCTGCAAAGCAGATCGACACGCCAAAACTGCGCTGTTCGCAAAGTGCCAATGACGCCCAAGACATCCTGAAATTTTGCCTGTTTGAGGGCGGTCATTCGTTCCGCACCGAATATCTGGGCCACGCGCTGGAGCGTTTAAAATCAGCGGGCAAGCTCTAGCCGCCTCAACTGGACAAAGCGGCCTGTCTGTGCAAGCAAGCGCATCAACAGGAGGCTCCCGCATGTCCGATAAAACTACTACCCGTTTCGCCCCGTCGCCCACAGGCTGGATTCACGTAGGAAACCTGCGCACGGCGTTGATGAACTACCTCATTGCGCGCAAGGCAGGGGGCGAGTTTATCTTGCGGATTGATGACACGGACCCGAACCGCTCCAAGGAAGAATATGTCGACGGGATCAAGCGCGACCTTGACTGGCTTGGCTTGCATTGGGACCGTGTGGAGCGTCAGTCCTTGCGCCTTGAGAAATACCATGCCGCCGCCCAAGAGCTGCGCGATCTGGGTCGGTTTTATGAGGCGTTCGAGACGCCCACGGAGCTGGACCTCAAGCGCAAGAAACAGCTCAATATGGGCAAGCCGCCTGTCTATGACCGTGCTGCGCTGAACCTGCCGGAAGACGAGAAAGCGGCCCTGCGCGCCGAGCGGGGCGATGGTGTCTGGCGCTTTAAGCTGGATCACGAGCGGATCGTCTGGAACGACGGTATCTTGGGGGATATCAGCATTGATGGGGCGTCTGTCTCTGACCCTGTGCTGATCCGTGGGGATGGCCAGATTCTCTACACGCTTGCCAGCGTGGTGGACGATACAGAGATGGGCGTGACCCATGTTGTGCGCGGCTCTGACCACGTCACCAACACAGGCACGCAGATACAGATCATGCAGGCGCTGGGCGGTACGGCACCTTCATTTGCACATCACTCGCTGCTGACGGGTCCGCAGGGTGAAGCGCTGAGCAAACGCCTCGGCACACTTGCGCTCAAAGACCTGCGTGAGGCGGGGATCGCACCGCAGGCGTTGCTGAGCCTGATGTCACGGCTTGGCTCCAGTGACCCTGTCGAGCTGCGCACGGATATGGCAGAGCTGGTGGAGGGTTTTGACATCACGCGCTTTGGGGCGTCTCCGACCAAGTTTGACGCCGAAGACCTCAAGCCTCTGACGGCGAAATACCTTTCGGTCCTGCCGCTGGCGGAAGTTGCGGATGATATTGCAGCGCTAGGCGTACCCGCCGACAAGGTCGAGCAATTCTGGGCGGTCACCCGCGAGAACATCACAACGCTGCACGATCTTGCCCCGTGGTGGGAGATGTTCAGCAAGGGGGCAGATCCCGTGATTGACGAAGAGGACCGTGAGTTTATCGCGCAAGCCATGACCCTTTTGCCCGAGGGCGACTATGACGGCGAGACTTGGGGGAAGTTCACAGCGGCCGTGAAGGAAGCCACGGGACGTAAGGGCAAGGGCCTGTTCATGCCGCTGCGCAAGGCACTCACAGGGCAGGCACACGGGCCAGATATGTCCGCCGCCCTGCCGCTGCTGCAGGTGATCAAAGCGCGCGGTTAACCCATGATGACGGGCGTGTTTCGCAGCACCAGATGTTGATCGACCAATGCGGTTTCCTGCGCGGTGAGAGTCTGCGCACGCGGATAGAGCGGCGCTGCGCGGTCATTCAGAACAGGTGTGTCCCAGCGATCGGTGGTGGCAAACAAATTTGCCACACCCGCGGCACCAAATTCGCGCAGATACCCTTGCACCACCACATCAAGATAGCTGAGCAGGATGTGGTTGGCGGTGCTGTTCACCCATGTTTCCTGCGGCACAGAATAATGGGAAACTTGCGGAGCAGGATTGAGGGGATGCAGCGCTGCCTCGCCTGATGCAATCCGCGCATAACCATACTCGCGCGCGTCCAGTGCCTCCCAGTCGCCATGCGGCACCTCGGCGATTAGCCCGTCGATTGTTGTCTCTGCGTCCGCGATAACACTTAGAAACGCTTGGCCTCGCGCGCTGGTGTAGACCCACGTGCGCCGCCATCCTTGCAGCTGTGCACGCGTTGCATTCGCGTAGACATGGGTGTCGCGGTTGACGAGGCTGCCGTAGCCGAAAAAGCAGGGGTGCATAAGAAACCTTTGCATAGACAAATTCTGCCTTACCTAACCACCAGCACCAGACAGGAGCAACCGCGCAGATGGTGGATTGATTAAGCCTGAATGCTTTGGCAAAACGGAATCAACGGAAGGCCAGTTCCATGAAATTTACCGAAGAACACCTGTGGTTGCGTATTGAAGACGGCGAGGATGAAGTCACCGTTGGCCTGTCCAGTTTCGGTGCCGAGCAATTGGGCGATGCGAAATTCGTCGAGCTACCCGAAGAAGGAGATGTCGTCGCAGCCGATGATCCTGTTGTTGTGATCGAGGCGGATGATGATGCTGTCGATATTCTGGCACCGCTGGACGGCGAGATCACGGAGGTGAATACACGCCTGACCGACGCGCCCGAGGTTATTTCGGAGGACCCGCAAGGGGATGGCTGGCTCTTCAAGATGAGCATCGACGATGAGGCGGCACTCGATGAGTATATGACCGAGGCTGCCTACCAAAAGTACATCCGCTAGGCTTTACTCTTACGGGGTCTCGTCCAGTAAGAAACTGAACACTTTCTTGAGCTTGTTCCATGTCTGCTTGTCAGGAGCGATGAGCAGGTGCCCGCTTTGACGTGCGGCAGTATACTCGCCACTATCGAGCATCTCCACATGCGCGCCTGCCTGAGCGGCAATCAGCGCGCCCGCAGCATGGTCCCACGGGTGCAGCATTGAAGTTAGGGTGAAATCGATCTGCCCTTGCGCCAGGATCCGGTATTTATGCGCAGCACAGCGCAGCGAATTCACACGCGCAAACCCTGGCAAAGTCGCTGCTAGCTATGCCTGTTTTTCCTGAGGAAACCTGTGGAGGTTAAAGCAACCCGAAAGCTGGTCCAGCGATTTGCCCATTGAAACCTTGAGAGCGCGGGGCGCACCGAAGGGGCGCTGGAGCTGTGGCGTCATTTCGGTGTCTGCAATGGCCCAATCATCGGCCACTGGATCATATATGAGCCCGAAGACGGGTTTGCCGTACTGCGTGGCCGCAACGATCACACCAAACAGAGGCAGGCCATGTGCGAAGTTCCATGTGCCGTCGACGGGATCAATGACAAACGCAAGCTGTGCATCGGCCAGACCCTCCATCAAGTCAGGCTTTGCCGCCGCAGCTTCTTCGCCAATGACAAGCGCAGAGGGGAAGGCGATTTGCAGCGCGCGGGTGATCATCGCTTTGGCTTTTGTATCGGCGTCAGTGACCAGATCGTCTGCGTTGGATTTACTGCGGATATCGCCGTCCGACAGGCGGCGGAAGCGGGGCATGATCTCGGCTTTGGCCGCGCGGCGCACGATGTTGATGATCTGTTTGCGCTGGGCAGGCGTGACTGCGGGCGCCAGTTTGGCGGGCAGGGTATGCTCGGGGGCAGATTCGGTTGTGCTGTCAGACATTATCGCGCTCCTTGTTGCCCGCTAATCTAAGCGTATGTGCTGCCGAGGCAAAGGGGGAACCTTGGCGAAGACGCTGCACGGATCATTCACGGGCGCGCAGAACCCGCGCTGGTCGTGCTTGTAGTGCGCGACGGGCAAATCCGAGACCCGCGAGAACGGTCGCGGTGATCCCCCCTGCGACAATCAGCAAGGCAGATGGCCAGATGATTGTGTACTGCGTGTCCATCACGAAGGTGCTTACAGCCCAACCCCCCAGCGCCCCTACAAAGAGCGCGATGCCGCCTGCGGCCAGCCCCAGCAGGGCTGCGCGGAGTATGAAACTGGCGGCAATCATGCGGCGCGATGCACCCATTGTCTTTAGCATTGCCGCCTCATAGGTGCGCGCATCAGCGCCTGCTGCGGCAGCGCCGATCAGCACCAAGAACCCTGTCAGCAAGGTGGCCGCCGCGCCGTAAGATGTGGCAGCGGCCAACCCCGCAAGCAAATCGGCCACACGGTCAATCGCATCCTTGACCCGTACGGCAGTGATGTTGGGATAGGCCTTTGCCAGATCCCGCAGGATTTGTGCCTCGGCCTCAGGCTCGGCATAGACGGTCGATAGAAACGTATGCGGCGCGCCAGCAAGGGCGGCAGGGTTCATCGTTAGCACAAAGCCGATACCAGCTGTGGAGAAATCAACCTCCTGAAAGCTGGTGATGGTGCCTGTAATGTCGCGGCCCAGCACGTTGATTGTGACTGTATCGCCAATGCTCAGGCCCATCTCTTCGGCCTCTTCGGCGGCAAAGCTGATCTGGGGGGGACCAGTATAGCCCGAGGGCCACCATTCGCCTTCGGTGATAATTGCCTCGGGGTTCGGCTTGTCCGCATAGGTCAAGCCGCGGTCACCAGTGACGACCCAGTGATCCCCCGCAACTTCAATCGCCGGGCGGTCGTTGATCTTGGTCACCACGCCGCGCATCATTGGCGCACTGTCGACGCGACTGACGGCGGGATCATTCTCGAGCCGCTCTGTATAGCCTTCGATCTGGTCCTTTTGGATGTCCACAAAGAAATAGCTGGGCGCGATGCTGGGCAGGTTGCCTGCAATGACTTGGCGCAGGTTCCCGTCAATTTGCCCGACAGCGGCAAGGACCGACAGGCCGAGCCCCAGCGAGAGTACAACAGCACCCGCGCCCTCAACTGTGCCACCAATTGCGGACATGGCCCACCTCACGCGGGGACGCCCGCGCATACGGTGACTGAGGCTGCGTGCGGCGATGCGGATTGCAAAGGCTGCGAGTGCGAGGATTGCGAGCGCGCCAGCGATGCCGCCAAGCGTCCAGAGTGTGAGGAACCAACTGCCGGTGAACCAGCCAGCCATTCCGACAAGCGCCGCGATGGCTGCGCCAGTGGCTAAGATGAACATGGGCGCAGGCAGGCGACTGGCCCCGTCCCATGCGTCACGAAACAGGGTTGCCGCGCGCACGCGGTCGGTGCGGGCCAGTGGCCAGAGTGTAAAGATGAACGCGGTGAGGATGCCGTACATCCCCGCCTCGAACAAAGGTGCGGGGAAGATGGTGAATGCCGTGGGGATCGGCAGGCGCGCCTCGAGGATCGGAGAGGCTGCGATTGGCAGCAAGGCACCAAGGACCACACCAATGGTCACACCCAGAAGCGACAGAATACCGATCTGGATGAAATAGGTTTGAAAGATTGTGGCACGGTCAGCCCCCAGCGCCCGCAGTGTCGCGATGACTTCGGTCTTGCGGCTGAGGTAGCTGCGCACAGCGGCAGAGACGCCGACACCGCCCACGGCAAGGCCCGACAGCCCCACGAGGATAAGGAATGCACTCAACCGCTCGACAAATTGCGCCACACCGGGTGCGCCGTTGCGCGCATCGCGCCAGCGGAGGCCGCTGCCTTCAAACTGCTCTTTCGCCTCAAGCTCGAGCGCGTCAATCGGCGTGCCCTCGGGCAGCAGCAGGCGGTATTTGGAGTTGAATAAAGCGCCAGAGGCCAGCAGGCCAGACCCCTCCAGACTGTCGCGCAGCACCAACGTGCGGGGCCCCAGGTTAAAGCCGCCAGCTGCATTGTCAGGCTCTCGCGTTATCTCGGCGCGCAGGGTGTAGCTGTTCGTGCCAAGGGCAAATGTGTCACCTATGCTTAGACCGAGGCGGTCGATCAAAGCCCGCTCCATTACGGCACCCGATTGGCCTTCTATTGGTACCAATGCATCAGCGATATGCATGTCGGGGGATAGAATAATAGAGCCTATCAAGGGATAAAGCTCATCTACGGCTTTCACTTGCGTGAGCGCCCTGTCTTCGCCGACCACGGCCATGGAGCGGAAATCAGCCACTTCCGAGACGGCTGTGGCGTTGGCTTGCATCCATGCAAGCTCGGCCTCAGTGGCAAAGCGGTAGGTTAGTTCAAGCTCCGCATCGCCGCCGAGGATGGAGGCGCCTTCGCGCTCAAGCCCTGCTTCAATGGCGGAGCGCACGGAGCCTACGGCGGCAATGGCCGCCACGCCAAGCGCGAGACAGGCAAGGAACAGGCGGAACCCGCGCAGGCCGCCGCGTAATTCACGACGGGCGAATTTTGTGGCCAGCGAGAGGCTCATGCAGCTTCAGCCGTGCTATCGATGCGGCCATCGCGCAAGGTGATCACGCGGTCACAGCGTTGGGCCAATGCATCCGAGTGGGTAACCAGCACCAGGGTCGAGCCGAACTGGTCGCGCAGGTTAAACAGCAAATCCATGATCGCCTCGCCATTGGCGCTGTCGAGGTTGCCCGTCGGCTCATCCGCGAGCAAGATTGCAGGGCGCGGGGCCGTCGCACGGGCAAGGGCCACGCGCTGCTGCTCGCCGCCCGACATTTGCGCGGGATAGTGCCCCGCGCGTTTGCCGAGGCCTACGGTCTCCAACGCCTCTGCCGCGCGATCAAAGGCGTCCGCATGACCTGCAAGCTCCAATGGGGTGGCGACATTCTCAAGCGCGGTCATGGTGGGAATGAGGTGGAAGGACTGGAACACGATACCCATGCGGTCACGGCGAAATCGTGACAGCGCATCCTCATCCATCGCCGTCAGGTCTTCGCCCATGGCCAGCACAGAGCCACCTGTCGCCTGCTCTAGCCCGCCCATGACCATCAACAGCGAGGATTTCCCAGAGCCTGACGGGCCAATGAGGCCAATGCTTTCCCCTGCTGTGACCTCAAGCGAGATACCGTGCAGGATATCGACGGGTCCGGCATTGCCATTCAGCCGCAGAGTTGCATCTTTAAGAGAGAAAATTGGATTGCTCATGGGAGCCCCTTCGATGGCGTCCCTACGGGATATGGAGGGAATGTTGCGATGCGCAAGGCTTTGACAGGGATTCTTATGGTTTGGGCTGGAATTGCGCAGGCCGAGGAGGTAGTGATTGCGGCCCTTGGCGATAGTCTGACCCAAGGCTACGGGTTGATGCAATCGGATGGATTTGTGCCGCAGCTTGAGGCTTGGCTGACTGCCAACGGCGGCAACCTTGAGCTGATAAACGCAGGCGTGTCGGGGGACACTACGGCAGGCGGGTTGTCTCGTGTGGCATGGACGCTGACGCCTGAAGTGGACGGCATGATTGTGGCGTTGGGCGGCAATGATCTGTTGCGCGGACTAAGCCCTGAACAGGCCCGCAGTAACATAGAGGGCATTTTGCAGGCCGCGCAAGACGCAGAGGTTGAAGTGCTCCTCATCGGGATGGAAGCCCCGGGAAATTTCGGGCCAGAATATAAAGCCCAATTTGATGCGATCTATCCCGAATTGGCCCAAGAGTATGGTGCCATCTATCTTGAGAACTTCTTTGTGGGTCTGGTGGAGGAAGGCGAGGCAATAGCACCAGCCGCCCTGCAGGAATGGTTTCAGGCCGATGGTATCCACCCGAATCCCGCTGGTGTGCGCAGAATTGTCGAGGCAGTAGGACCTAAGGCTCTACTGTTGGAACAGGCGATTGCTGGTGGAAGCTAGGCGGTTGCCTGAAAATTGTGCAGAGGTAGATCGTCAACCTTAAGATGTAAATTTTACCAGTTGATAAAAAAATAGACCTGTGCCAGCGTTCTGAGGTGAACAAGCGGTTGGCGGAGGTTGCACGCATGGCGGACGGTGTTTTTGACGAGGGTATTCAGGCAGGGCGGCTTGACCCTGAGGCCTATGAAGCCCATTTCGGTGATCTTCATCCGCCACTTGACCAACATGAGGCGATTGTTGCGGCAGACCGTTGTTACTTTTGCCACGATGCGCCTTGCATCACGGCGTGTCCCACCGATATCGACATTCCCCTGTTCATCCGCCAGATCGCGACTGGCACGCCCGACGCGGCGGCCAAGACGATTCTGACGCAGAATATCATGGGCGGCATGTGCGCGCGCGTCTGTCCCACCGAAGAGCTCTGCGAGCAAGCCTGCGTGCGTGAAGAGGCTGAGGGCAAACCCGTGCTTATCGGTCAGCTTCAACGCTATGCAACGGATCATTTGCAGGCGCAGGGAGTGCATCCTTTTGCCCGTGCTGAGGTGACGGGAAAGCGTGTGGCAGTTGTGGGCGCGGGGCCTGCGGGCCTGTCTGCGGGGCATCGGCTGGCGATGCTCGGCCATGAGGTGCGGGTCTTTGATGCGCGGCCCAAGGCGGGCGGCCTCAATGAATACGGTATCGCGACCTACAAAACACCTGACGGATTTGCACAGGGTGAGGTGGATTGGCTGCTCAAGATCGGGGGCATCAAGATTGAAACCGGCCGTGCGCTGGGCGCTGATCTGAGTCTTGATAGCTTGCAAGCGGAATATGATGCTGTTTTCCTCGGTATGGGGCTGGGCGGTGTGAATGCGCTGGGCGTTGAGGGCGCGGAGAAGGACGGGGTCCTTGATGCAGTGGATTTCATCGCCGAGCTACGGCAGGCCAGTGACGTGGCGGAGGTGCCCGTGGGCCGCGATGTGGTTGTGATTGGCGGCGGTATGACGGCCGTGGACGCGGCTGTACAGTCCAAGTTGCTGGGCGCGCTCAATGTCACGCTGGTCTACCGTCGTGGCCGCGATACGATGAACGCGAGTGTGTTTGAACAAGACCTCGCCGCGAGCAAGGGCGTACGGATCGTGACTAACGCGGCACCCAAGGCAGTGCATGGCAACGGCGCTGTGCGTGAGATTGAATTTGACTATGTCGATGATGCGATGATGCCTACGGGCCAGACGCTGCGCCTTGCTGCCGATCAGGTGTTCAAGGCGATTGGCCAGACGTTGGAGGGCGACGCCCTGCCTGCGCTGGACGGGCGCAAGATTGCTGTGGATGCGCAGGGCCGCACCAGTGTCAAAGGTGTTTGGGCTGGCGGTGATTGCGCAGCTGGAGGCGATGACCTGACCGTCACTGCGGTTGCCGAAGGGCGTGATGCTGCGATGGATATTCACGCTATGCTCAGCGGGACTGCGTAGCATGTATGTCATGAGCTTTGTCGCGGCTGTGCCGACCAATCAAAAGGATGCCTACCTTGCCCATTGCAAGGCAGCAGCCGAGATTTTCAAATCCCACGGCGCACTTCGTGTCGTCGAGGTTTGGGGCGATATAGTCCCCGAGGGAGAGACAACATCATATGGTCGCGCAGTGAAGGTCCAAGCACGCGAGACTGTTGTGACAGGTTGGCAGGAGTGGCCCGACAAGGCGACGTGCGATGCCAATATGGAAAAAGCGATGAGCGATCCGCGCCTTGACGCGATGGGCGAGCTGCCCTTTGACGCGACGAGATTGATCTATGGCGGGTTTGAAACCCTTGTCGACATATAGGAGCATCAAGCAATGGCTGATCTGACAACCGATTTCCTGGGGATCAAAAGCCCTAACCCTTTCTGGCTCGCCTCTGCGCCTCCGACGGACAAGGAATACAATGTGCGCCGCGCCTTTGAGGCGGGATGGGGCGGCGCGGTCTGGAAAACGCTCGGCTCTGAAGGGCCGCCTGTCGTCAACGTCAATGGCCCGCGTTACGGCGTAATCCACGGTGCGGACCGCCGCGTGCTGGGCCTCAACAACATCGAATTGATCACCGACCGCGATCTGCAGACTAATCTGGACGAGATCACGCGAGTCAAAGCAGACTACCCTGACCGTGCCATGATCGTGAGCATCATGGTGCCCTGCGAGGAACAGGCGTGGAAAGACATCCTGCCAAAGGTCGAGGCCACGGGTGCGGACGGAATCGAGCTTAACTTCGGTTGCCCGCACGGGATGAGCGAGCGGGGCATGGGTGCTGCGGTAGGCCAAGTGCCTGAGTACATCGAAATGGTGACCCGTTGGTGCAAGCAGTATTACTCCAAGCCCGTCATCGTGAAGCTGACGCCAAATATCACCGACATCCGTAAACCTGCGGAAGCGGCGAGGCGAGGCGGCGCGGATGCGGTTAGCCTGATCAACACGATCAACTCCATCGTCTCGGTGGATCTCGACAGCATGTCGCCGCATCCGAGCATTGACGGCAAGGGCACGCATGGCGGCTACTGCGGGCCAGCGGTCAAGCCGATTGCGCTCAGCATGGTGAGCGAGATTGTGCGCGCGCCTGCAACGGCAGGGATGCCGATCAGCGGCATTGGTGGGGTGACTACATGGCGTGATGCAGCGGAATATATCACCATGGGCTGCGGCAATGTGCAGGTCTGTACGGCGGCGATGACCTATGGGTTCAAGGTCGTACAAGAGATGATCAGTGGCCTGTCCGAATGGATGGATGAAAAGGGCCACACCTCCATTGAGGACTTCATGGGCGCGGCTGTACCCAACACGACAGATTGGCAGTACCTGAACCTGAATTACATCTCCAAGGCGCAGATCAATCAGGATGATTGCATCAGTTGCGGGCGCTGTTACGCCGCTTGCGAGGATACATCCCATCAAGCGATTGCCATGTCTGAAGACCGCACATTCACCGTTATTGATGAGGAGTGCGTCGCGTGCAACCTGTGTGTTGAAGTCTGCCCTGTCGAGAATTGCATCACGATGGTCGAGATGCCTGCAGGCAGCACCGACCCGCGCACCGGCAAGGTTGTCGAAGATGTATACGCAAACTGGACGACGCACCCCAACAACCCGTCTGCAACGGCAGCTGAGTGAACCCTTACGCGGCCCTGCGCGTGAGTGCAGCGTAGGATTCAGCCAGCTTTAGAATAGGGGCCGTTGGCAGGGGGTTTGGCGGCGCATAGCGGTCCAGCTCCGACCCTGTCTTTGCCAGCACTGCTGGTTGCTCACTCTTTTGCTGCGGTTCAACCGTGACAAACGGTGAGGATACCGTTTGGGCGTTCACGACTGATTTTGGCTCTGCGCGGGCAGGGGCCTCCAAAAGAATGTCGCCTTGCATGCGCTGCATAAGCCTCTGCGATGTTTGTTGGCGACTATCCCCGAAGTTTGATTCACCATCGGCGGTGGCTCCACGCGCATCGGCTCCTGCGAATGCAGGTTGAATTGCTGTCATGCTATCGGTTGTAGAAGATGTATCGGATGCAGTTTGTGAAGGTGTCGGTGCACCGATACCCGCCATCAGATTGACCGGAATGTTCAATGCCATTTCTAGCCCCTTTTTACTTAAGATGCCCGCTACCCAAGTGAAAATATGTCGCTAGTTTAGCAAAAGAAACGCATCTGGTACGCAGAACTTGTCCAACTGGTTAACGTATCAGTCCGTGGATGGAGGCGGAGCCAGCAGGCGGCGGAACATCTGTTCAAGGTGGGCATGTGCCCCTGCGCTGGGGTCTTTGGTGTCTAGAAGGACCGCAACCTGAGCACCAAAATCGGCGTAGTGTTGTGTGGTCGCCCAGATCGAGAAAATCAGATGTGCGGGATCAACGGGCGCGAGGCGGCCCGAATCGATCCAATCCTGAACAACGCGGCATTTGCGGTCAAAAAGTGGTTTGAGATCGTGCTTAAGATGCTCCGCAATGCGCGGCGCACCTTTCAGGATTTCACCAGCGAATAGCTTACTCTCGGCGGGGAGCTCCAGTGACATATCAAGTTTATGGCGCACATACCCCAGCAGCTCTTCTACAGGGTCACCTTGGGGATCAAGCTCTACCAGCGGGTCAAGCCATGTTTCCAGAAGCTGGCTGAGGAGGGTCACGTAGATTTCGGTCTTGCCGTCGAAATAGTAGAGAACATTCGGCTTGCTCAGGCCCGCTCCCTTGGCAATCGCGTCCAGCGTAGCACCCCCATACCCGTCACGCGAAAACACTTCGAGCGCGGCATCGAGAATCAAGCGCCTGTTGCGGGTTTGAATGCGCGAGGGTTTCTTAGGCGTGGTGTTGGTCAAGGTCAGCTCGTTTCGTGCTTGGAAAACAGGCAGAGGGGCATTGGTCTTGGTCGCCAGCTTAAACCAGTTCTTGACAGACTGGAAGGCAGGGGCAATCGTTGCTTTACCAATTGGTAAAAATTTTGCACCGTCTTTGGTGAAACCAGACAGCCAGGAGCCAGCCCATGCCCGCACCAGCAGCGAACCTCAAGATCAACCCCGATCGGTTATGGGACAGCCTGATGGAAATGGCGCAGATTGGCCCCGGTGTTGCAGGCGGCAACAATCGCCAGACGCTGACAGATGAGGATGCCGAGGGCCGTGCGCTGTTCCAGCGTTGGTGTGAGGAGGCAGGCTGTACCATGGGGTTGGATCAAATGGGCAATATGTTTGCGCGGCGCGAAGGCACGGATGCAGATGCGCTGCCTGTCTATGTCGGCTCCCACCTTGATACGCAGCCAACGGGCGGAAAGTATGACGGCGTGCTGGGGGTGCTGGCGGGACTGGAGCTGTTGCGCACGCTCAATGATCTGGGGATACAGACGAAGCATCCGATTGTGGTGACCAATTTCACCAACGAGGAAGGCACGCGCTTTGCGCCTGCGATGCTATCCTCTGGTGTGTTTGCGGGCATTCATACGCAGGACTGGGCCTATGCCAAGACGGACGCTGAGGGCAAATCCTTTGGTGACGAGCTCGCGCGGATCGGCTGGCGCGGGGACGAAGAAGTGGGCGCGCGCAAGATGCATGCCTTCTTTGAGCTGCACATCGAGCAGGGACCGATTTTGGAGGCTGAGGGCAAAGATATTGGCGTTGTGACACATGGGCAGGGCCTGAGTTGGACGCAGGTGACGGTGACGGGCAAGGACAGTCACACAGGCTCCACACCAATGCTAATGCGCAAGAATGCGGGTCTGGGGATGGCGCGAATCCTTGATAAAGTGGACGAGATAGCATGGAGCCATGCGCCGCATGCCGTTGGCGCGGCGGGTCATATCGATGTGCTCCCAAACTCGCGCAATGTGATCCCGGGCAAGGTGGTTTTCACGGTCGATTTCCGCTCGCCCGATTTGAGTGTGATCGAGGATATGGAGGCGCGGTTGCGTGTCGAGGGGCAAGCGATTGCCGACGAGATTGGGCTGGGAATCGAGTTTGAGAAGGTGGGCGGGTTCGACCCTGTGGCTTTTGACGAAGGCTGTGTCACGGCTGTGCGCAACGCGGCCGAGCGGCTGGGGTACAGTCATATGAACCTCATTTCGGGTGCGGGGCATGATGCATGCTGGATCAACCGTGTGGCCCCGACGGCGATGGTTATGTGCCCTTGTGTGGACGGGCTTTCGCATAATGAGGCGGAAGAAATTATAAAGGACTGGGCGATGGCCGGAACTGATGTGCTGCTTCATGCGGTTGTCGAGACGGCAGAGATTGCCGGGTGAAACTGGTCCAAATATTCGGTGTTGGATCGGGGCCAGCCCCGAACCCCGGGATATTTTTTACCAAAAGAACTAGGATGGGAGAGCTGGGATGAGCAAGGTAATCAAAGGCGGCACGGTCGTCACAGCGGATCGGACTTGGGTCGCGGATGTTCTGATCGAGGGCGAGGTGATCAAGCAGATCGGGACTGACCTTAAGGGCGATGAGTACATCGATGCGAGTGGGGCTTATGTGATCCCTGGCGGGATTGATCCGCATACTCATCTTGAGATGCCGTTTATGGGGACCACGGCGGCGGAGACGTTCGAGAGTGGGACATGGGCGGCGGCTGTTGGCGGGACGACCATGGTGGTGGATTTTTGCTTGCCGGGTGTGGACGGTGATTTGAAGAACGCGATCAATGAGTGGCACCGTAAATCCGCGCCTCAGATATGCTCGGATGTGGGTTATCACATGGCGATCACCGGTTGGGACGAGGGCGTATTTAACGGGATGAAGGACGCCATTGATATGGGCGTCAATTCGTTCAAGCATTTCATGGCCTATAAGGGCGCCTTGATGATCGAGGATGACGAGATGTTTGCCTCTTTCAAGCGCTGTGCGGAACTGGGTGCGCTGCCGATGGTGCATGCGGAGAACGGCGACCTCGTGGCTGAGTTGCAGCAGAAATATTTCGATCAGGGGATCACGGGGCCTGAGGGGCATGCCTATTCTCGTCCTCCTGAATTGGAGGGGGAGGCGGCGAACCGTGCGATCACGATTGCGGATACGGCGGGGGTACCCTTGTACATCGTGCATGTGTCTTGCGAGCAGACGCATGAGGCTATTCGCCGCGCGCGGCAAAAGGGGATGCGGGTCTATGGCGAGCCGTTGATTCAGTTTTTGACCCTCGATGAATCTGAGTATTTCAACAAGGATTGGGACCATGCGGCCCGGAGGGTGATGTCGCCGCCGTTCCGTAGCAAGGACCATCAGGATAGCCTGTGGGCGGGGTTGCAGGCGGGAAGCTTGCAAGTGGTGGCCACGGATCATGCAGCCTTCTCGACCGAGCAGAAGCGCGCAGGGCGGGATGATTTTCGGATTATTCCCAATGGCTCGAACGGGTTGGAGGAGCGTCTGGCCGTTCTGTGGACCGAAGGGGTCGAGACAGGGCGTTTGACGATGAACGAGTTTGTTGCGGCTACCTCCACCAATGTGGCAAAGATCCTGAATATTTATCCCCGCAAGGGGGCGATTGTGGAAGGCGCGGATGCGGATATTGTGGTTTGGGATCCGAAGATTACCAAGACAATCTCGCCGAGCAATCATCATTCGGTCTTGGATTACAATGTGTTCGAGGGTTTCGAAGTGCGAGCGCAAAGCCGCTTTACTCTGAGCCGTGGGGAAGTGATCTGGGCGTGGGGGCAAAACTCCCAGCCTAATCCGGGCCGCGGGCGGTTTGTGCCTCGTCCAGCGTTTCCGAGCGCGAATGTGGCGCTGAGTAAGTGGAAAGAGTTGAACTCGCCAAAGATGATCAAGCGTGATCCGTTGAACATTCCGGCGGGGATTTGAGTGCGGCTTCTGCTGGTGAACATTCTGTCTTATGCGGTGGCATGTTTGGTGGTTGGTGTTGCCTGGGGGACGGTGGCCATGCTTTGGAGTGCGCGCCCTTCGAGCTTGAGGGAGCCGCATCTTTTCGTAGAGACCATTTTCGGGATGGCTGGAGTGGTGGCAATAATCGCTACGGTGCCAACCGTAATTGTCTTGGGCATTTGCAAGCGGTTTGGCTGGGTCAGTTTCACAGGTGCGGCGATTGGCGGGTTTCTTGTGGGGACGCTGTTGTTTGTAGTGGTGTTCGGAAGGTGGATTTCAGAGAGGCTCGTTTCGGGGTTGTTTGAATTGGCGGCTTTGGGCGGTGGCCTTGGGGCTATTGGAGGTACGGTGTTTATGAAGGTGCGCAGCGCGATATTGGTGAGGAGCCAGACTGTATGAATGAAGGTAATGCAGCGCGTGCCAGCCATTCGGCAGCTGTGATTTCGGCCCAGAATTTGGACCTGACGTTCGAGACGAATGACGGTCCTGTGGATGCGCTCAAAGGCGTTAATCTGGACATCAACCAAGGTGATTTTGTCAGCTTTATTGGCCCGTCTGGCTGTGGCAAGACGACGTTCCTTCGGGTGATGGCGGATTTGGAGCAGCCTACGGGTGGGGTGATTACCGTGAACGGGGTCTCGCCTGCGCAAGCGCGTGAGGCGCGGGCCTATGGGTATGTGTTTCAGGCGGCGGGGTTGTATCCTTGGCGCACGATTGGTGGGAATATCCGGCTGCCTTTGGAGATTATGGGCGTGCCGAAGGCTGAGCATGCAGAGCGGGTTGCACGTGTGCTGGAACTGGTCGAGTTGAGCGGGTTCGAGAACAAGTTTCCTTGGCAATTGAGTGGTGGGATGCAGCAACGGGCGAGCATTGCGAGGGCACTTTCGTTTAATGCCGACTTGTTGCTCATGGATGAGCCGTTTGGCGCACTGGACGAGATTGTGCGGGACCATCTCAATGAGCAACTGCTGCATTTGTGGGAGCGAACGGGTAAGACGATTGCTTTTGTCACACACTCGATTCCCGAGGCGGTGTATTTGAGCACCAAGATTGTTGTGATGTCCCCGCGACCGGGGCGCATTACAGATGTGATCGAGAGTACGTTGCCGAAAGAGCGCCCTTTGGAAATTCGTGAAAGCCCCGAGTTTTTAGAAATTGCGCACCGCGTGCGTGAGGGGCTGCGGGCGGGGCATCTGGATGAGTGATGTTGTGCGACGCGCGTCTGCGACGACGCCCCACCCAGCTTCCCTCGGCATGTGCGCAGGGGGTGCTTTGCTGTGAGGTCGGTTCTGCCTGTGTTAACCGTGGTTGCAGCCATCCTCGGGTTTTGGCTCCTCGCGGTGATCCCGATGAATATGCATCTGGTTGCTGATCAGGCGCAGCGGGACGGCGCGGTGGTTTTGCCAGAGACACCCAAAGAACGGCAGCAATTGAGTGGGGTAGGCTTGACGGTGCAGAACGTCGAGTTGATCCCGCTGACCTATCAGTTCAAGCGGCCGAGGCTGCCTGCGCCGCAGCAAGTTGCAGCAGAGATATTTGACACGATTTTTGCCAAGAAGATCACCTCGAAACGCTCGCTTGTGTATCATGGCTGGGTAACGCTGGCACCAACGCTGTTGGGGTTTGTCATTGGGACGGGGCTGGGGATTATGCTGGCCGTCGGGATTGTCTATAGCCGTGTAATGGACCGATCCGTCATGCCATGGGCGATCGTAAGCCAAACGATCCCGATTTTGGCGCTGGCGCCGATGGTGATTGTTGTGCTTGGCTCCATGGGGATACAGGGGTTGTTTCCGAAATCGTTGATCGCGGCCTATCTTTCGTTCTTTCCCGTCGTGGTGGGCATGGTGAAAGGACTGCGCAGCCCGTCTGCGATGCAGTTGGACTTACTGCGGACGTACAATGCGTCGAGCTCTCAGGGATTCTGGACGTTGAGGCTCCCCGCTTCTGCGCCGTATCTTTTTGCCTCTCTCAAGATCGGCGTATCAGCCTCATTGGTCGGGACGATTGTGGCGGAGCTGCCGACAGGTGCGCGCGCAGGATTTGGGGCGCGGATGCTGGTAGGGGATCAATATGGCCAGCCTTTGGTGAGCTGGGCGGCGCTCTTTGCGGCTGCTTTGACGGCGGCGGCACTCGTCGGGATATTCAGTGCGATTGAGCGCATGACGCTGCGGCGCATGGGGATGGCTGCGGCATGATGTATGTTGTTGCGGGATGTGTGATCTGGGCGGCGGGATGGTTGCTCAATGTGAGGCTCTCGAATGGGCCGCAGAGCGATAGCCGTTTGGTGAAATTCGCGGTGCCGACCATCTTTGGTCTGACTATTGTCGTTGTTTGGGAGCTGATGGTGCGCGGGTTTGAGGTAAACCCTGTGATCCTGCCCGCACCCTTGGTCGTGATTGAGCGTATAGGACAAGAGGGTGGTATCCTTTGGGCAGATTTCAAGCAGACCGTGCTTAAGGGCGCTCTGGTTGGGTATCTGATCGGGATGGGGGCAGCTTTTGCAGTCGCTATTCTGGCGGATCGATCTGATTTTTTGACACGTGGGATTTTGCCTGTGGGCAGCTTCATGGCGGCCCTACCGATTGTGGGAACTGCGCCCATCTTGGTGCGCTGGTTGGGGAGTGATTGGCATTCCAAGGCTGCCGTGGTGGCGGTGATGGTCTTTTTTCCAATCCTTGTGAACACGGTTGCAGGCCTGAAGGATACGAGCGGCATGCAGCGCGATTTGATGCGGACCTATGCGGCGGGATATTGGGCAAGCCTGTTCAAGCTGCGTCTGCCAGCAGCGGCGCCGTTCATCTTTAACGGGCTCAAGATCGGGACCACGCTGGCGCTGATCGGTGCGATTGTTGCTGAATTTTTTGGCTCTCCCACTGTCGGGATGGGGTTTCGCATCTCTACCAGCTTCGGACAGCTTGCACTTGATATGGTCTGGGCGGAAATTGTGGTGGCAGCCGTCGCGGGCAGCGCATTCTATGGAGTGGTGACATGGATCGAGAAACGGGTAACCTTCTGGCATCCGTCACAGAGATAAGCACGACGAGAACGATGATCCCGACCAACGGGGCGCGTAGTATTAACCAACCGACTTGGAGGTCGAATGATGAAGAATATGATGATTGCAGCGGCATGTGCCGCAGGAATGGCGGCGACGCCTGTATTTGCAGATGGTCACGCCAACACGGTGACCTTGCAGCTTCAGTGGGTCACGCAGTCGCAATTTGCGGGCTATTATGTGGCGCAGGATAAGGGGTTCTATGAGGAAGAGGGTCTGGACGTGACGATCCTGCCTGGTGGTCCTGATATCGCGCCGCCACAGGTTCTGGCAGGGGGCGGCGCTGATGCGATGCTCAACTGGATGCCCTCTGCGCTGGCCGCGCGGGAGAAGGGTTTGCCTGTTGTGAATATTGCCCAGCCGTTCAAGACGTCAGGCCTGATGCTGACCTGCTGGAAGGATACAGGCATCACGAGCGTGCAGGACTTTAAGGGCAAGACCATTGGCGTGTGGTTCTTTGGCAATGAATATCCGTTTCTGTCGTGGATGTCTCAGGAAGGCATTAGCACAGATGGTGGCGAGGACGGCGTGACTGTGCTCAAGCAGGGCTTTAACGTCGATCCACTGCTCCAGCGTGAGGCGGATTGTATCTCTACCATGACCTATAACGAATACGGTCAGGTGCTGGATGCGGGCGTGAACCCTGATGAACTGGTGACATTTAAATATGAAGATCAGGGTGTTGCGACGCTGGAAGACGGCATTTGGGTGCTGGAGGATAACCTCACCGACGAAGTGTTCGTCGATAAGATGACCCGATTTGTCCATGCTTCCATGAAAGGCTGGAAGTACGCTGAAGCAAACCCCGAGGAAGCGGGGGCAATCATTATTGAGAATGATGAGACAGGTGCACAATCCGAGGAAGCGCAGGTGCGCATGATGAAGGAAGTTGCCAAGCTGACTGCAGGTTCCGATGGCGCATTGGCCGAAGCTGATTTCCAGCGCACGGTGGATACGCTGCTGGCAGGTGGCTCTGATCCCGTGATCTCCAAGCAGCCCGAGGGCGCGTGGACCAGCGTGATTACGGATGCCGCGCTAAACTAAGCCTAGAGACTGTTTTGAAAGGGCCTGCGGTGAAACGCGGGCCCTTTTTTCGTGCTTAGAAAAGCGCGATCCAGATGCCTGAAAACATCGCGATACCGCCGAAATTCACCCACATATGCCAGATAGAATATCGGTAGGGCATTGTTCTGCGCGCATAGAAGGCGGTGCCAACAACATAGCATGCCGCACCGATCAGGATGCACCATAGGGTGGCCAGCGGCACTTCGGTCATGTCAGGAAGCGCAGACAGCCCCAGCGCTCCAAGGGCCAGATATGATGCCGTCGACCAGCGCGATTGCACTGTTGCATTGGTGATCTTGTTCCAGACAGCGAGTGCGGTGAGCCCCCAGCACAGCCACAGCAGGGTCATGGTCCATGTCGTGTTTGCCTGCACAAAGAGTGGGGTGAATGTGCCTGTATTGCTGGGATAGATCGCAGCATGATCAATTCGGCGCAGCATTTGGCGGATGTGGTGGCGCGGTGAGAAGTGGTAGAAACACGATGCCAGATTAGAAGCCAGAGCGCAGAGTACATAGGCAATCACGGCGATCACAAGCTTGACCTCAAGAGAGGAGGCGGCGCGCCAGATCAGGAAACTGCCTGCTGTGAGAATGAGGAACAGCCCCACCGCATGAACAATCATGTCTGCCTTGCGATGAGAGGCGTTGGTGCTGGGGAATGTAGGCTGTGTCATGCGCATCTCGTGCTTAGGGTCGTCCTGCGCTACTGTTTTGCGGCGCAGGTGTCCAGAATGCCGACACGTCAAACGGGCACCCGTTCGGCTCAACCCTATGCCCGACTGGTGTTTGATCTTCTGTAAATAGCGCTAAATTCAAGGTGTATCACGGAGTTTCTGCAATGCGCTTTTTCGCTCATCTCTTCATTCTTGCCGTCATGGCCCTTTATTTACAGCCAAGTATTGCGACGGCACAAAGAGGCCCATCCGCTGTTGGGGTCCAAGCGGTTGAGATGCGCGCAGTGTCCGAGACTGTTCCTGTGTTCGCCGAAATCGTAACAGCGCGTGACGGTGCTGTGGCCAGTCGCGTGTCTGGAACGGTTGCGCGGATTGACGTGCTGGCAGGCACGCGCGTGATGCAGGGTGACCTGCTGGTCGAGCTTGATACAGAACTGCTGACAATCTTGCTGGCCCAGACGAATGCGCAAATGGCCGAAGCGCAGGCGGCAATCGCCACAGCAGAGCTGCGCGTGGGCCGCACTCAGAATGTCTTTACCCGCATCAACGCCTTACGCGATTCCAGCGCGTTCAGCCAAGGCCGGTTTGACGAGGCGGAGGCCGATATGCTCGAGGCGCGCTCGCAATTGACCGAGGCGAACGCACGGCAGAAGAGCATCGAGGCACAGGTTGCCCAAGCCCGCTATCAACTGGAGCGGAGCCAGATCAAAGCGTCCTTCGCGGGTGTGGTCATCGACGTGAGCACGATCCCTGGTGCGTTTATTCAGGCGGGCACACCCGTCGTGCGATTGTTAGACATTGCGTCATTCGAGGTGGAGGCGAGCGTGCCAGCCCGCCTTGTGGCTGGACTGGAGATCGGTCAACCCATGCGCGCTCTGCTTGAGACGGGCGAGACGCTGGAGGTGAGTGTTCGTGCGATCTTGCCAGTTGAAGAGACCTCAACCCGCACGCGGTCCGTCCGTTTTGCAGCCCCTGCATTGAGTGACGTTCCAAACCCCGCATTGGGTCAGTCGGTTACCGTAGAGGTCCCTGTAGGTGCCGCGCGCGAGGTCTTGTCGGTGCCAAAGGACGCGCTTGTTCAGGCGCGGGGAGGCTGGTCTGTTTTTGTTGCTGATGAAGGCAAGGCACAGCCGCGCACCGTGCAAATCGGGGTTGCCCTTGGAAACCAGTACGAAGTGCTGAAAGGGCTAGCTGCTGGCGACATGGTCGTCGTGCGCGGCAACGAGCAGTTGCGTCCGGGACAGGATATCGCGCCCACTCCTGTGGAGACGCAGTAATGGATTTCATCCGCTTTGCCATTGATCGCCCTGTTGCCGTCGTTGCCGCTGTGGCGATGGCTATTCTGTTCGGCCTGATCGCTCTGTCGCGCATCCCGATCCAGCTGGCGCCTGATGTGCGTAAACCGATTGTTGTGGTGCAAACCAACTGGCCGGGGGCCGCCCCCTCCGAGGTGGAGCGCGAGATTGTGAACCCTCAGGAAGAGGCGCTGCGCGGCCTTGAGGGGTTGGAGATCATGACCAGCCGTTCGCGCACAGGCGAGGCGGAGGTCACGCTTGAATTTGCTGTCGGTACGGACATGAGCCAGTCGCTGCTGCTTGTCTCGAACCGTCTGGACCGTGTGAGCGGCTACCCCGATGAAGCCAATGAACCCTCGTTGAATACCTCGGGATCGGACGACAGCCCGATTGCGTGGGTCTTGCTAACAGCCAAAGAAGGCAACACCCGAGAGATGCCGACCTATGGTGATTTTGTTGAAGATACGATCAAGGACCGCTTGGAACGGATCGAGGGTGTCTCGGCGGTCAATGTCTTTGGCGGTGTGACGCGCGAATTACAGGTGGTGGTCGACCCGCGCCGTTTGTCGCGTTTTGGCCTCACCGTACCAGAGGTGGTGCGCGTGCTACGCTCCGAGAATATCTCGATCTCGGCAGGCGATGTAGATGAGGGCAAGCGCCGCTATGTGGTGCGCACCGAAGGGAACCTCAACACCGAGGATGCGATCCGCAATGTTGTGCTCCGCTCTGCCGCGCGCGATGGCGGCACGGGGCGCGTTAGGGTCAGTGACGTGGCCGAGGTTGCTTTCGCCTATAAGGAGCCGACAAGCAGGTTGCGGTACAAGGGCGAGGCGGGGCTTGCGTTTAACGTGGTGCGCGAATCCGGTGCCAATGTGATCCGCGTGATGGAGGAGCTGCGCACAACGCTGGCTGCTTTAGAGGCGGGACCGATCTCGGAGGCGGGGCTGAACGTCGAGCAGGTCTATGACGAGACGATCTACATCGACGGGGCGATCTCGCTTGTGACGCAGAACATCTGGATCGGCGGTGTATTGGCCGCGATCATCCTGATGCTGTTCCTGCGCTCGCCGCGTGCCACGCTGGTGGTGTCGCTGTCGATACCAGTCTCTATTGTGGCGACTTTCGTGGTGATGGCGATCACGGGTCGCACGCTCAATGTGATCTCGCTGGCGGGGATCGCTTTTGCCGTGGGTATGATCGTGGATGCGGCGATTGTGGTGCTCGAGAACATCTTTCGCCTGCGCGAGGAGGGTAAATCGCGGCGTGAGGCGGCCTACCTTGGCGCGTCGCAAGTCTGGGGTGCGATCCTTGTCTCGGCGCTGACCACAGTGCTGGTGTTTGTGCCGATCCTGATTATGCAATTGGAGGCGGGACAATTATTTCGCGATATTGCGGTGGCGATTTCCGTCTCAGTCCTGTTGTCTTTGGTGGTTGCTGTCACCGTCATTCCTGCTCTCGCCAGCAGATTGCTCAGCGCCAAAGACCAAAAGCCGATGCGCATCTGGGGGCTGGATCACATCACAATCGGTTTCCGCAATCTGGTCATGGCCTATGTGCGCCTGACCGTGCGGTTTCGCACAATTGGCATTGTCATGGTGATGGCCATTGCGGGCGGCGCTGCCTTTGCCAGTTGGGCGTTCCTGCCGCGGTTGGAGTATCTGCCCGAGGGCAACCGCAACCTTGTGTTCGGCCTGATCATCCCGCCCCCAGGCTATAACCTCGACACGACCCAGACAATTGCCAAGCGGATCGAAGCAGTGGCCCAACCCTTGTGGGAGGGTGCGCCAGAGACGCAGATGGAGGACGGCACGCCCACGATCCAGAACTTCTTTTTCGTAGCGACTCCTGGAAATTCGTTTGTTGGTGCAGGCGCAGTCGACAGCCAACGCGCGGCCGAGCTTATCCCCGTGCTGTCACGGCCCATCTTCTCCGAGCCGGGTACATTTGGATTTATGACACAGCCGTCGCTTTTCGGGCGCGGTGTAGGCGGCGGCCGCACGATTGAGCTGAACATCTCGGGGCAGAACCTTGATGATATCCTTGCCGTTGCGGGGCGCTCGGCTGGGATCGTCTCAGGGATTTTGCCACGTTCGGAAGGCCATCAATTCCGCCCTATTCCGGGGCTGGAGCTTGGCGCGCCCGAAGTCCGCTTGATCCCCGATCGGCTGCGCCTTGCAGACGCGGGTTTGGACAGTTCGGACCTTGCTGTGACGGTGGACGCGTTCAACGATGGTTTGCGTGTAGCGCAAGTTACAGTGGGGGCAGAGCGGGTTGATCTTGTCCTTAAGGGTGATCCTGCGGTTGGCGATGCGCTGCGTACGCAGGATGTGGGCAACTACCCTGTGGTCACGCCCAACGGGCAGATTGTGCCAGTCTCCGCTTTGGCCAATGTCGTACTGACGGCGGGCCCCACCGAGATACGCCACCGAGACAGATTGCGTACCGTGACGCTCGAAATCCGCCCCTCTGATGTGCTTCCGCTGGAAGCGGCGGTTGAATTGCTTGAGCGTGAGGTGGTCGCCGTTCTGGAAGAGCAGGGGCTGCCCGAAGATATCCGCATCACTGTTTCTGGTACCGTAGATCAGCTGAGCCAGACATGGTCAGCCATTCAGATCAATCTGGTTGTTGCCTTGGTCATTGTATTTCTGGTCATGGCGATCCTGTTCGAGAGTTTCGTGCTGCCGTTGGTGATCCTGATCGCCGTGCCTGTTGCCGCCGCTGGGGGTGTGGGCGGGCTTGCGCTGCTCAACATATATCAGACGCAGCCCTTGGATATGCTGACATTGCTCGGCTTTATCATCTTGATCGGCATTGTGGTGAATAACGCGATTCTGATTGTGCATCAGGCATTGTATCATTTGCGCGATGAAGGGATGGACCCGATCCCCGCGATTGAGGAAGCCACGCGCAACCGTATCAGGCCGATCTTTATGTCGACACTGACCAGCGTGATGGGAATGCTGCCCGTTATCGTCTTTCCAGGCGAAGGGTCCGAGCTCTATCGCGGGCTTGGCGCTGTCGTCGTCGGAGGGCTGTCGATGTCGGCGTTCCTCACGCTTCTGACCGTGCCACCCTTGCTGCGTTTGTGTCTTCGCAGACCAGACATGGAGGAGGTGAGTGTACCTGCGGGAACGCGTGCAAAGCAGATGCGGATTTCGACTGTTTAGATGTTCTAAAGAAAAAGGGCTGGCGCAGATGCCAGCCCTTTTCCAGAAACTCGATGTATTGGGGCTTAGACGACTGTAACGGTCGTTCCGATTGGAACGCGCTGGTACAGGTCTTTCACGTGTTCGTTCAGCATGCGGATACATCCGTTAGATACCGAGCGGCCAATAGATTTTGGGGCTGTCGTGCCGTGAATGCGGAAGAACGTGTCGCGACCGTTTTGGAATAGATACAAAGCACGCGCCCCAAGCGGATTATTCGGGCCACCAGGCTGGGCATCCGTGTTGCCAACGAAACGTGCGTATGCGCTTGGGTCACGCTCGATCATCTCGTTTGTTGGACGCCAAGTGGGCCATTCTTTTTTCGCACCGATGATTGCGGAGCCCGTAAACTCAAGCCCTGCGCGGCCAACACCAACGCCATAGCGGCGGGCCTGTCCTACGTCGGTCACAAAATAAAGGTAGTAGCTGCGCGGCAGAATGATCAGCCCACCGACCTTGTAGCTCTTCTTGATACGCACATTCTGAGGTGTGGGATCAAAAGCAAAGGATTGGGCGGTGACGACCTGAGGCAGAGCGGTCGCAGCAAGCGAGCTGGCGATAAATGTACGGCGACGCATGTGGTGTTCCTTGTGCAGCATTGGATCGGCTTATTCTTACAAAATGTAGCGATTTTTCAACCCTGGAACACAAAAACCGACCATCCGTTGCAGAATGGTCGGTCAAATTTTCGTGTGGTGCGGGAACCAGCCTGTGGCGTGGTCCTTGCTGCCAACTTTTAGGCGAGCGCGATGTTTGTCGCAGATTCGCGGCCGTCACGGCCAGCTTCGATGTCAAAGGTCACTTTCTGGTTGTCCGCCAGACCTGTCAGGCCTGCGCGCTCAACAGCCGAGATGTGCACAAACACGTCTTTGCTGCCGCCATCGGGCGCGATAAAGCCGAAGCCTTTTGTTGTGTTAAACCATTTTACGGTGCCAGTAGCCATTCCGTAGTCTCCTAATAGATGTGCCATCCGCACTGTGCGATGGCTCGGCTCGGTCGGTCTGTAATCGAGAGACTGAACGCAAAAGCGGTGGCAGTGGTCTAGATAAAGATAACGTATGCAGGAGGTGACATAGCGCAAGTTGGCTAAAATTTCAAGAGCACCGCTTGATACTGGCACGCGTCTGGTGACCTTTTGGCAGGGCTGAAATGAAGCTCAAAGGGCTCAGGAATAGTTGGAGAACTGGGAGTCGGGTCTTGAAAATTCCAGCAAAGATGACGGCACGTCTCTGGCGTCGTGCGCGTCAGGAATTTGCTGGCATTGGTGGCTCGGCCTGTGTTTCTTTCAGCTGACCCTCTGCGGTCTGGCCATCGGGTTCCAGTGCCAGCCTTTCTATTCTTTGCTTAAGCCGCGCGGCTTTTTGCAGCAAGTTGTTCGGCTTCATCGCCTCATTTGGAATGCAATGCGTATTTGTCGGGTTGGTTGCTAATGAAACGCCAGCCACGGGCGAGGTGATCACACCTTGTCGCAACAGTTGTGTCTGGATGCGGGTCGCCATGTCTGTCGACACATTCAGGTGCCGCATGAGCATGTCTACCGTACAGCGATTGTGCGACCGTGCGATGATCGTCGCGGTCGTCATGTGTCGTTGTGCGATTGGTGCGGCCATTGCGGGCATCGTGGGTGTGGCGAGCAGTGCAGTAAGTGTGCTCAAGAAGAAACGTCTGTTCATGTCTGAAAGGTGGTGCTGCAACGATCCTGCAGAAACAGGGAAAGCAGTGAAGTTTTCCCCTTGTGGTTGAGGTCGGCGCGGTGCCCGCCCTCAACAAATTGATTTAGCGCACAAATTTCTTATGCTTTAAACGCTTCGGCTCCAGTGCGTCCGCACCAAGGCGGCGTTTTTTATCTTCTTCATAGTCCTCGAAGTTGCCCTCGAACCACTCCACATGCGCCTCGCCCTCAAAGGCGAGGATGTGGGTGCAGATGCGGTCAAGGAAGAAGCGGTCGTGGGAGATGACCACGGCGCAGCCTGCGAAATCGACCAGAGCATCCTCGAGCGCACGCAGGGTCTCAACGTCGAGATCGTTCGTCGGCTCATCGAGCAGCAGCACGTTGCCGCCTGATTTGAGCAGCCGCGCCATGTGCACGCGGTTACGTTCCCCGCCTGACAGAAGGCCGACCTTCTTTTGCTGGTCCCCGCCTTTGAAGTTGAAGGACGAGCAATAGGCGCGTGAGTTTACTTCCGCATCGCCGAGCTGGATCAACTCGGCACCGCCCGTGATGGCCTGCCAGACGTTATCCTCGGGGTTCAGATCATCGCGGGACTGGTCCACATAAGACAGCTGAACCGTATCACCGACTTCGACAGAGCCAGAATCAGGCTCGATCTGGCCTGTAAGCATTTTGAACAGCGTGGATTTACCCGCACCGTTAGGTCCGATTACGCCGACGATCCCGCCGGGTGGCAGGGAAAACTCGAGGTTTTCGACGAGCAGTTTGTCGCCCATCGCTTTGGTCAGGCCCTCGACATCAATGACCTTGCCACCAAGGCGCTGGCCGCTGGGGATGACGATCTGGGCGCGCGTGAGCTTTTCACGCTCTGACTGGTCCGCCATCTCGTTGTAGGATTTAATCCGTGCTTTTGACTTGGACTGGCGGGCCTTTGCGCCTTGGCGCATCCACTCTAGCTCGCGTTCAAGCGTTTTCTGACGCGATTTGTCTTCGCGGGCTTCTTGGGACAGACGCTTTGCTTTCGCTTCAAGCCAGTCAGAGTAGTTCCCCTCATTCGGGATGCCACGGCCGCGGTCAAGTTCGAGGATCCAAGTGGTGATGTCATCAAGGAAATAGCGGTCGTGGGTAACGATCAGAATCGTGCCCTTATAGTCGATGAGGTGCTGCTGGAGCCACGCGATGGTTTCCGCGTCAAGGTGGTTGGTCGGCTCGTCGAGCAGCAGCATATCAGGCGCTTCGAGCAACAGTTTGCACAGGGCCACACGGCGCAGCTCCCCGCCCGAGAGGTTGGCGATGTCGGCGTCATCTGCAGGGCAGCGCAGCGCCTCCATGCTCACATCAATCTGGCTGTCGAGATCCCAGAGGTTCTCAGCGTCGATCTGGTCCTGCAACGCCGCCATCTCGTCTGCTGTCTCGTCTGAGTAGTTCATCGCCAGTTCATTGTAGCGGTCGAGCACAGCCTTCTTTTCCGCGACACCCAGCATCACGTTCTCGCGCACGGTGAGGCTCTCGTCGAGCTTTGGCTCCTGCGGCAGGTAGCCGACCTTGGCCCCCTCGGCGACCCAAGCCTCACCCGTATAGTCCTTGTCCATGCCAGCCATGATTTTCATCAGGGTGGATTTACCTGCGCCATTCACACCAACCACACCGATTTTCACACCGGGCAGGAAGTTTAGGTGGATGTTTTCAAAGCATTTCTTACCACCTGGGTAGGTCTTGGAGACCCCTTGCATGTGATAGACGTATTGATAAGCGGCCATGGTGCGATTCCTCATCGATAACTGGTTTGCCCCTGCAATATCTGGCGGGTCGGCAACATTCAACGTCCTGCTGCATGCAAACCAGCGGCGCGCTGCCGTCAACAGCGCAGGGTGCCGCTGTCTGATGCGATGCGGCCAGCACAAGCACCAGTCGAGATTGACAAATGGTGGGTCATACCGTCCCTTCGGCTTTTGAGTAATCTCTGGGGCCGTCCTTATTATGATTATGCGCCATGACATTCCATATGCTGCGGCTGGTCAGGTGATCGGGTTGCTGGGCGGCTCATTTGATCCTGCGCATGAGGGCCACGCGCACATCACGCGTGAGGCGCTCAAGCGTTTTGGATTGGATCAGGTCTGGTGGCTTGTGAGCCCCGGTAATCCGCTCAAGAAACATGGGCCCGCACCGATTGAGGCGCGGCTTGCCAAAGCACGCCGCGTGATTGACCATCCGCGTGTGCAAGTGACTGACATCGAGGTGCGTTTGGGGACACAATACACCGCTGAGACCCTAAGCGGACTGCAAAAGCTCTATCCCACCCAGCGGTTTGTCTGGCTTATGGGGGCCGATAACCTCGCGCAGTTTCATCTATGGCAGGACTGGCGCTACATTGCCGAGATGGTGCCGATGGGCGTCCTTGCAAGGCCAGGTCAGCGTATTTCAGCACGGACGAGCAAAGCAGCATCGCTTTATACGCAGCACCGTATCGCAGGGCGCTACAGCCAATTGTTGGGCCGTGCGCATGCACCTGCATGGTGCTTTGTGAATGCGCCCATGATGGATGTCTCGTCCTCGGCGATCCGCGCATCTGGCGGCTGGTCAGCGTAGCCGCGCAGAGGCAATCCCAGCAGTGAGAATCACGATCAGGCCCGCCCATGTCCAGACATCTGGCAGATCTCCAAAAATCGCCCACCCGAGGCCCACTGCAGCGACCAGCTGGAAATAGACCAGCGGCGCGATCCGCGTGGCGGGGACCAGTTTGTAGGCATACAAGAGCAACAGGTTACCAAGCATCGAACACAGTGCTGAAGTAACAGTCAGGGCAGCGACGGTCCCGTTGAATTCTGGAAGCGCAGTTAGGCCAAAAGGAAGCAAAAGAAGGGCCGCGATGACAAGCTGGGTAAAGGTCATAGCAAGCGGCGTGCCAAGCGCGCCCAGCCAGCGCGACATCGTCAGAAAGATGCCGTAACACGTGCCTGACGTGAGCGCCCAGAGGACGCCCGCGCCCGTACCTATGCCTGGGCGCACCACAATCAGCACGCCGACAAAACCCAAAACGATCAGTGCCGAGCGTGTCGGCGTCACAGGTTCGCGCAGGAAGATCACAGCCAACACATAGCTGATCAGCGGTCCGACAAAGAAGGCGGCGAAGACGGTTGCTATTTCTTCGATCTGGAGCGCTTTCTGGATGCAGGTGATGCCCGCCGCCAAAATTGCGGCACGCATCCAAATGCGCCAGTTTTTCAACAATGCCCAAGCGCTGTGGCTGATAAACGGCGTGATAAGCAGTGCGCCCACCAAAAACCGCGACCATGCCACGAAAATGGGGGCCGTGTTGTATGTGCCTGTCAGGAGTTTCCCTGCGCTGTCCCCTGCAGGGATCAGCGACATCGCCAGAAACATTATCAAAACCGCGCGCTGCATTTGGAATGCGCTACCACGTATCTGAAATCAAAGGAAACGTGAGTTATCCGCGCTTGTAGCAGCTGCCTCACTTAGGGTAATCCCGTGCATATGAAACGTACTCTTTCACGACGTGATTTTCTGGGATCTGTTGCTGCCGCAATCCTGATAGGCACGCAAATCGTGCAGGCGGCTACCCCGACGACATCGCTGCGTCCCGTGATGCGGGGGGAGGATTTCTTCAAACGTGCAGCGCGCAGTGTCGAGGATATTCTGGGCGAGGCGAAGCTGGTGGGGAAAGTTTCCTTTGCCGTCTCGGATGCGAAAACAGGCCTCGGGCTCGAGACGGAAGACGCCGCAACAGCACGCCCGCCTGCCAGTGTTACAAAAGCGATTACAGCACTTTACGCTCTCGACGCGCTTGGACCAGATCACCGGTTCGAGACGCGATTGATCGCGACGGGTGGCGTCGTGGGGGGCGAAGTGCAGGGCGACTTGATCCTTGAAGGTGGCAGTGACCCGACACTGGATACCGACATGTTAGGCCAGATGGCCGCAAATCTGAAAGCGGCGGGCATCATCGGTGTAAAAGGTGGGTTCAAAGTATTCGAGGCAGGCCTCCCCGTGCTAGCACGAATCGATCCCAAGCAACCTGACCAAGTCGGCTATAATCCGGGCGTTTCTGGTCTGGCGCTGAACTACAACCGCGTACATTTTGAATGGAAGCGCGCAAGTGGCAAATACACTGTGACGATGGAGGGACGCACCGAGCGGTACCGCCCCGTGGTGCAAATGGCCTCCATGACAATCCGTGATCGCAACGCGCCTGTGTATTCCTACGAGGACCGCAACGGCAAGGACGTCTGGAGCGTGGCCCGCGGCGCGCTGGGCAACAGCGGCTCACGATGGTTGCCTGTGCGCAAGCCGGGGCTCTACGCGGGCGAGGTGTTCCAGACCCTTGCCGGCTCCAACGGCATCCGTCTGGGCAAGCCACAAATGATTGATACGGTACCTGTAGGGGATGTCCTTGTGCGTCATCAAAGCAGTGATTTGCGCCGTATATTGCGCGACATGCTGAAATGGTCCACGAACCTCACTGCCGAAATGATGGGTCTTGCCGCGACTGTGGCGCGCGGCACCAAGCCCGCAAGCCTCAAAGCCTCGGCAGAGCAAATGAACATATGGGCGCGGACAAATCTGGGGATGCAGTCTGCGGCTTTGGTCGATCATTCAGGACTTGGCGATGATAGCCGTGTCACAGCAACGGATATGGTCACAGCCTTGATTAAGGTCCGCGACGAAGGATTGCGCGATATCCTCAAACCGATCGCTATGCGCGACGAGAAGCGCCGCGTGATTAAGGATCACCCGATCAAAGTGGATGCCAAGACGGGAACGCTTAATTTCGTCTCGACACTGGCAGGGTATCTGACAGGGCCCGACGGCACGGAGATGGCGTTTGCCATATTTGCCGCCGACGAGGGTATCCGTGCCACGCTCAGGAGGGCCGAACGTGAAGGCCCGCCCGGTGGCAAGACATGGAATAGGCGCGCCAAACGGATGCAACAACAGCTCATTGAACGCTGGGGCGTCCTCTACGGGGCATAGCTGCATTCTTTTGGGTCTAAATATCCCGGGGGAATTGGCCAAAGGCCAAGGGGCTGGCCCCTTGCCTACACCGCCCCCTAGCCAAGCGTCAGATGGCGCGCACGTGCGCCGCGCTCAATCGCTGCCGCATGAAGACGGTCTATATTCAGCTCATAGCGGATTTCTTCGAGAATGCGCAGCTCGGCCTCTTCCAGCGTGCCGTCTGCAGCCGCTACATCACAGGCCAGCGCATAGGCCGTCTCGTTGAGGCGGTCGGGCAAGGCTTCTTTTACCAGTCCGAACAAAGCATCCAGACCATCCTCTTGCTCGAATAGGTCAAACACGATCTGACTTACGGATTTGATGCGATCGACATCGAAACTTGCAAAAACCGGCAGCATATTGACCGCTGTTTGAATCTTGATCAGCTCTGCTGTGCCGATGTCTTCGTCCGAGACGGAAACGGCGACCATAACAGCCACAAGACAGTCTTGGGCGCTGAGTGTAAGGGAGGGGTTGTCGGACATTTTGCAGATTCCTTTACGCAAACAGTCAAGAGCGCAGATTATTGACGGCGGGTTCCTTCGGCAATAGATGAAGCCGCAGCGGCGCGATAGGGCGTTTGCGATTATTTTCGGGAAGTTTGATATGTCTAAGATGCGGGATGCAGCGATGCAGAGCAAAGCGTGGCCTTTTGAAGAAGCGCGCCGTTTGCTCAAACGTGTCTGTGGCAAGACACCCGAGAAGGGGTATGTCCTGTTCGAGACGGGTTACGGCCCCTCTGGCCTGCCCCACATCGGCACCTTTGGTGAGGTAGCGCGCACCACGATGATCCGCCGTGCTTTTGAGGCGATCAGTGATATTCCCACGCGACTTGTCTGTTTCTCCGACGATCTTGATGGCATGCGCAAAGTGCCGAGTAACGTGCCAAACCCTGATACGCTGACCCAGCATTTGCAGCGGCCTTTGACCTCCGTGCCCGACCCGTTCGGAGAGTACGAGAGCTTTGGCCACCACAACAACGCCATGCTTCGCCGCTTCCTTGATACCTTCGGGTTCGAGTATGAATTCATCTCGGCTACCGAATTCTATGGCACAGGCCAGTTCGACGAAATCCTGATGCGCGCTGCCGAGAAATATGACGAGATCATGGAAGTCATGCTCAAATCCCTGCGCGAGGAGCGGCGCCAGACCTATTCCATCTTCCTCCCCATCCACCCCGAAAGCGGGCGGGTGATGTATGTGCCGATGAAGTCTGTCGATGCAAAGGCGGGTACGATTACCTTTGACACCGAAGACGGTGAGGAGATGACCCTGCCCGTCACAGGCGGCAATGTGAAGCTGCAGTGGAAGCCCGATTTTGGCGCGCGCTGGGCAGCACTTGGTGTAGATTTTGAGATGTACGGCAAGGACCACAGCACCAATACGCCGATCTACGACAAGATTTGTCGTATCCTTGGGGCGCGTGCGCCAGAGCATTTCAGCTATGAGCTGTTCCTTGATCAGGACGGCCACAAGATTTCGAAGACCTCTGGCAATGGCCTGTCGATTGACGAGTGGCTGACCTATGCATCGGCGGAATCGCTGTCGTACTTTATGTATCTCAAGCCTAAGACGGCCAAGCGAATGTATTTTGATGTCATTCCGAAAGCCGTGGACGAGTATCACCAACAGTTGCGCGCCTACGAGACGCAGGACATCAAGGCACAGCTGAACAACCCCGTTTGGCATATTCACAGCGGTGATGTGCCCAAGTCTGATATGGTCGTGCCGTTCTCGATGCTGCTGAACCTCGCCTCTGTGTCTTCGGCCGAGGATAAGGGCCAGCTTTGGGGCTTTATCCAGCGCTATGCGCCCGATGCCACACCGCAAAGCAATCCGGGCATGGATAAGGCGGCTGAGTTTGCCGTGCGGTACTACAATGACTTTGTGAAGCCTGCCAAAGTCTTCCGTGCGCCCAGCGATCTGGAGCGTGAGGCGCTGGAAGATTTGCGCGCCCAGTTGGCCGCGTGGGATGGTGCCCTTGATGCCGAAGCTTTGCAGACGATGGTTTTTGCCATTGGCAAAGAGCGGTTTGACCCGCTGCGTGACTGGTTCACGGCGCTCTACGAAGTGCTGCTTGGCGCCTCTCAAGGTCCACGTTTTGGTGGGTTCATTGCCCTCTATGGTGTCGACGAGACGGTCGCCCTAATTGACGATGCACTGGCGGGCAAATTGGTTCAGAGCTGATTTTCTTGCCCCATCGCTGATGCGCCTTATCTTGAATAGCAGCAGCGATGGGGAGAGAAGACATGAAGAATGTAGTTCTGGCAGCAGTATTTACTGTTGCCTCAGCGCTTGGAGCCTTCGCGCAAGATGCTGAAATTCGCGGCGTGATCAGTGAGCAGTTCGAAGCGTTCAAAGCAGATGACTTCGCCAAAGCCTTCACCTTTGCTAGCCCCGCGCTTCAAAGCTTCTTTCTGACGTCCGAGAATTTTGGCCGCATGGTAACCCAAGGCTATCCTATGGTCTGGCGGCCTGCGGATGTGGCCTTCCTCGAGCTGCGCGAGGAGGAGGGCACCTATTGGCAGAAGGTCGAGATCAAAGACGAGAAGGGTCGCCTTCATTATCTCGAATACCGGATGCAACGCACACAAGCGGGATGGCGCATCAATGGCGTGCAGATCCTTGATGCGCCGGGTGCGGCCGTCTAGCCTGCAACACCACCGTTACGGTAGTATAGCACTGCATTAGACCCCCGCTGATATTCCCCTCAGCCTGTCCGGCATTTGCGCCGGCAAGCGCGAAAGGGATATTTATGAACACGGCCACACTGACGCCTGCACCCTACTCCGAGGGGCTGGAAGCCTATTCAACTGGCAACGGTACGCCGGGCACATCGAACTATGCCACCTCAAGTGATGGGGCGTTTGTCCCTGCCGATGAGGACTTTGGCGGTGCTCTGGAGATTGTGAAAACCTCCAGCACCCAGCGACTGCGGTATACGGGCGAGACACCCATCGAACCCAGATGCTACGTGCAGATCAAAGTGCGCGTGAAAGCCATTAGCGGCAATCTCCCCTCGGTGCGGATTGCGGCCTATGCGGCGCAGTCGAACGGCAATGCAGTCGGTGGTGTGGATACGACGGGGCCGTCGGTTGCGTTGACGACATATGGTGAAGTCGTCGAGCTAAGCCTGATTGTCGGGATCGGCAACCGCGATGGTGTCGATCTGGTCTGGGGGGCAACGGCAGACTACGGACACTTTGGCATCGATCTACTGGGCCAGAACGGTGGCGTTGTGCGTGTGGATGATATCGAGATCACAGATGCTTCGGCATTGTTTCTGGGAGATCTCGTGTCGACCGTAGATGTACGTGATTTTGGCGCAATCGGTGATGGAAGCACCGATGATACGGCTGCGTTTGAGGCTGCGAATGCGGCGGCCAATGACCGTACTGTTCTGATTCCTGCTGGTACATTCCGTCTCAATGGCAGCGTCACTTTTGACGCGCCCACGAAGTTTGAAGGCACAGTCAGCATGCCGACGAGTGCGATACTGTTGCTCAGGCAGAATTTTGATCTACCCAACTATATTCAAGCCTTTGATGATGAAGAGCTGGCCTTCCGAAAAGCGTTTCAAGCGCTTTTGAACAATTCGGATCATGAATCGCTCGACCTTGGGGGACGAAAAGTTGCCCTTACAGGCCCGATCGACATGCAGGCGGCAGTTCCGAACCGCACACGCTATGAAACGAGGCGTGCCATTCACAATGGTCAGCTTATTGCATTGCTGGGAGGGGACTGGGATTCAACGTCAATCTCTCGCAACGGAACCTATAGTGCAAGTGACCCAAGGACCCTGACCAATGTCAGCAGCACAGCAAGTATTCCCATCGGGAGCCATGTGAGCGGTTCGGGCGTGGGGCGTGAAATCTATGTCCGCGGCAAAAGTGTATCGCGCGGAGAAATCTATCTTAGTGAGCCCCTGCATGATGCGGTTGGAAGGCAACAGTACACTTACACGTGACACAAATACATGCTGATTTCCGTGGCTTTGAGGTTCTGGCGAAGTTCATCATGCACAATATTGAGTTTCAATGCCAACAGCAGTGTAGTGCGATTATGCTGGCTGATAGGGGGTCTACGTTCACTATCCGGGATTGCTTTATCACGACACCAAAGGATCGGGGCATCACTTCAATGGGGAGAGGATGTCAGGGCATGTTTATCGAGCGATGCCAGTTCTTGTCAGCTGAAAACGCTCTGCGCGTGTCACAGCGCAAGAGCATTGCGCTTAATGTGAACGCAAACGATGTGAAGCTGCGAAATAACCGCTCCGAGCGGTTTAAGCACTTTGCGGTTATCTCTGGCCAAAACCATTTGATCATCGGCAATCACTTTTTCCAAGGTGATGCGATTGCCAATGGCATTCGCACTGCCGGGGTGGTCCTTGCTGAGCCTTCCGCTTTATGCATTTTTTCTAATAATTATGTTGATAACGCATTTCTGGAGTGGACGAACGAGCGCGACGCCACGCCCAGCTCGGGCATCGGCTTCTCGTTCAGCGCGCTTGATGTTACCAGCAACATCTTTCTATCGGGCGACGTCTCGTCAAGTTTCAGCTTTCTCGTGATCACGCCCTATGGCTCGGGGCATTACCTGAATGGTCTGAATGTGACGGGCAACAGGTTCCGCAGTATCAATGGCTCAATTACGCGAGCAGAGCGTGTCGATACCAGTTTTGCCGATCTCGATTTTACCAGAACACGTAATGTGCGATTTGAGGGAAACTCGTTCCTTGGCATTACGAGGCCCGTTTCCAGCCCCCTTCACGTTGAAATGCAAGAGAATACGGCCCAACAGACATGGGTTGTAGATACGGGGCCGGGGCTGCCTTTTGCGGCGCGTGCATTGAGTATTGACGCCGTCGCTGTGAGGGGTGGGGTGCGCAACGCGTCCAACCAGCGCAACTATGACCATCCCTTTGTGCGTGCACAGCAGGGGCCCGATTCCGATCAGGTGCATGTCATTTGGTCCGAGGCGGTGCGCGGCAAAATTTCCGTGCTTGTTCGAATGGACAACGACGTGGTCTAGACAGCTCCACTGCCGCCGCTTCGGCAGACCCCTGTCGGAGCGGCCCTAAAACTTGCGCCACAGACCAAATTTCACTGCGCTGTTCTCGAAATCACCAATGGCTGTTTTAGTGCCAATATGGATGCTGAATTTAGCATTTTTCGGGGTGATGATCACAGAGGGCGCCAGTTTCGCAATGCTGTATTCGTCTGAAAAAGCGGTAAAGAACTGAAACATGCCAGCTGTGACAGAGGTGAAGTTTATGCCGATAGTCGCATCGACTTTTGCAATATGCTGCGCATCGTTAATATCCCAGATCGTTGCTGCTTCAACAGTGACCCAGCCTGTCTTTTCGCGCACTTCTATCCCTTTGCCCCAGCTGAGTGCTGTGCGCAGGTGAGGCTTGTTCATGACATCTGTCCAGCTTGCGCCGACGCCGACATCATAGGCCCATTTGGACACAGCGTCAGGGGCAGATAAGGCGCGCCTTACAGAAAACGTGGCGGAGCCACCGACCGCACCCAGATACAGGTGTGACATACCGATATCCGCAATGAGCGTTGTCTCGGACGTCAGCCCGTATTCCACATAGGTCTGGCTCGTTGTGTCCAGAAAATAGGTGCCTGTGACGGATACCGCGGTAAAGGTCGTCCCTTTCTCACGCAACCACGGCCCAGCTTGTGCGCTATGTGCTAAAGCAATGAGTATGAAAGCAACGATGAATCGGTAAAGCACGTGGATACTGTTCTCCTGTGCTTACTTTTGGTTAATTGCAGTTAAGAAACGGTTACTCTTTTGCAGAAAGAGAATGGCCACTTCTGAGGAGGCCTGCACCAAGGGGACGTCGTGAAGATATTGATAGACGGGTCAAACGTATTGTTCTGGCGTGCAGGGCAACCCGATCCAGATGCACCGATGCAAGTCTTCCGTGCCCTTGTTGCGCGCCGCTATGCGCCCGTGATCTACTTCGACCATAGTATTCATAGATACCTAGAGCAGGGTGATTTTGAACGTCTCGCGGGCCTCGCAGACCCTGTCATCGTGCCGAGTGGCACCTCCGCTGATGGGGCGTTGCTGCAGGCCTGCGAGAACGGTCGCTTCCAGATCGTGAGCGCGGATCGTTTTCGGGCGTGGCGCAGCCAATATCCGAATTTGCGCGGCACATGGCTTGTCACTGGGCGTATCGAGAAAGGCGGGCGCGTAAGCTTTTCGAAAAAGCTCAGGCCCGCCCCGCTCTAGGATCACCGCCCGCGTCTTTTGACACCGCCGCGCATCCCGCCTCGGCCCATGGTGCTGCGGCCCGATTTCTTCTTTGCGTCATCCACAGCTTTGTCCACCGCATATTGCCGTGCCATGGGATCGTCCGCGATAGTGAGGTCCACCGCCTCCAACCGTTTGACCTCGTCGCGCAAGCGCGCGGCCTCCTCGAATTCGAGGTTCTCTGCCGCCTTGCGCATATCCGTGCGCAGCCCTTCGAGCACCGTTTGGAGGTTCCCCCCTGCCAGCGGCTGGTCGATCGTGGCGGTGACACGGGCCTGATCGGTGTCGCCCTGATAAAGACCCGCTAGAATATCCTCGACGTTCTTCTTGACGGTCATCGGCGTGATGCCGTGCTCCTCGTTATAGGCAAGCTGTTTGGCGCGGCGGCGCTCCGTCTCGCCCATGGCGCGCTCCATACTGCCCGTGATGCGGTCGGCGTACATGATCACGCGGCCCTCGGCATTGCGCGCCGCACGGCCAATGGTTTGGATCAGCGATGTCTCCGACCGCAGGAAGCCCTCCTTATCGGCGTCCAGAATCGCGACCAAGCCACACTCGGGAATGTCCAAACCCTCCCGCAGCAGGTTGATCCCGATCAGCACATCGAACGCGCCAAGCCGCAGGTCGCGCAGAATCTCGATCCGCTCAATCGTGTCGATGTCACTGTGCATATAGCGCACGCGAATGCCCTGCTCGTGCATGTATTCAGTGAGGTCCTCGGCCATGCGTTTGGTCAGCGTGGTGCACAGCGTGCGCATGCCCTGCTCGGTCACCTTGCGCACCTCGTCGAGCAGATCATCGACCTGCATCTCGACGGGGCGTATCTCGATCACGGGGTCAATCAGGCCCGTGGGGCGGATGATCTGCTCGGTAAACACACCGCCTGATTGCTCCAACTCCCAAGCGGCAGGCGTGGCGGAGACAAAGACAGACTGCGGGCGCATTGCGTCCCATTCCTCGAACTTGAGAGGTCGGTTGTCCATGCACGACGGCAGGCGGAAGCCATGCTCGGCCAGTGTCATCTTGCGTCTGAAGTCACCTTTATACATGCCGCCGATCTGCGCCACGCTCACGTGGCTCTCGTCAGCGAACACAATCGCATTGTCGGGGATGAATTCGAACAGGGTGGGGGGCGGCTCTCCGGGCGCGCGGCCTGTGAGGTAGCGGGAATAGTTCTCGATCCCGTTGCACACGCCCGTGGCTTCCAGCATCTCCAGATCGAAATTGCAGCGCTGCTCCAGCCGCTGCGCCTCCAGCAGCTTGCCCTCCGCCATCAATTGATCCAGCCGCATACGCAGCTCTTTCTTGATGCCGATGATGGCCTGATTCATCGTGGGCTTTGGTGTAACGTAGTGGGAGTTCGCGTAGATGCGCACCTGCTCCTTGGTGTCCGTCTTTTCGCCCGTCAGCGGATCAAACTCGGTGATGCTCTCTAGCTCTTCCCCGAAGAACGAGAGCCGCCATGCCCGGTCATCAAGGTGCGCGGGAAAAATCTCAAGGCTATCGCCGCGCACGCGGAAGGTGCCACGCTGGAACGCCGCATCGTTGCGCTTGTAGGCTTGGGCCACCAGATCGGCGATCACCTGCCGCTGATCATAGGAGGTGCCGACCTTCAAATCCTGCGTCATCGCGCCATAGGTCTCGACCGAGCCGATGCCATAGATGCACGATACCGAGGCGATGATGATCACATCATCCCGCTCTAGCAGGGACCGCGTAGCCGAGTGACGCATGCGGTCGATCTGTTCGTTGATCTGGCTCTCTTTCTCGATGAAGGTATCCGAACGCGCGACATAAGCCTCGGGCTGGTAATAGTCATAGTAGCTGACGAAATACTCGACCGCATTGTCGGGGAAGAAGCCCTTGAACTCACCATAAAGCTGCGCGGCTAGCGTCTTGTTGGGCGCAAGGATGATGGCAGGCCGCTGCGTTTCCTCAATCATCTTTGCCATGGTAAAGGTTTTGCCTGTACCCGTCGCGCCAAGCAGCACCTGATCCCGCTCGCCCGCAAGAATACCCTCCGACAATTCCTTGATCGCGGTGGGCTGGTCGCCCGCAGGCTCGAACTCCGTCGAGAGAACGAAAGTCTTGCCGCCCTCAAGCTTGGGGCGCGTGCGCACATCCTCTGCGGGATTGGCGAGATAGGCTTCGGTCACTTCGCTTTTGTCGGTCTGCGCATAGGGCATCGGGGATGTCTCCGCTGGTTCGACTATATACCTGTCATATTTTTACGCCTGTTCAAGGTGCATGGGCCGCGCAATTGGCAGAAACTGGCAGTAGCGCACACCCTTGATCCAAACGGTATGCCATGCCATACCCGACCCAAGCCATTCACGGAGAGAACCATGCGCGCGAGAATCTATCAGCCAGCCCGTACTGCAATGTCATCGGGCACTGCAAAGACCAAGCATTGGGTACTTGAATTCGCGCAGGCAGAGGCGCGCGAAGTTGACCCGTTGATGGGCTGGACCTCGTCGTCGGACACACAAAGTCAGGTGAAGCTGCAATTCGAGACGAAAGAAGACGCACTTGAATACGCTGCCGAGCATGGCATCGACGCGCAGGTGCAGGCCCCGAACAAGCGTAAACCCGTGATCCGCAATGGCGGCTATGGCGAGAACTTTGCCACGGGCCGTCGGGGGGCTTGGACGCACTAGCCTTGCTAAAGGAGCGCTGAGATGCAGCATCGCCGACTTGGCCAAGACGGTCCCTTCGTGCATCCATTGGGCATCGGCGCGATGTCTTTCTCCAATTTCTACGGCCCCACGACCGAAGTCGATAGCCACGCCATTCTGGATGCGGCCGTCGCGGCGGGGGTCACCCATATCGACACCTCCAATGTCTATGGCATGGGCACATCCGAGACGGTGATCGGAACGTATCTCAAAGCGAACCCGTCCGCGCGCGACCACTTTAGCATTGCGACCAAGGGCGGCATCACCCGTAACCCTAACGGACCGGGCAACGTCTTTAACAACTCTCCCGAACACTTGCAGGCCGAGCTGGAAGGCAGCCTCAAGCGCATGGGCGTTGAAGCAGTTGATCTCTACTATGTGCATCGCCGCGATGCATCCGTACCGATTGAAGAAGTAACCGAGACGATGGCGGCGCTGGTCAAATCAGGCAAAGCCAAATCCATCGGGTTTTCCGAGATCGCACCCACTACGCTGCGCCGTGCACATGCTGTGCATCCCGTAGCGGCTGTGCAATCCGAGTATTCACTCAGCACACGCAGCCCTGAAATGGGATTGCTGCAAACCTGCGCCGAGCTTGGCGTGGCATTGGTGGCCTTCTCTCCCGTGGGCCGCTCGTTTCTCACCGACACACCGCTTACTTATGCGGCAGCGCAGGAGTTGCCGTTTCTCACGCACAACCCGCGCTTCATGCAGCCCAACTATGATGCCAACATCGCCGCCGTTGCCCCGTTTCAGGCGCTCGCAGCCGAGATAGGCATGTCCACGGCAGGGCTGGCCATCGCATGGGTGCTGGCGCAGGGCGATCATGTGATCCCAATCCCCGGCACCCGCTCGCTCACCCATTTTGCTCAATTGCTTGAGGGGGCCGAGCGTACCCTTACGCCTGAGGAACTGGCGACCATAGCAAGAATCCTTCCCGTAGGTTGGGCGCACGGTGACCGCTATTCCGCCGCGCAATGGAACGGACCCGAGCGTTACTGTTAGGACGCTACGGCACCGCGCTGAAATAGAATTGCCGTGCGTGATTTGCACCGCTAGCGTGCCGAAAGAATGCCCACGCTGCACAGCCCGCAGCCACGATCAAAGGATATGCCCATGGCCCTCAAGATTGACACTGACCGCTTCACCAATCTCGCCCTTGAGGAACATGACGGCGGCCTTTGGGTTGTGACCTTGAACCGACCCGCGAAACGTAATGCGTTGGACATCGACACGATTGAAGAGCTGGTCGATTTCTTCTCGGTCGCACCGCGCGCAGGTGTGCGTGCCGTGGTGCTGGCAGGGGCGGGGGATCACTTCTGCGCAGGCCTCGATCTGGTTGAGCATCACGACGAAGACCGCAGCCCCGCCGACTTTATGCACGTCTGCCTACGCTGGCACGAAGCGTTCAACAAAATGGAATACGGCGGCGTGCCTGTGATTGCAGCCCTGCAAGGTGCAGTCGTTGGCGGCGGGCTTGAGCTTGCCAGCTCGGCCCATGTGCGCGTGATGGATCAAAGCGCTTACTTCGCACTCCCCGAAGGTCAGCGCGGCTTGTTCACAGGCGGCGGCGCAACCATCCGCGTCACCGATCTAGTTGGGAAAGCGCGGATGATCGACATGATGCTCACGGGCCGTGTCTATCAGGGCCAAGAGGCTGTTGATCTGGGGCTGGCGCAATACATTGTCGATGGCTCCAGCTTTGACGCCGCGATGGATCTGGCGCGCAAGGCCGCCGAGAACCTGCCGCTGTCCAACTTCGCCATCTGCTCCGCCGTGAGCCACATGCAAAATATGTCCGCCATGGATGCCGCCTATGCCGAGGCGGTGGTTGCAGGGGTGGTCAATACGCAGCCTGCTGCACGCGCACGTCTTGCAGCCTTCGCCGATAAAACCGCTGCGCGCGTTCGCCGCAACGATTAAGCATAGCGCATCGTGATCCGTGCCCTATCTCGATTAGAGAAGTGGCACGGAGACACGCAAGATGACACAGCGCAACAACCTGAAAATCTATGACGACGTCGCAGCACAATGGTGGTCCGACGACATCCGTTGGGTGCGTACACTCAAGAACATGGTGCCGGGGCGTCTGGGATATTTTGACAAGCTGATCGACTGGCAAGGCAAAGCGGTCCTCGATTTGGGATGCGCTGGCGGGTTCATGGCCGAAGCGCTTGATGATCGCGGCGCGCAGGTCACGGGCATCGACCCTGCCGCCGAAGCGATTGCCGCTGCGGGTGTCCATGCGCAAGGGCGCGACATTACCTATGATGTCGGCGTAGGCGAGGCGCTGCCCTATGAGGACGCTCAATTTGATGCGGTGGTCTGTGTGGATGTGCTGGAACACGTTCAGGACCTGAACCAAGTGCTGCGCGAAGTGGCGCGTGTTCTAAAACCTGATGGCATTTTCCTGTTCGACACAATCAACCGCAACATCATCGCCCGCCTAGCCACGATAACAATAGCTGAGGACATCCTGAGGCTGCTCCCCAAAGGCACGCACGATCCCAAGATGTTCATCAAGCCTGCTGAATTGCTGGCAGGGCTCGAATCCGCAGGAATGAAGCCAGCCAAGATGACAGGACTGGGGCCAAGGGGCATCAACTTGCGTGGCGATCTGATATTCGGGCAACTGCCGTCTAAGGCTGTCATCTATATGGGCAGTGCTACCAAAGACTGAGCGAGCGAAAGGCCTGATTCTGCGCGAGTCGGGTCGCAATCGCTACGCGTGCACTCGAGCAGTGTCTAAATCTTGGGCAAAACGGCTTTGATTGCGTGAAAAATTATACCCAAAGGCATAAAATTCTTGGCACGAAACGACGTAATGATCATAAAAACATGGACATTTAGTGGTGGCGTTCGACAGGCATCGGGAAAAAATGACGAAAGAGTCATTTTCCGTCTAAAAACTGCTTGCGGCTTTCAGGAAGTAACACTAGAACGCCCCTTACCGAAGCGCAGCAATGTGGTTCGGGGCAGCGGACGGGACGCGGCGGAGACGCTGAGGAACAGAAGCGAAGATAGAATTCAGAGATATTGACGGCGAGGCGCGCTAGAGTTACACAGCGCATCTTGTTGATTTTTGTATCTACGTTATTTGAAAATTAGATATCTGAAGAGATATGTGGGCGGTTTGGTCTATTTCGATGGATCAACGTCTGTATATCGCGCCTCTAGGTTTCGGCCGATGAT
>CBFHZX010000006.1:42004-95121 GCA_965660425.1 Sulfitobacter sp. | reverse complement strand
ACTTATTGCCTTCATGCAGCATGTAATAGTCGGCCTGCGTGCCGCCGATGCCTGTGGTTTGCATCCCCATGGAGGCGGCGAAATCAGCAGCACCGAGGCTCATCGCTTCAAGGCGCGGTGAGGCGGCGGCGATCTCTTCGACATGGGCGATGCCTGCGGCGCTTTCGATGATGACTTCAAGGGCGATGCGTTTCTTGCGGCCCTTGGCGACCTCAACGGCGGTGACGAGCGCATCGACGGCATAGATGTCGGCGGCGCAGCCTACTTTGGGGATCATAATCTGGTCGAGACGCTCGGACGCTTGTTCAAGCAGATCAACCACGTCGCGATACCAATAGGGGGTGTCGAGGCTGTTGATGCGTACGGACAGGGTTTTGTTGCCCCAATCGACGGTGTTGATCGCCTCGATCACATTGGCGCGGGCCATGTCTTTGTCAGAGGGGGCGACGCTGTCTTCGAGGTCGAGGTTGATCACATCGGCGGCGGAGGCGGCCATTTTGGCGAAGAGTTTTGTGTTGGAGCCTGGCCCGAAAAGCTGGCAGCGGTTGGGGCGGGCAGGGGGTGTGGGTTGTACGCGAAAGCTCATGTCGGGGTGATCCTTTTGGGACATAAAATGTCGTAAATTTGCCCGTTCGAGTTATAAAATTGCGCGGATGACCGCAAGGCTCTTTTTGCATGCGCAGCATTTTGATTGATGCGAAAATCTTGCGCCAATGGGTCGAAATGCGCTAAAAAGTTGCGCAAATTTATTCAAGGCAAGTGGAAATGCGATTGAATTGCATTGGATTTGAAGCAACCTGTGCAAAATTGTTGCTGCACGGAGAATCAAGCCATGATCAAGACACCTTATTTGCTGTTTCTAGGCGACGCGCCTGACCAACTGGCCGCTAAGGTGGCGCAGGGGATTAAGGATTGGCGTCCTAAAAATGCGGTAGGCCAGTTCCGGTTGCCGACCTGCGGGACCACGCTGGGGCTGAACGATATGACGCTTGCGCAAGGGTTGGAGGCGGGGGCCAAGACGCTGGTGATTGGTGTGGCCAACCGTGGCGGTGTGATTTCAGACGCATGGAAAGAAGTGCTGCTGGAAGCGCTGGAGATGGGCTATGATCTGGCCTCGGGGCTGCACAATCTTCTGGGTGAGGAGGATGATCTGGTGGCGGCGGCGGCGCAGCACGGTCGGGAATTGCATGATGTGCGTATTCCGTCGGTGGATTATCCGATTGCCAATGGCGTCAAGCGGACGGGCAAGCGGGTGCTGGGCGTGGGCACGGATTGTTCTGTTGGTAAGATGTACACGGCGCTGGCGCTGGACAATGCGATGCGCGCGCGGGGGATGAAGAGCACATTTCGCGCCACGGGCCAGACGGGTATTCTGATCACAGGCCACGGTGTGCCGCTGGATGCGGTTGTGGCGGATTTCATGGCGGGCGCTGTGGAGTGGCTGACGCCTGACAACGATCCTGACCACTGGGATGTGATCGAGGGGCAGGGCAGCCTGATGCATGTGAGCTATTCCGGTGTGACGATGGCATTGGTGCATGGGGGGCAGCCTGATGCGTTGATTATCTGCCATGAGCCTACGCGGGAGCATATGCGGGGTTTGCCGACTTACAAAGTACCCAGCATGGAGGCGATCCGTGATGTGGCGCTGACCTTGGCGAAGGTTGCGAACCCTGATTGCGTTGTGATCGGTGCGGCGGTCAACACGCAGCATATGGGCGAGGATGAGGCGAAGGCATATCTTGCAAAGGTCGAGGCGGAGATGGGGATTCCCGCGGTTGATCCTTTCCGCTTTGGTGCGGAGCGTTTGGCGGAGGCTTTGGAGGCGATCTGATTTGACGCGCCAGCAGTGCGCAGCAAATTTGAGTTTACAGGGCAAAATAAAGAAGGAATTGGTGTGCAGATTGAAGTAACGCGGGACGTGTTTCGGCTGGCTCAGGTGTTTACGATTTCACGCGGGTCGCGGACCGAGGCGCAGGTGTTGACGGTGCGGGTGTCGGATGGTGGTGCCGTTGGCATGGGGGAATGTGTACCCTATGCGCGCTATGGCGAGACGCTGGAGAGTGTGACGGCGCAGATTGAGGGCTTGCCTGCATCGGTAACGCGCGCGGGGCTTTATGATCTGTTGCCTGCGGGTGCGGCGCGCAATGCGGTGGATTGTGCGCTGTGGGATTTGGAGGCCAAACAGGCGGGGACATCTGTGTGGGCGTTGGCGGGGCTGGCGCCGCTTGGCCCTGAGATTACCGCTTATACGTTGTCTTTGGACACGCCCAAGAAGATGCGCGCGCAGGCAGCTGAGAATGCGCATCGGCCTTTGCTCAAGATCAAGCTTGGGACGGCGGATGATATGCCGCGTCTTGAGGCGGTGCGGGCGGGGGCGCCTAACAGCACCATTATTGTAGATGCAAATGAGGGGTGGTCGGCGCAGGTCTATGCCGATCTGGCACCCCATCTGGTGCGGCTGGGCGTGGCGCTTGTTGAGCAGCCGTTGCCAGCGGGTGAGGATGACGCGCTGATTGGGACGGCGCGGCCTGTGCCTGTTTGTGCCGACGAGAGCTGCCATGACCGGGCGAGCCTGCCTTCGTTGAAGGACAAGTATGATGTGGTGAACATCAAGCTCGATAAGACAGGCGGTCTGACCGAGGCGCTGGCACTGCGGGAGGCTGCATTGGCCGAGGGGTATGACGTGATGGTCGGCTGTATGGTTGGGTCGTCTTTGGCGATGGCGCCTGCGACACTGGTGGCACAGGGGATGCCTTATGTGGACCTTGACGGGCCGTTGTTGTTGGCCGAAGACAGGGAAACACCTTTGAAATTTGACGCGGCGGGGGTGCATCCTCCATCGCCTGCCTTGTGGGGATAAAGACATGCGGACAGTTTATGTGAATGGCGAGTATATGCCCGAGAATGAAGCCACGGTGTCGATCTTTGATCGCGGGTTTCTGATGGCGGATGGTGTGTATGAGGTGACATCTGTGCTGGGTGGCAAGCTGATTGATTTCGAGGGGCATTCTGTGCGGCTGGAACGCTCGCTGAATGAGTTGGACATGCGCAATCCGATCAGCAAGGAAGACCTGCTGGAGGTGCACCGCGAGTTGGTGCGCGTCAATGAGATTGACGAGGGGTTGATCTATTTGCAGGTCACGCGGGGCAGCGATGGGGATCGTGATTTCGCCTTTCCCGACCCCGAGACGACGGAGCCTACGATCGTTTTGTTCACGCAGAACAAGCCTGGTCTGGCGGATAGTCCTGCGGCCAAGAAGGGCGCTAAAGTGATCTCCATCGAGGACATCCGCTGGGGGCGGCGGGACATCAAGACGGTGCAGTTGCTGTATCCGAGCATGGGTAAGATGATGGCCAAGAAGGCGGGCTGTGATGATGCGTGGATGGTGCAGGACGGAATGGTAACCGAGGGCACCTCCAACAACGCCTATATCGTGAAGGGCAACAAGATCATCACGCGGCATCTGGGCAACGAGATTTTGCACGGGATCACGCGGGCGGCTGTGCTGCGCTTTGCGGCAGAGGCGCAGATGGAGGTTGAGGAACGCAGCTTCTCCATCGAGGAGGCGCAGGGGGCGGATGAGGCGTTTACGACCTCGGCCAGTGCCTTTGTGATGCCTGTGGTCGAGATTGACGGCGTGGCGCTGGGCGAGGGTGTGCCGGGGCAGGTCGCACTGCGCTTGCGTGAGATTTATCTGGACGAGATGCGCAAGGTGGCTGTTTAGAGGCAGGCTCAAGTATCGCGTTTTGGCGGCAAGGCCGCGCAGAACTTTAGGAGGTCGCGTGGTGTATGCACGCGACCCATATACGGGTTAGCATCGCAGTCTTGCGGCTCGAATGAACGATCAAGTGTTTGGGAGAGCCACTCGATCACAGCAAGATCAATGTCATCTTCATCCATGCGTAAATCTGTGGTGAATCGGTCGTCAGGATACAGCGGGAACGCGCGCGCATTGTACGTGCCCAGAGTATCAAGCAGAGCGCTGTGAACCTCGCGCACCATGTTTCTGTCCAGCGTAGGATCATCGAGCAGGGCTTCAAACGTATCAACATCTGTGGGTCCGCGGTCCTTGAGGAATTCGTCAAGCTGTTTGGTGCTGTGCCGGACATCAAGCCAAATGGCTGCGGCAATAGCTATGCAGGGGAGTGCGAACCAAAACTCAAGTGCGATGGCCAGCGTGGTGGCGATGATCCCGCCCAGGATCCAAAGCGGTGCAGGCCTGATTGCTCACTCTTTGCCCACATTCTCGTCAAAAGCCACTTTAAAAGCCTCTTGTTGCGCGCTTGATGCGTCCTTCTGGTAGTTCGCCTTCCACTCGTCCATCGTCATCCCGTAGAACAGTTCGCGCGCTTCCATTTTGCCGATTTCGATGCCGCGTTCGGCGGCGGCTTCCTGATACCAGCGGCTCAGGCAGTTGCGGCAGAACCCTGTGAGGTTCATCATGTCGATGTTTTGCACATCGGTGCGGTCTTCCATCAGGTGCTTTTGCAGGCGGCGGAAGGCGGTAGCCTGAAGTTCGATTTCGGACTGGGTGTATTCGGGCATGGGAGGCTCCTGCTTGGGGTTGCTGCCAATCTAGCGTGCTAGATGAAGATTGTCACAGATTTGAAACGATTTTGCGGTTCAATTGCACTACGGCAGGGGCTATGCCTGCGTTAACCGTCAAATCAGACCGCTCTGCGCCTGCAGGAGTGATGAAAAAGGAATATCTCAGATGAAACGCGAGCGTAACGTAAAGATCGTGGCAACCCTTGGCCCTGCCTCTGATACGCCCGAGATGATCAAAAAGCTGCACGAGACGGGGGCGGATGTGTTTCGCCTCAACATGAGCCACGGCAGCCACGCGGAAATTCGCGAGAAACATGCGATGATCCGCGCCGTTGAAGAAGAAACTGGCTCCACGATTTGCATTCTGGCGGATTTGCAGGGACCCAAGCTGCGGGTTGGTGTGTTTGCCGGCGACAGTGAAGAACTGGTTGTGGGCGCGCCTTTCCGCCTCGATCTTGATCCCGCAGAGGGGGATGCCAGCCGCGTGTGCCTGCCCCATCCCGAGATTTTTGCAGCGCTTGAAGAGGGTGCCACATTGCTCGTCAATGACGGCAAGATCAGGCTCAAGGTGGTACGCTGTGGTGCGGACTTTGCAGAGTGTGAGGTTGTCGCGGGTGGGACCATTTCCAACCGCAAGGGCGTCAATGTGCCTGATGTCGTCCTGCCGTTGGCCGCCCTCAGCGAGAAAGACCGCGCCGATCTTGAGTTTGTCTGTGACCTTGGCGTTGACTGGCTCGCACTTAGTTTTGTGCAGCGGCCCGAGGATGTGACGGAGGCGCGGGAGCTTGCACGCGGGCGCGCCGCGATTCTTTCCAAGATCGAGAAGCCCACCGCGGTGGATTGTTTCGATGACATTCTGGCGGTGAGTGACGGGATCATGGTCGCGCGTGGTGATCTGGGCGTTGAGCTGCCTGTCTCTGCTGTACCGCCCATTCAGAAGCGTCTGGTGCGCCGCTGTCGTGCGGTGGGCAAGCCCGTGATCGTCGCCACACAGATGCTCGAGAGCATGATCGACAGCCCGATGCCCACCCGCGCCGAAGTCTCGGATGTGGCCACGGCGATCTATGAAGGCGCAGATGCAGTGATGCTGAGCGCCGAATCTGCAGCGGGTAGCTTTCCGCTCGAGGCGGTGACTACGATGGACAATGTGGCGATTGAGGTAGAGGCGGACCCGACTTATACCCAGATCATCGAGAGCAGCCGCACGGCCTCGCGCTCGGGCATTGCCGATGCGATTGTGGTCGCTGCGCGCGAAATCGCGGAGACGACGGACGTCAAGGCAATCTGTTGCTTCACGCAATCTGGCACCACGGCGCTGCTCACTGCGCGGGAGCGGCCTCGGGTGCCCATTATCGCCCTGACGCCATTGCATAAAACGGCACGGCGTCTGGCGCTCAGCTGGGGCGTGAATTGTATGATGACGGCTGAACTGGACCGTTTCAAGAAAGCGGTGATCAGTGCGGCGAGGGCCGCGCGCAATGAAGGCTTCGCGCAGGAGAGTGATTTTGTCGTTGTGACTGCGGGCGTGCCATTCAACGTGACGGGCAGCACGAACATCCTGCGTGTGGCACCCTGTGATGAGCGTTTGATCTCCGCGTCTGATCCAGAGTAGCCAAACGGCATCTAAAGGTGGTGTCGTCACGGGGGGCCTTGGAATGGATTCGGATCTGGCGCTTGTAATCGGCATTGTGATTGCCTGCCTTGCGATTCCATCGGTTTTATCCGCTCTGTCGGATCGCCGTGCGCCGCGTGCTTCCGCTATCACCGTTCTGATCGCGGGCAAGGCTGGGGGGTATCAGCTGGAGCAATTGCCCGATGTCTTTCTGAACGTGGCTGAGCGTTACATGCCCTGAAACAGGGCTTGATGCCGGATCTTCTATTGCGTTGGGCGTGATTCCATTCTATTGGCCAATCTCTATTCCTGTGGTGCCGGCTCACGTGGCATGCCGAGCATCACTTTCACTGTAGACGATTAGGAGACAGAAATGCCCAAGATGAAGACGAAGTCGAGCGCCAAAAAGCGCTTTAAGGTTTCGGCCACCGGTAAGGTGATCGGCTCCCAAGCTGGCAAACAGCACGGGATGATCAAGCGGAGCAACAAGTTTATCCGTAACGCACGCGGCACGCAGGCGCTTTCAGCGCCCGACGCCAAGATCATCAAGGGCTTCATGCCCTACGACCGTTAAGGAGAGCCGATATGTCCCGTACAAAAGGTGGTACAGTTACCCACGCCCGTCACAAGAAGGTCATCAAGGCAGCCAAAGGTTATTATGGCCGCCGCAAGAATACCTTTAAGGTCGCCCGTCAGGCGGTCGACAAAGCCAACCAATACGCGACCCGCGACCGCAAGGTGCGCAAGCGGAATTTCCGCGCGCTGTGGATCCAGCGGATCAACGCGGCTGTGCGTGCCCATGACGCCGAGCTGACGTATTCACGTTTCATCAATGGCCTGAACCTTGCTGGCATCGAAGTGGACCGCAAAGTCCTCGCCGATCTGGCCGTGAACGAGCCCGAGAGCTTTGCCGCGATTGTGAAGCAGGCACAGGCGTCACTCGCCGCGTAAACCGTATCGGTTTTAGAGATTTGAAAGGCCCTGCCAGAGATGGCGGGGCCTTTTGCCATTTCAGGGGCGTTTGTCGAAAACGGGCACGCCTTCGGCGATTTCATGGAACGGCTGTTTGTCGCAGGTAAAGATCGCCATTTTTGCGGTGCCGAAGGCTGTCGGATCATCCAGCGTGCCGACCTTGACCACCACAGCGCCGCGTGCGGGAAGGTGCGTGATCAGGTGGGTGCCGCAGTTGCCGCAAAAATCGCGGGTGCGCGGATCGGGAATATCGCTGCGGGTGAACTGCTTGGGAGTGCCCTTGGTATAGCGGAAGTCGTCTGCCGCATAGCTCATGATGTAATTCGGCCCGCCGCCCGAGATATACTGGCATTCGCGGCAATGGCACTGCGCGCTCCATTGTGCGTCGCCTGTCGCTTCATAGCCAACTTCGCCGCAATAGCAGCGTCCGTTCTGTGTCATCTCTCTCTCCCTTTTGGTCGCAACAGGCTAGGCGCGCAGCCCGCAGAGTGTCCAGCCTCATCTGGCGCATGGGTTGCGTTTAGCCGCTGTTCGGGTATCAGGATCGCAAAGTTTCAAGGACGCGTGTGACATGGATGATCTAAAGCAGAAATACCTTGGCCAGATTGCGAATGCCGCAGATGAGGCGGGCCTCGAGGACATTCGCCTGGCCGCCGTGGGCAAGAAGGGTGAAGTAGCGCTCAAGATGCGCGAGCTGGGTAAGATGACGCCAGAGGAGCGGCAGGTGGCTGGCCCTGCGCTTAATGCGCTCAAGGACGAGATTAACTCCGCGCTGGCCGCGAAGAAAGCAGCGCTTGGCGATGCGGCATTGGACGAGCGGTTGCGGAGCGAATGGCTTGACGTGACGCTGCCCTCACGCGGGCGTCCTGCGGGGACGATCCACCCTGTGTCTCAGGTGACCGAGGAACTGACGGCGATCTTTGCCGAGATGGGGTTCAGCGTTGCTGAAGGTCCGCGCATTGATACCGATTGGTACAACTTCGACGCGCTGAACATTCCCGGCCACCATCCCGCGCGCGCCGAGATGGACACGTTCTATATGGCCCGTGCCGAGGGGGACGAGCGTCCGCCGCACGTCTTGCGCACCCATACATCCCCCGTGCAAATCCGCACGATGGAGGCCGAGGGCGCGCCGTTGCGCATCATCTGCCCGGGTGGCGTCTATCGCGCTGACTATGACCAGACGCACACGCCCATGTTCCATCAGGTCGAGGGGCTGGCCATCGACAAGGACATCTCCATGGCGAACCTCAAATGGACGCTGGAGGAGTTCTTCTCCGCCTTCTTCGAGATCGACGGCATCAAAACCCGCTTCCGCGCCTCGCACTTCCCGTTCACCGAGCCTTCGGCCGAGGTTGATATCCAATGCTCATGGGTCGACGGCCAGCTGCGCATCGGTGAGGGCGACGGTTGGATGGAAGTGCTGGGGTCTGGCATGGTCCACCCCAAGGTGCTGGCAGCGGGCGGGATTGACCCTGAGGTTTGGCAGGGCTTTGCCTTTGGCATGGGCATCGACCGCATTGCGATGCTGAAATACGGGATACCTGATCTGCGGGCGTTCTTTGATTCAGATTTGCGGTGGCTGCAGCATTATGGGTTTGCGAGCTTGGACCAGCCGAATTTGCATGGTGGGTTGAGTAGGTGAGAAACTGAGTGTTGGATGATCCTAGAGTGATGGGCGCAATAATCGCGAGTGTAACAGCGCTGTTGATAGCGTTTGTAGCTTATCCGATTCAAAAAAATCGCGATCGTAAACTTCAAAAAGAGCAAGAGCGTCGAAGTATCTACCGAGACTTCTGGGAGGCTACTAACCGCCATTTTTCAATGGTTCACGTTGCTTCTATAAAGAAAGAAATTGATGAGCTTTCAGAAAGCCACATGGACCTAGTGTCGAAAGCTTCAGGTATAGTTCTTTATGCTGAGGCAGACGAAGATAACAACGTGCTAGAGCTATGTCGCAAATATTATCAAATACTTTTGGAGTACGAAACTGACGTGAAAGCCAAGTGCGGGCACCAAAAGAGTAAGAGCTTTGTTGACGCAAACCCAGATCGTTACACTGGAAACATCTTTGAAAAAGTGAAGATAGAGCGCAGAAAGGCTCTTTTGGCATTGAGAAAAGATCTTGGGGATAGCCAAAGAAAGGCTGACTTCGCTGCTGATTCATATTTTATCTATACACCCCGAGAGGAAATCGAATGAAATTCACACTCTCTTGGCTCAGAGAGCACCTCGACACCACGGCTTCTGTGGATGAGATCACCTATGCGCTGACCGATCTTGGCCTTGAGGTTGAAGGCGTTGAAGACCGTGGCGCAAAGCTGCGCGACTTCACGCTGGGTTTTGTGAAATCCGCCGAGAAGCATCCCGATGCGGACCGTCTGCGTGTGTGTCAGGTGGAGACGGACGAGGGTACGCAGCAGATCATTTGCGGCGCGCCCAATGCGCGTGAAGGCATCACCGTCGTCATCGCCAAGCCCGGCGTGTATGTGCCCGGCATCGACACCACCATCGGCGTGGGCAAAATTCGCGGGATCGAGAGTTTTGGTATGATGGCCTCCGAGCGGGAGCTGGAGCTGTCCGAGGAGCATGACGGGATTATCGAGCTGCCTTCGGGCAATGTCGGCGACAGTTTCACCGATTGGCTGGCCGAGAATGATCCCAGCAAAGTAGACCCTGTGATCGAGATCGCGATTACGCCAAACCGCCCCGACGCGCTGGGCGTGCGCGGGATTGCGCGTGATCTGGCCGCACGTGGTTTGGGCAAGCTCAAGAAGCGCGATGTAGATGTGGTGGAGGGGACGTTCCCTTGTCCTGTCAGCGTCACGATTGATGAGGATACGCTGGAGCAATGCCCCGTCTTCTTTGGCCGCGTGATCCGTGGCGTCAAGAACGAGCCAAGCCCTGCGTGGTTGCAGGACAAGCTGCGCGCGATTGGTCTGCGGCCCATCAGCTTTTTGGTCGATGTGACCAATTTCTACACCTACGACCGCAACCGCCCGCTGCACGTCTTTGACGCGGATAAGATCGCAGGCAATGAGTTGCGCGTGCACCGCGCGAAGGGTGGCGAGACGATGGTGGCGTTGGATGAGAAAGAGTACACGTTCTCCGAGGGGATGACGTTGATTTCGGACGCAAATGGCGTCGAGAGCATTGGTGGCGTGATGGGCGGCATGGCCTCTGGCGTGACCGAGGAGACGGTGAATGTCTTCCTTGAGGCTGCCTATTTCGACACGGTGCGCACGGCGTATACGGGCCGTGCTCTCAAGATCAATTCCGACGCGCGCTACCGTTTCGAGCGGGGGATTGACCCTGAGTGGACGCCCTACGGCATCGAGCATGCCACGCAGATGATTTTGGATCATGCGGGCGGGGAGGCCTCGGAGGTCGTGATGGCGGGTAAAGTGTCTGACACCAGCCGCGCCTACAAGCTGAACGCCAAGCGGGTGATCTCGCTGGTGGGGATGGAGATCCCAGAGGCGACGCAGAGGCAGACGCTGACGGCGCTTGGCTTCATCCTTGAGGGCGATATGGCCCATGTGCCAAGCTGGCGCCCTGATGTGCAGGGGGAGGCCGATCTGGTGGAGGAAGTGGCGCGGATTGCATCGCTGACCAAGCTGGAGGGGCGGCCCTTGCCGCGTCTGACTGCTGGCGTGCCGCGCCCTGTGATGTCACCCATCCAGCGCCGCGAGGTTGCCGCACGGCGCACGACGGCAGCGCTTGGCTATCATGAATGTGTGACCTACAGCTTTATCGATCAGCCGTCGGCGGCGCTGTTTGGCGGCGGTACGGATGCGACGCGTCTGGAGAACCCCATCAGCAATGACATGAGCCACATGCGCCCGTCGCTGTTGCCTGCGCTTTTGCAAGCGGCGGCGCGCAATCAGGCGCGCGGATTTGCGAATATGGCGCTGTTCGAGGTGGGACCGTCGTTTAGTGGTGGTGAACCCGGTGAGCAGCACATGGAGTTAAGTGGTTTGCTGATTGGGCGCACGGGGCCGAAGGATGTGCTTGCCGCCGCTCGCGATGTGGATGTGTTTGACGTCAAAGCAGATGCGGAGGCTGTGCTTGCTGCGATAGGCGCGCCTGCCAAAGTGCAGATTTTGCGCGGTGCGGACGCATGGTGGCATCCGGGCCGTCATGGCAAGATTTGTCTGGGCCCCAAGAAGGTGCTGGGTGTGTTTGGTGAGGTTCACCCGAAAACCCTTGCCGAGATGGGGGTCAAAGGGCCTGCGATGGCCTTTACCATCTGGCCTGCCGAAGTGCCGCTCAAGCGCAAGGCGGGAGCCACGCGGGCCGCGCTCAAGATCAGTGATTTGCAAGCGGTTGAGCGTGATTTTGCCTTTGTGGTGGATGCCGATGTCGAGGCGCTGACGCTCGTGAATGCGGCGATGGGTGCGGATAAGGCGCTTATTGACGATGTGCGTGTATTTGACGAATTCATTGGCGGCAGCCTGGGGGATGGGAAGAAATCTCTCGCGCTGACGGTGCGGTTACAGCCGCGTGAAACCACGTTGAAGGATGCGGATATTGAAGCGGTGAGCGCCAAGGTGGTGGCATCCGTGAGCAAGGCCACGGGTGGTGTGTTGCGCGGGTAGACTTGGGCCTCAGCACCTTTTGCAGGTGTTGGATTTCAGTTTATTGGCAAAATGAAGATTGAAGAGAGGATGTAGCGATGTTGAAGGTATATTTGTCGGGTGAAATCCACACGGATTGGCGTGAGCAGATTGTCGAGGGTGCTGCTGGTCTTGATGTCGTTTTTTCCAGCCCTGTGACCGACCATGCGGCGTCTGATGATTGCGGTGTCGCCATCCTTGGAGCGGAAGCAGACAAATTCTGGCATGACCGCAAAGGGGCGCAGGTGAATGCGATCCGCACGCGCAAGGGGATTGCGGATTCGGATGTGGTCGTGGTGCGGTTTGGCGACCAGTACAAACAGTGGAATGCAGCTTTTGACGCGGGCTATGCTGCGGCGCTTGGTAAATCGCTGATTATTTTGCACGGAGCCGATCACGCGCATGCGCTTAAGGAAGTGGATGCGGCTGCCTTGGCGGTTGCATCCGAGCCTGCGCAAGTTGTCGAGATTTTGCGTTATGTGCTGACGGGTCAGTTGGCGTGATCCGCGCCGCGGCCTTGGCGGTGGTGGTGTTTGCTGCTTCGGTCGGGGCAAGTGCGGCGCAATCATACTCCAAGGCGATGCGGTATCTGATGGCGCAAGAGATCAAGGCGGGCTGTCCCGCTGGTGGACGCTTTGCTGATTGGGGTGTGATCGAGCGTGATTTGACAGGCGATGGGCGCGAAGATCTGGTATTGAACCACGGTGGTCTGGTCTGTAAAGGCAGCCAACCCATCAGCCGCAAATGCGGGATGCAGGTCTGCACTGTGAAGATCTTTGTGCGCCAAGGCCAATTGTTGAAACTAAAGTCGGACTTCTTGGGCGGTGGTGTTACTTTGGGGCCGACGACTGTGCCGGTGATCTCGGGATATGCCCATGGTGGTGATCCTTGGGCGATCCGATGGAACGGGCGCGCGTTTCGGTAGCTGATTGTGGTGGTAGCTGCGCGCTGCTTTGGGGCGAAGCTCAGGTTTTTCCCCTAAGAAATAGGCTGATCCGCGCGAATCAATGTGGTATCTGCGTTGCCATGGCACAAAGGGTGGGAAAGGCTGCGGCCTCAAATACAGTAACGGACGAGTTATGATTCAAGAATTTAAGGACTTCATCGCCAAGGGCAACGTCATGGACATGGCGGTTGGTATCATCATCGGTGCGGCATTTACCGCCATCGTAGGCTCTTTGGTAGCAGACCTGATTAATCCGTTGATCAGCTTGTTCATGGGCGGCATTGACTTTAGTGGCCTCTTTGTTCTGCTGGGTGATGGTGAGTATGCGTCTATTGATACGGCGGATGAAGCGGGTGCTGCTGTATTTGCATATGGTCGGTTCATCATGGCGATCATCAATTTCCTGATCATCGCGTTTGTTGTGTTCATGCTCGTTAAGGCCGTGAACAAAGCGAAAGGTCCAGAGCCTGAAGCAGCGCCCGAGGCGCCAGCGGGCCCGACACAGGAAGAGCTGTTGGCTGACATTCTGGAAGCACTGAAGAAGTAAGAGGCAGTAGCCTTGCAATGGAAGGGGGTCGCAGCGATGCGGCCCCCTTTTTTTGTTCAGGCGATGGCTTGTTCGAGGGTGATGTAGTCCATGCCCAGTGCTTCGCCCACGGCAGCATAGGTGATATGGCCCGCGTGCACATTGAGCCCCGCCAGCAGGTGAGCATCATCTGCGCAGGCTTGCTTCCACCCTTTGTTGGCCAGCGCCATCATAAAGGGCATCGTGGCATTCCCGAGCGCGATGGTAGAGGTGCGCGCAACAGCGCCCGGCATGTTGGCCACGCAATAGTGCATGATGCCGTCCACTTCATAGATCGGATCTTCATGCGTGGTGGCGCGCGATGTCTCGAAGCAGCCGCCTTGATCAATGGCGACGTCAACAAGCGCGGCGCCTGTTTTAAGCTCGGAGAGTTGCGCACGGGTGATGAGTTGGGGCGCCGCCGCACCAGGGATCAGCACCGCACCGATAATCAGGTCTGCCTCGCGGGCCAGCTCGATTGTGTTGCCTGCCGAGGCAAAGCTGGTTTTGAACACGCCCGAGAAGGCATCGTCGAGGTAGCGCATGCGTGGCAGGGAGCGGTCAAGCACTGTCACGTCCGCGCCCATGCCAGCGGCTACACGCGCTGCATGGGTGCCAACGACGCCGCCACCGATGACAACAACCTTTGCGGGGCCAACACCTGGAACGCCGCCCATCAACACTCCGCGTCCACCGTTTGCTTTTTGCAAGGTCCAGCTGCCGACTTGCGGGGCGAGCTTGCCTGCAACCTCGGACATGGGTGCCAGCAGGGGCAGGCCGCCGTTGCGGTCGGTCACGGTTTCATAGGCTATGCAGGTGGCACCTGAGGCCATCAGGTCCTTGGTCTGTTCTGGATCAGGGGCGAGGTGCAGATAGGTGAAGAGCACCTGACCCTCGCGCAGCATCTTGCGCTCAGCGGCTTGGGGTTCTTTGACCTTCACGATCATATCGGCGGTGGCGAACACTTCCTGCGCTGTCGCGAGGATTTCGGCCCCCGCCGCGACATAGTCGGCATCGTCAAACCCTGCACCCGCGCCTGCGTTTGTCTCGATGACTACGCTGTGGCCTGCTTTGACGGCCTCAAGGGCGGCATTGGGCGTCATGCCGACGCGAAACTCTTGGGGTTTGATCTCTTTCGGGCAACCGATCTTCATGGAATGTCTCCTCCTCAGGGTGATGGGAGAAGGATTGCGCCAATCGAGCGCAAATTGGTGGCGAATATGGTTCGCTGAGTCTGGATTTTTTGAAATAGTCTGCGTATAAATCGCGCTTTCACGCAAAGGAATTGCGCGTATGCTGGATAGTATTGATCGAAAGCTCCTTGCCGCGTTGCAAAAAAGCGGGCGGATGTCGAATGCGGACTTGTCCGAGCAGGTGAACCTGTCGCCCTCTGCCTGTCATCGCCGCGTGCAGCGGTTGGAGGCGGAGGGATATATCCGTGATTATGTCGCCTTGCTCGATCCGCGCAAGCTGGGGGTGCCGACGACAGTATTTGTCGAGATTACCCTGTCTGGGCAGGCCGACGAAGTGCTGGATGCATTCGAGAAAGGGGTGCGGCGGATACCTGATGTGCTGGAGTGTCATCTGATGGCGGGCACGGCGGATTACCTGCTCAAGGTTGTGGCGGAGGATACGGAAGATTTTGCGCGCATCCACCGCCAGTATCTGGCGCGCCTGCCGGGTGTGCAGGGGATGCAGTCAAGCTTTTCCCTGCGCACAGTGAGCAAGACAACCGCGCTGCCTGTTTAAGGGGCCAAGATTTGGCGATTTTCAGCCCTTACGGGATGAAAAGAGTAGATTTGCTGGATAGGCGTGAAAAAGCTTGTAGAGTTTGCAGAAGGTGTAAGCTGCGCCATTTGCGATTGCTTTTGGAGGATGGACGATGACGAAATACGTTTCTGCGGCTCTGGTTTTCTTGGGTGTTAGTGTTGTGCACGCGGAGGAGACGCGGCAGTTGGACGCCCATGAACATGGTGTAGGGCAGTTGAACATTGCCATAGACGCCCAACAAATCGCGATTGAGCTTCATGCACCAGGGGCCGACATCGTAGGCTTTGAATATGCCGCCCAGAGCAGCGAAGACCGTGCAGCGGTTAATGATGCTGTGGCACGTCTCGCGCGGCCGCTTAACCTGTTTGGTTTCCCAGAGGCTGCGGCATGCGGTGTCGTGGAGGCGCGTGCTTCGTTGGAGAGTGAAGAGGAGCATGACGAGCATAAGGAAGAAGCGCATGATCACGCGGAGCATGACGACCATGATCATGCGGAGCACAAGGAAGAAGAACACGATCATGCCGCGCATAAAGACCATGATCACGGGGATGAGCATACGGATCATGCGCAAGAGACGGGGCACAGCGAATTCCATGCGGAGTATCTGCTGACCTGTGCCGATCCTGCGCAGGCGACCCTGATCACTTTTGCTTATTTCGACGCTTTCACAAATGCGCGAGAGTTGGAGGTTCAGGTGATCACGGATCGTGGTGCCACAGCGGCGGAGGTGACCAAAGACGCGCCCGTGCTTGATCTGCGTGAATTGTTCTAGGCACGCATAGCACTGTGGTGACAGACACTTCGATCGCATCGCTTGGACACGTCAGCTACCGCTGGCGGGGCAGGGCGTCGTTCGGGTTGGACATAGCCGATTTTCGTCTGGCCCCTGCCGAGACTGTGCTTTTGCTGGGCGAAAGCGGGTCGGGAAAATCGACGCTATTATCTTTGATCTGTGGCACAATCACTGCCGATCAGGGGACCGTCCACGTCGCGGGAACTGATATCGCGTCCCTGTCGGCGGGCGCGCGTGACAGATTTCGGGCCGAGTGTATCGGGCTGATCTTTCAACAGTTCAATCTGCTGCCCTATGCCAGTGTGCTGGACAATATTCTGCTGCCTCTGCGGTTTGCGCCGCAGCGCCGTGCGCGTGTGGATGACCCACCTGAGGCGGCGCGTGCGCTTTGCACCGCTCTTGGTCTTCCTGCGGATGTGGTCACAGCGCAGGCGGGCATGCTGAGCGTAGGTCAGCAACAACGCGTGGCCGCTGCGCGCGCGCTGATCGGTGCGCCGCCGTTGATCATCGCGGATGAGCCGACCTCGGCGCTTGATGCTGCTACGCAGGCGACGTTTCTAGAGCTGTTGTTTGCGCAGGTGCGTGCTTCGGGCAGCACCCTCTTGATGGTGAGCCATGACGCCCGCCTTGCCCCGCAGTTCGACCGTGTGGTGCAGATGGCGGACATCACGCAGGTGCCTGCATGATCCTGCGTCTCGCCCTCGGCTCGCTCTTGGCGCGGGCGCTGACGGTTGCGATGACCGTGCTTGCCATTGCCCTGTCTGTGGCGCTGTTTCTGGGCGTTGAGAAAGTGCGCACAGGCGCCAAGGCGAGCTTTGCCGATACGATTTCGGGGACCGATCTGATTGTGGGGGCACGCTCGGGCTCGGTGCAGCTGTTGCTGTATTCGGTGTTCCGCATCGGCAACGCGACCAACAACCTAACATGGGAGAGTTACAATGACATCGCCGCGCGCCCTGAGATCGACTGGATCGTGCCGATCTCGCTGGGCGACAGTCACCGCCAGTTTCGGGTGATGGGGACCACAACCGAATTCTTTGAGCGCTACAAATATCGCTCTAGCCGCGCGCTTGAGATGGCGGATGGCGTGGTGATGGACGATCTGTTTGATGCGGTCATTGGCGCGGATGCGGCAGCGACGCTGGGCTATGCGATTGACGATCCGATTGTCGTCTCGCATGGCATCGCCTCGTTCGTGGCACATGAGAACCAGCCGTTTCGCGTAGCAGGTATCCTTGAGAAAACAGGCACGCCCGTGGACCGTACCGTGATTGTCAGCCTTGAGGCGATTGAGGCCATTCACGTGGATTGGCAAGGTGGTGGAGCGATCCCCGGTCAGGTGACGCCGCCTGATATGATACGGCAAATGATGCTTGAGCCGCAGGCGATCACAGCAGCACTCATCGGGACGCAAAGCCGCTTGCAGGTATTTGCGCTGCAACGGGCGATCAATAATTACGCGCAGGAGCCGCTGCTCGCGATCCTGCCCGGTGTCGCGCTGCAAGAGCTTTGGCAGATCGTCGGCGTGGCCGAGACGGCGCTGGTGGCGGTCTCTGGCATGGTGGTGATAACGGCGTTGATTGGCATGATGGCGACGATATTCTCGAGCCTGAACGAGCGGCGGCGCGAGATGGCGATTTTCCGCGCGATGGGCGCGCGGCCCCGCGTGATCCTGAGCCTGCTTGTGATCGAGGCGGCGGTGATGGCGGCTGTGGGCGCTGTGATCGGGTTGGGGCTTTTGTATCTGGGGCTGGTGGTGGCGCAGCCTGTGGTCGATGCGCGCTTTGGCCTGTGGCTGCCGATTGAAGCGCCGTCGTTGCGGGAACTGTGGGTGCTGCTGGGCGTTGTGGCCGCTGGCGCGATTGTGAGCATGGTGCCTGCGCTCAGGGCCTACCGCATGTCGCTGGCCGATGGTATGATGGTGAAAATCTAGCGAAGGGATGGATGCGGTGATACTCTCACGTCGAACTCTGCTTTGTGCTGCCGCCTCTTTCTCGGCGCTGCCTCAAGTTGCGCGCGCCAACGCGCCGCGCGTGCTGGAATGGAAAGACCTCATTCCCGCGGGCGTGCCCTATAGCCAGATCATCGGTGAGGGAAAGATGGATGCGATCAATGACACATGGCTGCCCATGTTCGACAAAAATGCGACCAAGCTGAACAAGGATTTGAACGGTGCCTACATCAAAATGCCGGGCTATATGCTGCCCTTCGATGTGACGTCGCGGGGCGTGACCAGCTTTATTCTGGTGCCTTTTGCGGGGGCTTGTTTGCACACGCCGCCGCCGCCCGCTAACCAGCTTGTGTTTGTGGACACAAAAAAGCCGTGGGTGACGGAAAGCATGTGGGATCCCATCTGGGTCACAGGCCAGATGCGCCATGAGGTGCAATCTACCACGCTGGCCGAGGTTGGCTATGCCATGCAGGCCGACGAGATCGAGCTTTACGAATGGTGAGGCGGCGTCCGCTGCTCGCTGGGATGGCCGCAATGGCGCTGCCACGGGCCGCTTGGGCCAGCGATTTCATTGATCTAAACTGGACCGATCTGATCCCCGAGGGCGAGTCTAAGATGCCGGCCTTTATTCAGGGGCTGATCGACCACGATGTGCCTGCGATGTCCGCCATGCAGCCGCCCTCCTCAGGGGTGCGCACGGATTGGAACGGGCAGACCGTGCGCTTGCCTGGTTATGTCGTGCCGATTGACTATTCAGGCACGGGGGTCACGGCGTTCATTCTGGTGCCGTTTGTGGGCGCTTGCGTGCATGTTCCGCCGCCACCCGCGCATCAGCTTGTCTTTGTCACGACCGAGGAGCCGTATGAGGGCAAGGGCCTGTTCGAGGCTGTGAATGTGACGGGGATGTTTGGCACGGCGTCGACCTTAACGCAGCTGGCCCAAATCTCTTATGCGCTCTCCGCCGATCATATCGAGCCGTTCTGAGCGGCGACATGCCATGAAAAAACCCCGCAACCAAAACGGCTGCGGGGTCATTTATTCTTAAGCTCGCTCGGAGGGATGACTTACATCATACCTTCGCGCTGTGCTTTCTTCCGTGCCAGTTTTCTGGAACGGCGGATCGCTTCGGCTTTCTCGCGTGCTTTCTTCTCGGAAGGCTTCTCGAAATGTTGCTTGAGCTTCATTTCACGAAACACACCCTCGCGCTGAAGTTTCTTCTTCAGGGCGCGCAGCGCTTGATCGACGTTATTATCGCGAACACTTACCTGCATGTGGTTTTCACCACCTTTCTAGTTTGAAGTTGCAAGGATTTGCAGGAAGTGGCTCTTTAGCAAAGACATGCTATGTTGTCCAGTGAGTTGAGTTGAACGGAGCATTGTCATGACCACCGCAGCAACATCCCCGAAAGAACGGCTTTTACAGGCCGCCCTGATGCACGTGCCATTCGACGGCTGGTCGCAGGCCACGTTTGATGCGGCGATTGCCGATTCGGGGGTGGAACAGGCGGTTGCCGAGAGCGTGTGCCCCCGTGGTGCCGTTGATTTGGCGACTGCCTATCACAACAAAGGCGATGCCGAGATGGTGCGCCGCATGAAAGAGACTGACCTCGATGCGATGCGCTACAGTGAGCGGGTGGCGGCTGCGGTGCGGTTCCGCCTCGAGGCAATTGAGGACAAGGAACTGGTGCGCCGTGGCACCACGCTGTTCGCGCTGCCGATGTATGCAGGTGACGGGGCGAAAGCGATTTGGGGGACGGCAGATGCGATCTGGACCGCGCTGGGCGATACGTCCGAGGACGTGAACTGGTACACAAAGCGCGCCACGCTGAGCGGGGTGTATTCGGCGACCGTGCTCTATTGGCTGGGCGACAGCAGCGAGGATCATGCGGATACCTGGGCTTTCCTTGACCGCCGCATCGAGAATGTCATGCAGATTGAAAAGCTGAAGGCGCAGGTGAACAAGAACCCTGTGCTGAGTAAGCTGATGACGGGCCCCAACTGGCTTTTGAGCCGTGTCAAAGCGCCAAGCCCCGTGCCACAATCGGACTTGCCCGGGCGGTGGACGCGCCCCTAGGCGCTGCGGATCAGCACGACCATGGTCACGCAATGCAGGGCCACCACCGCGAGGTTGGCCTGAGCCACCGCATTGTCGATCCCCACGACAAAGGCAGTTGCGACCTTATAGATGATTTGCAGCGGGAAGAGCACCAGCGCGATTTGAAGCGCGATATGCGGCGCCCCCAAGCCTGCGCGCAGTAGCGCATAGAGGCTGGCGAGCAGGATCGCGAAATACACGCAGGCAAGGATGCGCCGTGCGGGCGTGTCGGGGCCAAAGTTTGCGTCTAGCCCCACATCGCCGCGCCACAGGGTGCTGCAGACGGCGATCAGGATCAGGACATTTGCGGCGTGTGAGACATATATCATGCCAGACCAAGTGGCGCAGACCGTGCAGGCGTCAAGTTTCGATCTTTTCGTGCGGAGGTCGGACTGGTAGGTCGGCGTAAATCACCTGCGCGAAGGGGCAGAACCATCACGTCGTCCAACCAACCCCTTTTGAACTTAGAGGCTGTTGATCTGCGGATCGACGGGCGCGATATTTTGCGCGGTATCACCGTGGGTAGCGATGCGCGCCGCCTTGCTGTGTTGGGGCGCAACGGGTCGGGCAAGACGACGCTGGCGCGGGTGATGGCGGGGCTAACTGCGCCGAGCAACGGGTCGGTGAAGATCGCGGGCGTTGATGTGACATGTGACAGACGCGGCGCATTGGCTGCCGTTGGCATCCTCTTTCAAAACCCCGATCACCAGATCATCTTTCCCACTGTGGAGGAGGAGCTTGCCTTTGGCCTGACGCAGATGGGCTTGGCGCAGTCGGAGGTCCGTGCGCGGGTGCAGGACACGCTAGCGCAGTTTGGCAAACAGGAGTGGTCTGGTGCGGCAATCCACCAGCTTTCCCAAGGGCAGCGGCAGTTGGTTTGCCTGATGGCTATTTTAGCGATGGCGCCTAAAGTGATTATTCTGGATGAGCCGTTTGCGGGATTGGATATCCCGACATCGATGCACTTGCACCGTATGCTGGACTGTGCCGAGGCCGCCTTGGTGCATATCACCCATGATCCGCGCATGATCGCGGACTATGACCATGCGCTGTGGATCGAGCAGGGCACAGTTGAAATGCAAGGCCCCGCTGGGCAGGTCGCGCCTGCGTTTGAAGCGGCGATGATTGAGCTGGGAGGGTGCGATGATCTCACTAACCTCTCCCGTTGAAACGCGCGTGCACGGTTGGTCTTCTGGGGGTAAGCTGTTGGCGCTGTGCCTTACGTCTGTGGCACTCTTTGCACTGCGTGATCTTTGGGTGCATCTCTGTGCTGCGCTGGGGGTGCTTGCGCTTTATGCGCTGCCTGGGCAGGTGTTCTTCAGTCACGGAATGCGGCGGCTCTGGCCTCTATGGCCATTTGTTGCAGTCATTCTGCTTTGGCATATTGCAACGGGGGCAGCGCAGGACGGTATGCTCATCTGCTTGCGCATGCTGAGTGCGGTTGGTCTTGCCAATCTTGTGACCATGACCACGTCTTTGTCTGGGATGATGGCCGTCCTGCGCCGCCTGCTGCGCCCTTTTGCGTGGCTAGGCATCAACCTGCGCGCGATAGAGGTTGCATCGGCGATGGTGATCCGCTTTACGCCTGTTTTAGCGCAAAAGGGTAGTGCGCTCACTATGGCGTGGCGGGCGCGGTCGCGCAGGCGGGCAGGGTGGCGCATGATTGTGCCGTTCATGGTGCTGGCGCTGGATGATGCGGACCACGTGGCCGAAGCGCTGCGGGCGCGCGGTGGATTTGATATGGATAAGACGATATGACGACTGAACGAAGCGTAGCCCAGATTGCCCTTTTTACAGCGTTGATTGCGGCGCTGGGCCTTATCCCGCAACTCACCTTGGCGTTTGGCGTGCCGATCACGGCGCAGAGCCTTGGCATCATGTTGTGTGGTACGGTGTTGGGCGCGTGGCGCGGATTTCTGGCAGCTGCTTTGTTTGTGGGGCTCGTAGCCCTTGGTCTGCCGCTATTGGCAGGCGGGCGCGGGGGCTTGGGTGTGTTTGCCTCCCCCACGGCGGGATTTGTGTTGGGCTTTCCCTTCGCCGCTCTCGCGACGGGTGCTGTGGTCGAGCGGTTGCGCGGACTGCCTGTAGGTTGGTCGTCGGGCGTTGCGGCGCTCATTGGCGGTGTTGTGGTGCTGTATATTTTTGGGATCACGGGGCTTGCGGTCATGCTTGACAAATCCATGAGCGATGTAGCCCTTTTGGTGACAGCCTTCTTGCCAGGGGATGCGATCAAGGCGGTTCTTGCAGGTCTGATTACAGCCGCACTCTACCGTGCGCGGCCCCATGCGGTGGCGTCACGCCGCTAGGATCAGCGCCGTAGCAATGCCGCCAGCGGCTGCGATGGTGGCAAGGCCCCTGCCGCCAGTCTTGCGCAATTCGTGATAGAGGCGCACGGCATTGACCGCACCCGACGCGCCGATCGGATGGCCACGCGCTAAGGCGCCGCCGCCGATGTTGACGACCCGAGGATCAAAGCCTGCACCTTGCACGCAGGCAATGGCCTGAACGGCGAAAGCCTCCATGATTTCGGCGCAGGTGATGCCCGTGGTCCGCGTGCCTGTATGGGATAGCGCTGATTTGATGGCAGCGAGCGGGGCGATGCCTGGGCGTTCTGGCGCGGCTCCTTTTGTGGCACCTCCCAGCAGGGCGATGCTGCTGCAGCCCAATTGAGCGCGCATTTTGTCAGAAACAACAACGCAAAACGCGGCGGCGTCTGCGGCGACGGCCATGTTAGCGGCGGTAATGCTGCCGCTTACCGTTTTGGCGCGCCGGGTCAGGGCGGTGGTCAGGTTGCGCGCAAACGGATCGCGGGTTTGATCGCTGAGCGCTATGACCTCGTCAGGAATGGTGTCTGCGCGCAGTGCTTTTGCGTGGCTCTCTATCGCCCAGTCGTTCTGTTCCTCGGCGCTGATCCCATATGTGGTCGCCAAGGCATCTGCGGCCTTTGCCATGTCAGGATCACGATCAGGCCACGGTGAAAACGGGGGCTGGTCATAGGGCTGTGGCGGTCTGCCATCTGAAAAGGTGCGCAGGCGCAGGGGGCGGCGTGAATAGCTCTCCACCCCGCCCGCCACCACGACATCTGCGGCCCCGCTTTCCACCATCGCTTTTGCCAGCAGGAGCGCGTCCAGCCCGCCTGCGCATTGGCGGTCGATGCTCAGGCCCGCGACATGCTCTGGCAGGCCTGCGGCAAGGGCGATGAGCCGTGCAGGATTGCCACCGCCGCCGATAGCATTGGAGACGATGATGTCGTCCACCTGTCGGGGATCAAGGCGTACTTGGGCCAGTACCGCCTGCACCACGGGTGCGCCCAAAGTGTCGAGCGTGTGTTCTGCGAATGCGCCACCTCGCGGGACAACGGCACTGCGGCAGGCGGCGATGATCTGGGCGGTCATAGGGTGCATCCTGTGAGGGTGGCGATTGTTTTCAAATCTATCTTGCCAGATGGTAGGCGGGGGAACTCTTGGAGGAATTCTACGGCGCGGGGGATCACCAGACTTTTGTCTTTGAGATGGGCCAAAAGTATCGCGCGCAGGTGCGGATCCTGCGCTCCCTCAAGGACGGCGACCAGGACATACCCGCGCCGCGCGTCTTTGCGCGCAAGGATGCAGGCGTCAGGCATGTCGGGGAGCGTGCTGATCTGGGCCTCCAACTCTTCAGGAAAGATGGCGGTGTCGGCGATGTTGATCACCCGCCCTGCGCGCCCCCGCAAATAGAGGTAGCCATCCGCATCAAGCCGCCCGTATTCGCCCACGGTCAGCCAGTCCCCGTCGCGCTGTGTGTGCGGGCTGCTGCCCTTAATGTAGCGGTCAAACAGATAGGGGCTGCGCACCCAGATCAGGCCTGTTTCGGTGGTGTCCGCATTGCGCACTTCGATCTCGACATCGGGATAGGCGCGCCCGACGGAGCCTGCAGGCGTTGCAGTGTCGCCGAGCGTAATAAAGCTGGTCTCGGCAGAGCCATAGAATTCGTGCACGGCGGCATTGGGGGCAAGTGCCGCAATATGTGCCCGGATGGGACCTGTAAGCATGCCGCCACCGCACAGGATAAAGCGTATTTGCTCCAGCGGGCTGTCTGCTGGCAATAGGCGCAGTTGTGTTGGCGTGGCATAGAGGATGGTGCAGGCATTTGCGCGCAACGCCGCGTGCTGTGCCGTTGGTTTGAGCGGGGAGAGGGCGTGGACGTTCATGCCCAGATGCAGCCCCTCTAGCACACCATAGAGTGCGAGCGAATGGCTTAGTGCGCCCAGAACGGCGATCCTGTCTTGAGTGGTATAGGTAAGGTGGGCGGCATTGGTCTGAAAGCTGGTAATCCATGAGACCTGACTGCGTGCGATAATTTTGGGCTGGCCCGATGTGCCGCCCGTGAGGGTCGCAAATTCTGCAGGCTTTAGGGCGTCCAGCTGGGGTTGTGGCCCATCTGTTATGCAAAAGGGCGTATTGCTGTGCAGCGCCCTGTGAAGCTTTTCAAGCGCTTGAGCTACGGAACTTGTTGGCAGATGTGCATCTGTGACGCCTTTGTGCGGCGTCACTTGGGATATCCCTGCAAAGGCGTGGGCGTTTTCGTGCCATTGAAAGCGAAGGGCAGGCATCGGGGGCGTCCTTTGAGCTGGGCGTGTCAGAGCCATAGCAAAGGATGGGTGCGCTGGCTATATGGGGGTGACCTCTGATCGACGCTCTCCTATGCTCACGAAAATACATTTGCTTTGAAGGAGCGAGCGATGACCGAGATGATGCGCGCAATCGAGATTACGAAACCGGGTGGGCCAGAGGTTTTGCAGGAAACCCAACGCCCTATGCCACAGGCGGGGCATGGTCAGGTCATTCTTAAAGTTGCCTATGCAGGTGTGAACCGTCCCGATGCGCTGCAACGTGCAGGTGCCTATGCGCCGCCGCCCACCGCAAGTGATTTGCCAGGCTTGGAGGCTTCGGGCGAGGTAGTCGAGATTGGCGATGGTGTGACGGGGCTGGCGGTTGGCGATCAGGTCTGCGCGCTGCTACCGGGTGGTGGTTATGCTGAATATGTGATGACGCCAGCGGCGCATTGCCTGCCTGTTCCGAAGGGGATGGGAATGAAGGAAGCGGCCTGTTTGCCCGAAACGTTCTTTACCGTCTGGTCCAATGTTTTTATGCGCGGCGGCCTCAAGGCGGGTGAGCGGATTTTGATCCACGGCGGCTCGAGCGGGATCGGCACAACAGCGATCCAGCTGGCCCATGCGTTTGGTGCCCGGGTTTTTGTGACGGCAGGCAACGCCGAGAAATGTGCGGCCTGTGTCAAGCTGGGCGCCGAGCGGGCGATCAACTACCGCGAGGAAGATTTTGTCGAGGTGATAAAGGCCGAAGGCGGCGCGGATGTGATCCTCGACATGGTTGGCGGCTCGTATATTGCGCGAAACATAGATGCGCTGGATATGGAAGGGCGTCTGGTGCAGATCGCGTTTTTGGGCGGACCCAAGGCCGAGGTGAATTTCGCCCCGCTGATGATGAAGCGGCTGACGATGACAGGTAGCACTCTGCGGCCGCAATCAGATTTGGCCAAGGCAGGCATCGCGACCGAGCTGCGCGAAGCCGTCTGGCCGTTGTTGGATGCGGGTCGGATTGCGCCTGTGATGGACTCTGAGTTTGCATTTGAGGATGCGGCGGGTGCGCATGCGCATATGGAGGCCAGCCAGCACATCGGGAAGATTGTTCTGAAGGTGGGCGGTTAGAGGGTACGCAGATAGGTTGTGTCCGACCAGTGTTATGCGTTGGGATTTCAGTTTAATTGGCAAAATGAAGACAGGCTTTGCTATCTTAGCGGCGTGAAGATTGCGTTGCGTAGGGTGCAATCCTTGATCACGTCGCGGCCGCAAGGAACGGGCGCGAGGGTTTTGGACAGGCAGATGCGGGCCTCCTGAATGTAGCCTTGGCGGCAGGTGATTGTGACGCTGTCATGGGTGAGGCTGGGGTTCTCTTTGAGGAAGGCATCCTCAACCACGGAGGCGGGGAGTTTGACGGTTTTGTCGAGTTTGCGGAAGATCGACGGGCGCGTCACGATGGCGTAGGCTTGGCGCGAGAGGGCGTAATAGTCGGGTGCGCTCAAATCTGTGCAGGTCCCGTGTTTGCGCCATTGGTGCCATGCGAGGCCGCCCGTGCCCATGATGTCGGCCATATCACCCGTCATGCCCCGCGAGGGCGGGCGTTTTGCGGTTTGGCAAAATGACGGATATCCGCGGTGGAATTGGGGCCAGAGACCATGGAGAATCCAACCGTGGTCTTCGGAAGTTTCGCATTGGGGGGAATTGCGCGCATCGCCCTCAAGCGCGCACCAGTTTGCAGACCAGCTGAGCGCCAAGACGTAATACTCGAAATCGCCTGCGCGCTCGCCCTCCGCGCGGGCAGTGACGGCGGTGAAGGTCAGGATCAGGGCGAGGAGGATGGTGCGCATCTGGGGTCTTTCCTTATGGGCGGGGCTTGTCTATATAACCCACAAGTTCCCCCAAATTGGAAACGGTTCTGCCCCGGCAGGACAGCCTATTTCAGGCGATGGGGAAGGTGCGTTTAGAGGAGAGAGACATGGGCAAACCGATTATGGCGAAAGCCACCGCAGTATGGTTGGTGGATAACACGACCATCAGCTTCAAGCAGATTGCTGACTTTGTGGGCATGCACGAGCTGGAAGTGCAGGGCATTGCCGATGGTGATGTGGCTGCTGGTGTTAAGGGATTTGACCCTATCACCAACAACCAGCTCACGCAGGAAGAGATCGACAAGGCGCAAGACAGCCCTCTGCACAAGCTGACGCTCAAGTTCAACGCCGCAGCGACGGGCGAGGAAAAGCGCCGTGGCCCGCGTTATACGCCGCTGTCCAAGCGTCAGGACCGTCCTGCCTCCATCCTTTGGTTGGTTAAGTTCCACCCAGAGCTGACCGATGCGCAGGTCAGCAAGCTGGTCGGCACGACCAAGCCGACAATTCAGGCGATTCGCGAGCGGACCCATTGGAACATTGCCAACATTCAGCCGATTGATCCTGTGGCGCTGGGCCTTTGTAAGCAGTCCGAGCTGGACGCCGCTGTGCAGAAGGCGGCCGCCAAGAAGGCCAAGGAGGGCGAGGTCATGACCGATGATGAGCGTCGCAAGTTGGTCAGCACCGAGCAGAGCCTTGGCATGGACGCAGAGCCAAAGATCCCGTCTGCGATTGAGGGTCTTGAGACGTTTACATTGTCAACAGATGTGTCTGACGATGAAGACGATAAAACCGACAGTGATTTCGCCGATGCGGAGAGCTTTTTCAAGACGCCGGTTGAAGATGCTGATGCGGATGAAGACACAAAGTAACGCGACCGCTCATGTTGGTTTTCAGAAGGGCACTCCGTTTGGGGTGCCCTTTTTCGTATAAGGGCGGACAGGCGCATGTGATATTAATAGCGCGGCTTTTTCACATGGGGAGAAATTGTAAAGTGGCGGAATTTTCTATCTTGCGCGAATCCTGAATGCGCTTAATTGCCGCTCTACAGACGCCAACGCACGCGCCTCTGGCCGGTCGGTTTAAGATGACTGACCCGCGTTTATGCAGCGACGGTAACGTCTCTTTAAACGACACTTGGGGAACAATCCCCACCTGCTCTTTGGAGATGACCATGAACGCTACTGTCCCCGGTGCCTTGCGCGCCGCACTTCCTGTCTATGCCGATCCTGCCGCTCTTTATATTTCCGCCAATGACTTCGACAAGCCGACGCTTGTGGTGAGCCGTGCCAAGATTGCACAGGCGTATGACGCGCTCAAGGCGGGTCTGGGTCAGGCGCAGATCCATTATGCGGTGAAGGCGAATCCTGCGCAGCAGGTCATTCGCATGCTTGTGCTCAAAGGCTCGGGTTTTGATGCGGCGTCGCGTCAGGAGATCGAGCTTTGCTTGTCTCAAGGCGCGCGCCCGCAGGACATCTCCTTTGGCAACACGATCAAGCGGGGCTGTGACATTGCGTTTGCCTATCAGGCGGGTGTGTGTTTGTTCGCCGCTGACAGTGAGGCGGAGCTGGAGAAAATTGCAAAGCACGCGCCATATGGACAGGTCTACCTTCGTGTGATTGTAGAGAATTCGCTGGCCGATTGGCCTCTGTCGCGCAAATTTGGCTGTGCGCCGTCAGAGGTGCTGGACCTGCTTGAGCATGCGCGCGCTTGGGCTGGTGGCTTACGGTCTGTCGTTTCACGTCGGCTCGCAAACGCGGCAGGCAGAGTTCTGGAACCCCGTGCTGGATGATGTTGCCGTACTCTGGCACGCGGCGCGCGCGGCGGGGCATGACCTGCGATTGCTTAACCTTGGTGGCGGTTTTCCTGCATTCTACGGGGAGCATGTTCAGGTGCCGCGCAGCTATGCGGCGGCGGTGAGCGCACGTTTCGGCCATGTGCCGCATGTGATGGCAGAGCCGGGGCGCGGTCTGGTTGCTGAAGCGGGGCACATTGCGGCTGAGGTCATGCTGGTTAGCCGTAAGTCTGCCGATGATCTGCACCGCTGGGTCTATCTTGATATCGGGCGCTTCTCGGGGCTGGCCGAGACCGAGGGCGAGGCGATCTGCTACCAGATCGTGACACCTCATGACGGGGGCGAGGTTGGCCCTTGTATTCTGGCGGGGCCAAGCTGTGACAGTGCGGATATCTTGTATGAAAAACGGCCCATTAGCCTGCGGCTGGCGTTGCGCCACGGGGATAAGGTGATGATCCGCAATTGTGGAGCCTACACCAGCTCCTACAGCTCGGTCGGGTTCAACGGGTTTCCGCCACTGGATGTGATCGTCCTCTAAGGGCTTGATCGCGCGTGCGGAGCAGACCGTCCATGTTGGGAGGCATGGGCAGTCTTTTTATGATAGCTACAGTGATTTGCGCGCGCGCATGGCAGCAGTGATAGTACCGTCGTCGAGGTAGTCCAGCTCCCCGCCAATGGGCACCCCTTGGGCAAGCGAGGTGAGGCGCACGCGGTGCTCCAGCTGGTCAGCGATGTAATGCGCGGTGGTTTGGCCGTCGATCGTTGCGTTGAGCGCGAGGATGACTTCAGTGATGCCTTCGCTGTCGACGCGGTCGATAAGGCGGGGGATGCGGAGTTCCTGCGGGCCGATGGCATCGAGGGCGGACAGCGTGCCGCCCAGCACATGATAGCGGCCTTTGAAAACGCCAGAGCGTTCCATCGCCCAGAGGTCGGCGACATCCTCGACCACGCACAGCTCGCCATTAGCGCGCTTGTCGCTTTCACAGATGTCGCAGATATCAGCGGTGCCCACGTTGCCGCAGTTGAGACATTCGCGCGCTGTCGCCGCAACTGTTTGCATCATGTCGGCGAGTGGCGTTAGCAGAAGGGCGCGTTTGCGTATCAGGTGCAGCACCGCACGGCGCGCCGAGCGTGGGCCAAGGCCGGGGAGTTTGGCCATCAGCTCGATCAGGGCGTCGATGTCGCGGGTGCTGTTCATGTAGTGCGCTCTATTGTGAGTGAGTGGGAACGGGCGTTTGCAAGCAAACACCCTGCCTCCCATCGTCACCAGTTTTCATGAAAACTGGTGCTTAAAATGGGAGCTTCATCCCCGCGGGCAGGCCCATGCCTTCGGTCAGTTTGCCCATCTCTTCCTGTGCGCGGTCAGAGGCTTTGCCCTGTGCGTCCTTAATGGCTGCAAGGATGAGGTCCTCGACAACTTCCTTGTCATCGCCGTTGAAGATCGAGGGGTCGATATCGAGTGCCTTCAGCTCACCCTTGGCAGAGCAGGTGGCTTTAACCAGACCTGCGCCAGATTCGCCTGTGACCATGATGTTGTGCATTTCTTCCTGCATCTCGGCCATTTTGCCCTGCATCTCTTGGGCTTTTTTCATCATTCCGGCCATATCTCCGAGGCCACCTAATCCTTTGAGCATCGTCATCTCCTGTTGTCTGATCTGTTTTATATGTTGGTTGGGGTCGCAGAGGGCAAGGCCTGTTCAGCTGTCCTCGAAGGGGTCCCATTCGTCCTCGACCTCGGGCAGCGCGTCCTGCACGGCGCTTGCAGCGATGTCCTCAGCGGTACGGATGGCGGTGATTTTGGCCTGCGGGAACTGGGCGATGACAGCCTGCATGAGGGGATGCGCTTCGGCATCGGCGCGCAGGGCGTTGTCCTTCTCATCGCGCAGTGAGGCGATTGTGGGCGCGCCGCCAGAGTTGACCACGCTGACGGCCCAGCGGTTGCCCGTCCACAGTTGCAGCTTGTTGCCGATGCGCGCCGCCAGATCGCGTGGTGCGTTGCCCGTGGGGACAAACTCGATGCGCCCTGGCTGGTAAGCGGCGAGTTGCAGTGATGTCTCGACCTCGACCAGAAGCTTGACGTCGCGGTTGTGGCGGATGAGTTCCAGCACATGCTCGAACGTGGGATAGTGGGCGAGGGCCTGCTCAGCATCGCGGGCAAGGGCGGTGGTTTGGCCTGCGGCGGTGGGGGCTGCGGCCATGCGGGTTTGCGCTTGTTGCACTGCTTGCGCGCCGCCCGTCGGTGCTGCGGGGCGGGTAGCTGGAGGGCCACCAGCGGGTGCAGGCGTGTTTTGCAAAGTGCGCACTAATTCCTCTGGTGAAGGGAGATCGGCCACATGGGTGAGGCGGATGATTGCCATCTCGGCGGCCATCATGGCATTGGGCGCGGCGGCGACTTCCTCTAACGCTTTGAGCAGCATCTGCCACAAGCGCGTGAGCACGCGGATTGGCAGAGCGTCAGCCATCTGGCGGCCACGGTCCCGCTCTTCGGGGGAAATGGTGGGGTCTTCTGCGGCGTCTGGCGTGATTTTGACCACGCTGACCCAATGGGTGATCTCGGCCAGATCGCGGAGCACAGCCATGGGGTCGGCCCCTTCGGCATATTGCGCGCCCAGTTCTGTCAGCGCGCCTGCCGCATCGCCGCGCAGGATCATGTCCAAGAGGTCCAGCACGCGGGCGCGGTCGGCGAGGCCCAGCATGGCGCGGACCTGCGTTGCCGTTGTCTCGTCCGCGCCGTGGCTGATGGCCTGATCCAGCAGCGATGTCGCATCGCGGGCCGATCCTTCGGCTGCGCGGGTAATGAGGGCCAGCGCGTCTTCGGCGATTTGGACATCTTCGGCGGTAGCGATCTTTTGCAGCAGGGCGATCATCACCTCAGGCTCGATGCGGCGCAGATCAAAGCGCTGGCACCGCGACAGGACTGTGACAGGCACTTTGCGGATTTCGGTCGTGGCGAAGATGAATTTGACGTGCTCTGGTGGCTCCTCCAGCGTCTTCAGTAGGGCGTTGAACGCCCCTGTCGAGAGCATGTGCACTTCGTCGATAATGTAGACTTTGTAACGGGCGGAGGCTGCGCGGTAGTGCACAGAATCGATAATCTCGCGGATGTTGGCCACGCCGGTGTTCGAGGCGGCGTCCATCTCGATCACGTCCACATGGCGGCCTTCCATGATGGCGCTGCAATGCTCGCATTGGCCACATGGCTCGGTCGTGGGTTTGCCTGCGCCGTCGGATCCGATGCAATTCATGCCCTTGGCGATGATGCGCGCGGTGGTTGTTTTGCCCGTGCCGCGGATGCCCGTCATAATGAACGCTTGTGCGATGCGATCCGCCTCAAACGCGTTTTTCAGTGTGCGCACCATCGCTTCCTGACCGACCAGATCGGCAAAGGTTTCGGGGCGGTATTTGCGGGCAAGTACGCGGTAGGCGGTGGCGTCGGTCATGGGCATCCTGATGCAAGGGATTCGGGCACTTCGGTTAAGGTAGGGCTTGGCGGCGATGGGGGCAACGGGGCGAAGGGGCCGATGCTCTCTTGCATATGCAGGTTTCAGATGTGCTAGGGTCACATGTGCAAGGCAAGGAGGAATATCATGCGGCTCAGAGGTGTCCCGCGGAGTAGCAATGTGGAACGGCGTGGCGGCGGCGCGCGCGGTGGCGGGAAAAAGCGTCTTGGGCTTGCGGGTGTTATTGTTGTGCTGGCCGTTGGGTATTTTACGGGCATGGACGTCTCGCCCTTGTTGCAGGGCGGTGGTGTGCCACAGCAGACCCAGACGTCATCGCAGGGCGATGATGCAGCTGCTACGTTCAGCGCGCAGGTCCTCACCACGACCGAAGCTGTCTGGACGCAAGTGTTTCGCGATCAGTTGGGACGTACCTATGAGCCGCCCACTTTGGTGATCTTCAATGGTGTAACGCAAAGCCCCTGTGGCAATGCCAGCGGTGCGACGGGGCCGTTCTACTGCCCAGCGGATAACAAAGCCTATCTGGATACCCAGTTTTTCACAGCGCTTGACCGTCAGATGGGCGCGAGGGGCGATTTTGCAGCGGCGTATGTGATTGCGCATGAGGTCGCCCATCATGTCCAGAACGAACTTGGCATATTGCTCAAAGTGAATACGGCCCGTGCCCGTGCTTCGGAAGTAGAGGCCAATGTGCTGACCGTACGGCTCGAGCTGATGGCGGATTGTCTGTCAGGGATCTGGGCGCGTAATGTACAAGGGCTGATGGAGCGGGGTGATCTGGAAGAAGCGCTCAATGCGGCGCGCAAGATTGGTGATGATCATTTGCAAAGCCAGGCGGGTCGCGTGCCGCAGCCGCATACATTTACCCACGGCACCAGCGCGCAGCGTGCGGGATGGTTCACGCGGGGCTATGATACGGGGGCTGTGGGGGAGGGTGATACGTTTGCGGCGGCGCGGTTGTGAGGGGGCGCTCTTCGCGCCTTCGGGTGCTCATCGCTGGGTGGCGCCCGATTAGGATATAAGTACGCTTTGTAAGCGTCACGTTCCGAGGTGCTATTTGCTGGGCTCTACCTTCTCGTGACCTTTGCTGTGCAAAGGCACTGTCAGGTTCCGCTTAAACAGCTTTGCTGTTTAAGCTCGGGGTGAGAGATTGATAACGACCCAAGCGGGACTCGTTGTGGCTGCTGCCTTCCGGCTCTGACCAGGTTGGCGAGGCGCCTGCCCGCACCAACCTCTCGATTCGAGATATAGGCAAAGCGGCGCGCTGCTGCAAGGTCACAGCGTGAGTGAAATGCGGATAAAGCCGTCTGGTGTCGAGCCTTGCAGGGACGGTCTTAAGTGCCCAATGTCCGCAATCTGCTCCATCGCATCAGGGTGTGTGTAGATAAGCGCCTGTGTCGGGGCGGGCGGAGCGAAAGACCAAGGCACGCTATCGCTCCAAGGGGTGGATGTGCCGCTTTGCAAGGCTTCAATCATGCTTCGCTCGATGGGCGTATCAAGGGTGGTGATGATGCGTTCGTTCGGCGTTGGGAGATACCCGCCGCCGCCAGAGGCACGAAACTGGTTGGTGGCAAGAATAAACTGCTGATCGTCTAGAACGGGTGTGCCTTCATAGTCCAATGCCGAAATTCTTGCATAAGGTTTTTGCGTCGGATCAATGAGGTAGTTCAGGCCAAAAAATTGTATCGAACTGAAACGCAGGAATGTCAGGACTGGCAAGGAATTGGTTCGGTTTGGTGGGCGTCAACGTGTTGAATATCAATGCTGAATGCTCCAACCACCTGTGCAATTGCGCGCCTGTTATTGAAAGGCCAACGACATGGTTTTCAAACGGATTAAGCCCTGCCATGTGGCGCGCCAAGACGTCGCCCTTGGGGATGTGGATGTAGTTGCCGAGCCCGTCACGCCCCCCCGCACCATGCGCTGCAGCAGTTGCCAGCAATGGAACCTGTTCATGCGCTGTTCCTGCCGGCGCTGCGCGTACGACATTATAGTGGGTGAGTGCTGTCAGATGTTGTGTCGGGGCAGGGCAGGCGATGGAGAAAAAGCTGTGCAGCGGCTGCGCTGTTCTGGTGATGCGTTTGCGCAGATTGCTACGCACACGGTCATGTTGTGTTTGTGTCAGCGCTGCAATGGTCGGATCGGGCAGCACATTGCCACCGTTGGGGCGCAGCATGCAGTGGTGCCCGCTCACGCGCCAACCCAAAAGTTCATCATGTTCAAGCATAAGGTCCATGACCCCAAGATCGGATCCTGCATGTCCTGCCATAAGGGCAGGAACGCCCCCAACTGTGCTTTTGAGAATGTCGACACCACCGCGTTTTGCGTAATCAACCGAAGGAAGCCTGCGGTGGGTATGGCCCAAAATTACCGCGTCAATACAGCCTGTCTCGACCAGCGCATAGGATGCGCGATTGTCACTATTGTCACCATCCGAAAGGCCAACACCCATATGTGCAAGCGCTATGACAATCATATGTGCAAGCGCTATGACAATGTCGGCTCCTGCGGCCCTGAGCTCTTTGGATGCGTCGACAGCCGTCTGGGCCTGATCACTGGCAACCGCTGCATCACCGAGATGATGTTTGTTCCATGCAGCACTTTGCTGGGGCAGCACAGAGATCAGCCCAAGTGAAAGAGTGGCATCCGACTGATTGCCAATATCAACTTGAAGCAGCAACGAATTCTTGAGCGGCGCGATGTCGACACCCGAAAGATTGCTGTTCAGAAGTGGCATGTCGAGCGCGTTTGCCACTGCCTTGAGATAGGGCAGGTCATGGTTTCCCAGTCCCGCAACATCATACGCAAGGTGGTTCATGCAGGCGACGATAGGGTGATCGCGGTCAACCTCTTCTTGCGCAAGGCGGGTTGCCAGCGGATTGCCCTGAAACGTGTCTCCGTTATCGACCAAGATGACGGGCAGGCCTTCTGCTGCGGCGCGGGTACGCTCCTCTGCGATCAGACGGGCAAGACCAGCGAGGCCACCACCTTGTTTAGGCTGATCCTTGATGTAGTCATAGGGTAGAAGATGGCCATGCAGATCAGTCGTCGCCAACACTCTGATGTGGGCCACGCGATTGAGCTTTTGTTCTGGTTTGTATGGTCGAGGTGCTCTCATGGAGTGCAAAATACCAGCACTGGTTGAATGGGTAGATCAGATAGTATGATCGCAGGGCGAGATTAACGGTTGAAGCGCGGGGGCGCGGGCCGCACAAACACGGTGTGCGGTTCGGGTAAGAAGGATAACAAGATGAAAAACGCGGAATTGGTGACATTCGGGGGGTCTAACCTTGACCGCGCAGGGGAGTTGCGTGGCAACGCAGAAGCGACTGCGCAGGCTGCTGCGGACCCTACGGCGCGGGCGATTGTGTTCTGGCGGGGCAAGCCGCTGATCTCGGCGGAGCGGCCAGCGGGTTTGATCCGCCTTCCTATGGATCACGCGGCGCTCAAAGACGCGGTAGAGCCGCCGATCCTGTTGGGCCGCGAAGAAGGGGGGCCGACATTTGCCGTTGATCTGTCAGCTTGGACGCCAGAAAATCTGGACGAGAGCAGCCTTGGCGGGTTTCTCGATCCCAGCGAGCAGCGCCACCCCGCCTTGCCCGACTGGATGGTATTTGCGGAATTGCGGCGCGTCATGACGTGGCTTTCTCCGCGGGATGCAGAGCTCGCGGCCTCGGGGCGGGCGATCTTTAGTTGGCATGACACGCATCCGTTTTGCGCAAAATGCGGTGTGAAAACGGAACTGTCGCAAGGTGGCTGGCAGCGTAAATGCGGCTCCTGTGGTGCATCCCACTTCCCGCGCACCGATCCTGTTGTGATCATGCTGATCACGCACGGCAACTCGGTTCTTGTTGGCCGCTCACCGGGTTGGCCTGCGGGAATGTACTCGCTGCTGGCAGGATTTGTGGAGCCGGGCGAGACGCTGGAAGCGGCCGTGCGCCGCGAGGTGTTCGAGGAGGCTGGCGTGCGTGTGGGTGAGGTGGGATATCTCGCCAGTCAGCCATGGCCGTTCCCCGCGTCTTTGATGTTTGGCTGCTACGGGGAGGCGACCAGCACCGAGATCAACATTGATCCCGTCGAGATTGAGGACGCCCGTTGGGTCACGCGCGAAGAGATGATGACGGTCAGTCAGGGCCACCACCCAGAAATCATGCCCGCACGCAAAGGCGCTATCGCGCATTTCCTGATCGAGCGATGGTTATCGGATACACTCGACTAAGGCTGCGTTATCCCGCTATTAAGATGTCCAGAGCAGAATGGTTGACCCGTACAGGGGCAGCTTTAAATTAGATAAACATTTAAAAATAACACTGAGGCGAGTATGAAATTCTCGACAAAAGAAGATATCGAAGCGCCCATTGATGTGGTTTTCGAAATGCTGTGCGATTTCGAGATGTTCGAGCGCGGTGCCATGCGCCGAAGCGCTGAAGTACAGTGGACAGATACCAAAACAGTGCGCGGCGTCGGCATGATGTGGCGTGCCATGTTCAATCTGTGGGGCAAGCGGCGGCAGGTCGACATCGAGATGGTCACCCTCGACCAGCCGCATGAGATGGTGCTCGAGTGTAAATCCCCCGGTCTTTTCACAACGATGACCGCAGAGCTGGTGGCTTTGTCCAAGACCCGAACGCGGGTGATGGTTGTGTTTGACATCAAGCCGCTGAACCTGTTGGTGCAATCCATCAAGCTGGCCAAGGCATCGATGACCAAGAAGTACAAACTGCGTGTGGCCGAATTCGCCAAATCAATGGAAGAACGCTACGAACGGGAGGGTTAATCCGCGATGTCCCACCGTCCGGGATGTGCAGGGTAGACGCCCAGAACATCAAGCATATTGGTGAAATAGCCCAATTCTTCCAGCGCGCGTTTCACGGCGGGATCATCGGTGTGCCCTTCGATATCGGCATAGAATTGCGTCGCGGTGAACGAGCCGCCCACCATATAACTCTCTAACTTGGTCATGTTGACGCCATTGGTCGCAAAGCCGCCCATCGCCTTATAGAGCGCGGCGGGAATGTTGCGGACCTCGAACACGAATGTTGTCATCATTTTACTGCCGCGCCGCGTCATGTCTGGTTCTGGCGCCATCAGCAAAAACCGCGTGGTGTTGTGATCAAGGTCTTCGATCCCGTCGGCCAGCACCTCTAGCCCGTGAATGTCAGCGGCCACTGCACTGGCGAGAACGCCTTCATGCGCAGGCCCGCCCGCGGCGAGTTCCTCGGCAGCACCCGCGCTATCTGCGGCAGGCTCGGAAGTGATGCCGTTGGCCTCAAGATAGGCGCGTGCCTGTGGCAAGAGCACTAAATGTGCACGCACATGTTTGATATGATCCAGTGAAACACCAGGTTTGGCCATGAGCGCGATGCGCACGCGGACAAAGGCTTCCTCGATGATGTGCATGCCACTTTGGGGCAGCAAGCGGTGGATATCCGCCACGCGGCCATAGGTCGTATTCTCGACAGGCAGCATCGCAAGATCGGCGCGCCCCTCGCGCACTGCGCGCAAAACCCCTTCGAATGTGGTGCAGGGGACGGGCACGCCGTCGGGCCGCGCCTGCAGGCAGGCCTCATGGCTGTATGCGCCCAAAGCGCCTTGAAAAGCGATGCGTAGCGGAGTGTTTGCGGTCATCCCATGGTTCCTTCGTAAAAACATACGCATTTGGTCGTTTCGTCGCGCTAACTACACCTTGCTTGCTGGCAGGGAAAGCAATAGATACCCCACGGAACACAAGTGAATTACAAACGACGGATCGTAGCCATGGATACAATGACCATTACAAAGATTTCTGCTGGCGTGCTGGGTGCATGGCTGGTGTTGTTGCTGGGCAAATGGGCGGGTGAAGAAGTCTACCACGCATCGTTGCACGGTGAGCCATCTTACGCGATCGAAATCGAGGGTGCCGATCCTGAAGAGGAAGTGGCCGAGGTGCCCTTCGAAGAGCGTATGGCGGCAGCCTCTGTCGAAAACGGCGCAAAGGTCTTCCGTAAGTGTACTGCCTGTCACAAGGTAGGCGATGGTGAGAACGCAGTTGGCCCTTACATGTACGGTGTTGTGGGGCGCGATGTCGCCTCTGCCGCTGGGTTTGAATACTCTGGTGCATTGATTGAGCAGGCTGATGTCTGGACCCCCGAAAACCTCTATGCGTTCCTTGAGAAGCCAAGCAGCTGGGCACCTGGTACAACCATGGGCTTTTCAGGTCTGGGCAAATCGGAAGATCGTGCTGATGTGATCGCATACCTCGACAGCCTCGACGACTGATCACGGCTCGTTAAGGTAAAGAATTCAAAAGGTCGCTTTCGGGCGGCCTTTTCGCATTTTAGTACCGAATCCCGCCCAGATCACTGAGTTGCAACTTGTATCTTGGCGCAGCACGCCTTTAGCCTATCTTTTAGGAGAAGCTTTAGTTGTTTGATCCAAGGAGCCTGCCGATGATGCCTTTTGCCCGTGTTCAACGCAAACGCCGTACTGGCGTTCAGTTATGGTCTGCGCTTGCCGTGTCGGTCTGTGCCGCACTCTGGGGTGCTGATCTGCGTGCCGAAAACCATGAGGGCATGATCAAAAGCCACGGCTATTCCTTTTACGGCGATCTGAGCTACCCCGCCGACTTTGCACATTTCAACTATGTGAACCCCGATGCGCCCAAGGGCGGCGAGATCGCGATTTCGACCCTTGGCACCTTTGATTCCATGAATCCCTATTCGCGCAAAGGGCGCGGTGGGGTGCTCAGCTCCATGATGTACGAGAGTTTGCTGGGTGGCGGTACGGGCAATGAGGCAGCGCCCGCCGATGTCTATGCGGAGTATTACTGCCTTCTGTGCGAGAGCCTTGAGTACCCCGAGACCAAGGATTGGGTGATCTTCAACATGCGCCCCGAGGCGCGTTTCTCCAATGGTGATCCTGTCACCGCCCATGATATCGCGTTCTCCCATAACCTGCTGTTGGATCAGGGTCTGAAGTCTTATGCCGATGCGGTGCGCCAGCGGATTCCCAAGGTTGAGGTGCTGGATGACTACCGCATCAAGTTCTATTTCACCGAAGGCATCTCGCGCCGCTCGCTGATTGATCAGGTGGGGTTTGTGCCTGCATGGTCCAAGAAGTGGTATGAGGAAACGGGCGCGCGGCTGGACGAAAGCCGCCTTGAGACCTCACCCGGCTCTGGCCCTTACATGATCGAGGATGTAGATGTGAACCGCCGCATCGTCTATAAGCGCAACCCCGATTACTGGGGTAACGACCTGCCGTTCAACGTGGGCCGCAATAATTTTGACCGCATCCGTGTGGAGTATTTCGGCGACGAGAATTCCGCGTTCGAGGCATTCAAGTCGGGCGAATACACCTTCCGCAATGAGGGCAATTCAAAGCAATGGGCCACCGCCTATGACTTTCCCAAGGCGCAGGACGGGTTCGTAAAGCTTGAAGAGATCCCGGATGGCTCACCGCCAACACCCTCTGGCATCGTGTTCAATCTTGGCCGCGAGACACTGCAGGACAAGCGCGTGCGCGAGGCTGTCTCATTGGCGTTCAACTTTGAATGGACCAACGAATCCCTGCAATACGGGCTGTTCAAGCAGCGCGCCTCGTTCACCCAAGACACGCCGCTGATGGCGACAGGTGTGCCCGAAGGCGCAGAGCTGGGGCTGCTGCAAAGCCTTGGCGATGTGGTTGTGCCAGAGCTTTTGACCAACGAAGTACGCATGCCCCATACCTCTGGTGCCGCGCGTCTGCTGGACCGCCGCAATGCGCGCGCGGCGTCGCGGTTGCTGGATGATGCAGGCTGGCCCGTGGGCGATGACGGCAAGCGGCGCAATGCGGCGGGGGAACCGCTCAAGCTGACGTTCCTGCTCAATTCATCGGGGTCCGCGACCCTGTCGGCTGTGGTCGAGAATTTTATGTCTAACCTTGAGGCCTTCGGGATCGAGGCTGTGCTGGAGCGTGTGGACGCCTCGCAATACACCTCCCGTGAGCGGGACCGCGACTATGATCTGATATATGACCAATACGCCGCCTTCCTTGGCACGGGCACAGGCCTGATGCAGCGCTATGGCTCGGAGGCGGCGGCGTTCTCACTGTTTAACCCCGCAGGGCTGGCCAGCCCGATGGTGGATGCGATCATTGAGGCATCATTGCAGGCGGAAACGCGCGAAGAGGAACAGGCAGCCATGACTGCGCTTGACCGTGCGCTGCGCCATGAATTCATCATGATCCCTATGTGGTATAATGACGTCTACTGGACGGCATATTACGACCAGTATGGTCATCCTGATCAGCAGCCTGCGTATGCGCTGGGCTACCTTGATTTCTGGTGGTATGACGCCGAGAAAGCGGAAAAATTGCGCAGTGAAGGTGTGCTGAGGTAAATCATGGGCGCCTATATTCTCAGACGGCTTCTGCTGATCCCCGTGACCCTGTTCGGGATCATGCTGGTTAATTTTGCGCTGGTGCAATTTGTGCCGGGTGGCCCTGTTGAACAGGCGATTGCACGCATTCAGGGCGGTGGTGATGTGTTCGGTGGCTTCGCGGGTAGCGGCTCTGACGCGGATACGGTCGATCTGGGCGGGAATGAGAATTACGTGGGCGCACGCGGCCTGCCGCCCGAGTTCATCGCAGAGCTTGAGGCGGAGTTCGGCTTTGACAAACCGCCTGTTGAGCGGTTCTTCAACATGCTCTGGAACTACATGCAATTTGATTTCGGGGAGAGCTACTTCCGCTCGATTTCTGTCATTGATCTGATCAAGGAAAAGCTGCCCGTGTCGATCACGCTGGGACTTTGGTCGACTCTGATCGCTTATCTGATCTCCATCCCCTTGGGCATCAAGAAGGCTGTGCGCGATGGCTCCCGCTTTGACACTTGGACTTCGGGTGCCATTATTGCGGCCTATGCGATCCCCGGATTTTTGTTTGCCATCCTGCTGCTTGTGCTCTTCGTTCCTGCCAATTGCTTCCGCATTCCCGGTCTTGCGGAGGTTTGGGAGAATGGCGCGACCTTCAACCCGACATGCTATGAGCTCTTCCCGCTGCGGGGTCTCACGTCGGATAACTTTGAGGAGTTGAGCGCGTGGGGTAAGGTGAAGGATTACTTCTGGCACATCACCCTGCCTGTGCTGGCCTCGACTATCTCCGCCTTTGCGACGCTGACGCTGCTGACCAAGAACAGCTTCCTTGACGAGATAAAGAAGCACTATGTCATGACCGCCCGTGCCAAGGGCCTGAGCGAGAGCAAGGTTCTTTATGGCCATGTCTTCCGCAACGCGATGCTCATTGTGATCGCGGGCTTCCCTGCGGTGTTCATCGGCGTCTTCTTTGGCTCTTCGTTAATTATCGAGACGATCTTCTCGCTCGATGGTCTTGGCCGTTTGGGCTTTGAAGCGGCGGTGGCGCGCGACTATCCGATCGTGTTTGGCACGCTGTTTATCTTTGGCCTCATCGGCCTTGTCGTTAGCATCATTTCGGACCTGATGTATGTGCTGGTCGACCCGCGCATTGATTTCGAGAAGAGGGAAGGCTGATGGCGCTGTCCCCCCTCAACCAGCGCCGCTGGCGTAACTTTACGCGGAATCGTCGTGCCTATTGGTCGTTGTGGATTTTTGCGGTGATGTTCACGCTAAGCCTGTTTGCCGAGTTTATTGCCAACGACAAACCCATCCTCGTGAACTATCACGGCGAGATGTATATGCCGATCTTCAACTTCTATGCGGAGACAGAGTTTGGCGGCGATTTCCAGACGGAGGCGGCCTACCGCGACCCCGAAGTGATCTGCCTCATTGCGAGTGGCGGGCTGGAGGATTGCTTTGATGATCCCGAGGGCATCCTCGAGCAGATCGACGCTGGCACGTTCGACACAACCAGCGAAGGCTTCGCCCAAGGCTGGGCCATTTGGCCGCCCATCCCCTACAGCTATGACACCGCCGTGGACCGCCCCGGTGCGGCCCCTCTGCCGCCCAATGGCGAGAATTTGCTGGGCACCGACGGGACCAAGCGGGACGTGCTGGCGCGTGTGATCCACGGATTCCGTTTGAGCATCGTGTTCACGCTTATTGTAACAGGGCTGGCCACCATTATCGGCATTGCCGCAGGTGCGGTGCAGGGGTTCTTTGGCGGCTGGCTGGACCTCATCTTCCAGCGCGTCATCGAAATCTGGACCTCTACGCCGTCGCTGTATGTAATCATCATCATGTTCGCCATTCTGGGGCGAAGTTTCTGGCTATTGGTGTTTCTATTGGTGCTGTTCAGTTGGACATCACTGGTGGGGGTCGTGCGCGCCGAATTCCTGCGTGCGCGTAACCTTGAGTATGTGCGTGCGGCGCGGGCGCTGGGGGTGGGCAACACCACGATCATGTTCCGCCACATGCTGCCCAATGCGATGGTGGCCACGCTCACGATGCTGCCGTTTCTGATCACGGGCACGATCTCCTCGCTCGCCGTGCTTGATTTTCTCGGCTTCGGCCTGCCGTCATCTGCGCCGTCCTTGGGAGAGCTTACGTTGCAAGCCAAACAGAACCTGCAAGCGCCGTGGCTCGCCTTCACCGCCTTTTTCACCTTCGCGATCATGCTGTCGCTGCTGGTGTTTATTTTCGAGGGGATCCGCGACGCGTTTGATCCCAGAAAGACGTTCCAATAATGACTGCCCTTCTGGATGTAAAAGACCTGCGCGTCTCCTTCCGTCAGGACGGGAAGCTCACGCCCGCTGTCAAAGGCATCTCCTTCCATGTGGAGCGTGGCGAGACTGTGGCGCTGGTGGGGGAGAGCGGTTCGGGCAAGTCTGTCTCGGCGCTGAGCACGGTCAGCCTTCTGGGTGAAACAGCGCAGGTTGAAGGCTCCGTCACCTATGACGGACAACAGATGATTGGTGCTAATGACGCGCTGCTGCGCAAGGTGCGCGGCAATGACATCAGTTTCATTTTCCAAGAGCCGATGACCTCGCTCAACCCGCTGCACACCATCGACAAACAACTTGCCGAGAGCCTGTCCCTGCATCAAGGGCTGACAGGTGAGGCGCTGAAAGGCCGTATCCTTGAGCTTCTCCAGAAGGTGGGGATCAACGATGCCGAAAGCCGCTTGGGCAGCTACCCGCACCAGCTGTCGGGTGGTCAGCGCCAGCGCGTGATGATCGCCATGGCGCTGGCCAACAAGCCTGACGTGCTCATCGCGGATGAGCCGACGACCGCGCTTGATGTCACCATTCAGGCGCAAATCCTCGACCTGCTGAAAGAACTGAAAGACAGCGAAGGCATGGGCCTGCTGTTCATCACCCACGACCTTAGCGTCGTGCGTCGCATTGCCGATCGCGTCTGTGTGATGCAGCACGGCGAGATCGTTGAGCAGGGGCCAACAGCGGAGATTTTCGACGACCCCGCGCACCCTTACACTCAAAAGCTGCTGGGTGCGGAGCCGACAGGCAGCCCTGCGCCCGTGGCCGAGGATGCGGAAGTTATAGCCCAGACTGATCACCTCAAAATCTGGTTTCCGATCCAGCGTGGCCTGCTGCGCCGCACCGTGGGACATGTGAAGGCGGTCAATGATGCGAGCCTTAGTGTGCGTGCAGGCGAGACCATTGGCATTGTGGGCGAAAGCGGGTCTGGTAAAACCACGCTGGCGCTGGCCATCATGCGGTTGATCGCGTCCGAGGGTGGGATCACCTTCATGGGCAATGATATTCGCAAGTGGAAAACGCGCGAGCTGCGCCGGCTGCGCAAGGACATGCAGATCGTATTCCAAGACCCGTTCGGCAGCCTTAGCCCGCGCATGACCTGCATGCAGATCATCTCAGAGGGGTTGAGCATCCACAAGGTCGATCCAGAGCGTAATCCGCGTGAGCTGGTCCATGATGTGATGATCGAGGTGGGCCTCGACCCCGCCATGATGGACCGCTACCCCCATGAATTCTCTGGCGGGCAGCGTCAGCGGATTGCGATTGCCCGCGCCATGGTGCTGCGCCCGCGCCTGCTGGTGCTGGACGAGCCGACAAGCGCGCTTGATATGACGGTGCAGGTGCAGATCGTTGACCTGCTACGCGAGTTGCAGGTGAAATACGGGCTGGCCTATCTGTTTATCAGCCACGATTTGCGCGTGGTCCGCGCCATGTCGCACCGCGTGATGGTGATGAAGCGCGGCGATGTTGTGGAATATGGGGATGTCGATGCGCTCTATGACAATCCGCAAACCGAGTATACGCGCACCTTGTTGCAGGCAGCCACCTAAGGTCAGCCGCCTGCGCGCTATCAAATCTTACAGGTTTTTGGGATCAATGCAGCGTGTCTTGCGCCGTGTGAACCAGCGGTGGCGCTTGGTTTCAGGGACGGAGGGGACGTCCTGCATGCGAATTTCACCTGTACGTGTGGCGTTCATAAAGGTCTGGGCGTAGATATTGATCATGTGCGTTCTCCTGATGTGTGCCTTCATTCTTGACGGATTGTGCTATCAATGTGAGTCATGCTTATTGAGTAAATGTAAGCGGGAATGACATATGGATTGGTGAAGTCTGCCGCCTCTTTCTGCGTTGCGCGCGTTTAGCGCTTTTGCCCAGACCCGAAGCGTTGTGGCGGCGGGGGCTGCGCTCGGCGTGTCACATGCCGCGATCAGCCAGCAATTGCGGGTGCTGGAGGGGCATTTGAATGTTACCCTGCTCGACCGTTCTGGCCGTGCCCTCAGGCTCACGCCCAAGGGGGAGCGGTTGGCGCATGAAATTGGAGGCGCTTTTGCGCAGATGCATGAAGCTGTAGCAGAAGTGACAGATGCGTTGGATGCACGGCCGCTGCATATCTCGGTGACGCCGACATTTGCGGCGCGCTGGCTCATGCCGCGCCTTGCTGGGTTTCGCGCAGCCAACCCTGACATTGATCTGATGATTGATCCGACGGCAGACGTTGTAACGCTGTCTCCTGATGGCATCGACGTTGCGATCAGGTATGGGACGGGGGATTGGCCCGACCTCGATGCGTCATTGTTGTGGGAAAGCTCGATGGTTGTTGTCGCTGCGCCAAGCCTTGTGGGAGATTTGGCCTGTGATGATCTGGAAGCGCTCGCACAGTTTCCGTGGATCGAAGAGTTCGGCAACTCGGATTCCACGAGCTGGCTCAAGCAGCACGGCGTTGCGACGCGCGCGGGAAGCGTACTGCGCGTGCCAGGGACTTTGATGGTGGACGGTGCCCGTGACGGGCAGGAGGTTGCAGTGACCGTCCGGCGTTTTGTCGAGCGGGACATCGAAGCGGACCGTTTGCGGGTTCTGCATGAAGAGGAAAACGCTGGCACGGGGTATTACATCGTGACACGGCAAGGGGTGCAGCGCGCGCCCCTTAAAGCGATTATTTCATCGCTCAAACGTGAGGCGCGTACGCCGTAGCAGCGCAGATTAACCTGGCCCGATCGTAAAGCAGCTTACATTGCGCGCTTTGAGCCTGCGACAAGCGAGGTCGGCGGTCTCGCGGCTCATCCCGAGGAAATTGGCGTCAAAGCCTTGGGGTTTGCGCACCACTTTGCGCAGGGAGCCGTCCAGCGTTGCCATCTCGGCGAGGGCGGTTTTGATCAGTACTTTCTCAGCAGCATAGCGGCTACCAAAGCGGCCCACATTCACACCCCAATGGCGACCGCCTGAAGTCGAGACGCGGGTGACCACTTCTTGCGGCTCTGGCGCTTTTGCCAATTTGGGCTGTGCGCCAATAACGACCAGACTTTTGGGACGTAACGCGGGGCGTATTGAGGCGGTGGTTGCCGCTGCGGCCAGCACGACATTTGCAGGGGCGGTGACCTCAGGTAAAACAGCGGCCTGCGGCGACTGACCTGCTTCGGGCGCAGGCTTCGGTAGCTCTTTGACGGCTTGCGCGACGGCGTCATTGATCGCGGAGCTCAGCACATTGCTGACTGGATCGCTGGTTTCGGCGACAAGGACAAGCTCGGATGTCGTTGGACGCATCTGGGGCCTATAGGAAGTGGCGACGGCGCGGATCAGGCGGATTGTCTTGCCTTTGGCACCGGGTGCAGGGGTGGAAGAGCTTTGCGCCACGGGCGCGCTGGGGCGTGCCTCCGCGATGTATTCGGGCATCTTGGGCTTGCGCAGCTGTGCGCGTGACGGGGCGCGGCGAAAGCCGAGGTCCATCAGCTCGGTCACCTTGGCGTTCCGTGATGTCGTGGATTTGCCGCCAAAGACGGTTACGATGATACGTTCCTTACCACGCTCGGCAGAGGCGGTGAGGTTGAAACCCGCTGCACGGGTGTACCCTGTCTTGATCCCGTCAGCCCCCTTGTAGGCATTCAGAAAACGACGGTTCGTGTGGTTGACCTTGCGCACACCAGCGTCGGCTGTGATCCGTGAGAACAGGTTGTAGTACTGGGGATAGTCGTAAAGTAGGTGCCGCCCCATGATTGTCATGTCGCGTGCCGTGGACTGGTGGCCCACTTCAGTGAGGCCATGGGCGTTCTTGAAGATCGTTCGCCGCATGCCCAACTGCTTGGCTGTGCGGTTCATGCGGCGGGCAAACTTCGCCTCCGAGCCCGAAATCGCCTCGCCAATTGCAGTGGCCGCGTCATTGGCGGACTTCACAGCGGCTGCGCGGATCAGATATTTGAGCGCGATGCGCTGACCCGTTTGCAGGCCCAACTTGCTTGGCGGCTCGGACGCGGCATGTTTTGAAATGCGGACCTTTGTGTCCAAGCCGATCTCGCCACGCTCAATTGCCTGAAACGCGATGTAGAGCGTCATCATCTTTGTCAGGGATGCGGGGTGGAGCGGTGTCTCGGCGTTGTTGGCATGCAGGACTTTACCCGTGCGCGCATCAATTACATACGCTGCATATGGGGCCGCTTTGGCGCTCATCGGGACGAGCACGCATAGCCATAATGCTGCAAGGATGAATAGCCCGAAACGGGCCGGCTGCACGCGCCGCACCTTCATGATAACCTGCCTAATCTGCCTCTAGACCCCCGATTTTTCGGGTGGCCATTTTTTCGATTAACCAAAAACTAGCATGAAACGCTCTGTATGATAACCCGTCTTCTTGCGGATTTAACAGGATTTTCTGCGCGGCGGCATAGCATATATGGGTGCCAAAATATTCTTAACCACAATACCTGACATTGTGGCAGAAATGTGGCAGAATTCGGGCAGCTTTTGCCCCAATTGAAGATCGCGCTTCAAAACAAAGTCAAGGACGCGTAATGCGGCTCGAGGAAGCCGAGCTCGACGCCGAGAATACAGGGGGCGGGGATCAGGGCGCGCAGCTCTGTTTGCAGGGTGGACAGCAGTGTTTGCATGAAGGCGTCATCGCGGTGGGGTTTGTTCAACATCCGCAAGCGCAGCAGGATATGCGCGTGATGTGTGGTCTCCAACGCATGCGCGCGCCCCTTACAATCGCCAGATGTCGTATCATGGGCGGCGATCACATCTTCGATCTTGCTCAAGAGAGCGGCGGGATCAATCGGAAGCTGGGCGGAATAACTCAGGTCGGCTTGGGGCATCGGGGTCTCCTTGGTGAATTTGTGAGGGGGCGCTTTGGCACCTGTCGGGACATAATGCCACCATTCCTCTTTTCTAAACGGGCCTTCACGTTATATAGACGAAACAACCGCCCCGACCTCATGTATTTCCCGCAGGAGCAGCAATGCATCTTGATCCGATAATAATGTCAGACAAGCAAGACGGTGACGACACCGAACTGCTTACCAAGACAAAGCCAAAGACCAAGCGGCCGCCTATGTATAAGGTCATGCTTTTGAACGATGATTTCACGCCGATGGAATTTGTTGTTCATGTGCTTGAGCGGTTCTTTAGCCTCAATCACGCGCAGGCGTTCGAGATTATGCTGACGGTGCATAAAAAGGGTCTGGCCGTTGTGGGCGTGTTCAGCCACGAGATTGCGGAGACAAAAGTGGCGCAAGTCATGGATTTTGCCCGCCGCCACCAACATCCGCTCCAGTGCACTATGGAAAAAGAAGAGTAGACGATGCTCGATCAACGACTGCTGCTGGCGCTTGACAGCGGTGGCCTTAGCTGGCCTGAAACAGGCCCGATTGCCGTGTACGGCCCATCCCCCGACCTTGATCTGGATGCTGTGCCAAAAGACCGCGCGCGGATTATCCATGATTTCTATCCCGCGCATGCGGCGTGGTCAGCGCGTGGTTTTGATGTCGCTGTGAGCAGCGATGACCGACACGCTGCCGTGCTCGTCTGCTTGCCGCGAGCCAAGCTTGAGGCGCGTGCCATGATCGCGGCGGCCTGCGCAAAAAGCGATGGTGTGGTGGTGATTGACGGCCAAAAGACTGATGGCATTGAGGGCATCCTCAAATCCATGAAGTCTCGCGTGAGCGTGCACGGCCCGGTCACCAAAGCCCATGGCAAGTTGTTCTGGATCGAAGCGCCTGCCACTGATCATTTCTCCGATTGGGTCGCAGGGCCGGCGCTGACCGAAGGCGGTTTCTGGACTGCACCGGGTGTGTTTTCTGCTGATGGTGTGGATATCGCCTCCGCCCTGCTGGCCGATGCGCTGCCTGCCAAGCTAGGCAAACATGTGTGTGATCTGGGCGCGGGTTGGGGGTTTTTGTCGGCGCATGTGCTGACCCGCGAGGGCGTCGAGGCTGTGCATTTGGTTGAGGCGGGGCACATGGCGCTGGAATGCGCCCGCCGCAATGTGAGCGATCCGCGCGCGCTGTTTCATTGGGCCGACAGCACCGTTTGGTCGCCCGATCACAAGGTGGACACCATTGTGATGAACCCGCCCTTCCACATAGGCCGCGCGACCGAGCCGCAGGTGGGCCAAGCGTTCATTGCCTCTGCTGCGCGGCTGCTGACGCCGCAGGGGCATCTTTGGATGGTGGCGAATCGTCATTTGCCGTATGAAGCAGAGCTGAAGGCGCGATTTGCTCAGGTCGAAGAAGTAGGCGGCGATGCGCGGTTCAAGCTGTTCCATGCCTCGCGCCCTTTACGCAAACGCCGCTAACTGTTTCAAGGGACGGGCTATGTCATTCTCAATCTCTGGTAAGGCTGTGATCGTGACGGGTGCCGCAAATGGCATCGGCCTCGCCATCGCGCGTGATTTTGCGGACAAAGGTGCAAATGTCATGTGCGCTGATATGGATGAAAAGCGCCTCAAGGAAGAACTCGGCGAGGCCCGCGACGAGGGCAATATCCGCTTTTTCGCGGGCGATCTGCGGCAACGTCTGACGATTGCCAATCTGGTCTCCGCCACCATTGATGCGTTTGATCAGGTGGATGTGCTGGTTAACGCTTCGCGGCAGGTGATCCCGACGGAGGCGCTGGATGTGGATGATACCTCTGTTGAAATGCTGCTGGAGCAGAACCTGATGACAGCGCTGCGTCTGTCCCAGCAGGTGGCCAAACGTATGATGAGACAGGCCAAGGACCAGCCCGAGGGGCAGATCGGCTCGATCATCAACCTTAGCTCGACAGCGGCGCATCAGACTGCGCCTGAATTGATGGGGTACTCTATCGCCTCCGCCGCGCTGGACCAGATGACGCGGTCCATGGCGCTGGCCCTTGCGCCGCACCGTATCCGCGTGAACGCAGTAGCCTTTGGGTCTGTCATGTCTGCCTCGCTCAAGGCGTCCGTTGCCGAGAATCGCGAATGGCGCGATGATATCCGCAGCCACACACCGCTGGGCCGCATCGCAGCGCCCAACGAATTGGTTGAAGCGGTCCAATTTCTGGCCGCCGAAAGCAGCAGCTTTATGACAGGCGAAGTGATGGTTGTGGACGGTGGCCGTTCGCTTCTGGATGCGGTGAGCGCGCCTGCACATTGAATTATGCATGATGTTGCGTCTGTTCACGTTGACACAACTGTGGTGTAAGAGTGTCAGATAATTCTGACAGAAAGCCACCCCATGACTGCTTCCTTTGACACTGAAAAAGATCGCGCCTCCGCGTGGTTCCGCACGTTGCGTGATGACATCGTCGCCTCCTTTGAAAATCTGGAAGACACGCATGCCGAAGGACCGCTGACCGATATGGACGCGGGGCGTTTTGAGGTGAGCGAGACAAAGCGCACTTCCGATGACGGATCAGATGCTGGTGGCGGCTTGATGAGTGTGATGCGCGGGGGCCGTGTGTTCGAGAAGGTCGGCGTAAATATCTCGACCGTATACGGCACTTTGGGCGAGCGTGCGCAAAAAGCGATGGCCGCGCGCGGTGTGCCGGGGATGGCGGATGATCCGCGGTTCTGGGCCTCTGGCATCAGCCTTGTGGCACACATGCAAAACCCGCACGCGCCAGCGGTGCATATGAACACGCGCATGTTCTGGACGCCTGGTGCTTGGTGGTTTGGCGGAGGCTCTGACCTGAACCCCTGCATTGAGTACGACGAGGACACAGCGCATTTCCACGCTACACAAAAACAGCACCTCGACCCGCACGGCACGGATATCTACCCCAAGCTCAAGGAGTGGGCGGATGAGTATTTCTACATCCCGCACCGCAACCGCGCGCGCGGCGTGGGCGGCATCTTTATGGATGACCGCAACACGGGCGATTGGGAGGCGGATTTCGCCCTGACCCAAGACATTGGCCGCGCCTTTCTGCCTGCCTACGTGCCCTTGGTGGAAAAGCGCAAACCGCAGGCGTGGACAGATGCCGATAAGGACGCGCAACTGGTGCACCGTGGCCTCTATGCCGAGTATAATTTGGTCTATGATCGCGGCACAAAATTCGGCCTTGAAACGGGCCATGATGCCAATGCGGTGTTGATGAGCCTGCCCCCGCTGGCGAAGTGGGTTTAAGCATCACTCAAGTGCGGTTTCTGCCTTGACGGGAGGGGGCTGCTACCATAGTTGACCCCGCAGTGGCGTTATAGCTCAGTTGGTTAGAGCGAACGACTCATAATCGTTAGGTCCCTGGTTCAAATCCAGGTAACGCCACCACATTTCACTCCCCAGTTCAGATGAAAATGGTGCGCCTCATGTGCATAAATCGTTAGGATTGGAAACCCGCCGCAGCTTATTTTCGCGAGGTTTCAGTGCCTTCTGGGACGGATGCGAATCTTGTTGGGAGTCTTGGCTTGATGCACTATATCTGTAGATATGGATAAAAGTGACACATCTTTGAATACGGACGATTCCCGCAATGCACTGATCAACAGGCTTGCGCGGCGTGTGCGTGAGGTGCGCAAGCAAAAGGGCTTGCCCCGCCGCGTTGTGTCCGAGCGGTCAGGTGTTTCGCCGCGTTACCTTGCCCAACTTGAAGCAGGCGAAGGTAACATTTCGATTGCGTTGCTTGAACGTGTTGCACGCGCGCTTGAGGTGCCGATCGAAGCACTGATCGCGGAGCAAATTTCCGTTGATCCAGATGCGCAGCGCATGGCGCAACAGTTCTCGCGTGCGTCTCCTGACGTCCGCAGCCAGATTACAGCATTGCTTCAATCGGATAAGACGGTTGGTGTTCGCACAGGCCGCATCTGCCTTATGGGTTTGCGCGGTGCTGGAAAGACGACATTGGGCAAAATGGCCGCTGAGGCGCTGGGTATCCCCTTTGTGGAGCTCAGCAGCCTGATTGAAGAAGAAACGGGCATGCCCTTGGCCGAAGTCCTGTCGCTCTATGGAAACGACGGGTATCGCCGTCTCGAAGCCGAGGCGCTTGAGCGGGCATTGACGATAGAAGGCCCTCTGATTCTTTCTGTTTCTGGCGGACTGGTAGAGCAGGACGCGCCGTTTGCGCGGCTTCTTGCGCGGTTCCACACGATTTGGCTTCAAACGTCACCTGCAGAGCATGTGGAGCGTGTACGGGCGCAAGGGGACCTACAACCGATCAAGGATGCGCCGCTTGCCATGGCACAGATAAAAACGCTGATGGAGACCCGCGCGCCGCGTTATGCGCGAGGCCATGCGATACTGGACACGTCTGCACGCACGCTCCAGCGCTCCGTGCGAGAGTTGGTTGCTTTGATCAAAGAGAATGGTTTTATCGACATCACCTGATTGAGAAAGGCTTGAGCAGGACGCAAAAGCTGCTCAACACTGTCTCACAATAATAAAAGGGCCGCGAAATTCGCGGCCCTTTCTATTTCTGACTTCAAATGGCGGGGGTTAGCTCCACGCCATCCGGGCAGGGTGATATTCAAACCCGATGTGGTGCTCTGCACCTGTCAGGCCTTCTTTCGTATGGTTGTAGAGTGAACGCCAGTATGGCTGGATCGTCACACCTTCGTTCTGCATCATCTTCTGACCCTTGGCCATCAATTCGCGGCGCTTCTCAACGTCGGGCGTTGCCAGTGCAGCGGCGAGGTTTGCGTCGAATTCCTCGTTCGAGAAACCCGCTTCATTCCATGCTTCGCCAGAACGATAGGCAAGCGCCCAGATTTGCACGCCAAGCGGGCGCGCGTTCCAGTTTGTGGACGAGAACGGGTATTTCGCCCAATCATTCCAGAACGTGGAGCCAGGCAGAATTGTCCGCTTCACGTTGATGCCAGCGTCACGCAGCTGGGCTGCTACCGCATCGGTAGTGTCCTTGCGCCATGCATCGTCGATTGACAGCAGCTCATGCTCGTAATCGGCCATGCCGGCTTCTTCCATCAACGCTTTTGCGGCTGCTGGATCTACCTTGCGCGGTGGGATTTCAGCAAACTCTGGGTGCATCGGGCCAACGTGGTGGTTGTCGGCGGTGATACCCTTACCTGCATAACCCAGCTCAAGCAGGATGTTGTTGTCTACTGCCATCGCGATGGCCTGACGGACGCGCTTGTCCGCATATGGCTTTTTGCCATCGACTTCGGCCAGCTGGTTGGGACGGATCACGATGGTCGCGGCTGTTGCGATCGAATTTTCGACCCAGCCGTCGAGGCTGGACATTATGTCGATGAATTCACCTTCCATGGAGTAGAATGCGTCCACTTCCTCGGCTTCGGCGGCGGCGATCCATGCGGAGGGGTCTGTGCCGTAGTCGATGTATTCCAACCGGTCGATGTAGGGTCCGCCAAACACGTCTGTGCCCCACCACGTGTGGTCGGGGTTCTTGACCAGAACGCTTTTGACGCCAACTTCAAGCGACTCAGGCAGGTACGGGCCTGTGCCGATCGGGTTCGATGTCATCTCTTCGGCGTTGAACGAGCTGTGTACGATGGCCGCAGGATAGTCTGCCATGCCAGCGATCAGTGTGATGTCTGGTGCAGGCAAGTTGAGCTTCACGGTGTGGCTGTCGACAACTTCGATCGCGCCCTCGATGGCCTTCTCTGTCTCTGGGTCAACCAATGTGCCGAAACGGCCCGCCATTGAGTTGCCTTCCAGCGATTTTTCGCACCAGCCGGTGATGTTGCGGGCAACATCCTCTGCGGTAAAGTCGTCGCCGTTGTTCCATTTGACGCCCTTGCGCACATTCAACGTGTACTCGGTCGCGTCATCGTTAATTTCCCAGCCTTCCAGCAGGGCGGGTGTGAACGAGCCGTCGTTCTCCCAGATCGCGAGGTACTCAAGCCAACCACGCGAGAAGTTCGCGATCTGCGACCAGTCATATGTGCGAGGGTCCTTGAGGGCGCGGACTTCCATCTGCATGCGGACGGTGCCGCCCATTGTTTTGTTGCCGTGGCCATCCGCTTGGGCAGGGGCTGGCATGCCGAT
>CBFHZX010000006.1:0-41994 GCA_965660425.1 Sulfitobacter sp. | reverse complement strand
CATAGGCGGTTGCCGTGGTCGCACCGAATGCGGTGGCCATCGACAGGAATTCGCGGCGGTTTACAGGGTCGGCTTTCGCGAGCTCTGCATGGTCCATAATGGCCCGCGGCAGCGGCTTACCCGTGCGTGTCGTGAATGTCATAGTCTTCCTCTCTGTTGTACAAATGGCGGCCCGCCAGAGGTGGAGCTGCCACGTAAGACCCGATTTAGCGGGTTTGGTGATTGCAGTTTAACACTGCTTTTGGCACCAGCGGCACTTTGGATAGACGCCATGCTGGAGGTGTGAAGGGATGATCCGTGCATATGCCCCTCCCGTCAACCCCATGAGGGTAAAGGCCGCAGGGGCAGGGGCGTCCGAGACTGCGAAGCATGCCCAAAACCCCGGCTTCAAACTTGAACTGGATGCTGGATCACGCTGTTCGCTCCGTTCTGTGCCCTGAATGGGTCGTAAACAGAAGAGAATGGGAAATAATGCTCAGTGAAGTCGTTTGCAGGTTTTTCCTCAAGAAAAGGTCTGCTGCCGCGATTGGTGTTTCTATCTCGGTCGAAAGTAGAGTGCGAAAACGCTTAGGGCGGCGATTCTCACGAAAACGTCGCCCGTTGCAGTGGATGACGTTGCGCGACCAATGTTTCACAATCTCTAGCATCACTCATCCGCAGGTCGGCCAATGGCGTGTCTTCGATATACATTGCAGGAAGTCCCATTGCGCGGCGCGCATCTGTTGTGATCATCGGCAGCCATTGCACCATTGGCGGGTCAAGATGCGCGGCCAATGCGGTCAGGTGAAGTGCTGCCATCGGGTCAAACTGACCCAGCGGGCAAAACGCATCCGCAACATTGTCAGATCCCGTCAATACAGTGACGCCCGCCGCCCGCAATTCGCGCAGCCGCGTCAGCCCGCGACGGTCGGGCGTCCCTGTCTGCCTGTCTTGCAGATAGAGATTGGTGGTCGGCAGAGCGCAGACTGCGATCCCCGCACGCGCCAGCTTGTCAGCGATCCGTTTTACACAATCCGTGTCGCGGTCCATCAGGCTGCAGGCATGGCCGCACAGGGTAGGATGTTTGATCCGCGCAGCGAGGGCGGCATCGGCGATCATCTCTAACCCGTTGTAGTCGCCTAAGCCCTCATCGACATGGAAATCAAGCGGCAGGCCATAGGTTTGCGCCGCCGCGAACATTGCGGAGATTCCCTCCTGCATCCCCTCGTGGTTCTGGACGAAAGCCCCCAGCGCGCCGCCCGCCTGCGCTGCTGTCTGCGCCAGAGCATTGGTAAAGGCCGCATCCGCCATTCGGTCAATCCCTGTGAGCGGGCTGAGCTGTAGGGTCACCCCTTCCGCCTCCTGCGCGATCTCACGCAGAACATCCCACGCCAAAGGACGCGCAGGCCCGTCGCCCCAATCCACGTGGCTGCGCATCGTGCCGACACCTGCGTCTTGTGCTTCTGTCAGGCCGCGCAGAGCGCGGGCGCGGATGTCCTCCTGCGTCCAATGCGCTTTGTCACGCAGCTGGGCCGCGATTGCCGTGTGTAGATTCCCCGCTACCGGTCCCAGCCGCCCGATGGTGTGGCATTTGTCGAGGTGACAATGTGGATCGGTCAGCGCGGGAAGCACCATAGTCGCCTTTTGCGAGGGCGTGGTTGTGCGGAGCCCTACAAGTCTGCCGCCCTGAATGACGGGCTGGCCACGCTGTAGATCGCCTATGCGCTCTCCGCCGAAACGATCGGCTGCTCTCAGAAGGCTACGGGGGATCAAGATGTCATGCATTGTCGTGCTCCCTTTCACATTAGAGGCATATCATCTGGACCCAACGTGTCGAGAGGGGGTGCCATAAACCCTTTGACGCGCCAGCATTTCTTCGTCACGCCTGCGGGATGACAGATCAATTCAAAGGTATCTTGCTGACCGTTCTTGGTGTGCTCTTCGTCGTGCCAGACAGCCTGTTTGTGCGGCTGATCGAATCAGATGCGCTGACGATTGCGTTTTGGCGACAGTTCATCTCGGGCAGTGTGATTGCGCTGGGGCTGCTCGCCGTACAAGGCCTCGCACCCTTTCGTGCCGTGTTGGGGACGGGACGTGTCGGGCTAATTTATGGGGCGTGTACGGGCATTAGCGGCATTTTATTCGTGCTTGCTGTGGCCAATACCTCTGTCGCGAATGTTGTGTTCATCATTGCCTCAATGCCCGTATTCGCCATGGTGTTCAGCCGCATTTTTCTGTCAGAGCCGATTACCCGCCGCATGCTGCTCACGATTCTGGCGGTGTTTGTGGGGCTTGGCGTGATTGCCTTTGGATCAGGACAGACCCAAGGGGCCTCTTGGAAAGGGGACCTGCTGGCAGTTGCGGTCTCTGCTACCTTTGCCGCAGGGCTGACGGCGGCGCGGCAGGTGCGCCACGTCTCGATGGTGCCTGCATTGCCGATGGCCTATCTGGTCGCCGCCCTGCTGATGATGCCCGTCGCCGCACCGCTCAGCGTCGCTCCTGCGCAAATTCCGCTGGTTCTGCTGCACGGCGGCGTCATCGCCTTGTCGTCGATCTTTCTCGCACTGGGCCCGCGCTATATCACCAGCGCCGAAGTCTCGCTGCTGATATTGGGGGAGAGCATACTGGCGCCGCTCCTCGTCTGGGTGACACTCTCCGAAAACCCTGGCCCGTGGGCCATTGTCGGCGGCGCAGTTGTGCTGGGCGCGCTGTTTGTCTCGAACCTTGTCGTCCTTCTCAGACGCAAACGCCTCTAGAAATCCGCGTTCACACCAGGCAGTTCCAGCGCCTTGATCAGATCGCGCAGCTCTTGCCGCGCGGCGATGTTGGAAATGTTGAGTTGTTTGACGCCCACATCCTTGAGGTCCAGCAGCGTGAGGCCGCGGGGAAATAGCTCGCGGAAGATCACCCGCTCGTTAAAGCCGGGCGCGATGCGAAAGCCGATGCGCTTGCTGAGGTTCTGGATCGCGCGCTCCATCTTGTCCTTGTTGACCATGCGCTGTGCGCCCATGCGGTTGCGCACCACGACCCAGTCGATAGGGGGCAGCCCCGCCTTTGAACGCAGCTGTCGCGCGTTCCAGACCATTTCGGAATAGACAGAAGGACCTGTGATCTTGTCACCCGAAGCGTCCGTATGGGCCAACAGGTCAAAGTCGATGAAACTGTCGTTCAGCGGTGTGACGAGCGTATCAGCAAGCGAGTGGGCCACTTTGCTCAGCCGCGTGTGCGAGCCAGGGCAATCGATCAGAATGAAGTCATTGTTTGGCTCAAGCTCGGCCACGGCCGCAGACAGGCGGTGGTCATAAACGTTCTCACCTGGTTTCAGGTCGGCGGCGTTAATCTCGGGCAAGTCATGGCTGTGGGCGCTGGGCAGGTCCAGACCGCTGTCCTTGAGGAAGGCCGAACGGTTATTGGAAAAGCGTCCAAACGTGCGCTGGCGCAAGTCGAGGTCAAGGGCGCTGACCTTATGACCCATCCGTGCAAGGGCTGTCGCGATATGCATCGAGACTGTCGATTTGCCTGCGCCGCCTTTTTCGTTACCGACGACGATAATATGCGCCATATGCGGATGCCCTTTTGTGCCATGCCTGCAGTTGCGCAGGGTGTTTTTTTGCGAAGTATATTTGGGGTTTGATGCTTTGGAAAGCCCATGCGCGCGCATGCAAGAGCATTGGGGCGCATGGGCAACGATGTGCGGCGGGCTAGAGGCCGATCAGCATATCGGCCAGCCAGATCCAGACAGGGATGCTCAGGATCGCGACCGGCGTGCCGAGGCCCGTTGAGGCGCCCACATAGGCGGAGGCATTCGCCTCGGGCAACGCGCCGCGCATGGTGGGTGGGCCAGAGATGTCAGAGCTGGATGCGGCCATCACTGCCAGCAGCACCACACCGCCCGCAGAGAAGCCAGTGAGCTGGTGCGCCACCATGCCAAGGCCAAAACCGATTGCCCCGTGGATCAGCGGACCTGTCAAACCATAGAGCACATAGGCATGTGCTACCTTGCGCAGCTCCGACAGGCGCGCCCATGCCTCCATGCCCATCACAAGCATCAGGATCGACAGCAGGCCACGAAACAGTGGCTCGTCGAAGCTCTCGAACACCGTCTCGGGGCGGCCCAGCACGCCGATGGCAATGCCCGGTAGTAGGGCAGAGATGGCCGCACTTTGCACCGTGTTCGTCAGGATGGTGCCGACCAGCCCGTGAGGTGCAGGCGCACGGTCACTCGGGCGCGGTGTCTTGGGCAGGCCAGAGGCGAGGCCGTCCATGGTCATCGCAGCTGCGCCGTCTTGGGGCAGGGCCGTCTGAGCCGTCTCCGCTTCCCGCGCTGCCGACAGCTTGGCCAGCAGGATCGCTGTGACCAATGCAGCTACATCCATGAAGGGGTAGAGCGCGCCGATGAAGCCCTCATAGGCGATGCCTTCCTCGTCCAACATGGCCATGGCCGCGGCCAGCGTCGACGCAGAGACAGCCCCAAACAGACCCGCTGTGGCGTAGCCGTCGACCTTGGACACACCCTTCCAGCGCGCCAGTGTGTTGCTCCCGATGAGGACGATGACGATGCCTGTCAGCACGGCACAGATACCCGGCACGATGAGGGCGACAATATCCGCCTCACGGATCGAGATGCCCGCGCCGAGGCCCACCTTGAGCAGCAGGACCATGACGACGAATCTATAGACGGGCTGCGGCACGGCCAGCTTACTGCCCAAAGCCGCCAGCGCCATGCCCCCCAAAAGGAAGGCCAATGTGGGTTTTTGAATTTGGTCAACGACCGTGCCAGCGATGTCGAAAATCATATCCATAGTCGCACCCTTTGTTTGCGTGTCCATGGGAATATGACGGCGGAGAGTTCAGAAGAAAAATATATCTTTTGGGACTTTTCGTTCTATAAAAATGAACGAAAGGATAATCATGCTCAACTACCACCACCTGCGCTATTTTCAGGCTGTCGCGCATGAGGGGAACCTCACGCGGGCGGCACAGATGCTCAACCTATCTCAATCGGCGCTGTCCACGCAGATCAAAGCGTTGGAGGCGCGGCTGGGCCAAGACCTGTTTGACCGTGTGGGGCGGCAGTTGGTGCTGACGGAGGTGGGGCGGATCACGCTCGATCACGCCGACCGCATTTTTGCCACGGGGGCGGAGCTGGAGGCGGTACTGGCGCAGACGACGACCACGCTTGCACCGTTTCGCATTGGCGCGCTCTCGACCCTGTCGCGCAATTTCCAGATGCAATTCCTGCGGCCCGTGCTGGCGCGCGGGGACTGCGAAGTGATCTTGCGCTCGGGCGGTGCGGAGCTGCTCGAGACGCTACAAGCGCTTGGCCTCGACGTGGTGCTCACCACCGAAGCCCCGCCAAGCGCACAGGCCGCAGACTTCACCACCCACCGCATCGCAGCGCAGCCTGTGCGCCTGCACGGCGCGCCGCACCGCTTGCAGCATAGCTCACTGGCCGAGTTGTTGCAGAACGAGCCGTTGATCCTGCCCATGGGCGCGATCCGCATCGGCTTTGACAGCCTCATCGCGCGGCTGGGTATCACGCCCCGCATCGTGGCAGAGGCGGATGACATGGCGATGGTTCGCCTGCTCGCGCGCGAGGATGCGGGTGTGGCTCTTGCCCCCGACGTGGTGTTGGCCGACGAGATTGCGACAGGCAGGCTGGCCACCGCGCCCTTCGATCTGGAGATCACCGAGACCTTCTACGCCATCACCGCCCCGCGCAACTTTCCCCACCTGCTGTTGGCGGAGGTGTTGGGGTAGGGGGACTGCGTAAGCGCGGCGCCTGGCTACTTTGAGCCCAGTGTGAACGATGCTGCGCAGCGCACGAACGTCTGCTATCGTCGTATCAAATAGATACAACTTGGAGCAGCGGATGAAAATCTACCTGACAAACGTCTTTGTGGATGATCAGGACAAGGCCGAGAAGTTCTACAGTAATATTCTTGGCTTCAAGGTAAAGAACGACATCCCTCTCGGCGAGCATCGTTGGCTGACGGTCGTATCAAATGAGCAACCTGACGGGCCTGAGCTTTTGCTGGAGCCCAGCACCCACGCCGCAGTTCAGCCATACAAGAACGCATTAGTCGCAGACGGTATTCCTGCTCACTCGTTCAAGGTCGAAGACCTCGAAGCGGAGTGCACAAGGCTACGCGACCTCGATGTAAGATTTGTTCAGGGACCTGTGGATGCTGGATCGGTTTGCATGGCAATACTCGATGACACCTGCGGAAACTTGATCCAGCTCATTGAGATGAAAGACGAGCCGCATAGCTGATTTTACGAAGCAGGTATTCGCGTTGCGGTAGCGAGCGGCATTAAGGTCCTGCACAGCGGACTTTCAGACAAACGAAAGAGGCGCACCCTTTTGCAAGGATGCGCCTCTCGATCTTAACACAGTAGGATAGCTTAGAAGCCAAGACCTGCGTATTTGTTCTTGAACTTGGACACGCGGCCACCAGTGTCGAGCAGACGGCCTGATGTGCCTGTCCATGCAGGGTGCACGGAAGGGTCGATATCAAGCGACAGCTGGTCGCCTTCTTTGCCCCATGTGGATTTCATCTCTACGATCGTGCCGTCGGTCATTTTGACGTTGATCGTGTGATATTCGGGATGTGTATCTGACTTCATCTCGCTTACCCCTTTGGTGCTTTGTAATGTGCGTTCTCGACGATACGCGCGGATTTACCACGGCGTGTGCGCAGATAGTACAGCTTGGAACGACGCACGCGGCCACGGCGCACCACTGTGATGCTGTCGATGTTGGTGGAATGCAGCGGGAATACGCGCTCGACACCTTCGCCGAATGAGATTTTGCGAACAGTGAATGCGCCGGCGATGCCTTTGCCGTGCTTGCGGGAGATGCAAACACCTTCATAGTTCTGTACGCGGGTACGGGTGCCTTCGGTTACGCGAAAGCCTACGCGGATCGTGTCGCCAGCGCGGAAATCAGGAATTTCCTTGCCCAGTTCAGCGATATGTTCCGCTTCGATTTCTGCAATCAGGTTCATCTGATGCTCCTATGATGCTCGTGGTATGCCACGAAGTTTTTACGAGTGATCCCAGAGCTTCGGTCTGTACTAACGGGTCTGCGCACAGCCCACCGGAGGTAGCATCGTCTTTACTTGGTTGTGCATATGCTGCACGTCCGGAATCGCTTTGCGGTCCAGACTTGGCTGCTATAGGCGGGATGGCCCGCGTGATCAAGCGTTAGTAGAGCTTCATCCCCATCAGAACGATCTCGGAATACATGTGGTCAATCTCGGCGGGCAGCAGGCTGGTGCCTTTGTAGAAACGCGGCACTTCGATTTGTTGTGTCTCGCCATCATTGGCATCGGGTGCAAGGCGACTGTCTACGCGGAACACAGCGGGCATATCTGGCAAGATGGTGTCTGCGATGGCCTGCGCATGGCGTGCTAGCAGGTCGGGCTGGCCAGCGTAGACAACCTCATGCGTGACGTATTCATCGACCTTTTGCTTGACCGACAGGGCCAGCGTGCAGGGGCCATCGGGCGTCTCGATCGTGAAGAACGACAGGCCAAGGTCCGCGTGATTGCGAAGCACTTATGCATCAACCGCTTTCAGCTTGGCCTCAGCCAGTGGATCAGCGGTATGCTCAAGTGGCGCGCGCACCCCTTTGCGCCAGACAAGGCGCTGCGCATTCAGCACTTTGAACCCGATCCTGTGCACCAGCGACAGCGCAGCCTTGGCGCTTGTCAGATTGGTGGAGGTGACCTGCGGATCGGCCATGGCCGTGTGCATCAGCGTCTCGCCCAGCCCCATGCTGCGGTGGGATTTCAGAACGTACCAAGACGTCAGATTGCGGTAGCGCCTTGGCCCGCGTGGTGTGTGGCGAATGCTGTCGTTCATCCCCATCACACCAACTAGCAGCGCGCCGTCCCACGCAGTCACGGCAAATTCACCTTGCGCCCCGCCCCAGCGGTTGGCCAGCAGGCGAGTCCAGCCCTCGGCCCCCCATTTGGCGCGGGGAAAGGCCGTGTGCATGAAGGTCTCAACCTCTGCGCGCTCCTCAAGTTTCGCAAAGCGTACGTCCATGCGCCTAACCCTCCTGCATCTGCGGCACACTGCGCCACAGGCCGCGTGTGTGCGCAAACAGATTGTCGGTGAAGGCCCAGATATCCCCGCCTGTTTGCAGGTGATGCGTGACATAGCCTACTGGTTTGGCGGGTGCGTGCAGTCTGCGATCCTGTAGATGATCGATCATCATGCGCAGCATTTTGTCTTCGCCCGGAAACACGCGGTCATATTTCCAGCGGATTGGATCCAGATGCGCGTCAATCTGGGTCAGGCCCGCGATATCCGCATCATCGCTGCGCCCTTCATAGGCCGACAGAAAGCTATAGCCCCTCTCGGGAAGCGCACGGCGCGCGGCATCGCCTATGCGATTCCACGGTGGCACAAACCCGTTGAGCAATCGCGGCATCTGCGCCTCTTGCAGGATGTCCCAGCCTTGGCGGAGGTCAGCGCGCTGCAACGCCAGATCGCGCATATTGCCGACCTCCAAGGCGTGGCTTCCCTTTGGCTCATGGTTCTTGTGGCGCAGCCCATGTTGCAGGACATACGCATGCTCTGTGTCGCGCAATCGGGGAGCCAGCGCAGGGCTTAGCCCCTCTGGGATCACGGCGATCTGCGCGGGCACGGCGTAGGTGTCAGACAGGGTCAGCAACCGCTCCAGATCAGGGGTCACCTCCTGCGCATCATCGTCGCGCTACCATAGGTTTGGGGTCAGCTCTGCCGCCTCCCACGCCGCCAACTCGGCCTCAAGCGCGGCCCAGCTACTCATCTTTGGATGCGGGGTGCTTGGCCCACAGATCAGGGCGGCGTTCGGCGGTGAGTTTATGCGACATTTCGCGCCGCCATTTGGCGATCTCGGCGTGGTTGCCCGACATGAGGACGGGCGGTATCTCGCGCCCCATCCATTCGGCAGGCTTGGTGTATTGCGGATGCTCCAGCAGGCCGGCGGAGTGGCTCTCCTCCACCGTGCTCTTGGCGTTGCCCAGCACACCAGGCAGCAGGCGCACGGTGGCGTCCAGCATGGCTTGGGCGGCTAGCTCTCCACCTGTCATCACGAAATCTCCCAATGATACTTCGGTAATGCCGTAATGCTCGATCACGCGCTCGTCCACGCCCTCGAAACGGCCGCACAGGATTGTGACACCTGCGCAGGTCGACAGATCACGCGCCATCGCCTGATCAAAGCGCCTGCCGCGCGGCGACATATAGAGGATAGGCCAGCGGCCCTGCGCACGCGCCTGAACGGCCTCAATCGCGGGGCCAACAACATCGGCGCGCAGCACCATACCCGCACCACCGCCCGCAGGCGTGTCATCGACATTGCGATGCTTGGTCAGGCCGTGTTCGCGTAGGTCATGGGTGCGCAGTTGCCAACTGCCCTCTTTCAATGCACGCCCTGTGAGACTCGCTCCCAGCACACCGGGAAAGACCTCGGGGAATAGGGTCAACACATGGGCCTGCCAGACATGCACATAGTCAGGCGTGTCCTGCATCAACTCACGCGGCTTTACCGAGGCGGTGATGCGTTGCTTCCCGTGGCTGCGGTTTGGCGGGGTCATGTGTCGGCTCCTTTGCCCAGCAGCTCTGCCTTGGCGGCATTGCGGGCGTGGGTGTCTTTATGCGTCCTGTTGATCCGCAGCAAGGCGGCAAGGGTGGCCTCATCTAAGCGGGTATTCTGGGGCGGCTGCGCCTCCAGCGTGGCGCGCAATTGCCCAGGGATATCGCACAAGTCCAGCACGGGATCTGCGGGACCAAGCGGCAGGTCTGTGCAGTCCTCCAGCGCATAGCTGTGCACAGGCGCGGGCACGCGGCCGCGTACCTCACTGACCACAGCGGCCAGATCGTAGGCTTTGGGGTAGGCCGCATCATAGTCGTCGAAATCCAGCATCATGCCAGATGATTTCACATGCTCCGCCCAAGAGGAGCGTTGCCACGCGACAGGGTCGCGGGTTGCGAAACAAAACTGGACGGGCGTATTGGGAAAGGCGGCCTGCGCGCGCTGCCAGAAGAGATACATGAGCACGGGGGCCGCCGTATAATCCGCCAACGCTCCGCGCCCCGGCATATGGCCTGACAGCTCCTCGGCGCTCAGGAGCAGGGTGCGGCGCGGCATGCCCGGCAGATCAGCGAGCAGCGCGTCGAAACGGCGGCTCACCTTGTCGAGCGCGTCCGCCGTGCCGTAGGTCGAGTAGCCGCGCGTGGCACTCATCAGCTCTTTCATCTGGCCTTTGAGACGGATCGCAAGTGCAGGCATCAGGGCCTTACGGTTGGTGCGCAGGACCGCCTGCACGGTCGAGGTGCCCGTCTTGTGAAACCCTGCGTGAATGACGATTTTGCGCGGCATCAGGCGGCCTCTTCAATCAACGCCCGCTTGGCGCGGCGCAGGGCGGCATCGTCGAGGTCGGAGCGGTTGAGGGCGAGCAATTCCTTGATCAACGCCTCTGGCAGGGCGGCGTTTTGCTCGGGCGAGGGTACAAGCGACGCGCGCTGTTTGGTGTCTATTCCCAGATGATCGAGCAGCGCCTCGGCCATGCCAACCGGACGGGTCGCATATTCCTCGAGGGCTGCATCAATGAGTGCATGATCGGCGATTTCGTCCTTGATCAGATCAAGGGTCTGGTCATGGTTTGCCGAAGCCTTGAGGCGTTTCATGTAGTCGCCTTCGTCCCAGACCATGCGGCCCGCGCGCACGTTTTGAGCATAGCAACTGCGCAGCCACGGGTCCGCACTGCGGGTGGTGAAAAAGAAGGTCAGCTGATCTTCGGGGCTGGCTGCTTTGAACGCGCCGGAAATGGCGCGCATCAGATGGGGGGCTGCGCCATAGCCGTGCAGCTTGTGCCGTCTGGGCATGTGGCCGCTGAGGTCTTCGGAGGTGATAATGATGGTTTGCGCGGTCTCCCCCTTGAGCGCCTCGATCAGCAAAGCAGCTTCGTATTTCACCATCCCCAGATCATAGTCCTGCCGCGATAGGCTGTAGGCGCGGGCACATTCGCACAGCGCTTTCATACCCGGACGCAGAACCAGACGGATGTCGGGGCGTAGCGCTGCCAGGTTGGCGCGCAGGGTCTGTTGCAGGCTGGTGGTACCTGTTTTGTGAAAGCCTGCGTGGAGGATGATCCGCCGCATCCTCACTCCTTTGGCATGGGCAAAATGCCATCGGGCGGGTCCGCCACCATGCGCCGCGCGGCCACATCGACCGTTGGCACGGCGGCCTTGGTAAAGGGCAAAAACGTGGTCGTCGACGTGCCTGCCAGTTGCAACTCCAACAAATCATCTGCGCCGTGGTTCTGCACCGTCTTGACCCGACCCAGCAAAGCGCCGCCCGTATCATAGACCTCAAGCCCGATTAGATCAGCATGATAGAACTCGTCATCGGGCAGCGACGGCATCTGTTCGCGCCGCGCAAAGAGCTGTGTGCCGCGATAGGCGTCGGCCTCCTCCTTGGTGGCGACGGATGGCATGCGCGCGGCAAACCCGTTCTTGATCGGGCGCAGAATGGCGATGTTGAATTCCATCTCGCCGCTCTTGTCGGTCAGCGGGCTGTAGGTCTCGATGTCCGTGGGCACGGCGCAAAAGCTCTTGATCCGCAGCTCACCCTGCACTCCATAGGAGCCCGAGATGGTGCCAACACAAATGTGCGTCTCGCTCATTGGGAAGCTCCGGCCATGGTGCAGATCATGCCGTTCATCGTGCCGCCTGCGCTGTTGCATTCGGTCTGGATCAACCAGCCATGAAGGTGAAAGCCCAACACTGCGCCGGTGCACAGTGTGGCAATAAGTTTAAGGAGTTTAAACATCAGCGTTCCTAGATTTACCATGCGAGGCAACACGTCTGCCTGCCTGCGGTTTCATGCTTTGGACGTAGGGATACATCGCGGTGCTGCGCAAGGCAAAGGGAAGCGACATGCGGGGCGCGTTTGCGTGCAGATAGGCGCTGGCGGTGGGGAAAGCGGAACGCATTCAAACGGCATGGTTGGAGGGCGTCATGCTGAAAAGACATGCGTGCAGAACAGCATCTGCGCGCCTAGTCAGGGGGGGTCACGGGGCCCGTATTTTTAGGCCCCGTGACGGTATTTTTGAGCTTATTCAGTCGCTTCTGCGGCTGCTTCATCTGCTGCGAGTGCTTCCTCGGCAGGGGCTGCTGCGGCCTCGGCTGCGGCGGCTGCCTTGGCGGCCTTCTCCTCGACGCGCTCGGCAGCTTTCTTGCCGGGTGTACCCTTCTTGGGGTTGTTGCGCTCTGTCTTGGGGCGTGCGCCTGCGGCTTCCAGCATGCGCTGAACACGCTCTGTGGGCTGTGCGCCCTGACCCAACCAGTACTCGACGCGCTCCATGTTCATTTTGACGCGGTCTTCGCTGTCTTTGGGCAGCAGGGGCGCATATGTGCCGAGCTTTTCGATGTAGCGGCCGTCACGTGGCATGCGGCTGTCTGCAGCAACGATACGGTAGAAGGGGCGCTTTTTGGAGCCACCGCGGGCGAGGCGAATTTTCATAGCCATGGTATTGATTTCCTTATGGGTTTTCTTGGTGTTTTTGATGGTGCTGAATGACTTCAGCGATGATGAAGTTGAGAAACTTCTTGGCGAATTCGGGGTCGAGATCGGCCCGTTTCGCCAAATCTTCAAGCCGCTCGATCTGCGCCGCTTCGCGGGCAGGATCGGACGGGGGAAGGTCGTGGCTGGCTTTGAGTTTCCCCACAGCCTGCGTGTGTTTGAACCGCTCGCCCAGCGTATAGACGAGGATCGCGTCGAGGCGGTCGATGCTGGCGCGGTGCTCGGATAGAACCTCTGCGGCGCGGGTGACGGGATCGGTCATGAGAGCCTCCAATTGCTGTGCAGCAGGGGGGTGCGGGGCGTGCAGCATGCGTACACCTCCTGTGCACCACCGCACCGCAGCATAGGGGAGAGCAGAGCGGTCATGTCAGCGCCCCTTTGTAATGACGCCAGATGTTCACGATCGTCGCGTCGTCTTCGTCATAGAACTCGCCGCCGGGTGCGTTGGCGATCTCGGTTTGCTTTGCGTCGAAGGTCGCACCTAGGGCGCGGGCGACCGCTACGGATGAGTCGTTGCCTTCGTCGATGTGGCTTTGTGCTGTGTCGACGCCCATCACTTTCCAAGCCCAAGTGATGATAGTGCGCATGGCCTCGGTCACCAGCCCTTTGCCCTCGTGCTGGGCGTCATAGAGGGTCCAGCCGAATTCGGGTTCTGCGTGCCGTTGGGTGTGAAAGATGCCAAAGCCACCGATTGCCGTTTCGGGCGCGGTTTTGAGAGCACCCATGAACAGGCTATAGCCACGCAGCACCCAAAGGCCCGCGATGGCCGTGAACAGCGTGCGGGCATGGTCCGCTTCAATCGTGCCGCCCGTGAAACGCGCGCGGGGAGAGGTGCGGTAAGCGATATAGGCTGCGGCATCCTCAAAAAGCGGAGCGCGCAGGATCAGGCGGTCTGTTTCTAGCGTGGGGATATGGACGGTCATACCGCTCACTTCTTCTTCCCGAAGCCTGACAGGCCCGCAGGCAGGCTCATGCCGTCGCCGCCGAAGGGGTTTTTGCCGCCCATCTGTTTGGCTGCTGCCTCAAGCGCTTTGGGGTCCATACCCTGTGCCATCGCTGCGGGGTCCATGCCGCCTTTGCCGCCCATCATCTGCTTCATCGCAGATTTGAGCATGCCGCCTTTGCCTTTGCCCATCTTCTTCATCATGTCCGACATCTGGCGCTGCATCTTCATCAGCTTGTTCAGATCAGAGACTTCCATGCCTGCACCCTTTGCGATGCGCTTCTTGCGGCTGGCCTGAAGGATCGCGGGGTTGGCGCGCTCTTTCTTGGTCATGGAGTTGATGAGGGCGATTTGCTGGCGCAGGATTTTATCGTCGAGGCCTGCGTCCTCGATCTGTTTGGCCATTTTGCCCATACCCGGCATCATGCCCATCATACCTTGCATGCCGCCCATTTTGAGCATCTGCTCAAGCTGCATTTTGAGGTCGTTCATGTTGAACATCCCCTTGGCCATGCGCTTCATCATCTTCTCGGCCTGTTCGGCCTCGATGGTTTCTTGGGCCTTCTCGACGAGGGCGACGATGTCGCCCATGCCAAGGATGCGGCCCGCGACGCGCTCTGGCTCGAATGTCTCGATCGCGTCCATCTTTTCGCCCAGACCGACAAATTTGATCGGGCTGCCTGTGACGGCGCGCATCGAGAGGGCCGCACCGCCGCGTCCGTCACCGTCCATACGCGTGAGGACCACGCCGGAGATGCCGATGCGGGTGTTGAAATTCATGGCGGTTTGCACGGCGTCTTGGCCCGTGAGGCCGTCAACGACCAGCAGCGTCTCGCGCGGGGTGACCACGTCGCGAACCTGCTCAACCTGGGTCATCAGCTCTTCGTCGATCGAGAGGCGACCAGCGGTGTCGAGCATATAGACGTCATAGCCACCCAAGGCCGCTTGGGTCTTGGTGCGTTTGGCGATGGCGACGGGCTGTTCGCCTTTGACGATGGGCAGGGTGTCGACGCCGATCTGCGTGCCGAGGATGGCCAACTGCTCCATCGCGGCGGGGCGGTTCACGTCGAGGGACGCCATGAGCACGCGCTTGCCCTCTTTTTCCTTGAGGCGCTTGGCGAGTTTGGCGGTGGTGGTGGTTTTACCAGAGCCTTGCAGGCCCACCATTAGGATGGGGGCAGGGGCGTTGTCGATCTTGAGGTGGCCCGGCTCACCCTCACCTTTGAGGACATCAATGAGCGCGTCATGCACGATTTTGACGACCTGTTGACCCGGCGTGATGGATTTGGTGACGGCTTGGCCTGTTGCCTTTTCCTGCACGGCATTGACGAAATCGCGCGCTACGGGGAGGGAGACGTCCGCCTCGAGCAGGGCTACGCGGACTTCGCGCAGGGCGGTTTTGACGTCCTCATCGGAAAGCGCGCCTTGTTTGGTCAGGCGGTCAAAGACACCAGAGAGGCGTTCGCTGAGATTTTCAAACATGGGCGGCTGCCCTTTCTTGATCGGTTGCGGATGGTTCCAATTTAGGAACTGCCGCAGGAATTAACAAATGCTCCGATCATGGTGGAGCAACAGCGTTTGCCCCAGTGGGCGCATTGCGCTGACTGGGGGCGATCCTGAACAGGTCAGGACCGGAAGGCACTGCTTCCGGAAGTTAGGGGCGGAGTACGCCGCCTGCGCGTGCGAGTCAACCAGCGATGTCGCAGCGTCGTGCAAGGCTGGCATGAGTTTGCGGTTGCGTGCAGGGCCAAAAGGCGCAAGTTTTTGGCGTAGGTATATAGTAGGGAAGCGGGCGCGATGGAGAATTGGGACGAAGTGCGCACGGCCTATCAGGTGGCACGCGCTGGCACGGTGAGCGGTGCGGCCGAGCGGATGGGCGTGCATCATGCCACTGTCATCCGTCACATCGACGCGCTCGAGGGGCGTTTGGGCGTCAAGCTGTTCCAACGCCATGCACGCGGCTACACGGCGACGGAAGCGGGGGAGGATCTGCTGCGCGTGGCGCAAGCGACAGAAGACCAGTTCAGCCAGCTTCTCAGCCGTATGCAGGGCAGCGGGCGTGAGGTGTCTGGTGATTTGGTGGTGACATCGCTGGCCGCTGTGGTACCGCGTATGACGCCTGCGCTGGTCGCGTTTCAGGCGGCCTATCCCGCGGTCACGGTACGGTATCTGACGGGGGAGCGGTTGTTTCGCCTCGAATATGGTGAGGCGCATGTGGCGATACGTGCGGGGGCCGCACCCGAGGGGCTTGATAATGTTGTGCAAAGGCTGATGGAGCAGAACGTCGCCCTGTATGCCTCGAAGTCATATGCCGCCAAGCATGGTTTGCCAGCGTGGGAGGCAGCATTTGCCGATCACCGTTTTGTGGCGCAGGAGGATGCGGATAGCCGTGCGCCGTTCAACCAATGGCTGGCGCAAAATGTCGCGCGCGAGAACATCGTCTTTCGCAGCAATGATACCACAGCGCAGGCGGCAGCGATTATAGCAGGGGCGGGAATCGGATTTATGTCGCCGCAGGTGGCTGCAGTGCGGGATGATCTGATGCAAGTGGCCGCGCCACGCCCAGAATGGTCGGCCCCCTTGTGGCTCGTTACGCATGTGGATTTGCACCGTACCAGCAAGGTGCAGGCCTTGGTGCAGTTTCTCAAAGCGCGCATGAAGTACGGCGATTTATGAGCCATCGCGCATGACGCCACAACGCCAAGGGCATCTGGCGATGCTGTTGTTTTCGGCCCTTGTGGCGGGGTCCTTCTCGCTGGGTGGGATGGTTGCCAATGAAATTGCGCCGCTGGCGCTCAATGCGGTGCGGTTTGTGCTGGCGGCGGTGGTGGTGGGCACGGTGGCGATGGTGACCACGGGTATTCCACGGGCCGCCTTTGCCGCCCCGTGGCGCTACGGCGTGTTGGGCGGTTTGTTCATGGTATATTTTGTGCTGATGTTCGAGGGGCTCAAGACCGCGCCGCCTGTCAGTTCGGCGGCGGTGTTTACACTGGTGCCTGCAATGGCCGGGGTGTTTGGCTGGTACTTGTTGCGGCAGCGCATGACGCCGCGCATGGCGCTGGCGCTGGGGATCGGTGGCGCGGGCGCGCTGTGGGTGATTTTCCGTGCCGATGTGGCGGCACTGATGGCGTTTGATATCGGGCGGGGCGAGGTGATCTTTTTCTTCGGCTGCATCGCGCATGCGCTCTATACGCCGCTCGTGCGGGTGCTGAACCGTGGAGAGAGCGCGGTTGTTTTTGCCTTTGGCACGCTGGTGGCGGGGGCCGTGTTGCTTCTGTTGATCGGCGCAAGGGATATCGCGGCGACAGACTGGGGCAGCCTGAGGCCACTGGTATGGGTGACTACTATATATGTCTCGATATTCGCCAGCTCGATTACCTTTGTACTGGTGCAATTTGCTACGCTGCGCCTGCCAAGCGCCAAGGTGATGGCCTATACCTATCTGGTGCCCAGTTGGGTGATCGGATGGGAGGCGGGGCTGGGTAATGGTCTGCCGCCTGCAACGGTAGGCGTAGGCATTGCGCTGACGGTGGTGGCGTTGGTGATGTTGCTGCGCGATGATGATGTTGTGCGAGCACGTGGTTAATTTCGCGACACGCTGAACGAAACGGAGTGCAACACGTTGTCATTCCAGCAAATATGATAGGATACGCAATGCGTAACGATATTTATCTGGTCGGCCTCGTGGCGTTTAAGCGGTTCGTTATCTTTTTCATCATTCCGATACTTGCCAGCCTGTTTCCAGAACGCCTTGAGGCGCGGGAGGTTGAAGGCCAAAACCAACAGGCTTTTCAGGAAGCCGTTCAGGTCTGGTTGGATGGTGAGGATTTAGACGCGCTGGAGCGTCTCTCTCAACTGTCAAAAGACGGAAATACCGCTGCGCAAATCTTGCTGGCCAATATCGCATCCAGAGCCAACATGCATGTTCATGTGACGTCTGATATGCCGCGCAAGGAGAGGATTGCTTTGTGGCGTATACCCAAAGGGTTGTCGGGAAAGTCGTGGCTTTCCGAAGCGCAAAAGAACGCGCCGCTGGCGGCTGCGATGGTGCAAGCAGCACGGATTGGCGAAAAGGCACCAGCAATCGTGGCGCTTATCGAATATGGAGAGCCTGCTGCGGCGCTTCTCGCTGCGCAATCGATGCTGCACTCAGGGAAAGCGACCGAGCTTGTGGAGGTGTTGCAAGGGCTTGATGACAAGCTGCCCGAAGAGGCCAGCGTGTTGCTGTTGTGGGCCTTGGGTCAGAGCCAAGATGTAGACAGTGGTGCCTTCACGGGGTCTGCGCGGGCTGCCACATTAGTGCTGGGTGAGCCTGCATTGCTAAAATCACGATTGGCATGGAGCGCCGAAAGCCCCCGCGCACTGGTGGAAAATGACAGCTTGCTGGGAAAAGTGGCGCGCGTTTCGAATGATGTAAAATCATGGACGCCGATCAAGAATTTCTGCGAGAAGAACTGCCCGGACACCCAGCAAGAGTGTATCGCTGTTGGCGCGAACGCATGGACGCTAGCGGGGCCGTTTGCAATGCGCAGCCCTGCGCAGAGTTTGATTTCAAATGACACCTATTGGTCGAGCGCCCGTAGCGAGGCAGATTTGGCGCGCCAGATCCGCGATGTGGAAGAGTGGGGCAACTGGAGTGCGTACACCCAGCTCAACGCCTGTTTTTTCGAGAGCATGCACGCCGCACAAACGACACACGGGCATGCGAAGTAACCACCTGCTGGCTGCCGTATGATAATGTGCTGTTGCCCCTGATTGAGATCGGGACAATTGCGCATCACTGGCTAAAGCGGGCAGAAGCCTGACTGCTGACGCATCCTGTCAGCCGTCTTGCTCTGCACCCTCTTTGAACTCCTCCGCCAGAAACCGCTCGAAAGCATCTAGGTTCACAGGCTCGAACTGGCCGAACCCATGCATCCAGACTGAGGCCGCGCGCAGAGCGTCAGGCTCCAGCTTGCACCATTTCACGCGGCCGCGTTTCTCTTGTGTGATGAGGCCCGCCGCTGTTAGCACGCCGAGGTGTTTCGAGATCGCGGCGAGTGACATCTCGAATGGCTCGGCCACATCGGTCACGGCCATATCATCCTCCAGCAGCATCGCGAGGATGGCGCGGCGCGTGGGATCGGCAAGGGCCGCAAAGGTGGTGTCTAGGGTGTGGCTCATGGTGTTCATCATAACGGGCGGGGGGCAAAGATCAACCGAATGGTTGAATAAGAGCGGGGCGCGGAAACGGGTGTGTCGGGGCGATTTTTGCGATTTTTCCATGCGGTGTTGTTTTGGAAATCGTTTATTTTCAATGACTAATGGCTGCACCGTATCACGTTGACTCGGACGCCGCAGCGCAGTATCTGATCGCTCAAGACATCCAGTGGGGGCCTGCCTGTGGACGAGCAAGATCGCAAAGCGGAAATGGCGGCGATTGAGGCGCGGATCGAGCAGGCCAAGGGCGCAACAGCTCCCAAACCACGGATGGAAGAGCATTATTCGGGCGCCCAGATGGCGTGGCGGATGGTGATCGAGCTGGTGGCCGGTCTTGGGATCGGTTTCGGCATCGGATTTGCGCTGGATCTCTACTTTGAGACCTTGCCGATATTCATGGTGCTGTTTGTCATGCTGGGTCTTGCGGCGGGGGTGCAGACGATGCTCCGAAGCGCGCAGGAGATGCAGGACAGAAAAGAGGCCGAAGAGGCTGGAGAAGAATACGTCCCGAACAGGGGCAGACGCAAAAAACCCGATGCGGGTGAAGAGTAAGGGGCCGAGACATGGCAGCAGACGCAAAAACAGGTGAGCTTGTCTTCAAGCCGATGGAGCAGTTCGAGATCGCGCCCGCCTTTGGTGATGGTGCTGTCAGCATGTTTACCTTCACCAATATGGCGATGTGGACTGTATTCTCTGTAATCGCGGTCTTCCTGCTTCTGGTCGTCTCCACGCGTCACCGCGCAGTGGTTCCGGGTCGCGCACAATCGGTGGCCGAGCTGGCCTACGGTTTTGTGTATAAGATGGTCGAAGATATCTGCGGCAAAGAGGGCGTTAAATACTTCCCCTACATCATGACGCTGTTCATGTTCATTGTCTGCGCCAACTTCCTTGGCCTGATCCCGACCTCCTTTACCCCCACCTCACACTTTGCTGTGACGGTTGTGCTGGCCTTTGCGGTGTTCATCACAGTGACGGTTTTGGGTTTTGTCAAAAACGGTGTCGGTTTCCTGAGCCTGTTCTGGGTGTCGTCCGCGCCGCTCGCACTGCGCCCCATTCTGGCGATCATCGAGTTGATCTCCTATTTCGTGCGCCCCGTGAGCCACTCCATTCGTCTGGCGGGTAACGTCATGGCGGGCCACGCGGTCATCAAAGTTTTCGCAGGGTTTGCGGCACTCGTTGCTGTCTCCCCTGTAGCCATCCTCGGGATTACGGCGATGTACGGTCTGGAGGTCCTTGTGTCCTTCATTCAGGCCTACGTCTTTACGATCCTGACATGCGTGTACCTCAAGGACGCGCTTCACCCACACCACTAAGTACTGGTTAACAAACGACGGGGCATCCGCCCCACTTTATCTAACTTCCAACGCATAGGAGAATTCTCATGGAAGGTGAACTCGCACACATCGGCGCAGGTCTTGCAGCAATCGGTTCCGGCGCAGCCGCGATCGGTGTTGGTAACGTTGCAGGCAACTACCTCGCAGGCGCATTGCGCAACCCCTCCGCAGCTGCAAGCCAGACTGCAACACTGTTTATCGGCATCGCCTTCGCCGAAGCGCTCGGGATCTTCGCGTTCCTCGTAGCACTTCTGCTGATGTTCGCCGTATAAGCTGACGCTTATTCCTATGCATGGGGCGGGGCCTGCGGGTGCCGCCCTTGCAAAACGATGATTTGACAGGAGGCCGTCATGGCAACTGAAACAGCCACAGACGTAGCGAAAAGCTCCGGCGGTATGCCGCAGCTGGATTTCTCCACATGGGGTAACCAGATTTTCTGGCTCGTGTTGGCGCTTATCGCCATCTACCTGATCCTGTCACGCGTCGCCCTTCCGCGTATCGCGGCCATTCTGGCCGAGCGTCAGGGAACAATAACGAACGACATCGCAGCGGCCGAAGATTTTAAAGCCAAAGCCGCGGATGCCGAAGCTGCATATGACAAAGCGCTGGTAGATGCCCGCGCCGAGGCGCAGCGCATCATCGCAGAGGCCAAAGCAGATATGCAGGCCGATCTGGACAAGGCCATCGCGGAGGCGGACAAGAAGATCGCCGCCAAGTCAACCGAATCCGAGAAAGCGATTTCAGAAATTCGCGCTGGTGCTTTGGAGAACGTGAAAGCGGTTGCCAAAGGCACGGCCAAAGAAATTGTAACAGCGATGGGCGGCAAGGCAGATGCCAAGACCATCACCGCCGCTGTCACCTCACGGATGAAAGGATAATATCATGCGTCTGATAACCGCATCCGTATTCGCCCTCGCGGCGACCCCCGCCTTCGCAGCATCTGGTCCGTTCTTCTCACTTGGGAACACCGACTTTGTGGTGCTGCTGGGTCTGATCGTCTTCATCGCGATCCTCGTTTATTTCAAGGTACCCTCCCTGCTGATGGGCATGCTCGACGGTCGTGCTGACGGCATTCGCAACGAGCTGGAGGAAGCGCGCAAGCTTCGTGAAGATGCACAAAAGCTGTTGGCCGAATACGAGCGCCAGCAGAAGGAAGTGCAGGAGCAGGCCGAACGCATCGTCGCCGACGCCAAGTCCGAGGCCGCAGCCGCAGCCGAGCAAGCCGGCGTTGATCTGGCCAAATCCGTAGAGCGCCGCATGGCTGCTGCAGAGGAGCAGATCGAATCGGCTCAGGCGTCTGCCGTGAAGGAAGTTCGCGACCAAGCGGTGCTGATCGCAATCGCCGCGTCGCGCGACATTATCGGCAAGCAGATGACTGCGGCGGACGGCAACAAGCTGATCGACGAAGGCATCGCACAGGTGGATGCCAAGCTGCACTGAACCTAGTGCCGCATCGAGATTTAGAGGGGCCCTGATCGTCAGATCGGGGCTTTTCTGGTTTTTAGTGCTGCGCCACATTTACCGCATGGCTGTTCTTGCGTGCGCTTATTGTGCTGCCTGCCCAGCCCAAGCAAATACGTATCAATACTTCGCGGGTACCACCGCTCCTTGCGGTTTGCTGTGACCTCACAAAACCCTTTGCAAAATGAAGCGTAGGTTTGAAAGCTACCTTTTATGCCAGAACAATTGAGGCCTGCTCTTACAATAATATCGTAAATTGGGAATGCATTTGGTCTGTGAAAGTGAAGGTATTTCGATGCAAATGATATGTGATTTAGTGGGCGCCAAGACGCGTTACGCGTTTTGTCAGACCACCGTGAAATTCCATTGCTGATCTTCTCCGCAAATTGCGTTCGTGTGTCCAAAACTCGGCCAAGCGTTTCAATAGAGGGAAGCCTGTCTGAAAACGCTATCTCATCCAATATCTGAGTCGACTAGGGTCTGCGCCAAAACGATGAAAATATCCTCATCTGCAATTTTCGCCGAACCAGCTTTGCGTTGCGGTGACGCTGCATAAATACGGCCAATCGCGATTAGCTTGCCGGTTGTGTGATAGACCGAGGAGTGGCGAGGCGCGTGGGCACACATGCCGTAGAGCATCTGGTTTTCATAGGTGCCAGCAATCCGTGGTTTCTCGCAATAGTTGTTAACAGATGGCAATGTTCTCATCTCGCATCACCCGTCTAGCTCATGGTCCAACCGCTGCTGCGCAACATCCTCGTGCCGCTCTGCCCGTTGGGCATCCATCAGGGCACGCTCGACATACGTCAGATGCGCCTCAACTGCCGCGCGGGCGGCGGGGGCGTTGCGGGCCATTAGAGCGTCATGGATGGTGCGGTGCTGGTCGAGCAGGACGGTGCGTTTGGTCTGTTGTTTGAACATCATCTGGCGATTGTAGAACACACCGCCACGCAACAGCTCATACATGGAGCGCATCATGTGGAGCATGACCACGTTATGGCTCGCCTCGATGATGGCCATGTGGAATTTCGCGTCCAGCGCGGCTTCGTCTTCGGCGCTGCGGGTGTGGTGGGCGGTCTGCATCTTGGCGAAGATCGCACTGATCACGGCGAGGTCTGTGTCAGAGCCAAGGCGCGCGGCGCGTTCTGCGGCCAGCCCTTCCATGTCGCGGCGAAAGGAGATGTAGTCCATTGCCGCCTCGTCGTGGCGGGCGAACAGCGCGGTGAGCGCAGGGGAGAAGGCAGAGCCGAGGACATCGGCCACAAACACACCCGCACCTGCTTTTGTGCTGAGCAGGCCCGCCTCTTGCAACTGAGCGATCGCGTCACGCAGGGACGGGCGGGAGACGCCGAGACGCTCGGCCAGTTCACGCTCGGACGGCAGGCGCGCACCTGGCTGCAGGATGCCGCGCAGGATAAGTTCCTCAACCTGACGGACGACAGCGGAGGAGAGTTTTTCAGGGGTGACGGGGCGAAACGGCATAGGCAATCCTTTGATTGGTCAAATTATATGACCAATCGATATCTGCGACAAGGTTGCAGATGAGGTGTCTAGCGTTGGCGCGCAGCTTGCCGGCCAATTAAGCCATCAATCCCGAGCGATGGGGTACTGCGTTCATAGAAATTTAACCCCAAATTGAATAAATAGCGGGATGAAATATTTCGCTCTCTGTTTCCTGATCATCCTTACCTCCTGCAATACTGCGGGTCCGCATTTTCGCGGGTTGGAGCCTGTGACGGTGACCGTCGATGGCTCGACCTTTGATGTGCGGGTGCGGGGGGAATTGGCTGAGGCGATCCGCACCAATTCCGAGTATGCGCCACGGTTCGGGCCGATCCGTGACCGCGCGAGCCGTGCTATGGCGATGGTGAGCGGCTGTGAAGTCAAAGAGGTGCGAGGAGATCAGGCGCAGGCCACGGGTATTCTGCGCTGTGACGGTGCGCCAAAGCGTGCCCCTGTGAGGGGCGTTCCTGTGGAGCGTGATTGTGTGCCTGTGCGTGGGACCGAGGTGCGCCAGCTAGACGGTGTTTCAGTGGAGATTAACTGTCTGACGACGCTCTAGCCTCAATAGCTTGTGGATAACTCCGCTCAAACCGCTGTGCCTTGTGTGGGACGGTTGACGCAGGTCGGGCAAAGCCGTCAAACTACACCAATATTCGGAATCATCACACAGGCGGTACATGCGCTTTTCCAAACTCAGGCTGACGGGCTTCAAAAGCTTTGTTGACCCCACCGATCTGGTCATTGCGGATGGCCTGACGGGTGTTGTGGGGCCAAACGGCTGTGGGAAGTCAAACCTGCTGGAGGCACTGCGCTGGGTCATGGGGGAGAACCGCCCCACAGCGATGCGCGGTGGCGGGATGGAGGATGTCATTTTTGCGGGTGCTGCCACACGGCCTGCGCGCAACTTTGCCGAAGTATCGCTTCAGATCGACAACACGGAGCGGCTGGCCCCTGCGGGGTTCAACGACAACGACCAGCTCGACATCGTGCGACGGATCACGCGCGACGTGGGCAGCGCTTATAAGGCGGCGGGCAAGGATGTGCGCGCGCGCGATGTGCAGATGCTTTTTGCCGATGCCTCGACGGGGTCGCACAGCCCTGCGCTGGTCCGTCAGGGGCAGATTAGTGAGCTGATCAACGCCAAGCCGAAGAACCGTCGCCGTATTCTGGAGGAAGCGGCGGGGATTTCGGGGCTTTATGCGCGCAGGCATGAGGCGGAGCTAAAGCTGAACGGGGCCGAGACCAATCTGGCGCGGGTTGACGATGTGATCGAGCAATTGGCCGCGCAACTTGCGCAATTGGCGCGACAGGCGCGACAGGCTGCCCGCTACCGCGAGATCGGGGATCAACTGCGGCGCACGGAGGGGACGTTGCTGTATCGTCGTTGGCGCGAGGCGGATGATGCGCGGGCCAAATCCGAGGATGAATTGCGCCAGCGTGTGACGGCGGCTGCACAGGCTGAGGGGTTGGTGCGGACCTCGGCCAAGGTGCGGCAAGAGGCCGAGGATGCTTTGCCCGCTTTGCGTGAGGAGGATGCGATTGCGGCAGCGGTGGTCCAGCGGTTGATCGTGCAGCGCGACACGTTGAGCGATCAGGAGGCGCGGGCGAGTGCGCTCATCGAGACATTGCAGGGCCGCATTGACCAGTTGGCGCGCGACATCGAGCGGGAGGGTGGCCTTAACCGCGACGCAGGCGAGACGATTGAGCGGTTGGAGTGGGAGCAGCGGGAGCTTGCCAAGGCAAGCGAGGGTCATGCCGAAGCACTTGAGGCAGCGGCGGAGACAGCCCGCGAGGCGGCGGCTGTATTGCAATCGCGCGAGGGCGATCTGGGCCAGCAGACCGAAGATGTGGCGCGGCTTGCAGCGCGGTACGGCTCTGCGGAGCGTTTGCTGGAGGACAGCCGCAAGACTCAGGCCAAATCCGAGTCCGATGCGGAACGCGCCCGCGATGCTGTGACGGCCAGTCAGGCCGCACTGGCCAAAGCTGCGGCAGATTTCGAGACAGCGACGGCGGCGGAGGCGGAAGCACAGGCGGCAGCGCAGGCGGCCGAGGAGGCGCTGATCAGCGCGGAGGAGGCGCGGGCGGCCACGCAAACGCGTGAGGCGGAGGGGCGGGCCGAGCGGTCCGAGGCCGAGGGTGAGATGAACGCCCTGCGGGCCGAGGCGGGTGCGCTGGCCAAGCTGGTCGAGCGAGACACAGCCGAAGGTGGCCAGATCCTCGACCGTTTGCAGGTGGAACACGGGTTTGAGAAGGCTTTGGGTGCCGCCCTTGCTGATGATCTGCGCGCGCCTGAGGTAGCTGCGGATGGGCCGTCAGGCTGGTCGGCACTGGCGGCTTACGCGCAGCCGCAGGCGTTGCCTGCTGGTGTCACACCGCTGACCAATCACGTCTCTTGCCCCGATGTGCTGGACCGCCGTATGGGGCAGATCGGTTTGGTGGACGCGGATGAGGGCCCGCGCTTGCAGGCGGCGTTGCAACCGGGTCAGCGGCTTGTTTCGCTTGAGGGGGATTTGTGGCGCTGGGACGGTTTTCGTGCGTGGGCCGAGGATGCGCCCTCAGCGGCAGCGCTGCGTTTGCAACAGCTTAACCGTCTCGAAGTGCTCAAGCAGGGGTTGGAGCAGGCGAGCCAGCGGGCAGAGGGTGCGCGCGCAGCGCATGATGCGCTTACCGCGCAACTGGCCGCACAGGCGGAGGCGGACAAGCGTGCCCGCGAGGCGCGCCGCGATGCGGACCGCATGGTCGCCGATGCGGGCCGCGCGCTGAGCCGTGTCGAGGCGGATCGCAATCTGGCGGCAGGGCGGTTGGAGAGCCTCGGGTTGGCTGTGACGCGCCACGAGGAAGAGGCGATGGGCGCGCGCGCCCGTGTGCTGGAGGCCGAGCGCGCGCTGGCGGATCTGGGCGATCTGGGCGATGCGCGGGCCGCTGTGGAAGACCTGCGGATGACCGTTGAGGCCGCGCGGATCACCATGATGTCACGCCGCTCAAACCATGACGAGTTGCGCCGCGAGGGCGATGCACGGACAAAGCGTGCCCAAGAAGTGACCAAGGAATTGAGCGGCTGGCGGCACCGTTTGGAGACGGCGGAGAAGCGCAGCGCGGAATTGGTGGAGCGCAAGGCGTCCTCGGAGGCGGAGCTGAAGGAAGCGGGAGCAGCGCCAGCCGAGATCGCGGCCAAGCGTGATGAATTGAGTGGCGAGATAATAAAATCCGAAGCGCGGTGGGCGGAGGCTGTGGACAAGCTGACCGCTGCGGAAGCCACATTGCGTGAGGCCACATTGGCGGAGCGGGAGGCCGAGCGCGCAGCATCGGAAGCGCGCGAGGCACGGGCACGATCCGAGGCGCGTAGCGATGCCGCGCGCGAGACTGTGGCAGCCGCTGCAGAGCGGATTGCGGAGGATCAGCAGCTCACGCCGAACCAGTTGCTCACGCAGCTCGATGTGAACCCAGACCAAATGCCAGCCGCAGATGTGCTGGAGGCGGATGTGAACCGTCTCAAGCGGCAGCGCGATGCTTTGGGCGCCGTGAACCTGCGCGCCGAGGAAGACGCGAAGGAGGTTCAGGAAGAACACGACACACTGGTCACCGAGAAGACCGATCTGGAGGAGGCGATCAAGACGCTGCGCTCTGGCATTGCCAGCCTCAACAAGGAAGGGCGCGAGCGGTTACTGACAGCCTTCGAGCAGGTGAATGCCAACTTTAGTACGCTTTTCACCCACCTGTTCGGGGGTGGTGAGGCGAACCTTGTGATGGTCGAATCCGATGATCCGCTGGAAGCGGGGCTAGAGATCATGTGCCAGCCGCCAGGCAAGAAGCTCTCTACCCTAAGTCTATTGTCGGGTGGCGAGCAGACGCTGACTGCGATGGCGCTGATCTTTGCCGTGTTCCTCGCCAACCCTGCGCCCATCTGTGTGCTTGATGAGGTGGACGCGCCGCTGGATGATGCCAATGTGACGCGCTTCTGCGATTTGCTGGACGAGATGTGCCGCCAGACCGACACGCGTTTCCTGATCATCACGCACCACGCCGTGACGATGGCGCGGATGGACCGCCTGTTTGGCGTGACCATGGCAGAGCAGGGCGTGAGCCAGCTTGTCTCGGTCGATCTCAAGAAAGCGAGCGCAATGGTCGCGTGATTGTGTGTGGTGCGTAGGTGCCGCGTGCCCTAGCTTACCGTCATGCTTATTTTATTCTTATTAATACTCTGGCCTGCGGCTGTTTGGGCGGATGAGTTTACTTCCCTTTCGGGCGATGTGGCGCTCAGCGGTGCAGAGCTGACCGAGATGACGGCGGGCCGTGCGCTGGAATTCTACGAGGGTGGTGTCTCGCTCTATTCAGTGGGCGGTGCGTATAGCTATACCTATCCCAATAATGGCGGCACGGCCTTTGGCCAGTTTACGGTGGGTGAGGACGAGATTTGTATAGCCTATCGCAACGGGCATAGCCGCTGTGACCGATTTGTGCGCAGTCACGGGCGGTTGGTGATGCTGACGCAAGACGGGCAGCGGTTCGCGATCAGGCCTTAGGCTTTACCTGCTCTACAGGGCCGCCCGCTTTTTTCCATGTGCTGAAACCCTCTTTGATGTGCGCAGCGTCAAAGCCCATGTCTTGCAGCGTGGCTACCGAGATGGCAGAGCGCCAGCCCGAGGCGCAGTGAAAGACAAATTTCTTATCCTGCGCAAAGACATCCTTGAAGTACGGGCTGTCGGGGTCGACCCAGAATTCGAGCATGCCGCGCGGGCAATGGAACGATCCGGGGATGAAGCCTGTGCGCTCACGCTCGCGTGGGTCGCGCAGGTCTACGATCTGCACCGAGGGGTCATTCACCATGGCGATGGCGTCTGGCGTCTCGACCTCTTCGATGCGTGCACGGGCGTTTGCGACCATCGTGGCGGCGGAGAGTTTCAGGCTCATGGCTGGCGTCCTTCGAGTTTTGACAGGAGTGCAGGCGTGGGCCATGCATCGGCGGGGACACCAAGGCGCTGCTGTTCGCGCTGCATCGCTTTGCGGGTGTTGGCACCAAGGATGCCGTCGACTTTGCCCACGTTATAGCCGCGGTTTTGCAGTGCGCGTTGCAGGCGCTTCATCTGGTTGCCGCTCAGCCCCTTTTCGGGATTTCCTGTGTCATACACCTGCGCGCCATTCAGACGGGTGGCGAAATAGGCGGCGGTGAGCACGTAGGTAAAGCTCTGGTTCCACTCGAAATAGACGTTGAAATTGGGGTAGGCGAGGAAAGCTGGCCCTTTGCGCCCTTGCGGCAGGATCAGGGAGGCGGGCAGATTGGCGAGCTTTCCATCGCGGGCTTTTATGCCGAGCTTTGCCCAGTCGCGCGCGCGTTTTGTTGTGTCGAGGCCTGAGAGAGACCAGTCGAAATCAGCGGGTACGGAGACTTCGTCAATCCACGGCTCGCCTTTGCGCCAACCCAGCGATTTGAGCATTTTGCCGCCCGACATCAGCGCATCGGGGGCAGAGGTTTTCAGATAGACGTGGCCGTCACCGTCGCCATCGGTGCCGTTTTCGATGATGTCGCGGGGCAGCATTTGCACCATGCCGATTTCACCCGCCCACGCGCCTGTTGTGCGCGCGGGGTCCATGTCGCCACGGGCAAACAGCTCCATCGCGGCAAAGATTTGCGGGCGGAAGAGTTCTGGGCGGCGGCAGTCATGGGCCAGTGTGACCAATGCGTTGGCGGTGTTGAAGTCGCCTTGAAACGTGCCGTAATCCGTCTCGAACGCCCAGAAGGCCAGCAGGACGCCACGGTCTACGCCGTAGCTTTTTTCGATGCGGTTGAAGATAGAATTGTATCTCTTGCCGTTGGCGCGGCCACGGTTGATGCGATCGTTGCTGATCAGGCGGCGGGAGAAGTCCACGAAGGGGCGTTGAAACACGCCTTGGCTGCGGTCGGCGCGCAGCACGGCCGGATCGGCGCGTACGCCTGCGAGGAATTTGGTAGCGACATCTGCGGAGACACCGTGTTTGGGGGCTTCGGCGATAAGGCCTTGTTTAAAGGCGTTAAAGCCACCGCCGCAACTCGTGGCCAGAGCAGAGACAGGGGCGAGGGCCAGCATAGCGGCGAGAAGTGTAGAGCGCATGAGCAACCTTTGATCGTTTCAATATCCGAACTGGACCAGTGCGAGTGTCAGCCCCAAAAATATGCCCCATGCCTGCCAAAGCTTGCCCAGAGCCGCATCAATATCCGTAGGGCCTGCGTGGCGCGTCCCTGCGCCGCCGACCCATGGAAATTCCTGCATTTGGCCATCATAGGCGCGTGGCCCTGCCAAGGCTACACCAATTGCACGGGCCATGGCCGCTTCGGGCCAGCCTGCGTTGGGGGAGCGGTGTTGGCGTGCGTCGGTGCCAATCTCGCGCCATTGGCCCAGCACGCCTGCGGGGATCGCGATGAGCCAGCATGTCAGGCGTGCGGGGATGAGGTTGAGCGCATCGTCCATGAGGGCAGCAGCCTTGCCGAACTGCTCGTATTTGGGGGTGCGGTAGGCAATCATACTGTCGGCAGTGTTGACGATTTTATAAACCATCAGTGCGGGGAGGCCGCCGATCAGAAACCAGAAGGCGGGGGCGATGACGCCGTCCGACATATTCTCGGCGGCACTTTCAATCGCGGCGCGGGTGGTGGCGGATTGGTCCATCGCGGAGGTGTCGCGGCTCACGATCATGGCGACAGCGTTGCGACCGTCCTCAACAGAGGTGCGTAGGCCACTCGCCACGGCGGCGACGTGTTGCACAAGAGAGCGGTGGGCCAGCAGGATTGCAGCGAGGATGATTTCGACGATAGGCCCCGCGAGGGAGAGCACGTAGCCGATGAGGTATGCGCCACCCATTAGGGTGGTGATAGCGAAGAGGCCCCTCAGAATGCCCATCGACCCTTTGTTGAGGTGGCGATCCAGCGCGGCAACAGCGCGGCCCATAAGAACGGCAGGATGGGGCAGGCGGCTCCAGAGCCATTTCGGCTCTCCCAAGGCTGCATCCAGAAGGAGGGCGATCAGAAGAACGGCGGCAGTGTTCATTGCAGAGCGGCCTCGAGACGGGGCCATTGGTGCGGCGCAGGTAGACCCAAGCGCAACCAGCGGGCGTTGTAGGGGAACACGCGGCTCCAGATATGGTGGTGGGCGAAATGCGTTTGCCAGCGTGCAGCATCGTCTACCTCATAGAGGCGGAAGAGCGTGGTGCCGCCGACGGTCGTTGCGCCAGCGCCTTGCAGAAGCGTATCGAGGCGCGCGCTGTCTGTGGTCAGGCGCTTGCGGGTTTCAGAGGCCCAATCAGGATCGCGCAGCGCCGTAGCGCCGATGCGCAATGCGGGGCCAGCCACGGGCCATGGCCCCAGCATCTGTGCCAGCCCCGCCACCAGATCGGGATCGCCTATGGCGAAGCCAAGGCGCAGCCCCGCCAGCCCCCAGAATTTGCCAAAGCTCTTGAGGATTAGCGTGCCCGTTGTCGCCGCCTGCGGGATCAGTGAGGCAGCGGGGGTCACGTCGCAAAAGCTCTCGTCAACGATGCGCAGGGGAGCGCTGAGATCGGTGGCCGTAAACAGGCGGCCATCGGGGTTGTTCGGATGCACGACGACTTGTGCATCTGCGTCCTGTCGTGTCGCTGCGGCGGTCCAGCCTGCCGCGGCGAAGGCGGCCGCGTGTTCGTTATAGGTGGGCGCGGCGATGTGGACGCGGCCTGTTTCGCGCAAACGGGGAATCATCGCAATTGGTGCAGATGCACCCTGTGTGGCGAGGATCGCGGCCTGTTGTGGGACGTCCCAGAATTGACGCGCTGCATCGGTGAGTGCGGATTGCGCGGCCTGATCGGGCAGAGCGGTCCAGGCATCAGACTCAATCGCGCCAACGGGGTAGGCAACAGGATTGATGCCCGTAGACAGATCAATCCAGTCAGCGCGCGCGCCGCCAAATTGGCGGGCTGCGGCATCCAGACCGCCGCCATGATCTCGTGTTTGGGTGTTCACAACGCTGTGCTTTGCTAATGGAGTGGCTGAAGTTGGCCTGTTTTCAGGTAAATGTAACAAGACACTGCCAGTTTGGCACTGGCTACTGTAGGGTTTTCCTGCCAGTAGTACTAAAGTTTTTGTTTCTTTGTGTAGTGATTAGCTTCGTTCCGTTGGAAGGGCCCCTTATGGCTTCGTCGGCATCCCATACAACACGTGTTCTGATTGTCGAGAGCGTTGCTGAATTGGCCACGGTCTGGGAGCGTCATTTGGTTCGCCAAGGGATGCAGGTCAAAAGTGCCAGAGGCCAGACGGATGCGATTGAATACCTGAGCGATACCGAGGTCGATATCATCATTCTTGATCTGGTGATCGAAGATGGTTCGGCTCTCGCGATCTCGGACTATGCCAATTATCGCCATCCATTAGCGCGGGTGATTTTCGTCACGAATACCAGCTTTTTCTCGGATGGGTCCATCTTCGCCCATTCGGCCAATGCGCGGGCCTTTGTGCAAAGCAATACGCCGCCAGAAGATCTGGCGGCGATGGTGGCGCATTATGGTGCGGAGCGCGAGGCCAGCTAGCCCCGATTGTGGGGCGCGTGCCAGTCGATTTGCGGATTAATCGGAATGATGCGGTTGGGGTTAATCGTGTCGTGGCTATAGTGATAGTGGCGCACGATGTGTTCGAAATTCACCGTCTGTGCGATCCCGTCCATCTGGAACAATTCCCGCGTATGGCCCCAGAGGTTGGGATAATCCGCAATCCGCGCGCGGTTGCATTTGAAGTGCTGGTGATAGACCAGATCAAAGCGCAGAATCGTTGTGAACATCCGCCAGTCCGCCTCGGTTAATGTATCGCCTGTGAGGTAGCGGTTGTCTGACAGTATCCCCTCGATCCAGTCGAGCGTGTCGAACAGCGGATGGATGGCGGCGTCATAAGCCGCTTGGGTCGTGGCGAAGCCTGCCTTGTAGACGCCGTTGTTGAGCGTGTCGTAGATGCGGGTGTTGACCTCCTCGATATTGCCGCGTAGGGCTTCGGGCCAGTAGTCAACGGTATTGCCTGTCAGCCTGTTGAAGGCCGAGTTGAACATGCGGATAATCTCACTCGATTCGTTGGAGACGATGGTATTCTGCGCCTTGTCCCAGAGGATCGGCACCGTTACGCGGCCCGTGAAATCAGGCACAGCGCGGGTGTATATGTCGCGCGCGAAGGGCAGGCCGAACTGTTGGTCGCCCGTGGCCCCGTTGAAATCCGTCTCAAACGTCCAGCCGTTGCCCAGCATGTCAGGGTGCACGACAGAGATGTCGATCATCTGCTCCAGCCCTTTGAGCGTGCGAAAGATCATAGTGCGGTGCGCCCATGGGCAAGCGTGGCTGACATAGAGGTGATAGCGATTGGCCTCGGCCTTAAAGCGGCCCTCGCCGCTGGGGCCTGCGCTGCCATCGGGTGTGATCCAGTTGCGAAACCCTGCTTCGGTGCGTTTAAACGCGCCGCCTGATTCCTTGGTGCCGTACCACTTGTCGTGCCATTTCCCGTCAATCAGCAATCCCATGTCCGTCTCCTCTTTGTTAGCTTCATAAACATGTAACCTGCGGGGTTTAGGAGTCTAATGGTGCTGCGCGCGCAGGAGGCGTGCAAAAATACACAGGCGAAATAAAATTTCAAATAGAAGTTGCTTTGGATAACTTTCGGAATAACCTTAACTTAAAGCAGAGGGAGAAGAATCATGGACGTATTTTTACCCAAAGGGTTTGAAGCAGGATTGGCCAAGCCTCGGCTGCGCCGTCCTGCGCGGGCTTCCAACCTGTGCGTGAAGGCCGCGGGCGTCTATTATCCTGTGCTACGCAGCTGGACCACGGGGTTTGCGGTGGCTGGCGTGGATGTGCCTGTGTTGGAGGGGGTTGTTGACCTTTATGACGGGGCCGATCACCTGCACCAGTGTTTGATCACCCGCTGCGAGAGCGCGCAGGGGGAGCATATTTTTACGGTCAAACGCTCAAACGCGGTGGAATATGCTGCGGTGACGGAGCATGACGCAGAAGCGCAGGCAGCTGCGCCGCGCTGAGGTTTCGTTGATAGAACGAGTGAAGAGGGCGCCCTGATCCAGAGCGCCCTTTTGTATTATTGCAGGTCTTTGAAGGCCTCGGCCAGTCGGGTGCAGGCTTCTTCCACCCGCGCGCGGGGGGTGGCGATGTTGAAGCGCAGGAATGTCTCGCCGCCCGTGCCGAAGGTCGGGCCGTGGTTGGCGGCAATGCCTGCACCCTGCTCGACCCGCTGGGTGAATTCCTCGCGGCTCATGCCTGTGTCCTCGAAATCGACCCATGCCAGATACGTCGCGGCGAGTGGCATGGATTTAAGACCGGGGATGTTGTTGACCGCTGCGTCGAAGAGTTTGCGGTTGCCATCGAGGTAGTCGACCATCTCGTCCACCCATTGGGCGCCTTCGGGGGAATAGGCGGCGGTGGCCATGAATAAGCCAAAGCTGTTGGGCGACAGGCCCAAGGCCGCCATGCGCGCGCCGAATTTCTCGCGCAGCGTTGCGTCGGCTATGATGACATTGCCAGAGTGGCTGCCTGCGATGTTGAACGTCTTGGTGGTGGCGGTCATCATCACCAGGCGGTCGGCGATGCCCTCGATATTGGCCATCACCGTGTGCTTATTGCCTGGCATGACCAGATCGTGGTGAATCTCGTCGGAGACGAGCACCATGTCGTGCCGCTTGGCGAAGGCGGCTACTTGCTCGAGTTCCTCTACCGGCCAGACGGTGCCGCCTGGATTGTGCGGCGAGCAGAGCATGATCATCTTCTCATTGCCCGTCATCTGCGCATCATAGGCGTCAAAATCCATATGGTAGCGGCCATCGCGCTGTACCATCTGGCATTCGACCACCTCACGCTCGGCCGCTTTGATGACCTTGGCAAAGGCGTGATAGACTGGCGTGAAGAGCACGACGCCCTCGCCCTTTTCAGTAAAAGCATCGACGCACATGGCGGTGCCGTTGACGAGCCCATGGGTGGTGAAGATATGGGCGGGATCAAGGTCCCAGCCGTGACGTTCTTTCATCCACCACTGGATCGCGGCGCGGTATTTGCTGTCATCGCCGAAGTAGCCATAGACACCGTGATCGACCATATCCTGCACGGCCTGTTTGATCACAGGGGCTGCGGCGAAATCCATATCGGCCACCCACATGGAGATGCCTGTATCGGCGGGGACGCCATAAATGCTCTCCATCCCGTCCCATTTCACACAATGGGTGCCGCGGCGTTCTATGGGGGTGTCAAAGCTCATGCTGTCTCTCCTACTGGGTTTGCGCCAAGGTATCTGTGCCAGACTTATGTGCAAGCCCTGCTTGCGGGCGGTGAGGGCATGGCCTACATCAATGCGCATGAAACGCCCCATTTTATATCACCCCGATCCGCGCCTCAAGAAAACCTGTGCCGCTGTGGAGGACATCACCGATGATCTGCGCAAGCTGGCCGATGATATGCTGGCAACGATGTATGACGCGCCTGGTGTCGGGCTGGCGGCCCCTCAGGTTGGCGTGCTGAGCCGTCTGGTGGTGCTCGATTGCGTCAAGGAGCAGGGCGAAAAGCCGCGCCCGCTGGTGATGTTCAACCCGCAGATTGTGGCCAGCTCGGAGGAGCTCAATACCTATGAAGAGGGGTGTTTGAGCTTGCCCGAGCAATTCGCCGATGTGACGCGCCCTGCCGAGGTGGAGGTCACGTGGATTGACCAAGATGGTGTCGAGCAGCGTGAGGGGATGGATGGGCTGTGGGCCACTTGTGTGCAGCACGAGATTGATCATCTGGATGGCAAGCTGTTCATCGACTACCTCAAACCGCTCAAGCGGCAGATGCTCACGCGCAAGATGGTCAAGTTCAAGCGCGAGTTGGCGCGCGGATGAGTGTTCGGCCGATTGTTCAGTGGCCTGATGCGCGGCTGACCGAGATTTGTGCGCCAGTAGAAGAGATCACGCCCGAGATTGAAGCGCTGGCCGCAGATATGCTGGAGACGATGTATGCGGCCCGGGGGCGGGGGTTGGCGGGGCCTCAAGTCGGGGCGATGGTGCGGCTGTTCGTGATGGACACAGGCTGGAAAGAGGGCAAGCCCGACCCGCTGGTCTGTATCAACCCGATGCTGATGGAAGTGAGCGAGGAACGGGCGAGCAACAGTGAAGGCTGTCTGAGCATTCCGGGTGTGAGTGCCGAGATTTCGCGCCCTGCGCAGGTGCAGATGGTCTGGACGGGGCTGAATGGCGCACGGTTTGTGCAGAGTTTCAGCGGCTTTGCGGCGGCTTGTGTGCAGCATGAATTGGATCATCTCGACGGTGTGGTGACGTTTGATCATCTGGACGCGGACACGCGCGCGGCACTGGAAGCGGAGTATGCGGCATGAGCGTGCGAAAGATATTGAGCTGGCCTGACAAGCGTTTGCGGACAGCGTGCGAAGAGATCGGGTGCGTGAACGATGAGACACGTGCCATTTGGAACGATATGATCGAGACGATGGACGCCATGCCTGGTGTTGGCCTTGGTGCACCGCAGATCGGGGTGATGCTGCGCTTGGCCGTGGTGGACACATCCGAGGCGCGCAACAAGCGGATCAGACTGGCCAACCCCGAGATCATTGACGCGTCGGCCATTATGAATGTGCATGAGGAAGCATCGCCCTGTTTGTCAGGAGTATCGGCCAAGATCAGCCGCCCCCGCGGCGTGCGCGTGCGCTATCTCGACGAGACGGGCAGCATCATCGAGCGTGATTTTGTGGGGCTGGATGCGACCTCCGTGCAGCACCAGATCGATCACTTGGACGGGAAGATGTATTTTGACCGCCTGAGCAAGGTAAAGCGCGACATGCTGATCAGGCGTGCGCGCAAGATGAACGGGTGATCTGATGCGTATTGTATTCATGGGCACGCCCGAATTTTCGGTTGGTGTGTTGGACGCACTGTTAGCGGCGGGTCACGAGATTGCCGCCGTGTACTCCCAGCCGCCGCGCCCTGCGGGACGGGGCAAGAAGGATCGCCCGTCGCCCGTGCACGCACGCGCGAAGGCATTGGGGCTGGAGGTGCGCACGCCTGTGTCGCTGAAGACGGCTGAGGCGCAGGCGGAGTTTGCTGCTTTGAAGGCGGATGTTGCGGTGGTTGTGGCATACGGTCTGATCCTGCCGCAGGCGATTTTGGACGCACCTGCGCGCGGGTGTTTGAACATTCATGCCAGCCTTCTGCCGCGTTGGCGCGGGGCGGCACCCATTCACCGTGCGGTTATGGCGGGGGATGCGCAGACGGGTGTGTGTATCATGCAGATGGAAGCGGGGCTGGATACGGGGCCTGTGCTGTTGCGTGATGCGCTGGATATCGGAGCGGAGGAGATCACCGCGCAGTTGCACGACGGTTTGGCAGGCATGGGGGCGCGGTTGATTGTTGAGGCTCTGGCGCGACTTGATGATCTGACCCCGCAGGTGCAGCCCGAGGATGGCGTGATTTACGCCCAGAAGATCGACAAGGCCGAAGCGTGGATTGACTGGAGCCGTCCCGCAGTTGAGGTCGACCGTCTCATCCGTGGTTTGTCGCCCTTTCCAGGAGCGTGGTTTGAGCTGGAAGGGGTGCGGATCAAGGTGTTGGGGTCTCGTTTGGTTGAGGGCGCAGGCGTGGCGGGTCAGGTTGTTGACGAGGCGTTGCACGTGGCTTGTGGCAGCGGCGCAGTCGCGCTGACGCGCTTGCAAAAGGCGGGCAAGGGCGCGCAGGATGTCGATGTGTTTCAGCGCGGTATGCAGATCGCGGTTGGTACGGACCTAGGTAAAGGATAGCGCAACTTTCCCACGATGATTGGTACGGTGGTGATTGCGGGGATTGTTGGCTATCTCGCCGAGAAGACCGAGTTCACGGATAATGGGATTTTGCAGTCGATTATCATCTGCATTGGAGGAGCTTTTGTGTTCTATTTCGTGCGTTTGATGTTCGGGTTCGGATTCAGCTCACCGGGTTTGAATGCGATTGTCTCGTCTATCGGTGCGCTGGTGATTGTGCCGTTTCACTGGCGCAAGTGAGGGATATATGGGGCGCTGCCCCCTTGGCCTTTGGCCAATTCCCCCAGGATATTTAGAACCAAAAGAATGGGGCGTCAGGATTTTGGCGGGGTGCTTTTGTATACGGGCAGGTGCCAGCCGAAGTGGATTGAGCCTGCGCGCAGGGTCCATGTGACGGCGGCGCCTGCGATCAGGCTGTAAGGGACTTGGGGGGCGTAACTGTTCAGGAGGACCGTTGTTGCGGCCCCTGCGAAGGCGGCGGTCACGTAGAGCTCACCCTGTTTCAGCACCACGGGGACATCGCCCACGACAACGTCGCGCATCAGGCCGCCCATGCAGCCCGTGACGATGCCCATCAAGATGGTGATTGTAGGGCCTTGGTCGAGGGAGGTGGCGACGCCTGTCCCTGCGGCGACCGCGACGGCAAGGGCGAGGCTGTCGAGCCAGATGATGGTGCGAAGGCGTGATTGGAGCAGGTGGGCGGCGAAGAAGATGATGAGGGCAGCGCTTGCGGCGGCGGCTAGATATGCAGGTTGGGCGATCCAGAAGATAGGGTTTCGGTCCAGCAGGATGTCGCGCACGGTTCCGCCGCCCACGGCAGTGAGGCAGGCGATGAAGGCAAAGCCTACCAGATCAAGCTGGGCGCGGCTGGCCACCAGCGCACCGGTGATCGCAAAAACGATAACGGAGGCATAGTCGAAGAAGGTGATCAGGCTCATAGGGTCGCCTTGATCCACTCCAGAGCGCGGGTGTCTTGCGCGCTTAGCCATTCGAGCGGTGCATCGAGGGGCATCCATCTCCAGTGCAGGAGTGTGCCTGTCTCGGCGTGCGGGTGTTTCCACTGTTCGCGCACGGGCGGGACGATGCGACATAACGCGAAGTGCCACATCTCAGCGCTGGTTGCGGCTGTGCCGATGGGCAGAGCGGCGCGGGTTTCAAGTGCGCTCATGGCAAAGAGGAGGCGGGCGGCGATACCAGTGGTGTCTTGGGGAGAGGGGGTGATTGTGTGGGCGAGGTGCAGGCCACCTGTGGGATCCTGATAGACCGCGATACGGTGGGTGGCGCCGTCAGGGTGCAGCGCCACGGGGCATGCTATTTGTTTCATTTTGGTTTGAACGGGGCCATGCCAGCGCGGGCCAGCGCATCTGCGCGCTCATTCTGGGGGTGACCTGCGTGGCCCTTTACCCACTCCCATGTGACGCGGTGGCGAGCGTTTGCGGCGTCCAGACGCTGCCACAGCTCGGCGTTTTTAACGGGTTTTTTGGCCGCGTTTTTCCAGCCGTTTTTCTTCCATCCGAAAATCCAGCCTGTGATCCCGTTCTTGACGTAGTTGCTGTCGGTGACCAGCGTGATCTTGGTGTCGCGCTCCAGCGCCTCTAGCGCGTGGATGGCGGCCAGCAGTTCCATGCGGTTGTTGGTGGTGTTGGCCTCTCCGCCTTTCAGCTCGCGCTCTTTCACCACCTGATCGCCGTCCATCGCCTGCATCAGGGCGCCCCAGCCACCGGGGCCCGGGTTGCCTGAACAGGCGCCGTCTGTGTATGCGAAGAGCTTAGCCATATGCGGCGACTGCTATCCAATCGGCATAGGTGCCGTCCAGCCCTTTGTCGCGTCCCTCGTGCTTTTTGGTGGGGGTGAAGCCTGCGTTTGTGAGCAGGCTGTGCAGTTCTGCCTCGGTCACATAGGTGTACTGGCGCCCGATGCTATCGCGTGCTGTTGTCTCGCCCAGTTTCATGGCGATGTGGAAGTGGCCCCCTGATTTGAGGGCGGTGTGCAGGGCGCGCAGGATCGTGGGGAGTTGTTCGCGCGGGGCATGCAGAAGGCTATAGTTTGCCCAGATGCCATCGTAGAGGTCGGTGCCACTGATCTGATCAAAGGTCTGGACTTGGGCGTGGATGTTAGGATCTGCGGGGACAAGTGCGATCATCTCGGGGACGGCATCGGTCGCACGGACGTGTAGGCCTGCGCCTACCATGACAGCGGCGGCGGCACCTGGTCCGCAACCTAGATCGAGGACATGCGCGCCTGCGGGCAGTATGTTGATGAAGGCTGTGAGCAGCGGGTCACGGGTTAGGTGATCGCTGGAGAACGCGGCGTAGTCGTCCGCTTGGGTCGCGTAGACTTTGAGGGTTTCAGGATCGCTCATGCGAGGGCTCCAATTGCGAGGCAGATCACCACGATGGAGGTGAGCAGGATGCGCAAAGGCATCCACCATGGCGGGGTAAGGCCTTCGCGGCTAAAGAAATGGTCGAGGACCAGCAGGCCGATGAAACCCGCGATGAGGTAGGGCAGGGTCTCAACCGGTTTTGCGCCGCGCATAAAGAGCGCCCAGAGCGCTGGCATGACCGAGAGGACGTAGCCAGTGGTGGCTTTTGCGCCTTCGGCCTTCGTGGCGAAGCCCCATAACACGCCTGACATGAAGGACAGGATGATTGTGCCGTAGAGGACTAACAGCTTTATACCGTCTTCTGCAATGATGATCGGATAGCTGTCTGCGCTGGGGCTGATGTCGGCGAGTGTTGCAATGAACGCGCCGCCGATGAAGGGCAGCAATCCTGCAAGACCGAGGATGAGCGGGGCGCGGGGGATACCGAACATCACGCGCGCTCCAGTGCCAAGCGACCCGCGAGGGCGGCGAAAATAGCGGCGAAGGAGTGGCTGAGCCATTTCATTGCGCGCTCGGACCCCAACAGCCAGTGGCGGGCGGCGGCGGCAAAGGTGCCGTAAAGGATGAAGACCGCAAATGTCATGGCCATAAAGACTGCACCAAGCAGGGCCATCTCGATGGTGGCTGAGGCTGCGTTGCCCGATAGGAAGGGGGGCAGCAGCGCCAGAAATAAGATCGAGAGTTTGGGGTTGAGAATGTTGATCAGCGCCCCGCGTCGCGTGATCTGCCAGCCTGATTGGGCGGTGCGTTTGGCGTCCACGCTGAGCGCGCCGCCGTCCTTTAGGGTCTGCCACGCGATGTAGAGCAGATAACCGACGCCTGCCCATTTCATCACCGTGAACAACACGGCGGAGGTGTGCAGGATTGCAGCCAGACCAAGCGTTGCCGCGGCCAGATGCGGCACAATCCCGAAGGTCAACCGAGTGCTGCCCAGAGTGCGGTGTGGCGACCTTGGCCTAAGCCCAGCGCCAGCGTGTAGATTACGCCCGTGCCTGGAGCGATCACGACGACGAGCGCGGTGAGAAGGAATTGGAGGGTGATCATGCGGACGCTCTCTTTGAGGTTTGGTCAGATGAAGCTACGCCAGAGATGTGACGAATGTGAAGGGCGCGCATTGGCTTTGGGGCATAATTTCTGTCGTCTTCCATGCGCAAGAGCAGATGCCGATGTCTGCCCATGATGCTAGCGCGGCGGTACTGCGCTTGTCACAGTGCCTGAACTTGGGCGCAGTCACTTTAGAACCCGTAAGGCCGCGCAGGACTGTCTGTACTTTGTTCCGCTGGATTGCGGCGCCCATGGCATTTGGTGAGGCGGTGGCTACGTCGTCAAGCAACCCCGAGAGCGGCGACGCTCGCTATCCAGATCGCGATGAACCATCCAAGTTTTCGCACGGTTGCATATGTCATCAGTGATACCCCTCTTCGGGATCAATTTTTCCCCGAAACACCCAATATGCGTAGGCGGTGTAGGCGAGGATCATCGGCACCAATACGACTGTTCCAACACGTGCAAAGCGCAGGCTTTCATCAAGTGCCGCAGCCTCGGCGATGCTCAGGCTCGGGGGGATGATGTTGGGATAGAAACTGATCCCGATACTGATGAAGCACAGCACAAAGAGGCTCAGTGCTGCGATGAAGGGTTGGGCATTTTTGCCTGCGTTCAACCCTGTAAACAGCGCCCGGCATGATCACGCTAAATATGCTCCTGGGCAAGTTGAGCCAGTCCCACCAGCCCCCTGCATCGGCGCGGTCCGCAACTTCGATGCCCTGCACCAACGCGCTAAGTGTGATGCCCTGCATGAATGCGGCGACGATAGACCCGCCGAAGAACGCGGCATCCCAGATGTGCGTGATAGAATTCATCATCGTAGCCTTCTCCCGCTCCCCATCCGCAAGAGGAAAAGGATACCAACGCCCAGATCGAACCCGTCGAGGATCACGTAGGTCAGGACGGCAAAGACGATGATACCTGCACAGATAAAGGAAAGTTTAAACATTGCTCTGTTTCTATTCGCCTGCGATGGCGTCGGGGTTGGTTCGGGCGATCGGGCTGATGCCTGCGGTGCGGATCGGCCCGTCGCGCAGGCCAAGCTTTGGCGTGGCGGGTGCCTTGTTCATCATCCGCTGCAGATAGACGGTGCCTGCGCCAAAGACGAAGAAATAGACAATGATGAAGGCGACCAGCGATGCGGCCACGGCGGAAGCGGGGCCATGCCCCGCTGGGGTCTACACCTACGAGTTCACCGACAAAATCCATGTGGCCGACATCAGCGTACCAAAGGCGACCATGGCTGTTGCAAACATATGCAGCTTGTCGCCGACACGTTTGCGCCCGAAGAGCATGATGCCAAGGAACCCCGCTTCCAGAAAGAATGCGGAGAGGACTTCATAGGCCACAAGCGGGCCAAGCACTGGACCTGTCTTGTCAGAGAAGATCGACCAGTTGGTGCCGAATTGATACGGCATGACAATGCCCGAGACGACGCCCATGCCGAATGCCACGGCAAATATTTTCTTCCAGTAAGTGAATAGCGTCAGATGAGTCTCGTCGCGGATGCGCAGCCAAAGCCCGTTCGGGACGGCAAGGTGCTTGCCAACCCGATGGAAAACTCAGGAAAGATAATGTGGAACGACACGGTGAATGCGAATTTTATTCGGGCTGATGTCTATGCTGTGAAGCCATCAAACATGAGTTTCCTCCATCGGGCTGGGAGGTCTAGATTTTTACTTTTCGCAGGTAGGGGCGAAGTGTTTCGAAGCCCTGCGGGAACGCGATTTTGGCATCTGCGTCAGAGACTGATGGCGGAATGATAACCTCTTGCCCTGGCACCCAATCGGCGGGTGTCGCGATCTT
>CBFHZX010000005.1:93858-106926 GCA_965660425.1 Sulfitobacter sp. | reverse complement strand
AGTGCACTCATCGAGGCCTGCGGTGATCCGCAAGCCATCAGCCTCAACTTCCAGTTCTTTGCCAACAACGACATCGAGCAGTTCGAGGACCGTCCTGTCATTGCACAATTCACGCGCAGCCATAATCCAGACATCTGGTGCGGCGAGACAGCGATTGAGGTTAAATCTCTGGTGCGCAATGATTTTCCGCTCCAGTATTACGGCGCACACCGCCCTTTCTTCAAACCGAAGGTAAACCTTTCTTCAAACCGAAGGTAAAGAAGAACAAGCGCCCCAGCTGGACCGACGGATCAGGGCGCGCTGTGCAGCACCGCTTTTTGGTGGCGGCAAATCCGCGCCGCATCCGCCGCTTTCCCGCCGCAGGGTCACGGAACTTTGCCACGCTCAACCACTATGCGCTGCGCAGTCTCGACAGCTATCTGGTCAAGAACGACCGCGAGCGCGCTGTGCACAGCGCGGATATGCTGGGCGTTGACTATTGGGTCGAGCGAAACTTCAACACCGACCAAGACCTGAGCATCCAGAGCCTCGCACCTGCGCGCAACGCCGAACTGGAAGCCCTCATGTCCGACAGCGCCCTTGCACAATTGCACACAGATGCAATCACGTGGCGCAAGGCGCGCTTTGAGCAGCTCATGCAAAAAGAGCCGTTCCGCGCGCTTTTTGGCCGCTTGATGATGACACCGCCTTCCGTGCCCGTCCCGCGCAAAGCCGCGCAATTCATGGTCCATTTCGCAAACATGGCGCGCAACACAGCCAAATGAGCGCCGCAATTTATGCGGCATTTTCCGTAATTTTGCCCCATTGCCCTTCTATCACACTCAGTGAAACCGAATGCATCCCACGCCATGCGGGTCACATGAGGACGCAGATATGGCCGATGACAGCCTAAGTTTCGAGACATCGCTTGCCGGCATGAAAAAAGCCGACTGGCTCGCTTCTGTTGAGCAATTATGCGACGAAGACGGCTATTTCGAGCGGTTGGGCAAGCGCCACTATGCTGCGTTCGTTGAAAAATCCTCTACCCTTTTTATCTCGTTCGAGACGCTCCAAGGCATCCCCGCGCTCTCTTCATTGGCACATCCCTTTGGCTGGGAAATGGTGCAGGAACACGATTGGTCCAATCTTTGCGTCATATCTAACGGCGACACTTGGTTTCGCGATCAATCCGTCTATGCCTATTTCGACCGCCTGATTGACGACGGCTTTTTTGACGAGTTCGAGCAGGTCATATTCTACGGCGCGGGCCCTTGTGCCTATGCCGCTGCGGCCTATTCCGTCGCCTCGCCGGGCGCGCGCGTGCTGGCGGTACAACCACAGGCCACACTTGATCCGCGTGTGACCGAATGGGACGACCGCTTTACCGACATGCGGCGCATGGATTTCACCTCCCGCTATGGCTATGCTCCTGATATGATTGACGCGGCGACCACGGCCTATGTCGTCTATGACCCGTGTGAGGCACTTGACGCGATGCACGCCGCCCTCTTCACGCGACGCATACACAAAAGCTGCGGCTGCGGCATATGGGGGGCGCGATCCAGACCGACCTTCTGGAAATGGACCTGCTGGCCCCTTTGCTGCTCGCCATCGCAGACGGATCCCTAACAGAGCTGGATATTGCAAAAATGATGCGCGCACGGCGCGATCACCCGCCCTATTTGCGCAACGTATTGGCCGCCCTTGATGGTGACAAGCGCGAAACGCTGGCGATTGCTCTTGCCCGTAACGTCACATCCCGCATGCATGCACCACTCTTTGCCCGCCGTCTGGCCGCGATTGATACCTCGGGTGACAAAGACGACTAGCCTGACCTCGCACCGCGTGATAGCACGCGAGCATGATAGATACCCTCACAATACGCCGCCCCGATGATTGGCACCTGCACCTGCGCGATGGCGATATGCTGCGAGCTGTGCTGCCACATACCTCCCGCCATTTTGCCCGCGCAATTATTATGCCCAACCTGGTGCCGCCTGTTGTGACCGCCGCAGATGCCCGCGCCTACCGTGACCGCATCACGGCCGCCGTGCCTGAGGGCGATGACTTCACACCGCTGATGACCCTCTATCTTACCGAGGATACAGACCCCGCCGATGTGGCCGCCGCCTATGCCGAAGGGCTGGTAACAGCTGTCAAACTCTATCCCGCAGGGGCGACGACCAATTCCGCCTCGGGCGTGTCCAATTTCGCCAACGTCGCAAAAGTGCTCGAAAAAATGGCCGAGATCGGCCTGCCGCTCTGTACCCATGGCGAAGTCACCGATCATGATGTCGACATCTTCGACCGCGAAGCCGTCTTCATTGACCACGTCCTCGAGCCGATCCGCCGCGATCACCCCGAGCTGCGCGTGGTGATGGAGCATATCACCACCTCAAACGCCATCGACTACGTGCAGTCGAACGAGAAGAACCTCGGCGCCACCATCACAACACACCATCTGGTAATCAACCGCAACCACATTCTCGCAGGCGGCATCAAGCCACATTACTACTGCCTGCCCGTGGCCAAACGCGAGGAACACCGCCTCGCGCTGCGCCGTGTCGCCACATCAGGCGACCCCCGCTTCTTCCTCGGCACCGATTCCGCACCGCACACAGACGCCAACAAACTGCTGCCCTGCGGCTGCGCAGGCTGCTTTACGGCGACCAACACGATGTCTATACTTGCAGAGGTGTTCGAGCAGGACGGCGCGCTCGACAAACTCGAAGCCTTCGCCTCTCTCAACGGTCCCGCCTACTACGGCTTGCCTGCAAATGAGGCGACCCTGACCCTCACCCGCACAGCCCCCACTTATCCCGATCACATACACACCTCCGAAGGGCCTGTGACCGTCTTCGATCCTGCCATACCGCTCAATTGGTCTGCCTGACTTTATTTTGCCAATTAAACTGAAAATCCCCATGCCTCTGCCAAGGACCTGCTCCAGATGATCCCTTCCTCCTATCCCGACGCCTCCGAGATCGCCCGCCTCACAGCCCGCATGCTGCTGGAAATCGGCGCCGTGAACTTCAATACCGATGAACCCTATACCCTCGCATCTGGCCTTCCATCGCCCAGCTACATCGATTGCCGCAAACTGATCAGCTACCCGCGCATCCGCGCAACCCTGATGGACTTCATGACCGTGACCGTCATGCGCAACGCAGGATTCGAGGCTTTCGACAACATCTCAGGCGGCGAGACAGCAGGCATCCCCTTCGCCGCTCTTGTGGCCGAGCGGATGGCCCTGCCCATGACTTACGTGCGCAAAAAGCCTAAAGGCTACGGCAAAAACGCCCGCATCGAGGGTGATATGACCGAAGGCCAGCGTGTGCTACTGGTCGAGGATCTGACCACCGATGGCGGCTCCAAACTCAGCTTCGTGGACGCCATCCGCGAGACGGGTGCTACCTGCGGTCATACTGCCGTGATCTTCTACTATGACATCTTCCCCGAGACAACAAAAACCCTCGGCGACCACGGCGTAGAGCTGCATCATCTGTGCACTTGGTGGGACGTTCTGGCCGAGGCCAAGGCCCAAGGCATCTTCCCAGAGGCGACCCTCTCAGAGGTGGAAAAATTCCTGAAATCTCCCCGCGCATGGCAGGATGCCCGCAAAGGCTGACACCTTCTATTGGGTAAATCGCGCTGCGCACCACAACAGATGGATGCGCGGCCTTTTGCCAAAGGTTATCCACAAAAACATACAATTTGCACCCCTCCGCCCCCTTCGGTATCACAGCGACGGGGACAAAAGGGGTAGGTCATGAACGAAATCTCAACCGTTAATGCGACAGGCATCACCGTTCAGGCGGCCGAAACCATGCCCCATTCCATCGAGGCAGAGCAGCAGCTGCTCGGTGCGATTCTCACCAACAATGACATCTATGACCGCGTGGGCTCCATCATCGGGCCGCAGCATTTCTATGACCCTGTGCACGCGCGTATCTTCGACATCGCCGCCGCGCGCATCGCAAAGAACAACCTCGCCAGCCCCGTCACGCTCAAAGCGTTTATGGAAGATGACGAGGGCCTGAAGGAGCTCGGCGGCCCCGCCTATCTGGCGCGTCTCGCAGGTGCTGCGATCTCCGCCTTTGCCGTGCGCGACTATGCTCAGATGATCTATGATCTGGCCGTGCGCCGAGATCTGATCGGCCTTGGCCGTGACATCGCCGCCAAGGCCGCCACCGTCGATGTCGCAAGCGAGCCGCGCGAGCAAATCGTGGAGGCGGAACAAGCCCTCTATAAACTCGCCGAACAAGGCCAGACCGAGAGCGGATTCCAGAGCTTTCTCAAAGCGGTCACCGATGCGGTCAATGTCGCCAACGCCGCCTATCAGCGCGACGGCGGTCTCTCGGGCGTCTCTACGGGCCTGATTGACATGGACAAGAAACTGGGCGGCTTGCACCGCTCCGACCTTCTGATCCTCGCAGGGCGTCCGTCGATGGGGAAAACCTCACTCGCTACCAACATCGCCTTCAACGTGGCCAAAGCCTATAAGCGCGGCACACTTCCAGATGGCACCGAGGGCGCTACCGATGGCGGCGTTGTCGGTTTCTACAGCCTTGAGATGAGCGCCGAACAGCTTGCCGCGCGTATCCTGTCGGAAGCCTCCGAAATCCCCTCCCAGCAAATCCGCTCGGGCGATATGACCGAGGCCGAGTTCCGCCGCTTTGTCGATGCCGCCAAAGCGCTGGAGGCCTGCCCACTCTACATCGACGACACGCCCGCCCTGCCCATCTCGCAGCTTGCCGCACGAGCGCGCCGTCTCAAACGCACCCATGGCCTCGATGTGCTCATCATCGACTATCTGCAACTGGTGCGTGGCACCGGCAAGAACGAGAACCGCGTGAACGAGATTTCCGAGATCACGATGGGCCTCAAAGCCATCGCCAAAGAACTCGACATCCCCGTCATCGCCCTCTCGCAGCTATCGCGTCAGGTCGAGAACCGTGAAGACAAGAGGCCACAACTCTCCGATTTGCGTGAATCGGGCTCGATTGAGCAGGACGCCGATGTGGTCATGTTCGTGTTCCGCGAAGAGTACTACAAAGAACGTGAGAAGCCCGGCGATCACGAGCTGGACAAAATGGCCATCTGGCAAGAGGAGATGGAGCGCCTTCACGGCCGCGCCGAAGTCGTCATCGGCAAGCAGCGCCACGGCCCAATCGGCACCGTCGATCTGAGCTTTGAAGGGCGCTTCACTCGCTTCGGCAATCTGGTTAAGCCATGGCAGCAGGACAGCGACGATCAAGAGTTTTGATTCAAGTGTATAAACTTGGGTAAAACCGCAAGTGAACGAAATACTTCACAGCCGTCTCAGCACCTTACAAGCCTTTCCTCATGTGCACATTTTTCTGACACCTCCAAAGAAAAAGGGCCGCACATCACATGCGGCCCCTCCCTTAATATAAAGGCCCCTTATTCAGGCGTTTTCACTTCATACGTCAGACCCTTCGCGGTGCCTTTGGCAAAGCCTTTCCAATGGCTGTGGTCTTCCTTTGCGGTGCCATCTTCGTTCACCGACCATACACCATCGTTGGACGTGGTCGTCAGCTCGAGATAGTCACCGTTAAGCCCTTCTTTAAGCTGCATATCCATCCACGCGGTCACGAAATGCTGGGCAATGTTATTCATCCGCACGGTGTCCCAGACAGGATCACTATAGTGCTCGGAGATGTTAAAGCCCTTGTCTTCGTTGAAGTAAAAGCTCTCGGCAGGGGCAGGCATCGGGGCTGCCGCGTTATGGCCTGCGTTGACGTAAGTCAGCAGCGCCGTCTCTACACCCGTCACATTCTCCCAGATCGCACGCACACCGCTTTCATAGAGCGATGTATCATCCTGTGAGCCTGCCATAAACAGCATCGGGAGTTGCACCCCCGCAAGGCCGTCGGCGTTCCAGAAGCCTGTGTTCATGCCCCACGGCCCAATCGCTACGGCGGTCTTTACACGCGGATCAGGCAGCGCGTTATGCGTCTCCGACCCTGCTTGATGAATGCCAAGCGTGCCATGCGGCCCGCCCCAGCCATAAGCAACAGAGGCCTCCGTCACACCACCGCCTGCCGTGATGATTGCGCCGTAGCCGCCCATGGAATAGCCGATGATGCCTGTGTTCTCCGCATCATAAAGCCCTGCAAACTCACCGCCCTCCGCCGCGCGGCCTGCCAGTTCTTCAAGCACAAACAGCTGGTCCAGCGGACGGTTCACAAGCGTCGAGCCAAAGGCCGATTGCGTGCGGTAAGTGCTATCGAGGTGGTCAATCGAGGCAACAACATAGCCCTTGGACGCAAGGTTCTCCGCCATATGCGACAGCAAAAAGCGGTTGCCAGGATAGCCGTGGCTGATGATGACCAGCGGATAGGCCTCATCCGCCACCGCAGGCTCCGCATCGCGGATCGCACGGCCTGTCAGTGTCACCTCGGTGGTGCCATCACGCAAATAGGCCTTGAGTTCATTTGAGCCAGTGGCCCCCTCCACCGCAGGATACCACATCTCGACAGTCAGCGCGCGGTCGTAGCGCGGCAGCGGTTCGGGCTTCGCCGCCGCAGGATCAATCGCCACGATGTTGATCTGGTCGGGGTTCACCATCTCAAGCTGGCGCACACCCACCGCCATCTCGCCGTATGCCGCCAGTTCAGGCGCGTTGGGCAATTGCCCGTCAATCGGGTTGGCCAGCGCAGGCCCCGCCGCCATCAGCGCCGCAGGCACCAGTGTTTTTGTAATATTCTTCATCATTGTCTCCTCCCTATTTTAGATCAGTCTAAGGTGGACCGGCACTCTTACAAGCAATAGTTGTTTTTACGTAGCGACAGATGAAGGCACTATCAGGCCATTCCTGAGGGCGATCCAACTCCATCCTCTTGACGGCACTGCGCTTTGCGGGAAAACGTGGACCCATGAGTACAGGACTTCTTACAATCGACCTCGCCGCCATTGCTGCCAACTGGCAGGCACTGGCCAAAATCGCATCGGTCGAAACGGCCGCAGTGGTGAAAGCCAATGCATACGGCCTCGATGCTGCCCGCGTGGCACAGCATTTGGCCCAAGCGGGCGCGCGGCAGTTCTTTGTCGCCGCAACCGAGGAAGGCGTAGCCCTGCGCGAAGCCTTGGGAGAAGGCCCCAATATCTCGGTCTTTTCGGGCCACATGGAGGGCGACACCCAATCCATCGTTGAGGCGTCCCTGACCCCCATGCTCAATTCAGCCCGGCAGATGCAGCGCCATTTTGCTGCCCTGCCCGATCATCCGTTCGGCATCCAGCTTGATACAGGGATGAACCGTCTGGGGATGGAGCCTGCGGAATGGGCAGCCTTGCGCAGCGAGACCATCGCCCAAAAACCCACCCTGCTGATGTCGCATCTGGCCTGCGCCGACACGCCTGAGCACCCGATGAACGCACAACAACGCAACGCTTTCGAGGATATGACCCAAGGGGTCGATCTGCCCCGCTCCCTCGCTGCAACAGGCGGCACGTTGCTTGGAGAAGCGTATCACTATGACATGGTGCGCCCAGGTATCGGCCTTTATGGCGGGGAGCCTTTTGCCAAGGCCCAGCCTGTCGTGACCCTTGATATTCCCGTTATCCAAATTCGCGATGTGGCGGTGGGCGAGACAGTGGGCTATGGCAATGTCTGGACGGCGACGAAGCCCTCGAAAATCGCAACAATTGCAGCAGGGTATGCAGATGGCCTGATCCGAGCGATGGGTCCCAATGCGCGGCTGCATGCAGACGGCATCGAAGTTCCGGTGGTGGGACGCGTCTCCATGGATCTGATCACCGTCGATGTGACCGCCCTGCCCAATGCACCACAAAGCCTGCAACTGCTGGGCGCACAGCAATCGGTGGACGAGGTCGCAAATTTCGCAGGCACCATCGGCTATGAAATCCTAACCAGCATCGGCGCGCGCTACCACAAACGCTGGACCGAATGAGGTTCCTGCAAATCCTGAACCTGTCGCTTCTGGTGCTTTATCCCGTGGCATGGTTCGCGCCGTTGATGCGCGCGGGTCTATTGCCGCTCTTCGGACTGAGCGAGATTTCCGTGATAACAGGCTTGCAATCGCTTTGGGCGTCCGATGTTTTCCTCGCCCTCTTGGTCACCGTCTTTGCACTGTTCGCGCCCTACCTCAAAACCATCGGTCTGGCGCTGATCCAGTTAAACTTGTTGAGCCCGCGCGCCCACAGGGCGTTGGAGGTGCTGGGCAAGCTGGCGATGGCCGACATATTCCTCATTGCGCTCTATATCACGATCGCAAAGGGAATCGGAATCGGACGCATCGAGGTCGCGTGGGGGTTGTATCTGTTTACCTTCTGCATCCTGTCTTCCCTGCTGATCAGCTGGAAAACACAACAATTCATGCATCAGACCCCTGATTAACTGCCGTAGGGGAAACAATCGCACCCGTTACAGCAGAAACTCGGTTAATTTCCCCTTTGCAGCAAAGCACCAGCCCTTTAGGTTGAGACTCAAGAAAATGAGCGTGTTCTTGCTCATCCGTTCACCTGGGGGTGATTGATGCAACAAATAAAAACCATCGGTTTTTCTTTCAGTATGTAACGCAGCGTTTGGCGCTTTTGTTTTTTGCAGCATGTGCTGCAGCTCTTGCGACAGCTTCGATCATGGCGGCGCTTGGCTATTGGGCATGGATCGATATCCCGCTGATGTACGCGGGCGAGCCTGTCGAAAATGCTGGCATGTATGCGCAAATCGGAGCCACGGTTCTGGCCGCTGGCATTTGCTTCTTCCTGCCCGCTAATGCGCGCATCATGCAGCTTGAAAATTCACACCACCGTTTCACGATCTCGATGGACGACGTCGCGCGCGCTTACGCCGCAGTGCACGCCGCCGACCACGGCTGCACCTTCCAGCTCAGCTCGGAGTTTGATGCCGTGCGCGAGCGCCTGGCCTACCTGCGTGACCACCCTGATCTGAGCACGCTTGAGCCTGCCCTACTGGAAACCGCTGCACAGATGAGCCATATCAGCCGCGAATTGGCCGAAGTCTACTCAGACGACAAGATCGCCCGCGCTCGCGATTTCCTTAAACAGCGCCAAGAAGAGATCAGTCTGTTCAACAGCCGCCTTGATCAGGCCAAGGCCATCTCGACCGAGATGAAGCACTGGCTGCATGAAGTTGACTTGGAAGAAAGCGTCGCCGCCGCCCAACTGGCGCGCTTGTCCGAGAAGATGAACGAGATACTGCCCCATCTTGGCCGTGAGACGACATTGCGGGTAGCAGATGTTAATCGTGACGCGGAAAAACCGCTCGACAGCACCGCTCTCGACAACAGCGTCTACGAGTTACCAAAAGCAGCGGAGTAAAGGCTGCCCCGCCTAAAAGGCGAGGTATTTGGAATGCACCCAGCCGAAATCGCCACGTCTGTTCTGCACCCTAATCCACGGTCCTTTGCGCGCATAGTTGATCACCGTATCCCCTGGAAACAATCGCCCCTTCACTGGATGCTTGCCGCTTGGCCCTTCGCGCAGGTTTAGGTGGCCCGTGGGCGTTTGCTGCACCGTCAGGACCGTCCCGTCGTAATTGGCATAGACGTGCAGGAAAGTCTCGGAGGCCCAGCCAACTTCGCCATTGCGCAATCGCACCTTGAGCCAGTTACCGCGCTCCTCGACATACGTAACATCATCATCGGGGAAGAGACGCGTGAGGATTTTGTGATTGGTTCCCGTCCCTGCACGCAGGTTGAGGTAGCCATCAGGCATCTCGCCCACCATGAATTGCTGTGCGAGTGAACCGCTTGTCACAACGGCGATCCCTGCTGCCAGAACGATTGCTTTCATGTCTCTCCCCCCTTCTGTCTTTCCCATTGATCCTGCCAGCCTCAAAAGGCACAAGAGCGCATGGCAAAACCAGTGAAAAATTTCAGCTGCTCCAAATGCGCAGCCACATATTCCAAATGGTCTGGTCGCTGCGATAATTGCGGCGCATGGAACACGATACAAGAAGACAAAGGTATCAGCGCGGGTCCGCCCTCCAAATCCTTGGGCGCGCGGCGCGGCTCGTCGATGGCCCTGATGGACCTCGCGACCGAAGAAGCCCCCCCGCCGCGCACATTGTCAGGACTGGCCGAATTGGACCGCGTTCTGGGTGGCGGTTTGGTCGCGGCCTCCGCCATTCTGGTGGGTGGTGATCCGGGCATCGGTAAATCCACACTGCTCCTGCAAGCCGCTGCAGCCTTTGCCAACAAAGGTCTCAAGGTAGTCTATATCTCGGGCGAGGAAGCCTCCGCCCAAGTCCGCATGCGCGCGCAGCGCCTCGGCCTGTCAGAGGCAGCCGTGAAGCTCGGCGCCGAGACAAATCTGCGCGACATCCTGACGACGCTTGATAAAGAACGCCCCGCTCTGGCGATCATCGATTCGATCCAGACCATGTGGGCCGACAACGTCGAAAGCGCGCCCGGCTCCGTGAGCCAAGTGCGCGCCGCCTCGCATGAGCTGACCTCCTTCGCCAAACGCACAGGCACCTCCATCGTGCTGGTGGGCCATGTCACCAAGGAAGGCCAGATCGCAGGCCCACGCGTGGTCGAGCATATGGTGGACACCGTCCTTTATTTCGAGGGGGAGCGCGGCCACCCCTTCCGCATCCTGCGCTCGGTGAAAAACCGTTTCGGCCCCGCCGACGAGATTGGCGTCTTCGAGATGACGGGCCGTGGCCTGTCGGAAGTCGTGAACCCCTCTGCCCTGTTTTTATCAGAGCGCGGCCAGCCCGCCGCAGGCTCGGTCGTCTTCGCAGGCATCGAGGGCACCCGCCCCGTGCTGGTCGAGATACAAGCCCTCGTCGCCCCGTCGCCGCATTCCCAAGCGCGCCGCACAGTCGTGGGTTGGGACGGCGGGCGTTTGGCCATGATCTTGGCGGTGCTCGAAGCGCGCTGCGGGATTCCCTTTGCGGGGCTTGATGTCTACCTCAACGTCGCGGGTGGCATGAAAATATCAGAGCCTGCGGCCGATCTCGCCGTGGCCTGCGCGCTTTTGAGCGCACGCGAGGACACTGCCCTGCCCGCAGAAACCGTGGTATTCGGGGAACTTAGCCTGTCAGGTGCGCTCAGACCTGCAACACAGACGGAAAACAGGTTGAAAGAGGCGCAAAAACTTGGTTTTACCTCCGCAATTGCACCAAAAGGCGGCAAGGCTGTGGTGGTGGACGGCATCGACATGCGCCCCATGACCGATCTGACCGCATTTGTAGGCGAAATATTCGGCGCGGGTTAACGCGCGCCCCAAGACAAAAAGGCGAGACGGGCATGGAAGGTTTTACCATCATTGATGGCGTGGTGGCGCTGGTGATCGTGCTCTCGGCACTGCTTGCCTATGGTCGCGGCTTTGTGCGCGAACTGATGGCGATCCTCGGTTGGGTCGCTGCTGCCGTGCTCGCCTATCTCTTTGCCCCGCAGGTTGAGCCTTTGGTGCGTGAAATCCCCGTTATCGGTGAATTCCTCGCCGACAGCTGTGAATTGTCCATCATTAGCGCCTTCACGCTTGTGTTGGCCATTACGCTAGTGGTTGTGTCGCTCTTTACGCCGCTGTTCTCCTCGCTGGTCCAGCGCTCGTTTCTGGGCGGCTTTGATCAGGCGATGGGCTTCATCTTCGGTGTCGCACGCGGCATCCTGCTCGTGGCGATCGCCTTTTTCGTCTATTCGACCGTGATGACGGGCCAGCAGCTCACAATGGTCGAAGACAGCCGCTCATCCGCCGTGTTCAGCCAGTTCACGGATGACATCCAAAATTCCGATCCCGATCAAGCACTTGGATGGATCACTGGCCGTTATGAGGCGCTCGTCTCCTCCTGCACAAGCAGCTAATCAGCGCCCGCCGCTCACCTGCGCTGTGCAATATTGCCCCGCACAGCAACGACATTCTACGATGAGACAGGTTTTTGACAATTCACGGCGTGACTCTGGGCGTGGAGTTTCGTAAACCAGCGGCAACTTTTGCAGGTTTCAGGAGCGCACCCTTGCCCGACACACCGCCCAAGACGATGCCCCCCGCCCATCCCTTTGACACGTCCTATCTCACCGATGCGGGGGATGATGATAAACTAAAGGAAGAATGCGGTATTTTCGGTGTTGTTGGCGTGGCCGATGCGGCGAACTTTGTGGCTCTCGGCCTCCACGCGCTCCAACATCGCGGGCAAGAAGCGGGGGGAATCGTTACCTATGCCGCGGAAGCGGGATTTCAGTCCGCACGCCGCTTCGGCTATGTCCGCGACAATTTCACCAGCCAGAAAGTGATGGAAACCCTGCCCGGTAGCCTTGGCATCGGACACGTGCGCTATTCCACCTCAGGCTCCAAGGGCCAGACGGCGATCCGTGATGTGCAGCCCTTTTTTGGGGAGTTCGCCATGGGCGGTGCAGCGATTGCCCATAACGGCAACATCACCAACGCCAACGCCCTGCGCCGCGAGTTAATCGAACGCGGCTCGATCTTTCAGTCCTCCTCTGATTCCGAATGTATCATCCACCTGATGGCGCGCTCTTTGCAGCAGACCATCCCCGAACGGATGGAAGATGCGCTGCGCCGTGTTGAGGGGGCCTTCTCCATCGTTGCAATGACCCGTACCAAGCTTATCGGCGTGCGCGACCCACTGGGCGTACGCCCTCTGGTGCTCGGCCGATTGGGCGACGGCTACGCGCTGAGCTCCGAGACATGCGCGCTCGACATCATCGGTGCCGAATTCGTGCGCGAGATCGAGCCAGGCGAAATGGTCGTAATCACCGAAAAAGGCATCCAGAGCCAGTTCCCCTTCCGCCCTCAGCCCTCCAAATTTTGCATCTTCGAGCATGTCTATTTCTCCCGCCCCGACAGCATCCTTGGCGGGCGCTCCGTTTATGAGACACGCGAAGCGATTGGGCGCGAATTGGCCAAGGAAAACCCAATTGAGGCCGATCTGGTCTGCCCCGTGCCCGATTCAGGCACACCCGCCGCAATCGGCTATGGTCTTGAAAGCGGTATCCCCTACGCGATGGGCATCATCCGCAACCAATACATGGGCCGCACTTTCATTGAGCCGACGGAGAGCATCCGAAACATGGGCGTGCGTCTCAAGCTCAACGTGAACCGCGCGCTGGTCAAAGA
>CBFHZX010000005.1:0-93849 GCA_965660425.1 Sulfitobacter sp. | reverse complement strand
TTTCATTGAGCCGACGGAGAGCATCCGAAACATGGGCGTGCGTCTCAAGCTCAACGTGAACCGCGCGCTGGTCAAAGACAAACGCATTATCCTTGTGGACGACAGCGTTGTGCGCGGCACCACCAGCCGCAAAATCAAGGAAATGATCCTTGATGCGGGTGCTGCCGAAGTTCATTTCCGCATCGCCTCGCCCCCCACAGCGTGGCCGTGTTTCTACGGAGTAGACACGCCCGACCGCGAAAAACTGCTGGCGGCAACCATGTCCGAAGACGAGATGCGCGACCATCTGGGCGTCGACAGCCTCAAATTCATCTCCCTCGACGGTCTCTACCGCGCCGTGGGCGAGGCCGAGGGGCGCAAAAAATCGTGCCCCCAGTATTGCGATGCCTGCTTCTCGGGCGAATACCCCGTGGTGCCAGCGGACAAAGTGCAAGACGGTTTTGTGATGAAACCTGCGGCTGAATAAAATGTCGAAACACCCTGTCAGCGGCATGTGAGGGATCATGACGGATCATCCGTTTGAACAGACAACCCACAATTGGCCGCAACAGGCGCAGGATACCTTTGCCACCCTGCGCACGCTTATTCTTGCCGCGGCCAAGGATGCATCCGCAGGTGAGATTGAATAAAGCCTCAAGTGGCGCCAGCCCGCATGGCGGCCCAAGGCCCCTCGCACGGGCAGCACCCTGCGCGTGAACTGGAGTGCCGCATCACCTTTGACAATCGCGCTGTTTGTGGACTGCAAAACCACACTCGCAGCCGAGATGTTTGCCGCCTACCCCTATGATTTCCAGTACGAAGCCAATCGCGCAATGCGGCTGGACCTTGGCGCAGCCCTGCCCAAGGCTGCAATTTCCCATTTGGCGCAGCTTACGTTCACCTATCACCGCAAAGCATGATCCCGCCTGCGCACCCTTGACGCGCACGCGCGCCCCGCGCATATGCCTTCCATGACACAGAAAATCGCACTCATCACTGGCGCGTCACGCGGCCTTGGCGCAGCGCTTGCCGAAGCCCTCGCCCCCACTCATCACATCATCGCCGTGGGCCGCACCGTCGGCGCGCTGGAAGAGCTTGATGACCGCATTCAGGCGCGTGGCGGCCAAGCCACGCTTGCCCCCATGAACGTCACAGACACAGGTGCGATGCAAACACTGTGTCGCGGCATTCACGACCGCTGGGGTAGCCTTGATCTTTGGTGTCACACCGCCATTCACGCGCCCCCTCTCACGCCGACGCAGCATGTGGATGCCAAAGACCTAGAGAAATCAATCGCGGGAAACATCACCGCCACCTCGACACTGATCAACTACGTAGCCCCCCTCTTGGGCTCTGAAGGTCGCGCCGTCTTCTTCGATGATCCTGTCGCGGGCGAGAAGTTCTTTGGCAGCTACGGCGCCACCAAAGCCGCTCAAATCGCACTCGCCCGCAGCTGGCAAACGGAAACGGCCCGCATCGGCCCCCGCGTTGACATCCTCACGCCCCAACCAATGCCAACAGCCACCCGTGCACGCTTTTATCCCGGTGAGAACCGCGAAAGCTTGAACGATATCCACGCCGAGGCGGCGCGCCTGCTGGCAATTCTCGACAAATAAACACGCCCTCGCTTGCCCGTGTGCGATCCCTCGCCTATCAAGGCGAAAAGGGGTGATTTCATGCGTATTCTGGTTACCAATGACGACGGCATCAATGCACCGGGCCTGCGCGTGCTCGAAGGCATCGCCGCCACGCTTGCAGGCACCAACGGCGAGGTCTGGACCATCGCACCTGCGTTCGAGCAATCGGGTGTCGGCCACTGCATCAATTATACCAAACCCACCCTGATCACCGAACTCAGCCCCCGCCGCTACATGATCGAGGGCAGCCCCGCCGATTGTATCCTCTGCGCGCTCTATGACCCGATGAAAGACGCCCGCCCCGATCTAATCCTGTCTGGCGTCAACCGTGGCAACAACGCTGCCGAGAACACGCTTTATTCAGGCACTATCGGTGCGGCGATCGAGGGGGCTTTGCAAGGAGTGCTTTCCATCGCGCTGTCGCAATTCTACGGCCCTGCCAACCGTGATCTCGATGACCCGTTCGAGGCCGCAGTCCAGCATGGCGCAGACGTCTGCCGCCGCATCCTCGCCCAGAAACCAAACGATCAAAACGGCTACAGCGTGTTCTGGAACGTGAACTTCCCCCCCGTCGCGGTCGCGGACGTAAAGGGCATCCGCACAGCCCCCCAAGGCCGCCGTCCGGGCGTGAATTTCTCCACCATCCCACATGACGCGCCGAACGGGCGGCGCTTTTTGTGGATTTCAGGCGGCAACCAGCAGATCCCCCCCGCCGCAGGCTCGGATGCTGCCGTCAACCTCGACGGCTATATCTCCGTCACGCCGATGCGCGCGGACCTCACGGCCCATGACACCTTCCCCAACCTCGCCGATCTTGACACATGATCGACCTGCCTGACGACAAACCGAGCGAGGCCGAGCGCAAGATGCAGTTCCTCTATGCCCTGCGCTCCAAAGGCGTGACGGATACCGCCGTGCTCACCGCGATGGAGGCCATCGACCGCGGCCCCTTTATCAGGGGCCTCTTTGCAGAACGCGCCTATGAGGACATGCCCTTGCCCATCGCTTGTGGCCAGACCATCAGCCAGCCCTCGGTTGTCGGCCTGATGACCCAAGCGCTCGAAGTCTCCCCCCGCGACAAGGTACTCGAGATCGGCACAGGGTCGGGCTATCAGGCGGCCATCCTGAGCAAGCTAGCGCGCCGCGTCTACACAGTCGACCGCCACCGCCGTCTGGTCCATGAGGCCCGTGCGATCTTTGCGGATATGGACCTTACCAACATCACCACCATGACCGCCGACGGCAGCCATGGCCTGCCCGAACAGGCCCCATTTGACCGCATCATCGTCACCGCCGCCGCCGAAGACCCGCCCGGGCCCCTGCTGGCCCAGCTCAAGGAAGGCGGCATTATGGTGCTGCCCGTGGGCCAATCAGACGCCGTACAGCACCTCATCCGTGTGCGAAAAACCGCAACTGGCCTCGAATATGACGAAATGCGCGCCGTTCGCTTCGTTCCGCTCCTCGAAGGGTTGGGAAAAGACACATAATGTGGTACTGAGAGCGAAATCTCGGGGACACGAGATGGGCAGTGACAAGGACATCTTAGATGACATATCGGACCAAACGCACCAACATGCGTATCTCACTTCTTGCGGGCGCAGCTTGCCTGACACTGGCAGGCTGCTCCGAGCCGCTTGATTTCGATCTGCGCGGCCTAACGGGCGGGTTCACAACCGCCGATGCCGCAAAGGCACCATTGGCTGGACGCCCCGAACCCGATGACCGTGGCGTGATCTCCTACCCGAACTATCAAGTCGCGGTTGCGCGTCGCGGCGACACAATTGCCACCGTGGCACAGCGTGTGGGCCTTGATGCAGGCGCGCTTGCCCGTTTCAACGGGATCGAAGCAGACGTCGCCTTACGCCGCGATGAAATCATCGCCCTGCCCACCCGCGTCGCGGAACCATCTCCCGCCACAGGCGCTGCAGGTACTGGTCCGGTCCAACCCGTTGATATCAATGCAGTCGCAGGCGGCGCAATAGACCGCTCCGCTGCCGCCCCCGGTGTGCAAACCGCGGCACTGCCCGCCACCACACAACCCGCACAGTCGGGCAGAGAGCCTGTCCGCCACAAAGTCGAGCGCGGAGAGACTGCCTTCACCGTGGCACGCCTTTACTCCGTTCCCGTCAAGGATCTCGCCGAATGGAACGGTCTCGGGTCCGACTTTGCCATCCGCGCAGGCCAGTTCCTGCTGATCCCCGTGGCTTCCCAAAACCCACCCGTGCGCCAACCAGCCCAAACCCCAAGCGCCACACCTTTGCCTGGCACCGGTTCGGCCACACCAACGCCTCCCTCCGCGACCAAGCCGTTGCCAGCCGAGGTCGTGGCACCTGCCGCTGCTACTGCCGCAACAATAGCCACACAGACCACCGCGCAAACGGCAACCGCGCATTCGCCAACCCCAAAACCCGTCGCAGATGTAGGAAAAACCACAAAACCCGCCGCCACGGGCAAACTCATGCGCCCCGTGAACGGCACCATCATCCGTGAATACGCCAAAGGCCAAAACGAGGGCATCAACATCAAAGCAGCACCGGGCACGCCGGTAAAAGCCGCCGATACAGGTACTGTCGCCGCCATAACCAAAAGCGCGGACGGCGTCCCGATTGTCGTGGTCCGCCACGCAGGCAACCTGCTAACGGTCTATGCCAACGTCGCCGATGTCTCTGTCAAAAAGGGTGACAGCATCTCACGCGGTCAGAATATCGCGAAACTGCGCAGCGGCAATAACTCCTTCCTGCACTTCGAGGTCCGCAACGGCTTCGACAGCGTCGACCCCGGCCCTTTCCTGAACTAACAACTTCTTTTGGTCAAAAATATCCCGAGGAATCCTTGCGCCCTTCAGGGCGCTTGGATGGGGCAGCGCCCCTCTTAGCCTAAAGCAACCCCACGCCGCCCCGCCAGATCGGTAAAGAACTGCCACGCCACACGCCCAGAACGTGACCCGCGCGTGGCCTGCCACTCAATCGCTTGGGCGCGCAAATCATCATCCTCAATCTCGACCCCGTAGGCATCACAATAGCCTCGGATCATCGCAAGATACTGATCCTGATCGCAGGCATGAAAGCCCAACCACAAGCCAAAACGATCAGAGAGCGAGACCTTCTCCTCCACCGCTTCCGCGGGGTTAATGGCCGAGCCCCGCTCGTTCTCGATCATATCACGCGGCATTAGGTGGCGGCGGTTTGACGTGGCATAAAGCACTACATTCTCGGGCCGCCCTTCAATCCCGCCATCCAGCACCGCTTTCAGGGATTTGTAATGCGCGTCATCATGGCCAAAGCTAAGATCATCGCAAAACAGAATAAACCGCTCAGTTGCACCGCGCAGCAGGTTGAGCAACCGCCCGACTGAGGGCAAGTCCTCGCGCTGCAACTCTACCACTTTAAGCGCAGGGAATTCCGCATCAAGCGCGCCATGTACCGCTTTGACAAGGCTGGATTTTCCCATCCCCCGCGCGCCCCACAATAGCGCGTTATTCGCAGGCAATCCCGCCGCGAACTGGCGCGTGTTGGCAAGCAACGTGTCACGCGATCGCTCCACCCCGACCAGCAGGTCAATATCCACCCGTGACACACGGTCCACAGGCTCCAACCGATCAGGCCCCGTATGCCAGACAAAGGCCGACGCTGCGCCGAAGTCCGGTGCGCGCACGGGCGCCGGAGACATCCGCTCCAGCGCCTGCGCAATTCGCTCCATCGGATCACTCACTTGAGATCATCCTTGGTATCTTCGACAATCGAGTCTTCGCGGTCCATCTCATCAGCCATCGCCTCGAAATCATCCTCGTCCTCGTCATAGAAACCTTCTTCACGCAGACGCTTTTCGCGCTTGGCATCCACACGGCTTACAAGGAAGATCGAAACCTCATAAAGCCCGTAAACCACGACAAACAGAATAAGCTGCGTCACCACATCAGGCGGCGTGACCAATGCGGCCAACAGCAAAATACCGACCAGCGCGTATTTGCGCACGCGCCGCAGACCGGGTGCATCGACCAGACCCGCCTTGCCCATCAGCGTGAGCAGCACAGGCAGCTGGAAACACAGCCCAAAGGCCACGATCATTTTCAGCGTAATATCAAGGCTCTCGTTCACCTTACCGTTGAACACGATGTCGATGCCAGAACTGCTCGCATTCCCGTCCGCCATGAACGCCGCAAGATAGCTCGCCGCATCAGAGAAGCCGAGGAAGAACTGCATCGCCAGCGGCACAACCACGTAATGCGCGAACGCCGCCCCCATCAGGAACAACACAGGCGAGGCGATCAGGAACGGCAAGAACGCGTTCTTCTCGTTCTTGTAGAGCCCCGGTGCAACAAACCGCCACAACTGCGTGGCAATCACAGGAAAGCTGAGCGCAAGCCCCCCCACCATCGAAATGCGGATGAGGGTAAAGAAATACTCCTGCGGGGCGGTGTATTGCATCACAGGGTTCGGGTTGCCCAGATTGCGCATGGTCTTTTCAATCGGCACCAGCAGGAAATCGAGGATCATGCTGCCGAAAGAGAAACAGATCACCATCCCCACCACAAAGGCCAAAACCGAGCGGATGAGCCGCGTGCGCAACTCAGCCAGATGCTCGATCAGCGGGGCGGCGCTGTCGTCGATGTCGTTGTCCGTGGCACTCATGTGTCTGCTTTCTTCGCCGCTTGTTTGGCCGCCAGTGCCTTTTCAAGCTCGTCTGCCTTTTCAAGCGCTTCCTGAGCCTCACGCGCTTTGCGCTCCGCTGACATACGTGCCGAATTGGCCTCGATCCGCGCAGAGGCGTCGGCCTTCTTGGCCGCCAACTTGCCCGTTTCACTCTCTGGGTCGAGGTTAATTAGGTTGCTTGTCGCCTCCTTCACCCCGTCCATCGCAGCGCCCACAGGATTGGTAGCCGCTTTGAGCGATTTATTGATGCCCGAGGTAACCTCCCGCACGCCGCTCTCGTCGGCGGCATTGTTCATCGCACTCGAGAACTCGCGCGCCATACCCTTGGCCTTACCGACAAACTGGCCCACGCGGCGAAACATCACCGGCAGATCCTTGGGGCCCACGACGATCAGCGCCACAACCCCCACCACCAGCATTTCGGTCATGCCAATATCGAACATGGATTATACCTTGTCTTTGGTGTCAGTCTCGACCTCGGCAACCGCCTCTTCAGTCTCGTCCTTCAGCTCTTTCTCACCTTCGTTGATGCCTTTCTTGAAGCTGGTAATGCCCTTACCCACTTCGCCCATCAGCGAGGAAATTTTGCCCCGACCAAACAGAACCAACACAACCACTGCAATAAGCAGCAAACCTGGCAAACCGATATTATTAAGCATGTCTCTTCTCCTATGAAATGACTGCGCAGGCCCAATGACGCCTGCCTTCTCTTGTTGCATAGCAAATTTGCTGCGCTGCAAAAAAGCGTCTCGCGGGTTTTGGGCTGCGCATTTGTGCATTTTCTGGCCCGCGATCCAGCTTGCACGAAACAACTGACAGGTTTATGGCAGTTGGATGACCCGTGCTGACCGCCTCTTTGATATCTTGCAAATTCTGCGCGGTGGTGCGCTGCATACGGCACAAGAGCTTGCCGACCGCACAGGCGTGAGCCTGCGCACACTCTATCGCGACATGGATACGCTTGCAGGCTCTGGCGTCCTGATTGAAGGCACCCGCGGCAAAGGCTACCGTTTGGCACCTGTGACCACCCTGCCGCCGCTCACCCTCACCGAGGCCGAGTTGGAAGCGCTTAACCTCGGGCTGGCCATCGCCGCCGAAGTCGCTGATCCGGCTCTTAAATCGGCTGCGGGCACGCTGGCCGACAAAATCGACGCGGTGCTGCCGCAATCCGCGCCCTTGGAGGCGGACGCATGGAAGTTCGCCGCCTCCCCCTTTGCCAATGCCGCACGGGGGCTGGCACAAATGCCCACCCTGCGCGCCGCAATAAAAGCGCGTCAAAAGCTACGGATTACCTATACGAGCGCAGATGGCAGCGTCACATCACCCGTGATCCGTCCGCTCCTGCTCGAATACTGGAGCCGTGTCTGGACCCTGACCGCGTGGTGCGAAAACACCAACGTCCACAGGGTGTTCCGCCTTGATCTCATTAACACGTCAGAGGCCTTGCCCGAGCTTTTCACCGATGAGACAGGCAAGACGCTGGCCGATTTCAGGTCTTGAGCTTCCAACCACTTTGCGGCGGCAAAAACGCCTCAACACTGGCTTGGGCAATTACAATCGTCTCGCCGTTTGACGCGACATTCAGCCCGCCCTGCACCGCGCTCACTTCGGCCCGCCCGCGTGGCAGCACGGCACCCAGCGCCTTGAGATCAAGCGCGTCAGGCTCCTGCACCGCAACCGTCACCTGAACCCGCATCGCGTCATGCGGCAGCTCCAGCACACCAAACAGCGGCAGCGACGAATGGCGAAACGCATCCTCGATCGCCCGTTTGGCGGCCTTGGTATAGTCCATTCCATGCAGGTCGTTGCCCATGCCCATCTCGATAATTACGCGCTGTTCTGTTTTGGGCTCAGACATCTGCACGCTCCATCTCAAACCCTACAGACAGTGCGACATTGGCCATCACTGTCGGATTGCCCACGCCTTCGGGGCGCGGCACATCCAGCCCACCCTTGGTGACATGCACCGTCACATCACCGTAGGGAAACACCGCGCGCAGCACATCTACATCAACTTGATCGGGCTGCTGCACGCCCACATCCAGCGTGATGCGCATGTCGGACTTATCAAATCCGAACAGCTCTGCCAGATTGATCGAGTTGTGCCACAACGCATCGCGCACCGCACGCTTGGCCGCTTGGGTATAGTCCCCGCGCCGCAGCGAAGTCCCCATCCCGAATTCCACCATCAGTTTTTGCATCTAAGCCTCCACCTCGAAAACGAAACATTTGTCGCGGCGGATCGTAAGCCACATCACCGTCCCCGCCGCTGGCATAAAGACATTGGGCACAGTGGCTTTGATCACCGTGCCGTCATGGTCCATGCAGAACTCCACAAGGCTCTCGTTGCCCATAAAGCGCGCCCGCTGCACCACGGCGCGCGCTGGCGTGCCATCGGCAGCAGTGGGCAATGGCCCCTTGCCCGAACGGTCAAAATCAATGCGCACATGCTGTGGGCGGAACACGATATCTACTTCTGTGCCATCTGGAAATCCAGGCGCCAGAAAGCGCCCGAACGCCGTCTGCGCCAGCGCCCCCTCAACCTTCGCACGCACCACATTGGCATCCGAAAAGAACGAGACCGCAGCACGGTCAATGGGCCGCGTGTAAACGTTATATGGGGCACCCTGCTGCACGATCTTGCCATCGCGCATCAGCGCGATCTCGTCAGCCATGCGCATCGCCTCGTCAGGCTCATGGGTGACCAGCAACACCGCTGTATCCTCTTCCTTGAGGATGCTCAGCGTCTCGTCGCGGATACCGTCCCGCAGACGGTTATCAAGGCCCGAGAACGGCTCGTCCATCAACATGATCCGCGGACGCGGGGCCAACGCACGGGCCAAGGCGACGCGCTGCTGCTCCCCGCCTGACAACTGATGCGGATAGCCGTCGATGAAGCGCAACAAATCCACCCGCTCCAGCAATTCCTCCACCCGCGCGCGCTTGCTCGCTTTACTCCCCTTGAGGCCGTAACCCACATTATCGGCAACACTCAGATGCGGAAACAGGGCGAAATCCTGAAACATCAAACCGATCTCGCGCCGCTCGGGCGGGATGCGAAAGACCGTGTCGCAAATCAGATTACCATCCACATGGATCGTGCCGCTGTCCTGCATCTCGACGCCCGCGATCATCCGCAGCGTCGTGGATTTGCCACAGCCCGACGGCCCCAGCAAACACGTCACCTGCCCTGGCATGATCCTGAGCGATACGTCATCGACCACAGCACGCCCCTCAAAGCTGCGGCGCAGGTTAAGGATCTCCAAACGCGGGGTCTGTTCTTGCATGGACTGGCTTATCCGATCATTTCTGTCGGATCGCAGCTATCAGCGGGACGGAGCTGCTGCAAGGCTATGGGCTATCCAACAGCATAAATTCAGCCTGCGCCACGTCGCGCCCATTGACCTGAACCGTCAGAGAATGCGCCCCTGCATGCAGCGTAAACGTACTCGCCCCCGCTTTGAACTTATGCTGCTTTGTGATGCGCAGCGGCTTGTACGCGCTCACTTTGGCCGTTTTGAGCTTGAACACCTTCTCGGCCTGCTTCCCGTTCGGCCGCGAAAACCCGATGCGGTAGTCCACCAAAACAGGCACATCCTGCGCCGCTTCCAAAACCACTTCGAACTCCAGCGCCCCGCCGATTGCAACCTGCGCATTCAGGGTGCTGACCTGCGCCGTGACAGGCGCATCGCGGCGATAGCCTAAGGCCGCCATCGCCCCCTCGTGCCCCTGCTTGACCAGCGTGCGCAGCGCATGACGCCGCATCCAGTCGAGCTCCTTCGCGCTTTGCCGCCCTTCCGCCTCCCAGCGCGCAAGCCGCGCCAAAACCGCATCAGGTGCAATTTTGCTTAGGTCATTGAGGTGATTGGCGACGGAGCGCGTCACAAACCGCGCAGGGTCGGCATAGAGCAAGTCCAGAAGCGGCAACGTCTGTTCAGGCGACAGCCCGACCCCCACGGCCCACGGCAGGCGCGGCCGCGTTCCCTCGCTCACCAAACGGCGCACATGATAATTCTCGTCGCACGCCCACCCAGCCAGCTGCGCCAACGTCTTCTCAGGCCAGCGGATCAGGAAGGCTCGGATATAGAACTCCATCGTGAACCGCTGCGTGGCCTTGTAGAGCAGCTCCATGGCCCGCGCGCGGTGGTCCTCCAACCCGTTGCGCGCCGCCATAATACCGGGCAGCGCATGGATGAAATGACCAAAATCATCATCCATCGCCGCAGGGTCGAGCCGCACTGGCAGGGCCGCCTCAAGCTGGTCAGCCATGGTGGGAAAATCGCCCGCCAATTGTGGCTCAAGGCAGTCGGCCATCCACTCCATCCGCGCAATCAACTCACGCTCGGGAAATCCGCCGAGGGCTTCGCGCACGAACCGCGCTGCATCGAACCCGTCAACAGCAGCGGCATATTCCGCTGCCAGCTGCCCGACAGTCTGCGAATTGAACAGACTGTCTTTCATGGCAACATTCTCCGCCATTACATGGTGATATTCGTGGCACCACCATCAAGCAGGATCGACTGCCCCACAATGAACCCCGCATGCTGCGAGCACAAAAACGCACAGGCCGCGCCGAACTCATCCCGCGTGCCATAGCGCCCCGCAGGGATCGTGGCAGAGCGCTCTTCGCGTGCCTGATCAAGCGAGATATTGCGCTGTGCAACGACCGCACCATCCAGTGCATCAGCGCGGTCAGTCGCGTGAATACCGGGAAGCAGGTTGTTGATCGTGACCCCCTTGCCTGCCACCTGACGCGACGTGCCTGCAGCATAACCTGTCAGACCCGTCCGCGCCGCATTGCTTAGCCCGAGGACACCAATAGGTGCACGCACGGACTGTGACGTGATGTTGACCACACGGCCCCAGCCACGGTCCATCATCGACGGGATCAACGCTTTGATCAGCGCAATCGGCGCCAGCATGTTGGCATCAAGGGCTGCAATGAAATCGTCACGATCCCAATCGTTCCACATGCCGGGAGGAGGGCCACCTGCGTTATTGACCAGAATATCAACGCCTTGCGCGGCTTTGATAACAGCGGCCTGCCCCTCTTGCGTCGCAACATCCGCCGCAACCGTTGTGACCTCAACACCGTAGGTGTCGCGCAGGCGCGCCGATTCAGCCTCAAGCGCTTCGGCCCCGCGTGCATTCATGATCAGGTCGACACCCGCCGCTGCCAGATGCTCAGCACAGCCGAGGCCGAGCCCTTTTGAGGAGGCACACACAAGTGCTTTCTTGCCCTTAATCCCTAAATCCATCGTCTCTCTCCCATACTGTTTGCGCAGTCCTATCGCAGCCCGTAGGAACACGCCAGCAAAACACCCCTCCATTGACCGCAACTTGCCATAATTCGAAGGTAGTTGTCCGAAAAAGCAGTGACGAAAAGGCCCCAAGATGTCCACAGGCCCCCTCTCTTCCCAAAGCGTGCCCGTCTATGCGGCCGGCCAATTCCGCGCCACGGACGGGGCGAATATGGGCGATGTGATATCGTTTGCGAGCGAGCTTATCCTTGATGACGTCTACGAGCTTGATTTCGGGGCCGAGCCTGCGCGCCTGTCTCTGGTCGCCCACGACGATGCCCCCTTTGCCATTGGCAGTGACACAAGCATCGGAATCCCGGGCGGTACGGTTCACCTCGACAGCACGTTGACCTTTATGTTGCCCAACGGGACGACAGCCGACGCGCTGCTGCTGGTCGAGGTTGATGCGGACGGCGGCGTTGTGCAAATCTATCTGCTGCCGTTCAGCGCCATGACCCCCAAAGCCGAATACCGCCTTGTGGGCATTGACTGCGACAGCGTACAGACAAAATTCGCCAAAGTCGCCTGCGTAAGCTTTACCCGCGGCACCCATATCACCATGGCCTCAGGCGCACAGCGCCCTGTGGAAGAGCTGGTGGTCGGTGACCGCATCCTCACACGTGACGATGGCGTGCAAACCCTACGCTGGATCGGCACCTCTACTACCCGCGCTGTCGGGGAGTTTGCGCCCATCAAGATCACTGCAGGCACGCTCAACAATACCGCCAATCTATTGGTCAGCCCCGATCACCGGCTGTTCATCTACCAGCGCACAGACGAGCTGGGCGCAGGCCGCGCCGAACTGCTGGTAAAGGCGCGCCATCTGGTCAATGGCGATACGGTCAGAATATCCGACGGCGGCTTTGTCGACTACTTCCAGCTTCTCTTTGACAGCCACCAGATCATTTATGCAGAAGGCATCGCGGCAGAAAGCATGCTCATCACCAGCCGAACACGCCCTGTCCTGCCTGCCGATCTGGCGCAAAGCCTTGGCAGCCACCTGAAAGGTCGCTCCGATCTGCCTCACGCAGGGCTGGACGCGCCCGAGGGTCTTTTGCGACGCGCCAATGCCGCCGCCATGCTCAAGAAGGCGTCAAGCCGGTAGGCTTGCTCAGTCAACGGGCGTGCCACTAGGCTTGCGCTGACCCGCATCTAGGCTATGAAAGGGGCAACACGTGTGCCCCTTTCGCCATGCGCACCCAAACCAGATCAGGAACGAGCCGTAACATGCTGGAAACAAACACAAACCGCCCCGATCTGCCTGCGGAAATCGCCCGCCGCCGCACCTTTGCGATCATCAGCCACCCTGACGCGGGCAAAACCACGCTGACGGAAAAATTCCTGCTGTTCGGCGGTGCGATCCAGATGGCGGGCCAAGTGCGCGCCAAAGGCGAGGCACGGCGCACGCGCTCGGACTTTATGGCGATGGAGAAAGACCGCGGCATCTCCGTCTCCGCCTCCGCCATGTCGTTCGACTATCAAGGGCGCGAGATCAACTACCGCTTCAATCTGGTCGACACACCTGGTCACTCGGATTTCTCCGAAGATACCTACCGCACGCTCACCGCCGTAGACGCCGCTGTGATGGTCATTGATGGCGCCAAAGGCGTGGAAAGCCAGACGCAAAAGCTTTTCGAGGTGTGCCGCCTGCGCGATCTGCCCATCCTGACCTTTTGTAACAAGATGGACCGCGAGAGCCGCGATGTGTTCGAGATCATTGACGAGATCCAGCAAAACCTCGCCATCGACGTGACGCCTGCCAGCTGGCCCATCGGCGTGGGCCGCGATTTTTTCGGCTGCTATGACATCCTGCGCGACCGGCTGGAGCTGATGGACCGCGCGGACCGCAACAAGGTCTCGGAAAGCATCGAAATCAACGGCCTCGACGATCCAAAATTGGCCGAACACGTCCCCGCCAATCTGCTAGACAAACTGCGCGAAGACCTCGAGATGGTGCGCGAACTCATGCCACCGCTCGACCCTGCGCTGATGGCCGAAGGCTCCCTCACCCCGATCTGGTTCGGCTCCGCGATCAACTCTTTCGGCGTTAAGGAGCTGATGGACGGCATTGCCATGTTCGGGCCAGAGCCGCAGATCCAAAAAGCCCAGCCCCGCGAAATCCTCCCCGAGGAGAAGAAGGTGTCGGGCTTTGTCTTCAAGGTACAGGCCAACATGGACCCCAAGCACCGCGACCGCGTTGCCTTTGTGCGCCTCGCCTCGGGCCATTTCGAGCGCGGCATGAAACTCACCCATGTGCGCTCCAAAAAGGTGATGACCGTTGCCAGCCCCGTCATGTTTCTGGCTGCCGACCGCGAGTTGGCGGAAGAGGCTTGGGCAGGCGACATCATCGGCATCCCCAACCACGGCCAGCTTCGCATCGGCGACACGCTGACCGAGGGCGAAGCAATCCGCGTCACAGGCATTCCGTCCTTCGCGCCCGAACTGCTGCAAGGCGTGCGCGCGGGCGATCCGCTCAAATCCAAACACCTCGAAAAAGCGCTCATGCAATTCGCTGAGGAAGGCGCCGCCAAGGTCTTCAAGCCCTCTATCGGCTCAGGCTTTGTCGTGGGCGTTGTGGGGCAGTTGCAATTCGAAGTGCTGGCCAGCCGCATCGAGCTTGAATACGGCCTGCCTGTGCGCTTCGAGCCGTCGCAATTCACCTCCGCGCGCTGGGTGGCAGGCGACAAGGTGGCGGTGGACAAGTTCACCGAGGCCAACAAGCAGCACATCGCGACCGATAATGACGGCGATATCGTCTATCTCACACGGCTTCAGTGGGACATTGACCGCGTCGACCGCGACTATCCCGATGTCAAATTGACCGCGACAAAAGAGATGATGGTCTGATGGCCAAATGGGGCATCGTCGCCACGATCAAGGCCGATGCGCCCGATATCCTGCGCTTTGTCTCCTACCACCTCGATCTGGGCGCGCACCGCATCTACATCTACCTCGACGCGCCCTGCCCGCAGGCGAAGGCCGCCCTTGAGGCGCACCCCAAGACCCGCATCATCCACTGCAACGACGACTATTGGCAGCGCAGCAACAACGGCAACCGCCCAGAGATGCACCAACCGCGCCAAACCCAAAACGCCACCCGCGCCTACCGCCGTGCGCGCGATGTGGACTGGCTCATCCATATGGATGTGGACGAATTTCTGGTGGCAAACGGCCAGATCGCCTCCAAACTCTCCGCCCTGCCCGAGGACATCCAATGCGCCCGCGCACGACCTATGGAGCTGCTCGCAGGCGGCGATCCACAGGTCGAGGCGGCGTTCAAAACCTTCATCCCCGAAGGCAAAGAGCGTGAGTAGACCGTCTCCGCCCTCTATCCCACCTACGGCGACCACCTCAAAGGCGGGTTTCTCAGCCATATCGCGGGCAAGGTGTTCGTGCGCACGAGGAGCGAGGGCCTGAAATTCCGCATTCACAACGCGTTCCTCAACGGCGAGACAAATCCCAACCACATCGAGATGCACGACATCCACCTCGCCCATTTCCACGCCACCGATTGGGAGACATGGCACGCCCATTTCGCCTACCGCCACCGCGAAGGGTCCTACCGCGCCGACCTCGGCACGTCGCGCGCCCGCGAGCGCGGCGGCATCACCATGCACGAGCTTTTTGCGATGATCTTTGAGGAGGAAGGCGAAGACGGCCTGCGCCATTTCTTTGCCGAGGTCAGCGAAGACAGCCCCGAACTGCGCGCAAGGCTGGAAGCCCAGGGGCATTTCCACCTCCATAGCTTCCCATTTGACACAAGCCTTGCCAAACATTTCCCAGATTTCGCAATAATTTGACCCTTTGCGCTCAAGTTGCTATGCGCTTTGTACCGATGTCGCGGCAGGTGCCGCCCCTTGGGCCATGCGGGCCGACACGGCTGCTGCCGCGGGCCAAATGCGTGTCCGTAACCAACGGATACACATGACAAAATTTACCGACCTCAATCTGAACCCAAAAATCATCAAAGCCGTGCAAGAAGTCGGCTACGACACGCCCACACCGATTCAGGCTGGCGCCATTCCCGCAGCCCTTGAAGGCCGCGATGTCCTTGGGATCGCCCAAACAGGCACAGGCAAGACGGCCGCCTTCACCATGCCGATGATTACGATGCTGGCCCGTGGCCGCGCCCGTGCCCGCATGCCGCGCAGCCTTGTGCTGTGTCCAACGCGCGAACTCGCCGCGCAGGTGGCCGAGAATTTCGACACCTACGCCAAATACCTCAAGCTGACGAAGGCCCTGCTCATCGGCGGTGTCTCGTTCAAGGAACAGGACAAGCTGATCGACAAAGGCGTGGACGTGCTCATCGCGACGCCCGGTCGCCTGCTCGACCATCACGAACGCGGCAAGCTCATCCTTACCGACGTCAAAGTCATGGTTGTGGACGAGGCAGACCGCATGCTCGACATGGGCTTCATCCCCGACATCGAGCGAATCTTTGGCCTCACGCCCTTCACCCGTCAGACGCTGTTTTTCTCCGCCACCATGGCGCCCGAGATTGAGCGGATCACCAACACGTTCCTCTCCAACCCCTTCCGCATCGAGATGGCGCGCCAAGCGACCACCTCCGAGAATATCGAGCAAGGCGTGCTCATGTTCAAAGCGTCGCGCAAGGACTGCGAGGCCTCCGAGAAGCGCAACGTCCTGCGCAAGCTCATCGACGCCGAAGGCGACAAATGCACCAACGCAATCATCTTCTGCAACCGCAAGATGGACGTGGATGCAGTGGCCAAGTCGCTGAAAAAGCACGGCTATGACGCTGCCCCCATCCACGGTGATCTGGACCAAAGCCAGCGCACAAAAACCCTCGACGGGTTCCGCAACGGCGATCTGCGCTTCCTTGTGGCCTCTGACGTTGCCGCGCGCGGGCTTGATGTGCCCTCCGTCAGCCACGTCTACAACTTCGACGTGCCCAGCCATGCCGAAGACTATGTCCACCGCATCGGCCGCACAGGCCGTGCAGGCCGCGACGGCAAGGCGATCATGATATGTAGCCCGCGCGACGAGAAGAATTTCGAGGACGTCGAGCGCCTTGTACAAAAGGAGATCCCGCGTCTCGAAAACCCTCTGGCCGGCGGCAAACCTGCCGAGGAGACCGCAAAAGCGGACGAGGAGGCCAGCAGCACAAAGCCAAAGCGCAGCCGTTCGCGCAGCCGCAAAAAGGACGATACGGAGACACCCGCACCTCAGGCCGAGCCACAAACCGATGTCCCAGTCGAGGCCGAAGCACCCAAACCGCGCCGCTCCCGCGTGCCCAAAGCCAACTCCCGCGCCATGGAAGCCCCCCAAGAGGGTGAGACTCCAAAGGCCGAGGTCGATGCCAAGGGAAAGGCGCAGCCTGCTGAAGCAGAGCAAAAGCCAGAGCCAGCCAAGGATCAGCCGAAACAGGAACAGGCGGACACAAACAACAACGAGCGTCGCCGTTCCCGCGGAGGGCGCGGACGCAATAACGACAACAACCGCCGCGATGACAACCGTGGCGGCGGCAACAAAGTCGTAGGTCTAGGCGACCACACCCCCACCTTCATCGAGCTGAGCTTCGCGGATCGTCCCAAAGACTAACCGCCAGCAGTCAGCACAAACAAAAAATCCCCGCATCACCTGCGGGGCTTTTTCTTTTTCAATCAGAACGGTTTAGCTCAGGCGACTCACCACCACGGTAACCTCTGGCTTCTTGCCAATCTCGTTCTGCGCTGATTGGCGCGCCACACGGCGCAAGCCATCGTCCAGCGCCTTGTCATCGCGCAAGGTCGCAGGCTTGGCACGGCCCAGCCATTGGCTCAGGTCATGCTCGACGATCTCGGTCAGCTCGGATTTGCTGATCCCCATTTCGGGCAGACCCATCGTATCGACCCAAGGATCGCCCAGCGGCTCGTCCTGCTCGTCCATCAGCACCGTCACGGTCATGTGGCCATTGAGCGCCATGCGGATACGATCGCGCACCACACCGTCAAGTGCGCCAACCTGAACAGAGCCATCCAGATAGGTCCGCCCCGTCTCGATATATTCCGCAACCTTGGGCGCATTGCCCGAGAGATCAATCATCATGCCATTGACGGCCAGAACGCCAGTATAGCCTTTGCTCTCGGCAATCTTGGCATGCTCACGCAGATGGCGGTGCTCCCCGTGCATCGGGATCACCGCCTGCGGTTTCAACAGATCATGCAGCGTCTCAATGTCAGGACGGTTGGCATGGCCCGAGACGTGGTACTTGCCTGAGCTATCATCGACCACATCCACACCCATCTCGGAGAACTGGTTAATGATGCGAATGACTCCTTTCTCGTTGCCTGGGATCGTTTTTGAGGAGAAGAGGAACATATCCCCCTCCTGCATCGTCAGCCCCATGTATTTGCCACGCGCCAGCTGCGCGCTCGCCGCACGGCGCTCACCCTGCGAGCCTGTCACGAGCAGCATCAGGTTCTCGCGCGGCACGTCGCGCGCCTGCTCTGGGCTGATCGTGGGGGGGAAGTTCTTGAGCACACCCGTCTCGACCGACGCCTCGACCATCCGCTTCATCGCACGGCCCAGCAGCACGACAGAGCGTCCCGCCTTTTGCCCCGCCACGGCCAGTGTCTTGACCCGCGCCACGTTGGAGGCAAATGTCGTCGCCACAACCATGCCAGTCGCCCCCGAGACAAGCTCGGTGATCGCATCAGGCAGCGTCGCCTCGGAACGCCCCGCCTCGGGGGAGAAGACATTCGTGCTGTCACAGACCAGCGCCTTGATCCCGTCCTTTGCGATCTCCTCGAACGCGGCAGGGTCAAACGGCTCGCCCACACCGGGGGTCAGGTCGACCTTAAAGTCACCCGAATGCACCACACGGCCCGCAGGCGTGTCGATGATAAGGGCCGAGCTTTCGGGGATCGAATGCGAGATCGGCTGGAAGCCCACCTTGAACGGCCCAAGCTCAACCTGCTGAGGGAATGTCCCCACCACAGTCACGACCTCATCAGGTTGACCGTATTCGCCCAGCTTGCGCTGCGCGATGTTGGCGGTGAATTTGCGCGCATAGATCGGCGCGCCCAAACGGTCATAGGTGTGGGACACACCGCCTACATGATCCTCATGGGCGTGGGTCACGAACACCGCCTCAATGCGGTCTTTACGCTCCACCAGCCAGTCGATGTCGGCGACAATCAAATCAACGCCCGGCGAAGTCTCCATATCGGGGAAGGCCACGCCAATATCGACGACAATCAGTCGCTCTTTGTTGGGCTTCCCGTAGCCATAGACATAGGCATTCATGCCAATTTCACCCGCCCCACCGAGGGGAAGGTAGATCAATCTTTCAGTGCTCATTCGCTCACTAATTCCTTGTTATACTTATGGATCACGGTCAGGCCGTGCATCGTCAATTCATCTTGATATTCGTCAAACAGCGGCTCAGACTGTTGAAACAGCGGGGCCAGCCCGCCCGTGGAGATCACACGCATCTCGCGCCCGCGCTCCGCCTTTATTCGCGCGCATATCTCACGGACGAGGCCGATGTAACCCCAGAACACACCCGATTGCATACAGGCCACAGTATTCGTACCCACAACGCCTGCGGGCTGGGTAATATCGATATGGGGCAAGGCCGCCGCCGCATTGTGCAGCGCCTCAAGGCTTAGGTTCACACCGGGCGCAATCACACCGCCGATATAGGCGCCATCCGTATCCGAGACATCGAACGTCGTCGCCGTGCCGAAATCCACAATGATGAGGTCACCACCATAAAGATCAAAACCCGCCACCGTGTTCACAAGGCGGTCTGGCCCCACAGCCGTGCCCATATCCACGCGCACTTCCACGGGCAGTGCGCACTCGGGTTTACCCACCACAATGGGCCGCGTGTTGAAATAGCGATCCGCCAGCACCCGCAGGTTCCACACGACACGCGGCACAGTCGAGGAAATCACCATATCCGTGATATCGGCATCAATACCCTTGAGCTTGATCAACGTGCTCAGCCAGACATAATATTGATCCGCCGTGCGCTGCCATTCGGTGGCCGTGCGCCATGTGGCAATGAACTCGGACCCGTCCCAGATGGAAAACACGGTATTTGTATTACCGCAATCAATCGCCAAGAGCATGACACGCCCTCCCTCGTTTCTTAGAAATAGACATCCGCCGCCGTGATCGCCACGCGACCTTTTACCGTGCTCAGGATGAGGTTACCATCGGCGTCCACATCCTCAAAGACGCCAACCGTCTCGTCGCGCATGGTACGCGCGGTAACCACTTCGCCGATGCGCGCGGCATGGGACAGCCACGCGGCGCGGATGGGCGCAAAGCCGTAGGTAGTGAACTGGGTCTCAAGCCGCGCATAAGCGGCGGCCAGCGCATCAAGAAAAACCTCGGCAGCCACAGCGACACCGGTCTCCCCCAACACACTCACAGGCGTCACAGCTCCCTGCTCCACCTCAGCGGCACTCGGCGCATGGGCAAGGTTCACACCAATGCCAATTACCAAATGGTCGCCCTGAGTCTCCAGCAAGATCCCCGCGACCTTGCCGCCATTCAGGAGCACATCATTGGGCCATTTCAGCGCAAACGCTTCCTCCTGCCCCGTGGTGGCAACAAACGCCTCGCGCAGCGCAAGGCTCGCCACAAAACTGCGCAGCGCCGCATCCAAAGGGCTACCCGTGCGCGACATAATCAACGTACCTGCAAAATTCCCGCGCGGTGTGCACCACGCCCGCCCACGCCGTCCGCGTGCTGCCGTCTGCTCATGCGCCAAAAGCCACGCGGCACCTTGCAGCGTGGTCCGCATCCGCGCCGCCTCCGCCAAGGTAGAATCGAGGCTGTCAAAGACATGCCGTGAATAGCCCGCAGGCCAGTCAGCCATGGGACCGCTTAGTTAACAAGCGTCGCTGCCGCGAGGCCCGCCGCCCCCTCAACACCGAACATGGTCACGATGCCCACAATCATGAGGATGGCACTCGCCGCAAGGAAACCACCAAGGATGCCCCCACGGTTCTGGTCCAGCCCCTGCGCTGTCTCGTCGCCGAAATACATGAAGAAGACGATCCGCAGGTAGTAATAGGCACCAATGGCCGAGGCCACAGCACTGGCCACAACCAGCCACGCGAGGTTCGCATCTAAAGCGGCCTGCCAGACAAACAACTTACCAAAGAAGCCGAGGAACGGCGGCACACCTGCAAGGCTAAACATCAGCACCAGCAGTGTAATCGCACGGCCTGGATTATTCTTGGAATACATGTTGAGCGCGGAAATCTCGGTCACAGGCTGGCCATCCTTCTCCATCAACAGAATGAAGGAGAAGACGCCAATGTTCATCGTCACATAGATCGCCATATAGACCAGCATCGCCTGCACGCCAAACGCCGTACCCGCCGCCAAACCCATCAGGGCATAGCCCATATGCGCAATTGACGAGAACGCCATCAGACGCTTGATGTTGGTCTGCCCAATCGCGGCAATCGCGCCAAGGAACATCGACAGCACCGACAGAAGCGCCACAATCTGCTGCCAATCGGCGACTGCGTTGCCAAAAGCATCGTGCAGCACGCGCGCAAACAGCGCCATTGCCGCAACCTTGGGTGCTGTCGCAAAAAAGGCGGTGACAGGCGTGGGCGAGCCCTCATAAACATCTGGCGTCCACATATGGAAAGGCACGGCAGAGACTTTGAACGCCATGCCAGAGATCAGGAAGACGATCCCGAACAACATGCCCAGCGATACCTCACCCGCCTGCGCGGTGGTGATGATGCCAGAGAACAGCGTGGTCCCCGCATAGCCGTAAACCAGCGATGCACCATAGAGTAGCAGGCCAGACGAAAGCGCGCCCAGCACGAAATACTTGAGACCCGCCTCAGTGGATTTGGCACTGTCACGACGCAGGGAGGCAACGACATAAAGCGCCAGCGACTGCAATTCGAGGCCCATATAAAGCGCCATCAGATCGCCCGCGCTGACCATCATCATCATGCCCACAACGCTGAGCGCCACCAGAATGGGGTATTCAAACCGCAGTAGACCCCGCGTTTTCATGTAGCCTTCGGACATGATCAGCACACAAGCCGCCGAGACAAGGATCACCACTTTGGCAAACCGCGCGAACCCGTCGTTCATAAACATGCCGCCAAACGCCTCAACACTGGTCGAGGAGCTGGTCGCGACCATAACTGACAGCACCAGCATCACCACCGCTGTCACCCAGAGCAGTGGCCGCGCAATCGCGTCCTTGCCGCCGTAGGCCCCTGCCATCAGCCCTGCAATAGCAAAACCAGCAAGGATCACCTCTGGCAAAATCTGCATGATATCGTCGTACATGTCGTGTCCCCTCAGTTCGAGGCTTGCGCCGTTTGCATCGCAGCCTCGGCTGCCGCAACGGCGGTGTCATAATTCTCAACCAGCGCCGCAACAGACGGCCCGATCAAATCCAGTATCAGCGCAGGGTAGACCCCGAGCAGCAGCGTCATCACTACCAGCGGCGCGAATATCCACTTCTCGCGGGCGTTCATATCGGTAATGGCCTTGAGGCTTTCCTTGATCAGGTCCCCCATCACCACACGGCGATACAGCCACAGCGCATAGGCCGCCGAGAAAATCACCCCTGTCGTGGCAACTGCTGCCACCCAAGTGTTGACCTGAAACACCGCGACAAGCGTGAGGAATTCACCGACAAAACCGCTGGTCCCCGGCAGGCCCACATTGGCCATGGTGAACAGCATGAACAGCATCGCGTAAATCGGCATGCGGTTCACAAGACCGCCGTAAGCGTCAATCTCACGTGTGTGCATGCGGTCGTAAATGACCCCCACCGCGAGGAAGAGCGCACCCGAGATAAACCCGTGGCTGATCATCTGGAAAATCGCCCCGTCCAGACCCTGCTGGTTGGTGGAGAAGATGCCCATGGTCACGAACCCCATGTGCGCGACGGATGAATAGGCAATGAGCTTTTTCATATCGTCCTGCACAAGTGCGACTAGCGAGGTATAGACAATCGCAATCGCACTCATCCACAGGATCAGCGGCCCAACAACCTCAGACCCAACAGGGAACATCGGCAGGGAGAAGCGCAGGAAACCGTAGCCGCCCATCTTCAAAAGGATCGCGGCCAGCACAACGGACCCCGCCGTCGGCGCTTGCACGTGCGCATCAGGCAGCCACGTGTGCACAGGCCACATCGGCATCTTCACCGCAAAACTGGCAAAGAAGGCGATGAACATCAGCGTCTGCATCCCGCCGACGATGTGCAGGCCCATGACCTCCATATCCCCCGCCGCGAATGTATGCGTGAGCAGGCTATTGGCGCAGCCACCGATGCAGGTCGTGCCCGCATCCATATACATCGCCACCATCGCCACCAGCATCAGCACGGAGCCGAAGAAGGTATAGAGGAAGAACTTGAAACTCGCATAGATGCGGTTCGCCCCACCCCAGATACCGATGATCAGGAACATCGGAATAAGGCTCGCCTCGAAGAAGAGATAGAACAAGATCAGATCAAGCGAGACAAACACGCCGATCATCAGCGTCTCGAGGATCAGGAAGGCGATCATATATTCCTTCACCCGATGCTTGACGTCCCACGATGCCGCAATCACCAGCGGCATCATAAATGCCGTAAGCATCACAAAAAGGATCGAAATCCCGTCCACGCCCACGCGGTACTTGAGGCCCATGATCCACTCGGCCTCATCCACAAGCTGGAAGCCCGTGTTGGTGCTATCGAACTGAAAGAACATCACAACCGAAGCAACAAACGTCATAGTAGTGGCAAAGAGCGCCAGATATTTGGCATTGCGCTGTGCGGCCTCGTCATCGCCACGCAGCAACGCAGCCAAAATCAACGCCGCCACGGCGGGAATGAACGTCACCAAAGACAAAAGGTTATCAGCCATTAGTTCGCTCCTCCGCTCATCGTCATCCATGTGACGAGGACCGCGATGCCAATGACCATCGCGAAGGCATAGGTAAAGATATAACCCGACTGCGCACGCCCTGCGAGGCGGGTGAAGAAGGGGATGATCCCCATGGCCAACCCGTTGAGACCGCCATCAATCACATCGCCATCGCCGCGCTTCCACAAGAAGCGGCCAATCGCTTTGGCAGGCTGAACGAAAATGAAATTATAAATCTCGTCAAAATACCATTTGTTCAGCAAGAACTGATAGAGGTGCTTCTGGTTCAAGGTCAAACGCGCAGCCAGAGAGGGGTTCTTGATGTAGAACAGCCACGCAAAGAAAAAGCCGATCAACATCGCTGCAAAAGGCGAGGTCTTGACCCAATAAGGCACCTTATGCGCGTCATCGAGCAGGGTATTGTCAGGTGCGATGTAAAGCGCCCCCTCACCCGGTTTGCCCGCAAAGACATAGTGATGCTCACCGTGGCTATCGTCACTGTGATCGCCGCCATGGCCATCCTCTGCACCGTCAACCTTTTCCTCACCGTGGGCCGCTTCCTCGGCATAAGGAATGCCATAGAATGTCGCGACCTTGTCGGTGTGACCGAAGAAGGAATTGTACCAGACCATCCCCGCCAGCACCGCACCCAGTGCCAGCACACCCAGCGGCAGCAACATCACCATCGGGCTTTCATGCGCATGCTCATGCGTATGCTTGTTGCCACGCGCCTCGCCGTAGAAGGTGAGGAACATCAAACGCCAGCTGTAGAAACTGGTGAACATCGCCGCGATGATCAGCATCCAGAACCCGTACATGGAGCCAGCAGCAAAGGCACTCTCGACAATCGCGTCCTTGGACTGGAAACCCGCAAAACCAATCGGGATTTCACCGAATTTCAGGATCCACACAGGGATGCCGACACCCGTAATGGCCAGCGTCCCGATCATCATCGCAGCAAAGGTCATGGGGATCTTTTTCCGCAAGCCGCCGTAATTACGCATGTCCTGCTCATGGTGCATCGCATGAATGACCGAGCCTGCACCGAGGAACAACATCGCCTTAAAGAAAGCATGCGTGAACAGATGGAACATCGCCGCTGAATACATGCCAACACCAGCGGCCACGAACATATAGCCAAGCTGGGACATGGTGGAATAAGCGATGACGCGCTTGATGTCCGTCTGCACCAGACCGATGGTCGCCGCGACAAAGGCGGTGGTTGCGCCCAAGATGGTCACAAACATCATCGCACTCGGCGCGAATTCCATAATCGGCGACATGCGGCAAACGAGGAATACACCCGCTGTAACCATAGTCGCTGCATGGATCAGCGCGGACACAGGCGTCGGCCCTTCCATCGCGTCAGGCAGCCATGTGTGCAGGAACAATTGCGCCGACTTACCCATCGCACCGATGAACAGCAGGAATGCAATAATCTCGAGCGCCGCCCAATCGCGCCACAGGAACGTGATCGTCTCCTCCGCGTATTGCGGCACATCGGCAAAGATCACGCTGAATGCGACCGAGTCGAACATCAGGTAAATCGCAAAGATACCAAGGGCAAAGCCGAAGTCACCCACACGGTTGACGACAAACGCCTTGATCGCGGCGGCATTGGCAGACGGCTTTTTGTAATAGAACCCGATGAGAAGGTAGGAGGCAACGCCCACCCCTTCCCAGCCAAAGAACATCTGAATGAGGTTGCCGGATGTGACCAACATCAACATCGCGAAGGTAAAGAACGAGAGGTACGCAAAAAAGCGCGGCTTATAGCTGACGCCCTCGCCGAAATGCTCGTCATGCGCCATGTAGCCGAAGGAATAGAGGTGCACGAGGCTGGAGACGGTCGTGATCACGATCAGCATGATGGCCGTGAGACGGTCAAGGCGAATGGACCAGTCGGTGCTCAGCGTGCCGCTTTCGATGAACTTGAAGATCGGCACAGTCTCGGTCACGCCGTCGAATGTGAGGAAAACAAGCCAGCTCAGGATCGCGGAGAGGAACAGGCCACCCGTCGCAATGACACATGCCGCATTCTCGCCGATGATCTTCCAGCCGAAGCCACACAAAAGCGCGCCGATCAGCGGGGCGAAAAGAAGTGTAAGTTCCATGTCCTCAGCCCTTCATCACGTTGACGTCTTCGACCGCGATGGTACCGCGCGTCCTGAAGAAACATACCAGAATGGCCAGACCAATCGCCGCCTCAGCCGCCGCAACCGTGAGAACAAACAGCGTGAACACCTGCCCCACCATGTCGCCAAGGAAGCTCGAGAAAGCGACCAGATTGATGTTCACCGCCAAAAGCATCAACTCGATGCTCATCAGCAGGACGATCACGTTCTTGCGGTTTAGAAATAGGCCAAAGATACCAATGACGAAGAGCGTCGCCGCTACCGTCAAATAATGTTCCAGTCCGATCATGGTCGTCCCTCAGTTTCCCCCCGTAGCGGGGATAGTATTTTGGCCCCTTGGCTTTAGGGGCCAGTATTCAAACAGCCTTGCGCGGCAATGCCGTGCGGCCGCACTCTCTCAAAGCCCCTGACCGGGCTTCACATCTGTAATGTTCATCGACTTGGCAGGATCGCGCATCATCTGGCTTACGACATCCTGACGTTTTACATCACCGCGGTGACGCAGGGTCAAAACAATTGCCCCGATCATCGCAACCAGCAGGATCAGACCCGACAGCTGGAACAGCAGGAAATACTGGTCATACAGAATCATCCCCAACGCATTTGTGTTCATGACTGCGGGGTCCGTTACCTGCGCGCGCAGCCCCTTGGCGGCGGCATTGGCATCCCATGCGCCAAAGGCCATCACGAACTGCATCAGGATAATCACCCCGATCAGCAGCGCCAGCGGCATGTATTTGGCCATCTCCGCCTTCAGCTCGGCAAAATCAATGTCCAGCATCATGACAACAAACAGGAACAGAACCGCGACCGCGCCGACGTAGACGATGATGAGCAGCATCGCCACGAACTCCGCCCCCAGCAGCACGAACAGGCCCGCCGCAGACAGGAAGGAGAGGATCAACCACAGCACCGAATGCACAGCGTTACGGCTGATCACCGTAAACAAGCCCCCTGCAATCACGCAGATCGCAAACAGATAAAATGCAAAAACGCTCATGCGTCACCTTCTTTCGTTTTGGCCGCTGCGATATCGTCCAGCACAGGCTGGGCGATCTGCGTGGCGCGCTGCACGGCGAGAAGCCCTGCAAACAGCGTCATCTGGCCAATTGTCTCGATAATCTCTTGCGGCGCAGCTCCCGCCTCATGCGCATGACGCACGCTCTGGCGCAGCGCAACCTCGCTCTGCGCGCCCTGCATGGTCAGCCCCGCCAGCGTCAGCAACAGCCGCGTTTTGGCGTCCAACCCGTTCTCGTTGTGGGTCTTGCCAAAGAACGTCTCCATCATGTCTTTCGGCATCGTGCCCATCATCTTCTCGAACCCCTCGGGCGTGAACGCATCCGCTGCAGGAAAGGACTTTGCCATTTCCTGCGCCTGACGCATCATTTCTTCCCATGGGTTCTTATCGGTCATCGGTAGGGTGCATCCATCTCGAGGTTGCGCGCAATCTCGGCTTCCCAACGGTCACCATTTTCCAGCAACTTGTATTTGTCGTAATACAACTCTTCGCGCGTCTCGGTGCTGAACTCAAAGTTCGGCCCTTCCACAATCGCATCCACTGGACAGGCCTCCTGACAGAAACCGCAATAGATGCATTTGGTCATGTCGATGTCATAGCGCGTAGTGCGGCGCGAACCATCCTCGCGCGGCTCTGCATCAATCGTGATCGCCTGCGCAGGGCAGACCGCCTCACACAGTTTACACGCGATGCAGCGTTCTTCGCCATTGGCATATCGGCGCAACGCATGCTCACCGCGGAAACGAGGGGAAAGCGGCCCCTTCTCATGCGGGTAGTTCAGCGTCGCTTTCGGCTTGAACATATATTTGATGCCCAGCTTCATGCCTTGATAAAAATCCTGCAACAGGAAGTACTTCGCGTGGCGGGTATAGTCAGTCGAACTCATATCAGCCTCCAACCGTGTAGCGGGCATAGACGCCCCAGAACCATTCGAATTTTGCCGCAAAGGCCACGAAAACCACCCAGAACAACGAGAACGGCAGGAAGACTTTCCAACCCAGACGCATCAACTGGTCATAGCGGTAGCGCGGAGTTATCGCCTTAATGAGCGAGAAGAAGAAGAACACCAGACCCATCTTGGCGATCATCCAGAAGATGCCATCGGGCAGACCCGGAATGGGTGACAACCAACCGCCAAAGAACATCAGCGAGATCAGCGCGCACATCAGCACCACCGCCACCAGTTCACCAATCATAAAGAGCAGGAACGGCGTGGAGGAATACTCAACCTGATAACCCGCAACCAATTCTGATTCCGCCTCAGGCAAGTCAAACGGCGGGCGGTTCGTCTCGGCCAGTGCAGAGATAAAGAACAGGATCAGCATCGGGAAATGCGGCAGCCAGTACCAGTTCAGAAGGCCATAGTTGCCGTCCTGTGCGGCCACGATCCCGCTAAAGTTCATCGACCCCGTGGAGATAATCACACCGATGATGATCAAACCAATCGACACCTCATAGGAGATCATCTGCGCGGCAGAACGCAGCGAGCCAAGGAACGGATACTTCGAATTCGACGCCCAACCGCCCATAATCACGCCGTAAACCTCCAGCGATGAGACGGCAAAGACGAAGAGTATGGCCACGTTGATATCAGACAGCACCCAGCCGTCGTTGAACGGGATAACAGCCCACGCAACCAGCGACATGACAAGAGTGACCATCGGCGCCATGAAAAACACAGGGCGGTCCGCACCCGCAGGCACCACAATCTCTTTCACGATGTATTTGCCGAAATCCGCGAAGGATTGCAGTAGGCCGTAAACACCGACCACATTCGGGCCGCGCCGCAACTGCACAGAGGCCCAGATCTTGCGGTCCAGATACATCAGGAACGCGAGTGCCACCAACAAGGGAATCACAACAAGAAAAATCTGCCCGATGATAAGCAGAATCATGCCCGCAGTTGTGTTGAAAAAAAAGTCAGCCATAGGTCCTCACACCGTAGGTATGCCTTGTTCGCGGCAGTTTAGCGTCACCACCTCGGCATCAATAGTCCGCAAGCCTTTTGGCAGGCTCGGCGAAATTGTGTAAACAGCATCGGCACGCCAAATGCCACCCTCTATTGCCACATTTGTGCGTACATGCCTTGCAAAACCGTAACCGCGGATTGGCGCATACTGCGCAGCAGCACATTCGGCATAAGCCGCGACATTATCTGGCCTCCGCGCCTTCGTCATAGCAACATTAAACTGCACCAGATCCCCCTCCAGGAGCACGGTCTCCACACCCTTGTAATAGGGGATGAAAGTCTCTGCTGTGGGGCTTGGGGGGGGTACAAGCGGCCAGCGCCAGAACCGCTATCCAGTCTGCATGTTTCACTCGGCCGCCAACGCCTCAGTACGGCGCGCTTTCGCATTGGCCGACAGCTCCGCCATGAGGCTCGAGGCGCGCGCAATAGGGTTGCTCAGATAGAAATCGCTTATCGCATAGTTGATGGCCCCGTCGCCCATCTTGCCGACAGGCTCGGCGACCCATGCATTCTCGGCCACCTCGTCCACACGGCCCAGATGCGGGTGCGCTTTAACCAGCGCGGTGCGCAACGCAGCCAGCGAATCAAACGGCAGTGCGTCGCCCAGCTCGGCGCTCAAAGCACGCAGGATGGCCCAGTTCTCCTTGGCCTGACCGGGCGCGAATCCGGCGCGTTGTGCCAACTGTGGCCGCCCTTCGGTATTCACAAACAGGCCACCCTCTTCGGTATAGGCCGCAGCGGGCAGGATAATGTCGGCGCGGTGCGCACCACGGTCACCGTGCGATCCTTGATAAATCACAAACGGACCTGCTGGGGTGTCGCCCTCATCTGCGCCAAGGTTGTAAATCACCTCCGCGCCCAGCACATCGGCAATCCCGCCATCACTGACCGCTTCCACATCCATGGCCCCCACGCGCCCCGCGGCCGTGTGAAGCACCAGCATCTTGCCACCCGTTTTCTTGGCAATCGCCTGAACCGTGGCCAATACTGCCGCGCCGTCATCAGCAGCCAAGGCACCTTGGCCTACAATCACGATGCAGTTTTTCTCAGCCATATCGGACATATCAAGCCCGAGCACATGGCTCAGCGCCGCGCGGTCTGTGCCCATATGCCCGTATTCATAAGTCAGATCGACGGGCTCACCGATCAGCGTCACATCACAGCCCTTGGTCCAGGCTTTTCGAATGCGCGCGTTCAAAACGGGCGCTTCAAGCACAGGGTTCGTCCCCACGAGCAGGATTTTATCCGCCGTATCAATATCTTCGATTTTGGCAGTGCCCACATAGCCAGAGCGGTTGCCCGCAGGCAGCTTAGCCCCATCGGTGCGACACTCAACCGTGCCGCCCTGCCTTTCAATCATCTGCTTCAATGCAAACGCCGCCTCGACGCTCGCCAAATCACCGACCAAACCGCCAAGCGTCTTGCCCTTCATCGCCGCCGCAGCCGCCGCCAGCGCTTCGGGCCATTCTGCCTTACGCAGCTTGCCGTTTTCACGAATATAAGGCGTGTCCAAACGCTGTTTGCGCAGACCGTCCCAAACGAAACGCGTTTTGTCGGAAATCCATTCCTCATTCACGCCGTCATGGTTGCGCGGCAAAAAGCGCATGACTTCGCGCCCTTTGGTGTCCACACGGATGTTGGAGCCAAGGGCATCCATCACATCAATGCTCTCGGTCTTGCTCAATTCCCAAGGCCGCGCGGTAAACGCATAGGGCTTCGACACAAGCGCCCCAACGGGGCACAGATCAATGATGTTGCCCTGCATGTTACTGTCGAGCGTCTCGCCCAGATAGGCGGTGATCTCCGCATCCTCGCCGCGCCCCGTCTGGCCCATCTGGTGGATGCCAGCAACCTCGGTGGTAAAGCGCACACAGCGGGTGCAGGAAATACAGCGCGTCATATGCGTCTCGACCAGTGGCCCCAGATCAAGGTCCTCTGTCGCGCGCTTGGGCTCGCGGTAGCGAGAGAAATCGACGCCGTAGGCCATCGCCTGATCCTGCAGGTCACACTCGCCACCCTGATCGCAGATCGGGCAATCCAGCGGGTGGTTGATCAGCAGGAATTCCATCACCCCCTCGCGGGCCTTCTTGACCATGGGCGAGTTGGTTTTAACTACAGGCGGCTGGCCCTCTGGACCGGGGCGCAGATCGCGCACCTGCATCGCGCAGCTTGCCGCAGGCTTGGGCGGGCCGCCCACAACTTCCACCAGACACATCCGACAGTTACCCGCGATCGTCAGCCGCTCGTGATAGCAAAAGCGCGGCACTTCCACGCCCGCCTGCTCGCATGCCTGAATGAGCGTCATCGCTCCCTCGGCTTCCACTTCGTTCCCGTCAATGATGATCTTGCGAATGTCGCTCATGATGTCACTTTTCTCTCAGCAATGAGCCGATGTGGCTCGCCTTTTGGATCTCTTTGCGCCCTACCGCGCAATAGCTTTGCGGGTCAGAGGCTACAACCCCCTGCGCCTTCAAATATGCCTCGCCTTTAGCACGCATGCGCGACTTCTCTGCGTCGGAGTCGCCATATGCCTTTATCTCGGCGTCGGTGTAACCCATCGCCTTGGCCGTGGCCCGTGTAGCACGGTAAAGCGACAGTGCTTTTACGATGCGCGGTGCAATGTCGGGACACTTCTTGCGGATGCGGTCGGCAACCGCCATGTGGAACACCGCATTGTCGATCACTTTGACGTCACGAATAGGGTGCTTGGCGGCAACAGCCCCCGCAGACAGAGCAATGGTCAAGATAGGTACGATCAATGTTCGCATTGTGATTTTCCTCATATGCCAAAAGGGTCTTGCCCCTTAGTGCATCTGTGGTCCGGTCCCTATGTTATGCAATATCACCGCGCACCTGGCTAGGACACGCCGCAAGTATCGCGTCTATCTCGCGTTGGGGCATTGCCCTTGCAAGGTCATTACGTCTTTCTCAATGTTCAGCTGCGCTTGCGGTGCATCAGGACCCACAGTCCAGATGATGTCGGACGCGCCAAACTGGTTGATACAGTATCCGACAGCAGCATGTGTTCCCGCCTGACGTGCGCCAAGTAGTGACTTGGATACAGGCTTGACGGTAACAGTGAACACATCAAGCTGCTTCTCGACCTTGCGCACGCTGGTTTTGTAGAATTGCCCGTCAAACAGAATACGGTCCTCGGATGAGATGCAGCCCGCAAGCAAACCCGCACAAAGCGCCGTACCGACCCAAATCTTCATCACCGTCTCCTCCACACCTGTCCGTGCGGTTTGATTTACTTGCCCCGTTATTGCGCAAATCGGGCGGCAGGGCCAGTGCTTCTTAACCAAAGCGGCCGCTTCCTTCATGGGGTCATGAGCAGGCCATAGCCCTGCACCAAAAAGAACCCCAATATCAGCACAATAAGGACAAAGCCGAGCCCGCCCATCCCAAGCGTCATATCAATCAAGAGCCCGACCAAACTCTGCCCCACCGCATAGACCCCGATACAGGCCACCAGCATGCCAATGCCGAGCACCGCACCTTCATCAATGTAGGCTCCCGCAACAACCCCAATCAATCCCGCACTGAGGATGCAAAAGGCAATCGCCACATCCTAAAGGCCGAATGCAATGTCTTCCGAGCGCTCGTCCTTGCTGCGACGGGGAAGCCACTTACGCATATCGCTACCGTGCAATCAAAGGCCAGCGCGCAAAGGCCAGCGCAAACAGCGGCACAAACCCGATCAGCACTATGAGAAATTGATAGAGCGGGATCACCGCAGGGATACCCGAGAACATCTCGTACAGCCCCATCCAGCCGCCCGATATATAGATCGCGATGAGCGATACAATCTGCACGAAGGGCAGAAACGCCGCCCAGCGTGGCAGCCCCACGCGACCCAGAATGATCCAGAACAAGACGCACTGAATAACCGCAATCACCAAAGGGACCGCGATGAAGTTCAATGCCTCCAGAAGCATCTGCTACTCCGCCGCAACAGGCGTTATAGTGCCGCCGCGCTTATGGGCGATCCGCTCTTCGATGTCGCCACGGAAGTGGCGGATCAAACCTTGGATCGGCCACGCCGCCGCGTCGCCGAGCGCACAAATCGTGTGGCCCTCGACCTGCTTGGTCACATCCAGCAGCATGTCGATTTCCGCAGGTTCCGCATCGCCTTTGACCAGACGGTCCATCACTCGCATCATCCAACCCGTGCCCTCGCGGCAGGGCGTACACTGACCGCACGACTCATGCTTGTAGAACTTCGCCAAACGCCAGATCGCCTTGATCACATCCGTCTGCTGGTCCATCACAATCACCGCTGCCGTGCCGAGGCCCGACTGCAATTCATTACGCAGATAATCGAAATCCATCGTGGCAGAGCGCATCGCTTTGCCAGGCACCATCGGAACGGAGGAGCCACCGGGGATAACAGCCTTGAGGTTGTCCCAACCGCCGCGAATACCGCCGCAATGCTTCTCGATCAGCTCCTCGAAGGAGATGCTCATCTCTTCTTCGACAACGCACGGATTATTCACATGGCCCGAGATGGCAAACAGCTTGGTGCCCGTATTATTCGGGCGGCCAAAGCCCGCAAACCACTCACCGCCACGGCGCAGGATGGTGGGCACAACGGCAATCGATTCCACGTTGTTTACTGTCGTAGGGCAGCCATACAGACCCGCACCCGCAGGGAACGGCGGTTTCATGCGCGGCATGCCCTTCTTGCCCTCAAGGCTCTCGAGCAGCGCGGTCTCTTCACCGCAGATATAGGCCCCTGCCCCGTGGTGCAGGTAGATATCGAAATCCCAGCCCGACTTGCACGCGTTCTTGCCCACAAGACCCGCCTCATAGGCCTCGTCGATTGCGGCCTGAAGCGCCTCTTTCTCGCGGATGTATTCCCCGCGAATGTAGATATAGCAGGCATGCGCATTCATCGCGAAGCTCGCGATCAAACACCCCTCGATGAGAGTGTGCGGATCATGGCGCATGATCTCGCGGTCTTTGCAGGTCCCCGGCTCGGACTCGTCGGCGTTCACCACCAGATAGCTGGGACGCCCGTCGGACTCCTTGGGCATGAACGACCACTTGAGCCCCGTGGGAAAGCCAGCACCACCGCGCCCGCGCAGACCAGAGGCCTTCATCTCGTCCACGATCCAGTCGCGGCCCTTTTTGATGATCGCCGCCGTACCATCCCAATGGCCGCGTGCCTGCGCACCCTTCAAGGTGCGATCATGCATGCCGTAGATATTGGTGAAAATGCGGTCTTTATCCTGCAACATGTGCTCATCCGTCCCTTTCGGACTGGCGCGCGCGCCACATCCGGAATGCTTGTATAAAAACCCATAGGAACACGGCAGCGACGCCTAGCTCCAACAGGCCCATAATATGGTTGGGCAATCTAAGGATTACCCCAAGCGCCGATATGCCCATAAAGGCAAACGCCGCCCCAACACTTACCAAAGCAAGGCGCCGCCCGTCACGTGACAGTTTGTCGTCCTGTTGCGTCACGCGCAGCGCCTCTCTTTATGACTTACGTTTGCCCTTGGAAAACTCTGTTTCGCCACCTTTGGCCAGAATTTTCGCCTGAGACATCCAGTCATCGCGTTCGATCCGGCCCTTAAAGCGCAAGCGCTCGTCGACCCATGCGATGTCTTGCTTCTTGAACTTGGCGACCTGATCAAAGTGGAAAACACCCAGATCGTTCAGCGTCTGCTCGAGCTTGGGACCAACACCGCTGATCAGCTTTAGATCGTCCTTGCCCTCGGGGCGCGGGCCATCCAGCAGCGTTGCAGGACGTGCATCAGCCGCCGCCGCTGATTTGGGTGCGGCTTTCGCTTTGGGTGCTGCCGCAGCCTTGGGTGCCGCCTTAGCTTTTGGCGCTGTTTTTGCTTTTGGTGCCGCTTTGGCTGGCTCAGACGTGGCTGCGCTGCTCATCAGCGAGGCAGGCGCCGCTGTTGCCGCAGCACTGCTGGTTGAGGCGTTCGCATTGGACGCCGCCACAGATGCAGTATCCGCAGCACCGGCACCGCCAGCAGAGGCAGAACCGCCCGCAGTACCAGCTGCACCCGCAGCTTCGGCTGCAGCAGACATGCCCGCCTGCGCCGCAGTTGCATTCGCTGCTTTTTCCTCAGCAGCCTTGGCCGCATAGCGCGCCGCAGGCTTTTCCTCGGAGGCAAGATCATCCGCCGCCGTCTGGCTTGAGCACACGGTCAGGCTCAGCAGCAGGCCAAGGACCGTACCGATCAAACCACCTGTGAAGATTGCCTGTATCACACCGAAATCGGCAAGCATGTACAACATGATCATCGCGACCACGCCCACGAACGCAGCAATCCCCCAACAGGTGACCATGCATTCCGTATTGTTGTTATTCGTCGACATATTCTAAATCTATCCCCCAGATGGATTGTTTTACCGCTTACTTATCTTCGTAACGTCCGTCTTTACTGGCCCGTGCAGGGAACTCGGTCTCTTCTCCGCGCGCAAGCTTTTGTGCCTGATCAACCCAATTGTCCCGCGACGCGCGACCCCTGAAACCGTCCAGGTTCTCGTCAACCCAAGCAAGCTCAGCTTGCCCCCATTTTGCGATTTGGTCAAAATGGAAAAATCCCATTGAATTTACAGTAGCTTCCAGCTTTGGACCGATGCCTTTGATCAATTTCAGATCATCGGCCCCCGCTTTGCGCGGTGCTTTCATCGTACGCGGCTTCTTACCCGCAACAGCAGCGCCAGCGCGCGGCGCATCCGCCTGTTTATCAACCGCAGGCTTGGCAGTGCTCTGCGCCTTTGATGCAGGAGCCGCAGCCTTGGGGGCTGCCTTGGCTTTCGGCGCGGCATCAGCCACAGGCTTTTTGGCGGCAGGTTTTGCAGCAGTATTGGCCGCCTTGCCCTGCCACGGCGCCAGCAATGGAACCTCGGTTCCGTCGATCCGCTTGACGGTATCGCCGATATCCGTAGCCAGTTGCGCGCTGGCATTATATTGTGTTTTGCCGCTGTCATAATCGGTGAGCGAGGTCAGCCCGCTCAGCGGCTCGGAGGCATAGCGCCCGTTCTGCGGCCCAGGTGTCGGCACCTCGCCGCGCGCCAACTCATCCAGCATCGCGGTGAACCGCTCAGCCGTCAGATCCTCGTAATAGTCCTTGCCGATTTGCGCCATGGGTGCGTTGGAGCACGCGCCCAGACACTCGACCTCTTCCCATGAGAATTTCCCGTCTGCGGAAATCTCATGCGGGTTTTTGGCGATCTTCTCGCGGCAAACCCCGATCAGGTCTTCCGCGCCGCAGATCATGCAGGACGTGGTGCCGCAAACCTGAATATGTGCAACAGAGCCAACAGGTTGCATCTGGAACATAAAGTAGAACGTCGCCACTTCCAGACCGCGGATATAGGCCAGCCCCAGCATTTCAGAGACATGCTCGATCGCAGGACGGCTCAACCACCCCTCCTGCTCCTGCGCACGCCACAGCAGCGGGATAATCGCAGAGGCCTGACGCCCCTCGGGGTATTTCGTTATCTGAGCTTCAGCCCAAGCCTGATTGGCAGGGGTGAAGGCGAAGCTGGCGGGTTGATCGGCGTGCAGTCGGCGGAGCATTAATCAAGCTTTCGTATTGGTTTCAGGCGTCGAATGCCTACGGCGTCAGTTTAAAGGCAAAATGAAGAGAGTGAGCGCGGTTTACCGGTCCACTTCTCCAAAAACGATGTCCATCGTGCCAATGATTGCAGCAACATCGGCAAGCTGGTGTCCCTTGGCCATGTAATCCATTGCTTGCAGGTGCAGATAGCCCGGCGCGCGGAGTTTGGCGCGGTAGGGTTTGTTGCTGCCGTCGGCAACCAGATAGACACCGAATTCACCCTTGGGCGCTTCAACAGCGGCATAGACTTCGCCTGCGGGCACGTGGAACCCTTCGGTGTAGAGCTTGAAGTGGTGGATCAGGCTCTCCATCGAGGTTTTCATATCCGAGCGTGCGGGCGGCGTGATCTTGCCACGGGCGAGTATGTCGCCCTTCCCTTCGGGCGCGCGCAGTTTCTCAATGGCTTGCAGCATGATGCTGGCCGATTGGCGCATCTCTTCCATGCGCACCAGATAGCGGTCATAGCAATCGCCGTTGACGCCTGTAGGAATTTGAAAGTCAAATTCGTCATAGCATTCATAGGGCTGCGCACGGCGCAAATCCCACGCGAGGCCAGAGCCGCGCACCATCACGCCGCTGAAACCCCAATCCTGAATGTCCTGCTCGCTCACCACGCCGATGTCGACGTTTCGTTGCTTGAAAATGCGGTTTTCCGTCAGCAGCGTGTTAATGTCGACCATGAAGCCGCTCAGGAACTTATGCGTCCACGTCTCGATATCATCGAGCAGCGCATCGGGCAGGTCCTGATGCACACCGCCGGGGCGGAAGTAGGCTGCGTGCAGACGTGCGCCGCAAGCCCGCTCGTAAAAGATCATCAGGTCTTCACGCTCTTCAAAGCCCCAGAGCGGCGGGGTGAGCGCGCCCACGTCCATCGCCTGCGTCGTGACGTTCAGCAGGTGAGACAAGATGCGGCCGATCTCGGAATAGAGCACACGGATGAGGCTCGCGCGGCGGGGTATTTCGACGCCTGTCAGACGTTCAATGGCCAAGCACCACGCATGCTCTTGGTTCATCGGGGCCACGTAATCGAGGCGATCGAAATACGGCAGGTTCTGGAGATACGTGCGGCTCTCCATCAGCTTTTCTGTGCCACGATGCAGCAGGCCGATATGCGGATCGCAGCGTTCCACGATCTCGCCGTCCAGCTCCAGCACCAGACGCAACACGCCGTGGGCCGCGGGGTGTTGTGGGCCGAAGTTGATGTTGAAATTGCGGATTTTCTGTTCGCCCGTCATGGCGTCTTCGAAACCTTTGGTGCCGTCCATCATTTTGCGGCCTCCTTCTCGTCCCCGGGAAGGATGTACTCGGCCCCTTCCCACGGGCTCATGAAATCAAATTGGCGATATTCCTGAACCAAACTCACAGGCTCATATACGACCCGCTTTTCCGCCTCGTCATAACGCACTTCGGTATAGCCCGTGGTCGGAAAGTCCTTGCGAAGCGGGTAGCCGCGGAAGCCGTAGTCCGTCAGCAAGCGACGCAGATCGGGGTGGCCTGAGAAGAGGATGCCGAACATATCGAACACCTCACGCTCGAACCAATTGGCCGAGGGGTGGATGGCGACCAATGACGGTACCATATCTTCTTCGCGCACAGCCACGCGCAGGCGGATGCGATGGTTCTGGTACATGCTGAGGAAATGATAAACCACGTCGAACCGCTTGGCCCGCCCAGTGTAATCCACCGCCGTGATATCCACGAGAGAGTTGAAACGACACGTAGCATCGGCTTTCAGAAACTCCACCAGACCCGCGATATTGGCCAGCGTCACGTCGAGGTTCAGCTCACCATGCGTTACATCCCAAGCCAGCACACAATCGGGGCGCTTTGCCTCGATATAGGCGCCAAGTTCCGTCAGTGCATCACTCATCGTACAATCGTCCCCGTGCGGCGCATTTTGCGCTGTAGCTGCATGATCCCATAGAGCAGCGCCTCAGCCGTTGGAGGGCAGCCCGGCACATAGATGTCCACTGGCACGATGCGGTCACAGCCGCGCACAACGCTATAGCTGTAGTGGTAGTAGCCGCCGCCGTTCGCACATGACCCCATCGAGATCACATAGCGCGGCTCGGGCATCTGGTCGTAGACCTTGCGCAGCGCAGGCGCCATCTTGTTGGTGAGCGTCCCAGCCACGATCATCAGATCGGACTGGCGCGGGCTGGCGCGCGGCGCTGTGCCGAACCGCTCCAGATCATAGCGCGGCATGGAGGTGTGCATCATCTCCACCGCGCAACATGCCAGACCGAAAGTCATCCAGTGCAACGAACCTGTGCGCGCCCAATTGATCAAATCCTCGGTGGAGGTCAGCAAAAAGCCTTTGTCCTGCAATTGCGCATTGAGGTTCTGCGTGGCCACATCACGGTCCATCCCCGCCGTAGCGGTGGAGGTATTTGTAGAGGTTACTGCCATTCGAGCGCCCCTTTCTTCCATTCATATGCAAAGCCTGCGGTCAGCACCGCAAGGAAGATCATCATAGACCAAAAGGCGGTCATCGAGATGTCGCCAAATGCCACAGCCCAAGGGAAAAGGAAGGCGATTTCCAAGTCAAAGATGATGAACAAAATCGACACAAGGTAGAATCGCACATCAAACTTCATCCGCGCATCGTCAAACGCATTGAACCCACACTCATAGGCGGAAACCTTTTCAGGATCGGGATTGCGCACCGCAATCACCGCCGCCGCAAGCAAGAGTACAAGACCCAAGCCTATGGCTAGAAACAGAAAAACCAGTATCGGCAAATATTCCCTAAGCATCTCGTCCAAGGTTGGCTCCTTTCCCGGATGGTGCGGACATTTGGTCCGTACAGCGCTTGGGGGAGGGTGTACCGCCACATACCGTTGGGGTCAACGGGAGGTGCATGGTAAACCAGATAGATTTAAGGAAGCTCCCCGTCGCCTTGAGCTCTTCCGATCGTTCTATTTCGTTATATTCAATACGGCTTCATCCCACAAAAATCCTGCTTGGTCCTCATACATTTCTTGCGCACCACGCCAATCAAATGATGTCGAATTCAAAGCGCCCGAATAATGCGAAACCGCGTATCTCGCGACTGTTGTTGCGCGCACAGCCTCACGCCTTCTTGGCAGCCCGTATGCGTCCGGATTTTGCCGCTCTGCCCGTGTTCGGCTCGTGGCATGCACAATCTTGTTGCGCATGTTGTGCAAATTGCTGAGCCGCTTTGCACTCCCGTACCCGACAACAATTCTATTTGCTTTCTTCCAAGAGGTTTTGAGGCATTCTGCATATTCATACTGAAAGCTGTCAGTTTCAGGATATGCTGAAGCTCCCAATTCATAAGCCAAATTAGCCACCTCATTGCAGTTACACAGCGCGTGAACCGTAGGCAATGAATGCCCGCCCAGATCAAGCTTCTCCCATAACATACAAGCCATAATTTCCTCGTGACACGCCAGATCATATTGAAACTGATTAATGCGTTTGCATCAGATGATCGTGGGACCTGTGAGGACATAACATCCTGCCGCAGCCACGCATCATTGTTTGTGAGTGTACGCATCACACTAGCAACATCTTGGCTCAACAGCTCGGCTTTTTCACCTGCCAGTTTCAATCTCTACTCCGCTGACATCGCAGCGATCTTATCAAAAGGACTCTCACGAGACATCTGCTTAGCTCAAACCACCCAAGCGGCCTTTCGCTTCTCGAAAAACGCGCCAATCCCCTTGGCGGCCTCCTCCGTCTCCCACCGCTCGGCAAGTGCGGCAATCGACATCGCCACCGCCTCCTCCGTCGCAGCACCGCCCAAATCTTGCGCCAGCTTTTTGGCCGCCGCCACCGCACCGGGTGCACAGGCGAGATAGGGCAGCACTTCACGCTCCACCGCCGCGTCCAGTTCTGCCTCAGGCACAGCGCGCGCCAGCAGGCCCAGCTCGACCGCCTCATCCGCGCCAAACACACGCCCCGACATAAACACACGCCGCGCCCGCCCCTCGCCCATGCGCGCAATCACATAGGGGCCAATGGTGGCGGGGATAATACCCAGCTTGGTCTCGGTCAGCGCCATCTTCAGGCTGTCTACACCCACCGCGACATCGCAGACCGCAGCCATGCCCACACCACCGCCAAATGCGTTACCGTGGAGCCGCCCGATCAGCGGCTTGGGCAGACTGTTGAGCGCCCCCAGCATGGTGGCAAGCTTGCCTGCTTCCGCCGCGCGCGTGGCGGCATCCATGCCCATCTGTTCCTGCATCCAGCCCAGATCACCGCCCGCGCAAAACGTCCTTCCGCTCGCAGCCAAAATAACCACGCGCACCGAGGCGTCCGCGCCCAGCGCCGCCGCCGCATCCGTCAACTCCGCCAACATCTGCGCACTCAGCGCATTGTGCTTGGTCTCCCGCGCCAGCGTGAGCGCCGCCACGCCGCGCGTGTCTGTTTCGATCGTTATCGTCTCGTACATTTCACTCATCCCCGCATCTGGCGTTCCATCTCGGCCGCCTGCGCAATTACATCCGCATCCAGTCCCGTGTCATAGCCCAGCGCCGCCAGATGCGCGGCCACCGCCTCTGTCGCCACATTACCCGAGGCCCCAGGCGCATAGGGACACCCGCCCAAGCCGCCCACAGCCGCATCAAACACACGCACGCCAAGGCTCAGCGACGCGTCGATGTTATCAATCGCCCGCCCGCCCGTGTCATGGTAATGCCCCGCCAGTCGGCCCACAGGCACCACATCCCTCACCGCCAACAGCATCCGTGCAATCGTATCAGGCGTACCTGCACCAATTGTGTCCCCAAGGCTCACCTCGTAGCACCCCATCGAGAACAACGTATCGGCAATCTTGGCCACAGCCTGTGGCGCCACCGCCCCGTCATAGGGACACTCAACCACACAAGACACATACCCGCGCACAGGCAAATCAATATGCCTTGCTGCCTCCAGAATGGGCGCAAACCGCGCAATACTCTCTTCGATCGAGGCATTGATGTTCTTTTGACTGAACCCTTCCGAGGCACTGGCAAACACGGCAATCTCATCCGCTCCCGCCGCCACAGCGTCCTCATATCCGCGCATATTGGGCGTCAGCGCCGCATAACGCACGCCGTCCTTGCGCGTGATCCCTGCCAGCACATCGCCGCTGCCCGCCATCTGCGGCACCCATTTGGGCGAGACGAAACTGGCACATTCAATCCGCGAAAAACCCGCCGCACTGAGGCGATCCACCAGCGCAACCTTATCGGCGACAGAAATCTCTCCCGCCTCGTTCTGCAAACCGTCCCGCGGTCCAACCTCGAATATCTCGCACGGTCCCATGCTCATCACGTCACCTCCCACGGCGCAAAGAAATCAAACTCAAACAGCGTATCATCCCCGGGCAAAGAGGCAATGAACCCCTCGCGCTCCGTGATCCGCGCGTACCACGCCTGCACTGCCTCGAACCCGTCGAGATGCGCAAAGAAGCGCGCCAGATAGACCGCCTGCCCGCAAGAGATATCCGCCGCCGAGAACCCGCCATCCAGCAGATAGTCCCGCCCCGCCAGCCGCGCCTCCAACGCCGCGTAGCATTTGAGCAACCGCGCCGCCTCCAGCTTCATCACGATGGGGCTGCGCATATGATCCTCACGCAGCGCCACATGCTGCTGGGTCAGCGCTGCACTGTGCTGGGTGATTGTCTCGGCAAAATGCACCCAGATGAGCCATTGACTACGCTCGGCATTGCCCGCCACGCGCCCCAACCCGTCAGGCGAAAACCGCTCACACAGAACTTCCGTAATGGCCCCCGTCTCGAATATCGCCTCGCCGTCCAACTCCAGCGCAGGCACCCGCCCCGCAGGGCTGCGCCGCAGGTAGTCGGGATCGCGCAGGCTCTTGCCAAACCCGTGCTTGACCACCTCGAAATCCACGCCCAACTCATGCAGCAACCACAAGCTGCGCATCGAGCGTGTCTGCGGACAATGATGTAGCGTAATCATCCCTCCGCCTTCAACCGCACCAATGCGGCCCCCGCCTCGACCTGATCACCGGCAGCGGCCAACACCTCCGCAACTACCCCATCACGTGCAGCGAGCAGGCTGTGCTCCATCTTCATGGCTTCCAGAATAGCGAGCTTATCCCCCGCCTGCACCGCCTGCCCCATACTGGCAAAGACCTCGCGCACCAAACCCGGCATAGGTGCTTCAATCAGGTTGCCGTCGCCTTGCGCGCCACCCGCCTGTTGCAGCGCATCAATCCGCGTAAACACCAGACCGTAGCCGTCAAACACCGTCACCACGTCGCCCGCAACGGCAACAGAAGCCGCAGGCAAACCACCAATCTGCCACAAACCGCCCACACGGCGGGCCTCGACAACTTCCGCCCCGATATGCCAGCTCTGCGCGTCAGGCCCCAAGACCTCGACCTTCACAACCGCTTCTTCACCGCCCCACGCCAGAGTCAACTGCTGCAACAAAGGCGCCCACAGGGTGAACCCCGCCTGTGCCCCCGTCTCCAACAGCCCAAGCGCCGCCATCCCCGCCAGCGCCACATGGCGCGGTGCCACCACAGGCATTTTGGTCAGCGCTTCAATATCGCGCGCAATCAGGCCCGTATCGACATCGCCACGCCGAAATCCCACATGATCGGCAAGCGCTCCCAGAAATGCCAGATTGGTAACCGTGCCCGCCACTTCCGTGCGCGCCAAAGCCTGCCGCAACCGCGCCAGTGCCACATCGCGCGTAGGTCCATGCACAATCACCTTGGCAATCATAGGATCATAAAACGGGCTAATCGTATCGCCGCTGCGCACGCCGCTGTCGGCGCGGCACGCAGAGTCAAATGCCAAATGGCTCAGCGTGCCCGTGGCGGGCAGGAACCCAGCAGGGACGTCCTCCGCATAAAGCCGCGCTTCAAAGGCATGGCCCGTAATCGCCAACTCCTCCTGTGCCTGCGGCACGTCCTCGCCTGCCGCCACCCGCAGCTGCCACTCCACAAGATCAACGCCCGTGATGGCCTCCGTCACAGGATGCTCCACCTGCAACCGCGTGTTCATCTCCATGAAAAAGAACCCGTCCGTGCGCAGCCCACCTGAGCCGTCCACGATGAATTCCACCGTCCCCGCGCCCTTATAGCCGATCGCCTCCGCGGCCTTCACCGCCGCAGCCCCCATGGCCGCGCGCACATCCGCAGGCATGTCAGGCGCAGGCGCTTCCTCGATCACCTTCTGGTGCCGCCGCTGGAGCGAGCAATCGCGCTCGAACAAATGCACCGCGCGGGTGCCATCGCCAAACACCTGCACCTCGATATGACGCGGCTGGCTCACGAATTTCTCCACCAGCACATCCGCATTGCCAAACGCCGCCTTAGCCTCCGCCCGGGCCGAGGCAAGCGCATCAGCAAAGCCACCAGCCTCCTCCACCATGCGCATCCCCTTGCCGCCGCCGCCAGCAACGGCCTTGATCAGCACAGGATAGCCCATTGCCTCAGCCTCCGCCGCCAACAGATCATCCGACTGGTCCGCACCGTGATAGCCTGGCACCACAGGCACGCCCGCCTCGATCATCAGCGCCTTTGCCGCGTCCTTGAGCCCCATCGCACGGATCGCCGTCCCCGACGGCCCGATAAACGTAAGACCTGCAGCCTCAACCGCAGCGACAAAATCAGGGTTCTCACTCAAAAACCCGTATCCCGGATGCACAGCCTGCGCGCCCGTCTCCAAGGCCGCCTGAATAATCACATCCCCGCGCAAATAGCTGTCAGCTGGCGCAGAACCGCCGATATGCACGGCAACATCAGCCATCGCCACATGCTTGGCCGACGCATCTGCATCAGAATATACCGCAACACAGCGCACACCCATCCCCTGCGCTGTCTCTATGACACGGCAGGCTATCTCGCCACGGTTGGCTATCAGGATCGTATCAAACATCACCCATCTCCTCAATCAGAGCACAACGGCCCCGCTTCATTTTGCAAATAAACTGAAATTCCCACGGGCGCCTCACGCGCCAGCGGTCCCGAAATCTTCAACCATCCGAAACCGCTCGCACATCAGCTCCATGTCCTGCGAAAACACACCCGCACGCCGAAAATACGCCTCATACCCCGCGCGCCAATGCGCCAGATCACGGAACTCGCCTTGTGCGGCGACAAACTCCTCGTCCATATCGCCAAACCGCCGCGTGGTGACCTCAACTGTCTCCAACATCACCGCAGGAGTACCGTCCCAATTGAGCGCCACATCCTGCCGCCCGACCTCGGGCCAAACATCGCCGCCCGTACCAAAGGCGGAAGCCGCCTCGCAGGTCGCCGTCTTCTTGCCGCTCCGCACCAGCACCAAAATCTCGCGGCACAGCGCCTCGCTGTCCCCGAAGCGAAAGGTCTCCGCTTCAGGGTTGGCATCAATAATTTCTTGCAGCGTCTTCACCATCTCACTCTCCAATCAGTGCACACAGGGGTGCACGGGGGGTGTACGCAGGGTGCACTGATGGCACCCCTCCAAAATCACATGCGGAACACACCAAATTTCGTCTCCTCAATCGGCGCATTCAAACTCGCCGACAGGCTCAGAAACAGCGTGGCGCGGGTCTTGCGCGGATCAATAATCCCGTCATCCCAGAGCCGCGCCGAAGCATAGAGCGGATGGGAGTGCTCTTCGAACATATCAATCGTGGGCTGCTTGAACGCGGCCTCCTCCTCAGCGGACCAGCTGCCGCCCTGCCTCTCGATGCCGTCACGCTTGACCGTGGCCAGAACACCCGCCGCCTGCGCGCCGCCCATGACGCTGATGCGGCTATTGGGCCATGTCCACAGGAAACGTGGGCTATACGCACGCCCCGCCATCCCGTAGTTCCCCGCACCGAACGAGCCACCCACCAGAATGGTGATCTTGGGCACATTGGTACAGGCCACGGCGGTCACCATCTTGGCCCCGTGCCGCGCAATCCCCTCGTTCTCATATTTCCGCCCGACCATGAAACCCGTGATATTTTGCAAGAAAACCAAAGGGGTATTGCGGGCCGAACACAGCTCGACAAAATGCGCGCCCTTCTGTGCCGCCTCCGAGAACAGCACACCGTTGTTGGCGATAATGCCGACAGGACAGCCTTTGACATGCGCAAACCCTGTGACCAAAGTCTCGCCAAAACGCGGCTTGAACTCGTCAAAACGGCTGCCATCGACCGTGCGCGCGATCACCTCACGGATGTCATAAGGCGTGCGCAGATCAGCAGGCACCACGCCCAAAATCTCGTCAGGATCATAGGCAGGCTCTTCCACGCTCTCCCACTGCACCGATGCAGGTTTTGCACGGTTGAGATACCCTACAGCGCGGCGCGCAAGTGTCAGCGCATGGGCATCATCCTCCGCCAGATAATCGGCCACGCCGCTCAACCGCGTGTGCACATCGCCGCCGCCCAAATCCTCGGAACTCACCACCTCGCCCGTCGCAGCCTTCACCAAAGGCGGCCCCGCAAGAAAGATAGTCCCCTGTTCTTTTACAATAATCGTCACATCCGACATGGCAGGCACATAAGCCCCGCCCGCCGTGCACGACCCCATCACCACGGCAATCTGAGGAATGCCCTTGGCACTCATCCGCGCCTGATTGAAAAAGATACGCCCGAAATGATCGCGGTCGGGGAAGACCTCATCCTGATTGGGCAGGTTTGCACCACCACTATCAACGAGATAAATGCAAGGAAGATGATTTTCTTCGGCAATCTCCTGCGCGCGTAAGTGTTTCTTAACAGTCATGGGGTAGTATGTGCCGCCCTTAACCGTAGCGTCATTACAGATCACCATCACCTCTTGGCCCTGCACCGTGCCCACACCCGCAATCACCCCGGCACAAGGGGCCGCACCACCATACAACCCGTGCGCTGCAACAGCACCGACTTCAAGGAACGGGCTGCCAGCATCCAGCAAATTCGCCACCCGCTCCCGCGGCAACATCTTGCCACGGCCCACATGACGCTCCCGCGATTTCTCACCACCGCCAAGGGCCGCCGCTTGGGCAACCTCACGGACCTGCGCCAGCGCCTCAAGATGCGCGGCTGTGTTTGCTTTGAACGCCTCTGAGGAAGGCAAAGCTTGGGATGCCAGTTTCATAATTTGTTAACCTCTCGCTTGCGCGCTGTCGCGCGCCCGTCGTTTCAATTCACCGCGGATCACCTTGCCTGTCACCGTCATAGGCAAAGCTTCCATAAACTCGATTTCTCTGGGATATGAATAGCTTGCTAGCCGTTCCTTCACCCATTCTTGAAGCTCTACAGCCTCCACAGATGCACCGGCTTTCACCACAACATACGCCTTCACCACCTCCGTGCGCAGCGCGCAAGGCTTGCCCACAACACCCACAGTTGCCACCGCTGGATGGGTCAGCAAACAATCCTCAATCTCCGCAGGCCCGATGCGGTAGCCGCTCGAGGTAATCACATCATCCTCACGCCCCACAAAGCGCAGGAAGTCGCCCTCCCAGACACCGCGATCACCCGTCAGCATCCAGTCGCCGCGATACTTGGCCGCCGTCTCCTCGGGCCGCTTCCAATAGCCCAACATCATCGACGCTGCCCCGCGTTTTATAGCGATATCGCCCTCACCCTGCGCATCAGCATCCAGCACATCAATCTCGAAACCCGCCACAGGCTTCCCGATACAGCCCGCCTGCGTCTCAAACGCCGCGCCGCAGCTGCTTGCCACCATGTTGCACTCGGTCTGACCATAGAATTCGTTGATCTGCACTCCCAGCGCGCCGCGCCCCCACGCCAGCATCTCGGCCCCCAACGGCTCCCCTCCACTAGCAACCGAGCGAAGCCCCTCGATCCGAGCACCTTCTGCCTTGAGCATCCGCAGCGCTGTGGGCGGGAAAAATACATTGCGCACAGCACCTTGCGCGACAATACGTTGACACTCGGCAACATCAAACTTGGCCATCCGCGCCGCCACCACAGGCACGCCCAGCGCCAGCGCAGGCATCGCCACATCGAACAATCCGCCGATCCACGCCCAATCCGCTGGCGTCCACAGGCAATCACCCTCCTGCCCCAGCATATCATGGCTCGTCACCACACCCGGCAAATGCCCCGTCAGCACACGGTGGCCATGTAGCGCGCCTTTAGGCGAACCCGTTGTTCCAGATGTATAAATCAGCACCGCAGGATCATCTGGCCCCCTATCGGCAAAAGGCGCCGCAGGCCCCCGCCGCCCGATGCGATTGGCCAGCAACGGCTGCGCCAGATCACCGACCAGCTTGGCCCCTTCCACATCGGTCAACACCAGCTCCAACCCGCTGTCACCGATCCGTGAGGCCAGCGCGTCCCGCTTGAAGAGCTTGAACAAAGGTACTGAAATCGCACCGATTTTCCAGATCGCCAGATGTGCGGCAAGGCACCAGGGCGACTGGCTCAACAACACGCCCACACGGTCACCCGCCACCACCAGCCGCATGAGGCTGCGGGCCAAACCATCGACCATTTCCAACAGCCGCCCATAGGTCACATCGGCAGGGACATCACCCGTAAGATCAATCACCGCCACCTGATCCTCGGGCGCATCCAGACACTGCCGCGCCATGTTGAGCCGCGCAGGAATATCCCAGCGCCCCTCCCCATCAAGACCCAGCAGCTGTGTCATTATGATATTTCCTTGCGCGCCTTCGTCACGACATCGCCGCCATCATCTCACGCCCGACCAGCATGCGGCGGATCTCGGAAGTGCCAGCGCCAATCTCCATCAGCTTGGCATCGCGGAAGATGCGCGCCACAGGGCTGTCGCTCAGATACCCCGCACCGCCCATCGCCTGCACCGCCTGATGCGCCTGCACCATCGCCTGCTCACTGGCATAAAGACAGCACGCCGCCGCATCCTGCCGCGTGACCTCACCGCGATCACACGCCTTGGCCACTTCATAAACATAGGCGCGCGCGGAGTTCATGGCCGTATACATATCCGCCATTTTCCCCTGCATAAGCTGGAAACTCCCCACGGGCTGCCCGAACTGCTTGCGCTCGGCCATATACGGCATGATCTCGTCCAGACAGGCAGCCATGATCCCCAGACCAATCCCCGCAAGCACCACACGCTCGTAATCCAGACCAGACATGAGCACAGCCACCCCGCGCCCGTCCTCGCCCAGCACGTTTTCGAACGGCACTTCGCAATCGTCAAAGATCAGCTCGGCAGTGTTGGACCCGCGCATCCCTAGTTTGTCAAAATGCTGCGATGTGGTGAACCCCACCATGTCTTTCTCGATCAAAAACGCCGTGATCCCCTTGGAGCCTGCGTTCTTATCCGTCTTGGCATAGACCACCAGCGTGTCGGCGTCACAGCCATTGGTGATCCAGTATTTATTGCCCGACAGGCGGTAGTGATCGTTGCGCTTCTCCGCGCTCAACTTCATGGACACGACGTCCGATCCCGCAGAAGTCTCCGACATCGCCAGCGCCCCCACATGCTCCCCCGAGCAGAGCTTGGGCAGGTATTTCGCCCGCTGTTCGTCCGTGCCGTTCAGGCTGATCTGGTTCACGCACAGATTGGAATGCGCACCATAGGACAAAGATACAGAGGCGCTCGCACGCGCCACTTCCTCAACAGCAACAGTATGCGCCAGATAACCCATGCCAGTGCCGCCCCACTTCTCATCGACGGTCATACCCAGCAGGCCCATCTCGCCCATCTCCTGCCACAGATCAGCGGGGAACATATTCTCTCCGTCGATATCGCCAGCCATCGGGCGAACGCGCTCCTGCGCCCAGCGGTGTACGCCGTCACGCAGCGCATTGACGTCTTCAGCAAGGTCAAACTTCATCGTGGCATTGAACATGGAAAATCTCCTGACCCAAATTTATTGAACACTTGTTCAATAGCTACACAGAATGCAGCCGTTGCGTCAAGTGCCGCATCGCGTGCAGACGACACCGTCACCACAGGCACGCGCGAAAAAATCAAATGCGCGCAAGCGCTCCGTCAGGTCAAACCGCTGACTGGTACACGCGGCCGACCTCGTCGCGGATGATCCGCGCAATCAGCGCACAGTCCTCAAGGCTGAAAGTCAGCGGCACCCGCATGTCGATGATCCCCGCCAGAACAGCATCACTCTCTGGCATCGGCGGCGCATCCACATAGCGCCAACTGTCATAGCGGCTGGTGAACCCCACGGGATCGCTGTTGCCGAACCACTTCAGCTCGACGCCCCGCGCCTTGCAGCGCGTCAGCAGATCCTGCACGGCATCCGCGTCCCGCCCGTCCAGCAGAAACTGGATCGAAGAGCCAACGATGGTCTCCTCAGCCGCCCGCTCGATCACCGTAAGTCCCGCAATATCACGCAAGCCATCTTCCAGCCCGAAATATCTCTCGTTCCAGCGCGCACACTGCGTGGCCATATCCGCCAGCTGTGGCCGCAAGATCGCGGCACGCAGATTATCCATCCGCCCCGAGATATTGGGCGTCTCGAAACGGATCGTCTCGAACACTTCTTTAGGTGGCCCAGCAAGATGTGTCTCGAACAGCATGTAGCTGCCTGAATACATGACTGCGCGGGCGGCTACTTCGGCGTCGTCGGTAACAAACAGCCCGCCCTCGCCCGAATTGATATGCTTGTAGGTCTGGCAGGAATAGCACCCCACAGTGCCCCATGTCCCCGAGGGCTTGCCCTTCCACGCGGCCCCCATCGTATGGGCGCAATCCTCAATCACGGTGATGGCAGCACCGTCACAAATCTCCATCAAGCGTTCCATGTCGCACAGATGTCCGCGCATGTGGCTGAGGAGCAGCACGTCCGCCTGATCGGCCTTGGCCGCCAGATCGTCAAGGTCCAGCACCAGAGCACGGGTCACGCCAACAAAGACAGGCACCGCGCCCACCGCCGCAATCGCGCCCGGCACAGGAGCCAGCGTGAAAGCGTTGGTCAGCACGCGGTCGCCCGCCTTGACGCCGACAGCGCGCAAAGCGGTGGCCATGGCATAGCCACCCGATGCGACCGCAAGGCAGTATTTCGATCCAACACTGGCCGCGAACTCCTGCTCCAGCAGCACGGTCTGGGCGGTCTCGCCCTCAACAGTGTTGTAGCGATGTAGCCGCCCGCTGCGCATTACCTCAACTGCGGCCTCAATCCCTGCTTCGGGGATTGGCTCCTGCTGGGTAAAGCTCCCTGTGAAAACATCACTCATGGCTCACGCTTCCCCCAAAAGCGTCTCGACTAGATCGGGCAGATCGCTATAGCGCTCCAACAAAGCTTCGGGCGCAAGCGCGCTCATATCGCCGCCCGCAGGCCCGAAAGTCACTAAGATCGAAGGCCGCCCCGCCGCCTTACTCGTATCGCGGTCTGTCACCGTATCACCCACTAAGAGCGATTGCGCAGGGTCGCCCCCTGCGCGGCGCACCGTCTCGAACAAATGCTCAGGGTCAGGCTTACGCAAAGGCAGGGTGTCAGCCCCCAGCATCGCAGCGAACTCTCCGAGAATACCCAAGCGCGTGAGCAACTGATGGGCTAGCGCCTCGGGCTTATTCGTGCAGATCGCCACGACATAGCCCCGCCGTTTCAGCTCCGCCACAGCCTCCATCGCGCCGTTATAAAGCACCGTATGCGTATCGATATCACGGGCATAGTGATAGAGCAGCGCGTCGTAGTATTCATCAATCAGCGGATCATCCGCAGGCTTTCCCATGCGCCCCATCCCCAGCCGCAGCATCGCCCGTCCGCCGCGCAGGGCTGTGGCCGCATCCGTGGCGGGATCAAGCATATCGCCCGCGCCCATATCGCGAAAACACGCATTGGCCGCCGCGATCAAATCCCCGCTGGTGTCGGCCAATGTCCCGTCCAGATCAAATACCACCGTTTTCATCGCTGCCCCGCCCTTTGCGCTTTGTTCCGCCTATCTGCACCATATCATGTTGCAAGCTGCAACCCTAAGTGATCCACAGCCACCTTGCGCGGACGCCCCCATCAGTTAAACAGGGGAAAATATAAAATGAGCAGAAATGAGCGCCCGTGAATACCAGCCTGATCATCCTCGCCGCAGGCAAAGGCACGCGGATGAACTCCGACTTGCCCAAAGTGCTGCACCCTATTGCAGGTGATCCGATGCTAATCCACGCGATGGCCGCAGGTGCCACGCTAGAGCCACAGCACACCATCGTCGTCGCAGGCCACGGGGCGGACGCGGTCACAAAAGCCGTATTGGACTATGACGAAGAGGCCACGGTAGTGGTTCAATCCGAACAGCTGGGCACAGGCCATGCCGTGGCCCAAGCCCGCGATGCGCTCCAGAATTTCGAGGGCACCGCAATCGTGCTCTATGGGGATACTCCCTTCGTCTCCCCTGAAACGCTGGCTAATATGATGCAAGCCGCAGCGAGCACCGATGTGGTCGTGCTGGGGTTCGAGGCGGCGGACGCAGGCCGCTATGGTCGCCTTGTGATGGAAGGCACATCGCTGGAGCGGATCGTCGAATTCAAGGACGCGTCGGAGGCCGAGCGCGCAATCACCCTTTGCAATAGCGGTGTCATCGCTTGTAATTCCGCCTTGTTGTTCGATCTGATCGACGCGGTGGGCAATGACAATGCATCGGGCGAATACTATCTCACTGACATCATCGGGCTGGCCCGTGCGCGCGGGCTGAGCGCTACCGCCGTCACCTGCGACGAGGCCGAGACGCTGGGCGTCAACTCCCGCGCTCAGCTTGCAGATGCCGAGGCCGCCTTCCAATCCCGCGCCCGCGCTGCGCTGATGGAGGATGGCGTAACGCTACAAGCCCCCGACACAGTCTTCCTCGCCCGCGATACCGTGATTGGCCGCGACACTCTGATCGAGCCGAACGTCTTTTTCGGCGCGGGCGTCACGGTGGAAAGCGGCGCACATATCCGCGCCTTCTCCCATCTTGAAGGCTGCCACGTCTCGCGCGGGGCCATCATCGGCCCCTACGCCCGCCTGCGCTCTGGTGCCGAGCTGGCCGAGAACACCCGCGTCGGCAATTTTGTCGAGATCAAGAATGCCACTGTGTCGGAGGGGGCTAAGGTCAATCACCTGAGCTACATCGGCGATGCCTTCGTCGGGGAGCACGCGAACATCGGTGCGGGCACCATCACCTGCAACTATGACGGCGTGATGAAACACCACACCCACATCGGCGCAGACAGCTTTATCGGTTCCAACACCATGCTTGTGGCCCCCGTCACGGTGGGCGACGGAGCGATGACGGGCTCAGGCTCGGTCATCACATCGGATGTGGAGCCTGACGCGCTGGCACTGGCGCGTGCGCCGCAGGTCGAAAAACCCGGCATGGCGCGCAAACTTATGGACATGCTCAAGGCCAAAAAGGCCAGACAACAGCGGAGTAGCTGATATGTGCGGAATTGTAGGCGTATTGGGCAATCACGAGGCGGCCCCGATTTTGGTCGAAGCGCTCAAGCGGCTGGAATACCGCGGCTACGACAGCGCTGGGATCGCAACGGTCAACGCAGGACGGCTGGACCGCCGCCGCGCTGTGGGCAAACTTGTCAACTTGGGCGATCTGCTGGTGCATGAGCCGCTGGCAGGCAAATCTGGCATCGGCCACACCCGCTGGGCCACCCATGGTGAGCCCAATGCAAACAATGCCCACCCCCATAAATCAGGCCCCGTGGCCGTGGTGCACAACGGCATCATCGAGAATTTCCGCGAGCTGCGCGCAGAGCTGGCCGAATACGGGCTGCACCCCGTCACGGATACCGACACGGAAACCGTCGCCATGCTGACCCAGCATTTCATGTCCGAAGGGCTGGCACCGCGAGAGGCGGCGGTCAAGGCGCTGGGCAAGCTGCACGGCGCCTTTGCGCTGGCTTTCTTGTTCGGCGGTGAGGATGATCTGATGATCGTGGCGCGCAAAGGCTCGCCACTGGCCATCGGGTATGGCGAGGGGGAAATGTTCGTAGGCTCCGACGCCATTGCACTGTCGCCCCTGACAGACCGCATGAGCTATCTCGAGGAGGGCGATTACGCGTTTCTCACCCGCGCAAGCGCGCAGGTATACGACGCAGACGGCACCCCTGTGGACCGCGAAATCCGCAAGATCGAAGTGAGCGCCACCCAAATCGACAAGAACGGCCACAAACACTTCATGGCCAAGGAAATCGCGGAGCAACCTACGGTGATTGCCGAGGCGCTAGGCCACTATCTGAGCAGATCGGGCGAGATCCGCATGCCCGACCCGCAGATTGATTTTTCAAATGTGGACCGCATCACGATGGTCGCCTGTGGCACCGCCTATCTCGCGTGCCTCACGGCGAAATACTGGTTCGAGCAGATCGCGCGCATCCCTGTCGAGATCGATGTGGCCTCTGAATTCCGGTACCGCGAACCGCCCATCCCTGCACGCTCGGTTGCCCTCTTCGTTAGTCAGTCGGGTGAGACGGCAGATACCCTCGCCGCCCTGCGCTACTGTGCAGGCAAGGCAGACAAGATCATGTCTGTGGTGAACGTGCCAGAAAGCTCCATCGCGCGCGAAAGCGATCTGGCCCTGCCCATCCACGCAGGCGTGGAAATCGGCGTGGCCTCGACCAAAGCCTTCACTTGCCAGCTTACTGTTCTGTTCCTGCTCACGCTCAAAGCCGCCGCCGACCGTGGCGAAATCACGCAAGAGCAGCGGCAGGATCACCTCGCACAATTGCGCCGCTTGCCTGCATTGATGGCCGAAGCACTGGATCAAAGCAGTGCCATTGCCGCAACTGCGCGCAGACTGGCGAGCGCCCGCGATGTTCTGTTTCTCGGCCGAGGCCCCCTCTACCCCCTGGCCCATGAAGGTGCTCTAAAGCTAAAGGAAATCAGCTACATACACGCCGAAGCTTATGCATCGGGCGAGCTAAAGCATGGCCCCATCGCCCTTGTAGACGAGGACGTGCCAGTCGTCGTTTTTGCGCCCCGCGATACGCTCTTTGAGAAGACCGTAAGCAACATGCAGGAAGTTATGGCGCGAAAGGGCAAGGTCATCCTTATCTCGGACCGCGAAGGGCTCAGCGAGGCAAGTCAGGGCGTTTGGGGCAGCATCGAGATGCCAGAAGTCTCCGACGCCGTAGCTCCCATCCTTTACGCCCTGCCCGCGCAGCTGCTGGCCTATCACACGGCGGTGGCCAAAGGGACGGATGTGGACCAGCCCCGCAACCTCGCCAAATCCGTAACGGTGGAATAATGGCCAAGCAATTTGACGCCGTAGCCGACGATCACCGCGCCTTTATCGAGGCGCAGCATATGTTCTTTTGCGGGTCGGCAGCGCAGGACGGACGGGTCAACATCTCGCCCAAAGGGATGGACAGCCTGCGCGTGATTGGCCCCAACCGCATCATCTGGCGCAACCTCACAGGCTCGGGCAACGAGACGGCGGGGCATTTGCTGCGCGTCAACCGCATGACACTGATGTGGTGCGGGTTTGAGACGCGGCCCATGATTATGCGTGCCTACGGCACCGCCACCACGCTGCACCCCCGCGATGCGGGATTTGAGGAGGCCGCCAGCCACTTTGAGCCTGCCCTTGGCACACGACAGTTCTATGACATGCATGTCGAGAAGCTCCAGACCAGCTGCGGCTATGCGGTGCCGTTTTACGAGCACCAAGGCCCGCGTGAGGTGTTGGCCAAATGGGCGGATGACAAGGGTCAGGACGGGATCGAGACCTATTGGGACGAGCGCAACCGCGCCACCATCGACGGGATGCCCACGCATATCCTTGGCGACTCTTCCGATGCATGAGCCCTATCTCGCAACGCTGCACGCCGCCGCCAATGCGGAGCGCGCGGCCCAGATGCGCGCCTATCACAAGGTGGATCGGGTATATCTCGGCGTGTCGAACGAACACATCAATGACCTGACCAAAGATTGGCGCGGCGCGTTGGATGTGGCCGCACGCATCAAGATTGCCGACGGCCTTTGGCGTAGTGACATCTTCGAGGCCCGCGTAGCCGCCGCCAAGCTGCTGACCCAAGCGCGCCTGCGCGAGGATGAGGAAGCCGCATGGCAGCTCATTGCGAAATGGCACTGCGATTTTGACAGCTGGGCGATTGCTGATCATGCCTGCGCGGCGGGGGCAAAGCGGCTTGTGGCTGATCCATCGCGCCTTGACCGGGTCGAAGGCTGGACCCGCTCGGAGCATATGTGGACGCGCCGTGCGGCATTGGTCATCACCTTGCCATGGGCCAAGATCAAAACGCCAAAGCCCGCCGAATTGGAAGCCCGCGCGCGTATTCTTGGTTGGGCCGCAAGCTATGCCAACGATCCCCAATGGTTCATCCAGAAAGCCATTGCATGGTGGCTGCGTGATCTGAGTAAGCATGATCCTGAGCGTGTGATGGCGTTTCTAGACGCGCATGGAGCGGCGATGAAACCTTTCGCGCGCAAAGAAGCACAGCGGTTGTTGTGACGCACGCATAGGCCAGCGCAGGGATCTGCTGGCGGATTTCAGTTTAAAGGCAAAATGAAGAGAGTGTCTGCGCTTTAGCTGCCAAGCGTTACTTCGACCTCGGTCAAATCGGTCAGGGATGCCTCGATCAGGCGCATGGCGGGCAATGACATGCGACTGCCGCCTGTGGCAGGCCCGTCTATGGGGATGAGGGTCACGACGGATGATTTGCCGTTTGCTTTGTTGGTGACGCGGCCCGATGTCTCGGTTTTGACCAGCGGTGTTTTGAGCCAGAACCCGGGTTCTGTCGGGCTGCCCAATGTGGCGATGGTCGTGCCCAGCGATTTGGATGTAGCAGAGGGCGTCGCGGGTGCGGCCGCTTCGGCGCGTTGCTCTGCTGTGGTGGTGTCGAGCGTTTGCACCGTCTTTGCCGCAGGCGGTGAGGGGGCCGTGGAGGTCATTACGGGGTCGGCGGGCACTGCTGCTACATCAGCCTCTGTCGCTTCGGCCTGTGGCACCATCACGTCGAGCGGCTGTTGCGTCTCAGGCTCGAGAATTTGCACATTGTTCGGTTGCCCGATCCCAAGCTGTGCACAGGCACCAAGAGACAAAGATGCGGCAATCGCTACGGCGGGTTTTACAAAGCGTTTCACGCCTACTTTGTAATCCAGCGCAAGCCACCCGCCAACCCTCCAAATACGCTTGCTCCTCTGCGTGTCCCTCTGTACCACTTACGCCATGAATGCTCCTTTGATTGATCCTTTCGCCCGCGCGATCACATACCTGCGTGTCTCGGTCACCGACCGTTGCGATTTTCGCTGTGTGTATTGCATGTCCGAGAACATGACCTTCTTGCCAAAGAAGGAGTTGCTGACCCTCGAAGAGCTTGACCGCATGTGCTCCACCTTCATCGGATTGGGCGTGCAAAAGCTGCGCATTACGGGCGGTGAGCCGCTTGTTCGCCGTGGCATCATGACGTTTTTCGAGGGCATGAAGCGGCATCTGGACAGTGGCGCGCTCAAAGAGCTGACCCTGACCACCAATGGCAGCCAGTTGGAGAAATACGCAGGCGATCTTTATGCAGCAGGCGTGCGGCGGGTGAACATCTCAGTCGATACGCTGGATGAGAAGAAATTCGCCGATGTAACGCGTTGGGGGCGGCTGCAGCAGGTGCTGCGCGGCATTGATGCCGCACAGGCGGCAGGGCTGCGGGTCAAGATCAACACGGTTGCTTTGAAGGGTTTTAACGAGCCGGAACTAGCACAGATCACCCAGTGGTGTGCGGAGCGCGACATGGACCTCACATGGATCGAAGTCATGCCCATGGGTGATATCGGCAATGAGGACCGCATCGGACAATATTGGTCGCTCAAGGATGTGCGCGCCAAATATGCAGAGCATTATACGGTCACCGATCTGGCTGAGAAGACAGGCGGGCCTGCGCGCTATGTGCGCCTTGAGGAGACGGGTCAGAAGATCGGCTTTATCACGCCCCTAAGCCATAATTTCTGCGAGAGCTGCAACCGCGTGCGGATCACATGCACGGGTGAGATTTATCTGTGTCTGGGTCAGGAAGACAGCGCCGATCTGCGCGAACCGCTGCGCGCCCACCCTGACGATAATGACCCACTTGAGGACGCTATCCGTGCGGCGATCAATCTCAAGCCCAAGGGCCATGATTTTGACTATTCACGCCAGCAACTCGACGGCCAGATGCCCCGCCACATGAGCCATACGGGCGGCTGATCGCATGACGCTAGCGCTGGCGGCCTACCGCTTTGCCGTTACGGCACTGGCCCCCTTATATCAATGGCATGCCACACGCGGGCTGGCGGCTGATCAACAGATAGAGCGGTTGGGGTTTCACAAAACCCCGCGACAGGGCGTGATCTGGTGTCAGGCCCCCAGTGTGGGAGAGCTGGATGTGCTGGCCCCGCTGATGCCTACGCTGCAAGATGCGTGTGATGTGCTGGTCACAACACATTCCACCACAGGCGCACAGAAAGCTGCAGCGATGTCACCGTTGGCCGCTCTTGCGCCAATCGACACGCCTGCCGCCGTGGGACAGTTTTTGCGGACATGGCAGCCAAAGGTCGCCATTTTTGTTGAGTCCGATATGCCGCCTGTGATGCTGCACGCGCTGGCAGCGCAGCACATTCCCTATGCCCTGATCGCCGCACGCGCCTCGAAGACGCGGACGCGCATCCCTTCCACGGTCGCAAAGCTGCTGCGCCCTGCCGCACTGATCACCGCTTCAACGCAGGCTGTTGCGCAAGAGCTGCAGGCGTTGGGTCTGCGTGTTGACGTGGTGGAAGATCTGAAATCGCAAAACGCGCAGAGCCCTGTGGCACCCGTTTGGGCCAAGACGGTTGAAGAACGCCCTGTCTGGCTTGCCGCCTCAACTCATCCCGAGGACATGGATACCGTGATCGGCGCACATGAACGGATATTGCAAGAGCATCCCGATGCCCTGCTGCTCCTTGCCCCACGGCATGTGGAGGCCTCTCTGGATATCCCTGCCCGCCTGAGCACGCGCAGCCACACCGCGAATGGGGCACCCGAAGCGCAAACCCAAGTGTTTGTGATGGATGTTTTGGGCCAGATGGCGGGCCTGTACGCGGTGGCCGCCGTGACCTATTTGGGGGGCGGCAATGGCACGCGGGGCGGCCACAGCCCTTGGGAGGCCGCACGCGCTGGCAATCATGTGCTCACAGGGCCAGACACCGCCAATAATACCGCAGCTTTTGAGCAGGTGCCCCACCGCAGGGTGCAAGGGCCAGAGGAGCTCGCCCGCTGCGTGATCGAGCTTTGGCAGCAGCCGCCGCCTGCCCCGCTCTCTCTGCCCCAAGGCACGGCCACCCGCGATGCGCTGCTGGCCGTGCTAGCGCGTTAATGGGTGATCGGCATTCGCTGTTCGGCAATACCCGCCCACCAGCTACACCCCGCAGGGATCACATCGTCGTTAAAGTTATAAAGCGGGTGATGCACCATGGCCGTGTCGCCATTGCCAACAAGGATATAGGCACCAGGGCGCTCTTCGAGCATGAAGGCAAAATCCTCGCCGCCCATGACCAGCGGGGCCTCCTCACATTGACCTGAAACACTCCGCGCCACATCGGCGGCGAATTCGGTCTGCTCGGGGTGGTTGACCATCACGGGATAGTTGCGCTGGTATGTGACCCGAGCCACCGCGCCCATGGCGGATGCGACGCCTGTGCAAATCTCGTTCACGCGTTTGTCTGCCAGATCGCGCAGCTCGGGCGTCATGGTGCGCACTGTGCCTTTGAGGCGGACCTTTTGCGGAATGACGTTATAGGCGTGCGAAGATGTCTCGAAGGAGGTAATCGATACAACGATGGTTTTCACAGGATCGGCGTTGCGGCTCACGATGGTTTGCAGCGCACCCACGATCTGGGAAGCGACCACGGTGGTGTCCACAGTCTCGTTGGGTTTGGCCGCGTGCCCGCCAAGGCCCTCGATCTCGATATCGAGCAGATCGGTCGCGGCAAAGAACGGACCAGTGCGGATCGCAAATTCACCCGGTGCCATGCCAGGCCAATTGTGCATGCCGTAGACTTCCTGAATGCCGAACTGCTCCATCATACCATCATCGCACATCACTTTTGCGCCGCCGCCGCCCTCTTCAGCAGGCTGGAATATTACCACGGCAGTGCCGTCAAAATTGCGTGTCTCGGTGAGGTACTGCGCCGCCCCCATAAGCATCGCCGTGTGACCGTCATGGCCGCAGGCGTGCATCGCACCATCTGTCTTGGAGGCATAGTCCAGCCCCGTTTCCTCATGGATGGGCAACGCGTCCATATCAGCACGCAGGCCCACAACCTTACCAGAGGCCGTCGAGCGCCCCTTGATCACGCCCACAACGCCCGTGCGCCCGATGCCTTCAACAACCTCGTCACAGCCGAAGGCGCGCAGCTTTTCGGCCACGGTGGCAGAGGTGCGATGCGTCTCGAACAGGATCTCGGGATGCTCGTGCAGGTCACGGCGCCATGCAGTGATCTCGGCATGGGTTTCGGCAAAGCGGTTCTTTACGGGCATGGGAGGCGTCCTTTGATTTCAGAGTTACGTCAGGCTAGCGCAGGGTTTCGACCTGCGCCAGAGCGATCACGCCACTGGCATCCGCCGCTCTACCAACTCGGCAAACCATGAACACCCTGCGGGGATCGCATCATCGTTAAAGTTATACTCGGGATGGTGCACTGTGGCCCCTCCTCCATTGCCCAGTTGTATGTACGCACCCGGACGCTCTTCGAGCATATAGGAGAAGTCCTCCCCCGCCATGATGGGCGGCGTATTGCGCTCTACCCCTGGTGTAATGGCCTCGGCTGCATCAGCGGCAAAGCCAGTTTCGGCCGCGTGGTTGACCGTCGCAGGGTAGCCGCGCACATAGTCGACATCGGCCACACAGCCATGCGCCTGCGCCGTCAGCGATGCAATCTCGCCCAGCCGCTTCTCCGCCAGACTGCGCACCTCCGCATCCAGCGTGCGCACAGTGCCTTTCAACATCACGCGGTGCGGAATAATGTTGAACGCCTCATTGTCCGACTGCATCACACAGACCGACACAACCACCTGTCCCAACGGATCGACATTGCGGCTGGCAATGCTCTGCAACGCGACGACAACATGGGCGGCGGCCAGATTGGGGTCAATCGCCTCATGTGGTGCTGCGGCATGCCCGCCCTGCCCTATGACGGTAATCTCGAACTCGTCCGTCGCAGCCAGCATGGCGCCTGTGCGGATGTGGAAACTGCCCACCTCGCCACCGGGCATATTGTGTAGCCCGTAAACCTCGTCGATGGACCACCGCTCCATCAGGCCATCTTTGCACATCTCGCGACCGCCACCCCCGCCTTCTTCGGCAGGTTGGAAGATCAGCACCACGCGCCCGTCAAAATTTCGCGTCTCGGCCAGATACTGCGCAGCACCAAGCAGGATCGCCGTGTGCCCGTCATGGCCGCAGGCATGCATCTTGCCAGGGTTCTTCGAGGCATACTCAAGCCCTGTCGCCTCCTCGATCGGCAGCGCATCCATATCCGCGCGCAGGCCCACGGTGCGGCCCGAGCCTGTGCTGCGCCCTTTGATCATCGCCACAACCCCCGTGCGCCCGATGCCCGTGGTGATGTCTGTGATGCCGAAACTGCGCAGCTTTTCCTCGACGAATTTCGCGGTCTCATGCACCTCGAACATCAGTTCGGGGTATTGGTGCAGATGCCTGCGCCACGCAGTGATCTCGGCGTGCGTCTCAGCAAAACGGTTCTTGATCGGCATGGTCTTCTCCTAAACGTCTGGTCCGGGCACCATCGGCGTGCCATCGGTAAATCGGGCAAAGCGAAAGCGGCTCATGTCGTGGCCCGCGGGCCTGTCTGCCGCCAGATCAGCGAGGATACGGCCCATCGCAGGGCCAATGCCAAATCCGTGCCCGCTCATCCCGGTGCCGACAATCAATCCTTCGATGGGCGTGTGATCCACCACAGGGACAATATCGGGCATCGTATCAATCATCCCTGCCCAACTTGCCTTCAACGCTACCTTGCCCAGCTTCGGAAACAGTGTGGCAAAATCACGCGCCAGTTTGGCGATGATGCGCGGCACAGGCTTTGGATCAAGGATGCGCATCCGCTCGAACGGGGTTTCCTCATCCGCCGCCCAGCGCCGCCGCGTTCCCCACGCATCGGGAAAGCCCTTGGGGCCGTAGGGTTTGATACGGCAGCCAAAGGGATCAAGCCGCAGCTGGGCCAGAAATTTGGGGAGCGCGCGAAACGCATCAGGCCCGACAAAAAGCTCCGATGTCATGTTCGGCGCCAGCGTATAGCCCCCATCGGCGCGCCGCCGAAACGCAAGATTGGGCGTCGAGGCCGCGCATTGGCCCACGTCAGGCAAAGGCACTGTCGCCGCAACTTGGGAACGGACGCTCAGCTGCGGCAGCGCCACACCGTGGTTGCGCAAAAAGAGCGAGGACCAAGCGCCCCCCGCCAGCACCACACGGGTGCTGCGCACCGTGCCTTTCTCCGTCACCACGCCAGCGACTTTACCGTCTGCGATGTCCAGACAGCGCACCGCGCAATGCTCAACGATCTGCACGCCCTCGCGCAGAGCAATCTGCGCCAGCGCAGGCACGGCGACCCAAGGCTCGGCGCGAAAATCGGTGGCCGTTTGCAGTGCGGCCTGCGGCACCTGCGCCAGATCAGGATAGAGCGCCTGCACCTGCGTGCGGCTCAGGATTTTACTGTCCACGCCGTTGGCCCGCGCGTGAGGCAGCCAGTTCTCGTAGTTCTTAACTGCAGCGTCACCCCGCGCAAAATAGGTCGTGCCAGATTGCGTCAGCCCGATCTGCGCGTTGGTCTCGCGGCTGAGATCACCCCAGATGCGCTGCGCCTCTGCCATGATGGGCATCTCGGCAGGGTCGCGCCCCTGTTGACGAATCCAGCCCCAATTGCGGCTCGATTGCTCTGCCGCGACAAGGCCCTTTTCCAGCACAACAACCCGCGCCCCGCCCCGCGCCGCGAAAAGCGCAGTGCAGATGCCGATAACACCCGCGCCAATGACCACAAGGTCTACAGCCTCGGGCAGCGGCCCTGTGTAACGCGGCGCTTGCGCGGCAGTGATCGGAAAGCCGCCCATCATCGCAAGCCTACAGACACAACCGGTCAACCAGCTTTTGCATAAACGCTTGGCCCGCGTTGAACTGGCTGACCTCGATGAACTCGTTGGGTTGATGAGCCTGCGCAATGTCACCCGGCCCGCAGATCACCGCGCTATAGCCGGCGTCCTGAAACTGGCCTGCTTCGGTGCCATAGCTGACCTTATGGCTGGCGTTGTCGCCCGTGATCTGGCGCACCAGCGTCTCCGCCTCACCGTCCTCCTCAGGCTGCAACGGCGGTACGTCAAAGCGCGGCGTGATCTCGATGCGCGTCTCAGGGACCACGGCCTGCATCTGCGCCTCCACCTCGCGGACCTTCTCGAGATAGGCGATCTTCCACTTTTCCTTGTCCTCACCCGGCACCACACGGAAATCCATCGCGAAATGGCAATCCTTGGCGGTGATGTTATGCGCCGTACCGCCCTCGATCATACCCACATGCAACGTGGTAAACGGCGGGTCAAACATCGCGGCCATATCGCTTGGCTTCATCTCCATATTGAGCGTGTTCTGCTCGTTGGCCCATTCGATCAGCTTGGCCCCCGCCATGATCGCATTGACGCCTGTGTGCATGAGCGAGGAATGCACCTCGAACCCCACCACATGGGTGCTAAAGCCGCTGCCGCCCTTGTGACCCGTGACCGCCTGCATGGTCGAAGGCTCACCCACGATCACGGCACTGCCCTTGGGCACAACACACTGCATGGCCGCGATCATCGGCGGCGCACCAGTACAGCCGACCTCCTCGTCAAAGCTGAGCGCGATCTGGAGCGGCCGCTTGACGCCCGCATAATGCGCCTCGACCAAGGCCCAAATCGCCAGCGCGTCAAAGCCTTTCATATCGCAGGTCCCGCGCCCGTAATACTTGCCGTCTTTTTCGACCACGGTGAAGGGGTCCGTATCCCACGGCTGGCCGTCCACAGGCACCACATCCGTATGCCCCGACAGCACAATCGCCCCCTCCACCTCAGGCCCCACATGGGCAAACAGCGCGTGTTTCGGCTGCTCAGGGTCTACATAGCGATGGGCGGTGATGCCGTGGCTGTTCAGGTATTCCTCCACCCAGTCAATGAGCGGGATGTTGGTATCGCGTGAAACGGTAGGAAAGCTGATGAGCTTGGTCATCAGCTCTAGCGGGGTCAGACGGTCGGTCACAATCGGTATCCTCCTGAAACGGTGAGTACTTCACCCGTAATGTCACACGCCCTATCGCTCGCCAGAAAACAAACAGCATCGGCTATGTCCGATGCCTCGGCCAAGGCGCCAAGCGCTGTCATGTCCACAAAAAGCTGCGTCAACTCCGCATCGCGCGGCGCATCGGGCGTGTTCACGGCCCCCGGTGCCACGGCGTTGACGCGGATGCCCTGCGGCCCCAAATCCTTGGCCATGCCGCGCGTCCACAGATCAAGGGCGGCCTTGCTGGCGCCATAGATCGTGGCCCCTTTGGGCGGCAGCACCGCATTGACCGACGATATCCCGATCACCCGCGCACCCCGCTCCAGATGCGGCATCGCCGCGGCTAGCAAGCCATGCGAGGCCAGCACGTTTACATCCATCAAAGCGCGCAATGCATCATGGTCATAGCCGTCCAGCGGCGAGGCGGCGATGTCTCCTGCGTTATTTACAATCACATCAAGACGCCCGCACTTGGCCATCACCGCATCTACGATTTGCGCAAAACTCTGCGGGTCACGCAAATCCGCTTTGATCGCCAGATCAGCGCCCTGCTGTGGCGCAGTCTTTAGGTACGTTATCGCAACCCTGTAACCGTCGGCCTGCAAACCATCCGCAATGGCACGGCCAATACCGCGTGCGGCCCCCGTCACAAGGGCAACCTGTTGGCCTGATGCTGCCATAGCTAGTAGCCGCTGTCCGTAATCAGCACCTTATGCCCGTCGCCCACATCGCGGTAAACGCTCGGCTCGGGGCGGTAGCTGACGGGGTGGATCGGCGACGGGATCGGCTTGAAATTCAAATCCTTCTCCGCCTTGCGCTTGCGCGGATCGGCGATGGGCACGGCCTTCATGAGCGCTTGGGTATAGGGGTGCTGAGGGTTCTCGAAGACCTCGCGGCGCGGACCAAGTTCCACAATGCGGCCCAGATACATGACGCCCACATGGTGGCTCACACGCTCCACCACGGCCATGTCGTGGGAGATAAAGAGGAAGGACAACTCCATCTCCGCCTGAAGCTCCATCATCAGATTGAGCACCTGCGCCTGCACGGAGACATCGAGCGCGCTGACGGCCTCATCCGCGATGATCAGCTTTGGGTTCAGCGCCAAGGCACGCGCAATCGCTACCCGCTGGCGCTGCCCACCCGACAGCTCGTGCGGGAAACGACGCATAAAGCTGCGCGGCAACTCGACACGGTCAAACAGCATCTCGACCCGCTCGGTCAGGGCCGCCCCCTTGAGCGTGCCATAGTTGTGGATCGGTTCAGCCACCTGATCGGCCAGCCCCATCTGCGGGTTGAGCGATGCAAACGGGTCCTGAAAGATCATCTGCATGTCCAGCCGCGCCATGCGCAGATCATGCGGGTTCAGCGCCATGATATCCGTACCGCCAAGGTTCACTTCACCCGACAGAGGATTCACCAACCGCAAAATGCTGCGGCCTGCCGTAGACTTGCCACAGCCACTTTCCCCCACAAGGCTCAGCGTTTGGCCCTTGTTGATATCAAAACTCAGGTCCTCAACCGCATGCACATTCGCCACCACGCGGCGCAACAATCCGCCCGTGACATGAAACCGCGTGGTCAGGTTCTTGACGCTCAGCAGCACTTCGTCGGTGCCTTTGATGGGCGCGATGGGTTTATCCTCGGACCCCAAGAGCTTCATCGGCTCGGGATAGTCCTTACCCGTCATCTCGCCCAGCTTGGGCACAGCGGCCAACAGCGCCTTGGTATAGGCGTGCTGCGAGTTCTCGAAGATTTCCTCGACCGTGCCCTCCTCGACCTTATTACCACGAAACATAACGACCACGCGGTCGGCCATCTGGGCGACCACGGCCATGTCGTGTGTGATGAACATCACCGCCGTTCCCGTCTCGCGCTTCAATCGGTCCATCAGCGCCAGAATTTCCGCCTGAATGGTCACATCGAGCGCCGTCGTCGGCTCATCCGCGATCAGCAGGCGCGGCTCACAGGCCAGCGCCATGGCGATCACCACCCGCTGGCGCATGCCCCCCGACAACTCGTGCGGGTATTGCGTGAGACGCTTCTCGGGCTCTGGAATGCGCACTTGGGTCATCAACTCCAGCGCGCGCGCATCGGCCTGCGCTTTGCTCATATTTTTGTGCAGCCGAAGCCCTTCGGTCAGCTGCTTGCCCACGGTGAAGACAGGATTAAGCGCGGTCATCGGCTCTTGGAAGATCATTCCGATCTCGTTGCCGCGGATGCCGCGCATTTTGTCCTGAGCCGTGTCAGCCAGATCAATGTCATCGCCGCTGCCACGGTTGAACATCAGCTTTCCGCCCGCAATCTCGCCGCCGCCAAACTCCACCAGCCGCATCAGGGACAGGGACGAGACGGATTTGCCCGACCCTGATTCCCCCACAACGCAAACCGTCTCGCCAGGGTGGATATCAAAGGAGACATCCTCAACCCCAACCACAGGTCCGTCCTTGGTCTGAAACTCGACCCGCAAACCGTCAATCCGCGCAATCGGCGCTTTTTCACTGTGATCAAGCATGGCAGTCCTTCCCCAAAAGCGGCGCATTCAGCACCGTATGTGGAACACGCTATGCGCAAGCCTGCCAGACGTCAAACCCCGTACTGGACAATCAATTCCGCCCTCCGCCAAAAAAACTGGCAGCGCCTTCATTTTCATCATTGCCTTCCGACACAAGGGTTGCATTTTCCGTCTGGTGTGCTTGTATCTTCGTACGCGCTCTGGGGGGCGACTTGGCTTGCACCGCAATTTGACGTTGAAAAACAGATAGTTGCCGCGCGATCCTTATCATCCCTCAAAGTGAATAAACGTCCGCAACAGTCGGACGAGACCCGCACGCATCCGCGTGTTCAACATGGAGTATATTAATGACTTTGAAATCCACCCTTATGGGAGCTGTCGCCCTGACCGCTCTTGCGCCGATGGCATTTGCCGACGGCCACTCTGGCGATCGTGGCCGCGATGGCGACGTGAAAGTGCTGTATTGGCAGGCCCCTTCCATCCTCAACCCGTTCCTGTCGGGCGGCACAAAGGATGTTGAATCCGCCTCCCTGATCATTGAACCCCTCGCCCGCTTTACCGAGACCGGCGAGATGGTCCCATGGCTTGTTGACGAAGTGCCCACCGTTGCAAACGGCGGCGTGTCCGAGGATCTGACGTCGATCACATGGAAAATCTCCGAAGGCCTCACATGGTCCGATGGAACACCCTTCACCTCCGCTGATGTGAAATTCACCGCCGAATACTGTATGCACCCCGAGGGTGGTTGCGCCCAAGGCGCCAAGTTTGACGGCGTGCAAAGCGTTGAGGCAATCGACGATCTGACAGTCAAAGTCACGTTCGACGGCCCCAAGCCAAACCCCTACGGCCCATTTGTTGGCGGCGAAAGCCCCATCATCCAAGCGGCACAGTTTGCAGAATGCCTTGGTGCAAAAGCGCCCGAGTGTACCGAAGCCAACTTTAACCCGATCGGCACTGGCCCGTTCACCGTCACAGAATTCCGTCCAAATGACGTGATCACGCTGGCCGCGAACGAGAACTTCCGCCACGAGGGCAAGCCTGCCTTCGCCACAATGACCTTCAAAGGCGGCGGCGACGCGGCTGCTGCAGGTCGTGCGGTCCTTGAGACAGGCGAATTCGACTATGCGTGGAACCTCCAGCTGGCACCCGACGTGATTGCCAAGATGGAAGAAGCTGGCAAAGGTGTCGCGATTGCAGGCTTTGGCCCGCTGGTCGAGCGTCTTGAGATGAACATGACGAACCCCTCCCCCGACCTGCCAGAGGGCGAGCGCTCCACCGTTGCGCACCCGCACCCCTTCCTGTCGGACTTCGCCGTGCGCAAAGCGCTCTCCATGGCCATCGACCGTGAGTTGCTGACCGAAGTAGGCTACGGCAAGGCGGGTCGCCCGACCTGTAACCTCGTGCCCGCACCTGCACTCTATAACTCCGACAACACAGAGTGCCTCGTGCAGGACATCGCAGGCGCCAATGCAATGCTTGACGAAGCTGGCTGGGTCGACGGCGACGGCGACGGTGTGCGCGAGAAGGACGGCGTAAAGCTCTCCATCCTCTACCAGACCTCCACAAACGCTGTGCGTCAGGACTTCCAAGCCCTGATCAAAGATTGGTGGAGCCAGATCGGTGTTGAGACCGAGTTGCGCAACCTTGACGGTTCCGTCTTCTTTGGTGGTGACCCCGGTTCCCCAGACACGTTCCAGAAGTTCTATGCGGACGTCGAGATGTATGCCAACACGTTCAACGGCACGGACCCGCAGGCCTATCTGTCGGCCTACCGTTGCGGCAACGAGCCTAAGCCATCTTCACAGTGGCAGGGTGAGAACATCAACCGCTTCTGCGATCCCGCCTATGACGCCCTGCTCGACGAGCTGGCAATGACAGGCGATCTGGAAAAGCGCGGCGAGATCGGTCGTAAACTTAACGACATGATCACCAAAGACACGATGACAATCGTGCCACTGGTCAACCGTTCCCGTGTATCTGCACACGCCAACTCACTTGGTGGTGTTGTGTTGAACACATGGGACTCCGAGCTGTGGAACGCAGCCGACTGGTTCCGCAAGAAGTAAACAGGTTTGTGGCGGGCAATCGTCCGTCACAACACGCCTACCATTGGGGCGAAGGAGACTTCGCCCCTCACCTCCTTCCACAAGACTGATCCATAAAGGCGCCGCCCGATGCTGAATTTCACCATCCGACGACTCTTCCTTTCCATTCCGACGCTTTTATTCATCAGCCTCGTAATCTTCATGCTGCTGCAACTCGCCCCTGGTGATCCGATGGCGCAGGTGCCGCTCACTGTGCCACCAGAGGTGAAGCAGAAGATGCGCGAAGCGCTTGGCCTCGGCGCGCCAGTGCATGTGCAATACCTCAAATGGCTTTACCAGTTTTTCGTGATCGAGCCGTCGGTGTTCATCGACTATCTGACGAACCGCAGCGGCCTGTTCGGCTGGCTGCCCGACACGACACTCAGCATGACAACCGATCCCGTCACAGGCGCGCTGGTGGAAAAGCAGCGTGTCATCAGCTGGCAGACCCGCAGCCCCGTTATGGACATCGTGATGCAGCGGATGCCGCAAACGCTCTGGGTCGTTGGTCTTTCATATATCGTAGGCATTCTAATCGCGATCCCCATCGGTATCTATTCGGCCTATCGCCACTACTCGGTGTTCGACCAAGCAGGGACGTTCATCACCATGGTCGGCTTCTCCATCCCGCCCTTCTTTACAGGCCCCCTGCTCATTGTGATTTTCTCTGTAACACTCGGCTGGCTGCCCTCGATCTATGACACCACCCATGTGGTCACCGATTGGGAAAGCTTCAAAATACAGTTCATGCAGATGATCATGCCCGTGATGGTGCTGGCTCTGCAAACCACGGCGCAGATCAGCCGCTACATGCGCTCCGCCATGCTCGACAACCTGAACCAGGACTACGTGCGCACAGCGCGCGCCAAGGGCCTGAAGGAAAGTGTTGTTGTCATGGTCCACGTACTGCGCAACTCCATGATCCCTGTGGTGACCGTGATTGCCCTTGGCCTGCCCGCGATCTTTGGCGGTGCGATCATCACCGAGAATGTGTTCAAGGTGAACGGCATCGGGCAGCTGTTGCTCACAGCACTCTTTGCCAATGACCTGCCGATGGTCATGACACTGACGTTCATCTTCGCCATCCTCATCGTGCTCTTCAACCTGATTGCCGACATCCTCTACGGCGTGCTTGACCCAAGGATCCGCTATGACTGATCAAACGCCAGAGATCGAAGTGTTCGGCGCGCTCAAAGACAAAGAGCCCTCCGCCCCCCCGCGCAGCCAATGGCGCGATGTCTGGGGCCAGTTCCGCAAGCACAAGGGCGCGATCTGGGGTGGTGGCTTTTTGCTGTTCATCACGCTTGGCGTGCTGATCGGGCCATATCTGTGGCACCTCGAGCCGACAACACTCGACATCCGCAACAAGAACTGGCGCCCCATCTACACCCTGCTGTGGGATGGTGAGGCCAAGGCGGGCTGGGCGCACCCCTTCGGGACTGACCAGCTGGGCCGCGATATCCTTGCGCAGATGATCTATGGTGGCCGTGTGTCTATGGCCGTAGGCTGGGCTGCGATGATCCTGGCGCTGCTGATTGGCACTGCCGTGGGCGTGGCCTCGGGCTATTTCAAGCGCGCGGATTTCATCCTGATGCGCCTGACTGATCTGTTTCTTTCCCTGCCGATCCTGCCGCTGGTGCTGCTCGCCGTGACGCTGTTCCGCCAACCGCTGACCAAAGCTTTCGGCTCCCCTGAGGCAGGCATGTTCGTGCTTATCGTCTCCGTCATTGCCTTCACGTCATGGATGCAAACAGGCCGCATCGTGCGCGGCGATATTCTGGCACTCAAGGAACGCGAGTTCATCCTCGCCGCCCGCTCCATCGGCTCGACGCCGCGCAAGATCATCTTTTCGCACCTGCTGCCCAACGTAATCTCGCCGATCATGGTCTCGGCCACACTGGGCCTCGCCACAGCGATCATTACAGAAAGCGCGCTCAGCTTCCTCGGCGTGGGCTTCCCCTCCGACTTCCCCACATGGGGCAAGCTGCTGGCCGATGCAGTACAGCGCATGCAGGAATACCCCGAGCGTGTGATCCTGCCAGGCATCCTGATCTCGGTCACGGTGCTGGGGGTGAATTACCTCGGCGACGGATTGCGCGACGCGCTTGATCCGCGCATTCGCGGGCGGTAAGGGCGAAATAAGACCTGCCAGTCTGGTTTGAGGCGCTGCATGGGAACACCTGTGCAGCGCCTTTTACGTTCGAAGAACGATTTACCCCTTAACGGCCCTCGATACAGAACAGCGTTCCAAAGCAGTCCCCCAAATTGCACGCCCGCAGCCTTGATGTCCCGACATCAGCGCGCCAGATAGAGCAGTAATCTTTTCAAGAAAGGCTGCCCCATGTTCGAAGACCTCGGTTTCGAGACACTCACCGCACCCCAAGCGGTCGTCTATTTCGCCCTCGCCATCGGATTGGCCTTTGGCGCATTGGCCCAGATTACCAAATTCTGCTTCCGCAGCGTCGTTGTAGGCGAGAACCGCCGCGCCTCAGCGGGGGTCTGGTTCGCCGCCCTCGCCGTGGCCGTGGCCGGAACGCAGGCCGCTGCGAGCGCGGGCTACATCAGCTTTGAAGATCACCGCCTGATGGCCGCCGACCTGCCTTGGCTTGCCATTGCACTTGGTGGCTTGATGTTTGGCGCTGGCATGATGCTGACCCGCGGCTGTGCGTCGCGCCTGACGGTGCTGGGGGCCTCGGGCAACCTGCGTGCGCTGACAGTCATGGTTGTCTTTGCCATCACAGCACACGCGACGATGAAAGGCCTCCTCGCGCCCCTGCGGGTCCTCCTCGGCAGTGTCACAGTCCCGTTGGGCGACTATACGGCGCTTGCAGGCAGCTGGCTCCCTGCTGCGCTGATCATCATCGCCGCACTCTTGATCGCCGCACGCTCGGGCGTGCGTGCACCTACGCTGCTGGCCGCTGGTTTGCTGGGCGCACTGGTCCCGCTGGCATGGGTCGGCACGGGCTTCATCCTCTATGACGATTTCGACGTGATCCCCTTCGAGAGCCTGTCTTTCACGCGCCCCGCATCGGACACCCTGTTCTGGACGATCGCAGGCACGTCCATCTCCCCCAACTTCAGTACTGGTCTCATCGGTGGCGTTTTGCTGGGCGCACTGACCGCGAGTTTGCTCACAGGCTCCTTCCGATGGCAGAGCTTTGAGAGCGCGGGCCAGACAGGCCGCTACATGGGCGGTGCTGTTCTGATGGGCGCTGGCGGCGTACTCGCAGGTGGCTGCACCGTGGGCGCAGGTCTTGCTGGCGTCCCTACCCTGTCGGTCGCAGCACTGCTGGCACTGGGCATGATGGCAGCAGGCGCATGGGCAACCAACGCATGGCTGGTCCGTACTACTCGATATGCTGGCGCAACTTCCGTACAGCGCCCCACACAAGCAGAACCACAGGCAGCGTAACCAAGGCGGTCAGCAACCCTTTGCTCAGCCCCAGATAGCCCGCCAGCGGATAAAGCGCATAGCCTGCCAGAGAGACGGCGTAGTAACTGATCGCGACCACAGAGAGCCCTTCAACGGTGCGCTGCAGGCGCAGCTGCAGGTCGGCACGCTTGTCCATACTCTCGAGAATGGATTGGTTCTGGGCAGAGCGTTCTACATCGACCCGTGTTCGGAGCAGGTCGGAGGCGCGCAGCGCCCGCGCCGACATACGCTCCAGCCGCCGCTCCATGGAGACAACAGTGCGCATCGCAGGCTCGTAGCGACGTGTCATAAACTCGCCAAACCCCTGCCGCCCCTCAAACCGCGCCTCGCGCAGCGCCTGAATACGCTCTTGCACGATCGCCTGATAGGCGGCTGTCCCCGCAAAGCGGAAGGAGGTCTGCGCAACCACATTCTCCAGCTCGACCGAGACATCCAGCAGCGCGTTCAGCGTCTCTTCGGGCTTCATCTCCTGTGCGCTCATCTTGGCCATGAGGTCACTGACCTGATGATCCATCTTGCCCACCTGCCCGCCAATCTCGCGCGTGAGCGCAAAGCCCAACATCGACATGGTCTTATAGGTCTCGATCTCCAGCAAACGCTGGATGATCCGCCCCACGCGGCGCGATCCCGTGCTCGCGGGGACGAAGGCCGCAAACCGCGTGTGGCCCGCAGGATCAATGCGAAAATCACTGGCCACCACGGCGGCCCCGTCCAGCACATGCGCACAGGCAAGGCTTTCGGGCACAAACCACTCGCGCAGGCTTTCCACAATCACATCGGTCTTTTTCGGCATCGGCATAAGGCGCAGCAAACTAGACGTGAGCCGCTGCCCCGGTGCCTCTTCGAGCCAATGGGCGGGAAAGACATCAAATTCCGCGGGATCAAACGGGCGATTGCTCAGCTCGTCACCAAACGCGGTATAGGTCACAAACTCCGTGTGCTGCTCCCACTTGAGGTGATATTTCCCCATCGCACCGTAGTAATGCGTCGCGTCCTTATCAGGCAGCGGTGCGCCGTAATGATTGAGCAGCGCCACCAGATGCTCCATATCCGCGCCGCGGTCACGGTCCCGCGCAGCCGCATCGCCCGCCTGCTTGATGGCGAGGAAGGCCACGATCTGCGGTGCTTTGATATTGGGAAACGGCCGCGCATGCAGCTCCCCCGTCAACGCATATCGCAACGGGTGGTCAGTGATCGGGGCCATGGGGCATATCCTTTAGGGGGTATTAGCACTGTGTGGCCCGTAAGGGCCTCTGTGACAACCTAGAATACTTATGGTTAAAAACAACTTGCGCGTACAAAGGCATACATTTCCACCTATCGGAAAGTGGCCGACCGCCTGGTGCGGATCATGCAGGCGTGCGAAACACGGCCCATGCGCGCCCGACGAACATTCCAGTGACCAGTCCAATGACGGCTGCGAACGCTGCAACCATGGCCCCGCCGTGTAAAGCTGCGGGTGCGATCTGCGTCAAAAGCCGCAGGATGAAATTGCACAAAAAGATGCCCATGAGCAGCGCAAGAGTGACATTCTCTCCCGCAAGCTCGATCAGCAGACCGTGGCGCGCGAGGATATACCCCAGCTGAAGCCGCGCGCCCAGTACCGCACCAACGGCGATCATGAACCCGCACACTGCCCAGACTGTCATCGGCACCGACAGCGCTGCAAGGCTTGCGATGCTAAGAAGGCTGAGGCATGGGATGAGATTCATGACGACTACGGGCATCTCGCGCCGGTGGCGCGCGCGCAGCCCGAGCACCAGAAGAAACACAAACAGAAACGGGACCCAAACGGGGACCGGTCGCACAATGTCCATCGGTTCCATTTTTTTCATCTACTTAAAGAAAACGCCCCGCAATTCCTCGCGGGGCGTCGGATCAAGCGCGGAATTTTGGAAAAATTCCGGCCAGTTTCTTTCAAAGAAACCGGTCCCGCCACCAAAGGCAGATCAATCGATCATCGGCAGCAACTTATCCAGCGACGCCTTTGCATCGCCGTAGAACATGCGCGTGTTCTCCTTGAAAAACAGCGGGTTCTCGATGCCAGAATATCCCGTACCCTGACCGCGCTTGGAGACGAACACCTGCTTGGCCTTCCAGCACTCCAGAACAGGCATGCCCGCGATTGGAGAGTTGGGATCGTCCTGCGCCGCAGGGTTCACGATGTCGTTGGAGCCTATCACGATTGCAACATCCGTCTCGGGGAAGTCGTCGTTTATCTCGTCCATCTCCATAACGATGTCATAGGGCACCTTGGCCTCGGCCAGCAGTACGTTCATGTGACCGGGCAAACGGCCCGCAACAGGGTGAATGGCGAAACGCACATTCTTGCCCTTGGCGCGCAGCTTTTTGACAAGCTCGCTCACCGTGCCCTGTGCCTGAGCCACCGCCATGCCGTAGCCGGGAATGATGATGACGCTATCGGCTTCATTCAAAGCCGCCGCGACACCTTCTGCCTCAATGGCAATCTGCTCACCTTCAACAGCCATCTGCTCGCCTTTGACTGCACCGCCAAAACCGCCCAAGATGACGGAGACGAACGAACGGTTCATCGCCTTACACATGATGTAGCTCAGGATCGCACCAGAGGAGCCGACCAGCGCGCCTACAACGATCAACAGATCATTGCCAAGCGAGAAGCCGATCGCCGCAGCCGCCCAACCAGAATAGCTGTTCAGCATGGAGACAACGACGGGCATATCCGCGCCGCCAATGCCCATGATCAGGTGGTAGCCGATGAACAGCGCCAGCAGCGTGAGCAGCACAAGAGTAAAGCTACCTGCGCCCGACAGATACATGATCGCCAGCAGCAAGGAGCCTGCCGCCGCCGCAGCGTTCAACAGGTGACCACCGGGCAATTGGTTGGCACCCGTGTCGATATCAATCGGCAACATGGAAGAGCTGCCCGCCAGCTTGGCATATGCAATGACCGAACCTGTGAAGGTCACAGCACCGATCCAGATGCCCAGCACCAGCTCGACCCGCAGAATGCCGATTTCAACGCTGGATTTCTTGGCAATCAGCTGACCGAAAGCAGAGAGCCCGTCATAGGTCTCTTTGGCCAGCACGGCACCCGTCTCACCCATCACAAGGTCTTGGCCTGCATAGATGTCACCGATGTAGTTGATCATGATGTCGGCGTTAAAGCCCACGAACACCGCGGCCAGACCGACAAGCGAGTGCATAATCGCCACAAGCTCTGGCATCTGGGTCATCTCGACCTTTGTCGCCAGTTGGTAGCCTACAGCAGCACCGCCCGCGATCAGCACCAATGATGCGAACCACAGACCAGAGCCTGGCCCAAACATCGTGGCGATAACCGCAATCGCCATACCGACGATCCCGTACCACACCGCGCGCTTTGCGCTTTCCTGCCCCGACAGACCGCCGAGCGACAGGATAAAGAGAATAGCAGCGACCACATAGGCCGCGATTGTGAATGCGTTTTCCATTTATTCGCCCCTCAGGATTTCTGGAACATGGCAAGCATGCGCCGCGTGACCAAAAAGCCACCAAAGATATTGACCGAGGCCATAAAGATACCCAGCCCCGCAAGCAGGGTGATCAGCGCACTGCTGGAGCCGACTTGAATAAGCGCACCCAGAATGATGATCGAGGAAATCGCATTAGTCACAGCCATCAGCGGCGTGTGCAGCGAGTGTGCGACGTTCCAGATAACTTGGAAGCCAATAAACACACTCAACACGAATACGATGAAATGCTGCATAAAGCTCGCTGGCATGCCGGGGATCAATCCGATGCCGAGGATCAATGCACCACCAGCGCCCAGCAACATGATCTGGTTCTTGGTCTGCGCCTTGAACGCGGCAACTTCGGCGGCACGCTTTTCCTCGGGCGTCAGCTCTTTCGGCGCGGCAGGCTTGTGTTTTTGCTGCGCAATCGCGTTGATCTTTGGTGGCGGCGGCGGGAAGGTCACGGCCTCTGCGTGCGCAATCGTCGCGCCACGGATTACGTCATCTTCCATGTTGTGGTTGATCACACCGTCTTTCTCTGGCGTGAGGTCCGTCATCAAATGGCGGATGTTCGTCGCATACAGCGTCGAGGCCTGCGCGCCCATACGGCTTGGGAAGTCGGTATAGCCGATGATGGTCACGCCATTCTCGGTCACGACTTTCTCGTCCATGACAGTTTGCTTGCAGTTACCACCCTTCTCGGCGGCTAGGTCCACAATAACGGAGCCGCTCTTCATCGCCGCGACCATATCCTCGGTCCACAGCTCGGGCGCTTCACGGTTGGGGATCAGCGCGGTACAGATGACGATATCGACCTCGGGCGCCAATTCGCGGAACTTGGCCAGCTGCGCCTCGCGGAACTCTGGGCTGGAGACCGACGCATAGCCGCCTGTAACCGCACCATCCTGCTGCTCTTCCTCGAAATCGAGGTAGACGAACTCGGCGCCCATGCTCTCGACCTGCTCGGCCACTTCAGGACGCACGTCAAACGCGAGCGTGATCGCGCCCAGCGAGGTTGACGTGCCAATCGCGGCCAGACCCGCAACACCCGCACCGATCACCAGAACCTTCGCAGGCGGAACCTTACCCGCCGCCGTGATCTGACCCGTGAAGAAACGACCAAAGTTGTTGCCCGCCTCGATCACCGCGCGGTAACCCGCAATGTTTGCCATCGACGACAGCGCATCCATCTTCTGAGCGCGGGAAATACGCGGGATCATCTCCATCGCGATGACCGTGGCACCCTTCTTGGCCGCCGCTTCCATCTTGGCCTCGTCCGCAACAGGAGAGAAGAATGAGATCAGCGTCTGACCTTCGCGCAGCTTCTTCATCTCTGCCGTATCAGGCACCCGCACCTTGGCCACAACATCAGCAGCCTTCCAAAGCGCGGCAGAGGTTTTCACAACCTCGACACCCGCCGCTTTATAGGCCGCATCGTCAAAGCCAGAGGCATCGCCTGCGCCTGCCTCAATCAGGCACTCATGGCCCAGCTTTTGCAATTGTGCGGCACTGTCAGGCGTCATCGCCACACGGCGCTCGCCCTCGAATACCTCTTTAGGTGTCCCGATCTTCACTCAAAATCTCCCAACAATTCATGTTTGGTGCCGAAACTGGCGTGTCGTATAGTTGATCTGATGACCTAGCGCGCAGCCCTCCAACAAACAAGCGCCGCATCCGTAAAATGCGCACAATGATGCAGCTTTTTGCAAGCCTCTGCACAATTAATTGCAAAATATCTGCAATCCCAAACCGTGCAACATTATTTCGCAAGGCTGTTAGCGCACGCAACAATGCATCGCGCTCCGAAAAACAGAATCACTCTGCCGTCACGTAAAACCACGCCAGCCTTGGCGCAGTGCCGCCCGACCCCTAGGCTTGGTCAAAACAGGGAGAGAGTTATGACTTTGAACGGCAAACACGCGTTGATCACAGGCGGCGGTACGGGCATCGGCCTTGCCATCGCGCAGATGCTGGTAGAGCGCGGAGCGCATGTCACCATCACAGGCCGCCGCCAGGAGGTGCTCGAAGAAGTCGCCACCCAAGGCATGACCGCTATGGCCATGGACGTTCGCAACGAAGATGACGTGGTGTCCAAAATTGCCGCCGCCGTTGCCGCGCGCGGCCCGATCCAGATTTGCGTGCCCAACGCAGGCATCGCCACAGGCAAAGCGGCGCATAAAACGGATATGGAATTCTGGCGCGATATGATGTCGACCAACCTCGACGGTGCGTTTCTCACCATTCGCGAAAGCCTCAAAGGCATGAAGGAAACCGATTGGGGCCGCGTCATCGCTGTCTCCTCGATGGCGGGTCTCAAGGGGCTGCCGGGGGCGGCTTGCTACTCCGCTTCCAAACACGGCATGATCGGCCTGATCCGCAGCCTGTCCGAGGAATACTTGGGCAAACCCTACACGTTCAATTCGCTCTGCCCGGGCTACGTGGATACCCCCATCGTGACCCGCAACACGCAAAGCATTTCAGAGCGCGCAGGCATCTCGGCGGAGGAGGCCCGCAACATGATGGTTAAGGCCAACCGCCACAAACGCCTGATCACCGTTGACGAAGTAGCCACCGCCGCCGCATGGCTGGTCGGGCCGGATTCAGGCTCGATCAACGGTCAAAGCATAGAGATCGCAGGCGGCATGATGTAGCCCGCCTCTTCGCTGATCAAACGGGGGTGCGCGCAGACACCGCGTGCGCCCCACTCATCGCTGGCGTTAGACCGCGCGCGCCATGGCCTGCGGCCGCTTGCCCGCCGCCCAATCGCGGGCCGCATCGCCAAATGCCCTAAACAAGGGCCGCGAAACAGGATCATTGGCTGCGTCATACTCAGGATGCCACTGCACGGCGAGCGTGAACCCCACCGCACCGTCGATATAGATCGCCTCGGGCGTGCCATCCTCGGCCCAACCGTCAACGACCACCCGCGCACCCGCGTCCTTGATCCCCTGCCCGTGCAGCGTGTTGGTCCGCACCGTTTGCGCGCCCATCACCCCGTGGAACACACCGCCCTCCGTGAAGGTCACATCATGGCGCAGCTCGAATTTCTCCTCCAGCGTGCCATCGGGCGGCATGCGGTGGTTCATCCGCCCCGGAAGCTCTCGGATTTCAGGATAAAGCGTGCCGCCCATGGCGACATTCACCTCCTGAAAACCCCGACAAATGCCAAAAACCGGCTGCCCCGCCGCCACACAGGCCCGCGTCAGCTCCAGTGCGACGGCATCGCGCGCACGATCAAAATCCCCATGCGCAGGTGTCTCCACCTCGCCGTATTCCTCAGGATGTACATTAGGCCGCCCACCCGTCAGCAAAAAGCCGTCACAGGCCTCCATCAACTCGGCAACACTCACCAGCGTAGGACACGAAGGCACCAGCAGCGGCAAACACTCCGCCACCTCCGCAATCGCCTGAGAATTCATGGTCCCGCCCGCATGCATCGCATACTGGTCGTTCAGCATATAGCTGTTGCCGATAATCCCGATAACTGGCCGACCCATGAAACATCTCCCCTGCGCGTTCCGCACGAGACTACCCCACACAGCTCAATCCCTCAAGTCCACACAGGCACAGCGCCCGCCAAACCGAGCCTACTGCCTAAAATTCAGACCTCGCCAATCAGATTAGCCGCCTCGATCCCCGCCATCGCAGCAATCGCATCATTATCCGAGGTATCGCCCGTAACTCCAACAGCACCAATCACAACACCCTTGGCATTGCGCAACAACACACCACCTGGCACAGGGATCACCTGCCCGCCATAAACACCGTTCACCGCCGCCATGAAATAGGGCTGTTGCTCTGCACGCGCCATCTGCGCCGTGCCCGCCATGCCCAACATCACAGCACCATAAGCCTTGCCATGGGCAATCGCAAAACGCCCTGGTGCGGCACCATCTTGACGCTCGAAGGCTAGCACATGCCCGCCCGCATCCAACACAACCACCGACAAAGGCTTAAGCCCCATCTCCGCGCCCTTATCAAACGCCTTGCGGATCACCGTCCGTGCTTTTCTCAACGATACACTCATCTCAAATCCTCTTTACTGCCGACCAATTTCTTTTGGTCCTAAATATCCCGGGGTGTCCGAGGGGTGGGCCCCTCGGGTCCCTTCGCCCGCACTCTTCCTAAAATATCAAACTAGATACAAACGCCTTCTTACCGCCCCCGCTTGCAGCGCTCCGAGCAATAGCGCACCTCGTCCCATACCTTCGCCCATTTCTTGCGCCAGCTAAACGGCAAACCACAGGTCGCACAAAGCTTCTGGGGCAGGTCGGATTTTTTCACATGTTTCGCCATGCCGCAAAGCTAGGGCATGTGACGCCCTAAAAAAGGGCACCCGACCAAAATACGCGCACCAGATCCCAGCGCAGCCTTGATCCCGAACAACGCAAGCCTGCCCCGCTTCTCTTGTGTCTCGATATTTCTATCTGGGGCAGACATGCTCTTCCCCTCTTTTTGCCTGAACCGTCCCTTGCGAGCAGTGCGCTGCCAATTTAACGTGGCCCCACAGCAGAGATCCCATCAACCCCGAATACGCTGATCCAATTTCCACGCAGGAGCACCCGATGCGCGACGCCGCCCCCCAAACAATCTACCTCAAGGACTACACCCCCTTTCCTTGGACCGTAGAGAGCGTCGATCTGCACTTCACGCTCGATCCACACGCCACCCGTGTCCGCTCCAGCATCCGCTTTGCGCCCAATCCCGCCAACTCAACTGCCACTATGATGTTCCTGCACGGCGAAGCGCTGGCCCTGATCTCGGCCACGATCGACGGCACGCCTGTAGCGCCGCAGATCACCGACACAGGCCTCACCGTCGATGTCCCCCAAGGCCCCTTCACATGGGAGGCGGAAGTCGAGATTGATCCCGCGGGCAACACCGCCCTCGAAGGGCTCTATATGAGCAACGGGATGTATTGCACCCAATGCGAAGCCCAGGGCTTTCGCAAGATCACATATTACCCCGACCGACCCGATGTGATGAGCGTGTTCACCGTCACCATCGACGGCCCCCACCCCGTACTTTTGTCCAACGGCAATTCCTTGGAGACCGCGCCCCAGCACGCCAAATGGCACGACCCGTGGCCGAAGCCCGCGTATCTCTTCGCTCTCGTTGCCGGAGACCTCATCGCCCATTCCAGCAGCTTCACGACCCGCTCGGGCCGCGACGTGGCGCTAAATCTATATGTACGCCCTGGCGATGAGGGTAAATGCGCCTTCGGCATGCAGGCGCTCAAGGATTCCATGAAATGGGATGAGGACGTCTATGGCCGTGAATACGACCTTGACCTGTTCAACATCGTCGCTGTGGATGACTTCAACATGGGCGCGATGGAGAACAAGGGGCTGAACATCTTCAACTCCTCCGCCGTGCTGGCCTCGCAGGCCACCTCCACCGACACGAATTTCGAGCGGATCGAGGCGATCATAGCCCATGAGTATTTCCACAACTGGACCGGCAACCGCATCACCTGCCGCGACTGGTTCCAGCTGTGCCTCAAGGAGGGGCTGACCGTTTTCCGCGACAGCCAGTTCACCGCCGACATGCGCTCTGCCCCTGTCAAACGCATCGGGGATGTGATGGACCTGCGCGGGCGTCAATTCGCCGAAGACCAAGGCCCGCTGGCCCACCCGGTGCGGCCAGAGAGCTTTCAGGAGATCAACAACTTCTACACCGCCACCATCTATGATAAGGGCGCTGAGGTAATCCGCATGCTCAAGACCCTCGTGGGCGATGATGCCTATGCCAAGGCGCTGGACCTCTATTTCGACCGCCACGACGGCGACGCCGCCACGATCGAGGACTGGCTAAAAGTGTTCGAGGATAACACAGGCCGCGATCTGGCGCAATTCAAACGCTGGTACTCCCAAGCAGGCACACCGCGCCTGAAGGTGGAGGAGACATGGGAGGACGGCACGCTGACCCTCATCCTCACCCAAACGACCCCGCCCAGTGCGGCCACCCCCGCGCCAAAGCCTTTAGTGATCCCCGTGGCCGTGGGCCTCATTGGTCCGGACGGATCGGAAGTCGCCCCCACCACAATTCTGGAAATGACCGGCTCCACACAAAGCTTCGCCTTCGATGGTCTTGCAGAGCGCCCAACAGCATCCATCCTGCGCGGCTTCTCCGCGCCTGTTGTGCTGGATCACAACGCTGATCACGCGCATCTGTTGGCCCACGACACCGACCACTTCAACCGCTGGGAGGCAGGGCGCACGCTGGCGCGCAACACAGCTCTGGATATGATGCTCAAAGGCACCCGCCCCGATGCGGCCTATCTGCACGGGCTGCACAGGGTCGTGGGCGACACCAGCCTTGATCCCGCCTACCGCCAATTGATGCTGGCCCTGCCCACGCAATCGGAACTGGCCAGCGCGCTGCATGACGCAGGGCACACGCCAGAGCCTGACATCATCTACGCCACGCTTGAAGCCCTGCGCGAGACGATTGCCGCACAGCTGGAAGATATTCTTCCCGCGCTCTATGAGGATAATCTAGTCACCGACACCTACGCCCCCGATGCGCGGCAATCCGGCATGCGCGCGCTTGGCAACGCCGCCCTCGCCCTGCTCAGCCGATCCGATGGCGGCACCCTCGCGCAGCAGCAATATGACGCTGCCGACAACATGACCCAACAGCTCGCCGCGCTCGCCAATCTCATCCGCGCAGGCCGCGGTGAGAGCGCGCTCAAGGCGTTCGAGGCGCAATGGCGCGATGACCGTTTGGTGATGGACAAATGGTTCGGCCTGCAAGTGATCGAGGCCGATCCAGAAGACGCGCATGAGGTCGCCGCCAACCTCACCAAACATCCCGACTTCAACTGGAAGAACCCCAACCGCTTCCGCGCCGTCTTTGGCAGCCTTGCCATGCACCACGCAGGCTTTCACCACGCATCGGGCGAGGGTTACAAACTGCTTGCTGACTGGCTGATTACACTCGACCCCGTGAACCCGCAAACCACCGCGCGCATGTGTAGCGCCTTCCAGACATGGAAACGCTATGATGCAGAGCGCCAATCCTTGATAAAAGAGCAACTAGAGCGCATCCTCGCCACACCCGATCTCAGCCGCGACACAACTGAAATGCTCACACGGATCGTCTCCGCATGAGCCGCCAGCTTTGCCTCATCACAGGGGCCTCCACAGGCATTGGCGCCGCCTGTGCGATCCTCGCCGCCTGGCGCGGCTATGACCTGATCCTGACCTACAACAGCGATGCGGCTGGTGCACAAGCCACCGCTGACGCCTGCACCAGCCACGGCGCACAAGCCCAAATCATACAGGCCGACGTCGCCGACCCCGCAGCGATTGATGCGATCTTCGCCCTCGTCGATGCCACAGGCCCGCTTGCGGCGCTCATCAACAACGCTGGCATCGTGGGCCCCGCCATCCGCGCCACAGACCTGAGCCACGCCCGCCTGCGCGAGATGTTCGACATCAATGTCATTGGTGCAATGCTCGTCGCCGCCGCCGCCGTGCAGCGGATGGAGCCACGTGGCAAAGGCACCATCATCAACATTACCTCCGCCGCCGCGCGCCTCGGTTCCGCCAATCAATACGTCGACTACGCCGCCACAAAAGCCGCGATGGACATCTTTACCAAGGGTCTGTCGGATGAGGTCGCCCCCAAAGGCCTGCGCGTAATGGGCATCGCTCCTGGCCTGATCGAGACACCGATCCACGGCAAAGGCGGCGATCCAGACCGCGCCCAGCGCCTTGGTTCCATGGTGCCCATGCAGCGCACGGGGCACGCCGATGAAGTGGCCCAAGCGGTGCTCTGGCTCATGTCGGCTGAAGCCAGCTATATCACAGGCTCCACCCTCGACGTCACAGGCGGTAGATAGACCATGCTCACCACACTCGTTCTTCTAGCCGCGCTTCTGATCGCCGCCTATTTCTACCGCCGCTTTCAGCGCGGTGCCTATATCGCTGTGGGCACCATGGCCGCCCCAACGAATATGCGCGCCGCCGCCAAACGTCTGGGCTACCGCGCCCAGCCCAATGTCCACTCCACCGCCTGCATCCACACGCCCGAGCTGTGCGTGGCTGCGATGGCCGCCGCTTATGCGCGGATGGACAAAACCGAAAAGCTCCCCGATGAGACCCTGATAGCCTCGCTCGAGAGACGTCTGCAAGTGACACAAGCCGAGGCCAGCGACATGGCCATCCTCGCCCCGTGGCTGGTGGCCCAAGGCGGCGGAGCCACGCCCGCCTTCCAGCGCCTGACCAAACGGCTCAAACAACTCGACCACGGGCCCGATTTCGACAAACTGATGCGCGTGTTGGGCGATGTGACCGCCGCAGGCACCAAAGGCATGCCCAGTGCGGCGCAGGCGGACGCCATGGGCGCGCTGGCCCGTATCTTCCGCACCGCATGAGCCTGCCCTACACGTTTCAGAGCCAAGGCCGCCGCCCCGCAACAGCCATCACGGTGGCATTGATCTGGCTGGCCCTTGTGGCGGCCTATCTATTTCTCGACGCCGCGCCCCTGATCCTTGTGGTGATCGGCAGCTTCACCCTGCCCGCCCTCTATGATCTGGGCCGCAACCCGCGCAGCACGTTCTCGCTGGATGAAACGCACCTGTGCTGGTCCTCGGGCCGCCAAGAAGCACAGATCGCCATCGCAGAAATTGACCACCTGCGCTTTGACACCCGTCTGGACATGTCGGTGCGCCTGACGGTGGTGCGCCCCTCAGGCGTGAAAATCCGCGTGCCCTATCCAGCAACCCCGCCGCACCATATATTCGAGCCTGTTGCCGCAGGCGCAGGCATCAAAACCCGCCGCTACCATTTCTCGCTGATCGGTTAGCCGCGATCCACAGGCCGCAAACGCGGACGGATCGAGCTGGTGAGCTGGCAATAGCTCTGCCGCTTGTTCCAGCTTGCGATGCTGGCGCGCTTCTTGGCACTGCGCATCGGTCCCCAATCGGCTGATACTCCGCGCCATTTGCTGTCACGCGCATGGATCACGCCATCGCGGTTGACAGTATAGGCCATGATCCGCACCGCACAGCTGAGGTTCGCCGCTCCGTTCTTGAGTGCTTCGCCCTTGCGGGCCTCACACTTATACCCATGCGCGGTGGCAGGCAGAATTTGCAACAACCCGTACCAACGGCCTCCGCCGCCCACGGCCCACGGCTTGTAGGTGCTCTCGTATTTGGCCAACGCCGACATATAGCCCACCCAGAATGCGCGGCGTTGCGCGTCCGTGTTATCCTCATAAGCGGGGCACCAATTTTCAATGTCACGCGGCACTATATCTACAAGCGGCTTGCCATGCGCCTTCAGCGCCGACAGCGCGCCACGGGTCCATAGGCTGTGCCCCTCCATATGCTGCCACCGCGTCCGCGGCAGTTGCGCGCGCTGTGCTGGGAGGCGCAGGCTCATCATGTCTGGGGTCAACAGCGCACCATCTGCTGCAGCCACCGCAGCCGTCACAACGGGATCAGGCGCAACGGCAGCGGGATTAGCAGGGGCGGCTGGATCAGCAGGCGCTGGCACATCGGCGGGCGCAGGAGCAGCCACCTTCGCAGTCGCGGCACGCAGCACGGCGGGAGGCCGCACGTCCTTGATCGTTTGCGCTGCCACTGCACCGCCAAACACCGCACTCAGGATCAGAGCTGGCACAAAGCAAGCCGCCATAGGATTAATATTGATCGATATACGCACAGCACACACCCCGTTCTTACAGCGCATTATGCCGTCCGCACCGCCCTTGTGGCAAGCCGCTCAATCATCGCAACCCAGTGCATTGTTCAAGGGTGCGAAACACTCCGCCACAACCCCTCAAAATGCACCCAAACATGCAACAGTCTGCCCCATTTGCGTAGCATTTACGCGATCCTGGCTGACAAATATCCCGCGATCACCGCCCGCCCGCAACGTTCGCGCCCCATTGCTTTTCAAATATAGCGCCAACACTTACGCTCCACTATTGGATATCACATGACGCAACTGGCCTCTCTTTTGAACAAGCTGCACCGTTTCGGCCGCAACGCAAAAAACGACCTCCCAAAGATTGAGGAGCCTCGGCCCATTGCCCCCCTGACCAGACGCAAGCGCGCGCCCAAACCTGCCGCATGCGCAGCAGACGTGCTACCAAAATCAATGTTCAAAGCGGCCCCCTGCCAAGCAACAACCGAGACCACGATCAAAATGGCTCCCTGCCAAGCGACGACCGAGACTGCGATCAAAAGAAAGCAGGAGTTCCTGTCGATCCCCTGCCCCGACCCCACGCTCGAGGACCGCACCCGCGACGCACATCAAAACCGCGCCCTGCGACTGGCGCGGCAGGAGGATTGGAAAACGCTGTCCGCCCTCATCGCTGAAGCGGACGCCGCACGTACCCTGACGCCCGGCGGGATGAGCGTGGCAGACCTGCTTGCCTTCGGGGCACGTGCGGATGTCGTACTGGCCGTTGAACACGCCCTGCTCCACCGCAGCCCCCCACTCGATGCCCCCGTGCTCTGCGGGATCAAAGCACTGGAACATGTGCTCGACGAACATCCAGACGACTACGTTATCGGCTGTATCGTGGCACAGGCGCATATTGATCTGGCATGGTCATGGTGCGGCATCGGCTGGGATGTCGAAATTGCCCCGCGCAACCACGACGCATTCGAGGCCCATCTGGCCCGTGCCCACGATATCATCACATCTTTTGAGGGAAACCAAACAGGATCGGCACTGCTGGCCAGTGCCTCCTGCACCCTGCTGCGCGGCAAGCATTTCAGCACCAAGGTCGTGGCAGACCGCTGTGAGGCGCTGATTGATCTCAACCAGCACAACACCGCCTCCCTACGCGCGCTTGGCAGCCATATGTTGCCCCGTTGGTACGGCTGCTATGGCGCGTTGGAGCTTGAGGCACGCCGCACGGCGGTCCGTCTGAAACCCCATTGGAGCGCGGGTGGTTATGCGTGGGTAATGTTTGATGCCATCAGCGTGGACGACGAGGCCTGCGCCCGTCTTGACCTTGATTTCTTCATCGAAGGCTTGCGCGACATCCTGAGCCGCAGACCCGACCCCCATACTGTCAACCTGCTGGCTGCCTATTGCGCCAACACGATGGGTCAGGCGTGTTCGGGCAATGATGCTGCCGATCACATCCGCGCCCAAGTCGCAGAATGCGCCGAATGGATCGTGCGCGAACACCTGACCGAATTGCACCCGATGATCTGGGCACATGCAGCACAGGGCTTCGCCAACAACCTGCGCATCGCCTCTGCCCAACGCTTTGCCGCGGCAGGATACGACGACGCCCTGCGCATTATCTCGGGCATCTTCAAACGCGAAATCGCGGAAGGAAAGCAAATCGTCTTTACCGATCAGGGTCCCGTCGCCACGGCCACCTGAAAGCGGCGCAAAAACCTGACGTAGCGTGCCTATGCAGCGCTCTGGACACCCCGTTCGCCCTGTGCCTACTCTTGGCAAGGGAGGACATTTTATGACATATCACACTGCCGCCGCAGATATTCCTCTGCGCGATCAATCCATTACCGAACGCGTCTTTGAGAACCTCGAGACGCGCCCGAATGAAGTCGTGCTGACCGACGGCATGACAGGCGCAACCATGACCGCCGCCGAGTTTATGGAACAGGTCAAACAGCTTGCGGGCGGCCTGACCGCACGTGGCATGGGCGCAGGCAAAACCATAGCTCTCATGGCCCCCAATATCCCGCACTATTGCGTTGTATTCCACGCAGTGGCTTGGGCGGGCGGTACGATCACCACGATCAACCCCACCTACACACAGTCCGAGGTCGCCCACCAACTGCGCGACAGCGGCGCGGACCTTCTCATTAGCATCCCCATGTTCCTCGAAACGGCACAAGGCGCGGCAAAAGACGCCGCAGACCAGCCCGTTGTCGTCATAGGCGAGGCCGAAGGCGCAGAGCCGCTCAGCGCCTATTACGGCGCACCTATAGAGGCGCAGGTCCCCGTCGATCTGGATGAGCACTACGTCGTACTGCCCTATTCGTCGGGCACCACGGGCCTGCCCAAAGGCGTCTGCCTCAGCCACCGCAATCTGGTGGTCAACACCGATCAGGTCATCGTCTCGGGCGAGCTGCGCAAGGGCGAAGTCGCCGCTGCTTTCCTCCCCTTCTTCCACATCTACGGCATGAACGTGCTGATGAACGTGCACCTCGCAGGCGGCGGCGCGCTGGTCACCATGCCGCGCTTCGATCTGGAGCTGTTCCTGCAAATTTCTCAGGACCACAAAGCCCGCCGCATGTGGATCGTGCCCCCCGTGGCGCTGGCCTTGGCCAAACATCCCATCGTGGACAACTACGACCTCAGCAGCATCGAGCAAATCTTCTCGGGCGCAGCCCCTCTGGGCGGTGAGATCGCGGATGCGGTGGCCAAACGCCTCGACTGTGTGTCCCTGCAAGGCTTCGGCATGACGGAGCTGTCACCCGTCTCCCACACCACGCCTGCGGAAAAGCCAAAGTCAGGCTCTTCTGGCCTCGCCCTGCCCAACACGCTCTGCCGCGTTGTGGACCCCGAGAGCTGCGAAGACCTGCCTACAGGCAAGGAAGGCGAGCTCTGGATCAAAGGTCCGCAGGTGATGAAGGGCTACCTCAACAACGAGAAAGCCACCGCCGAGACGCTGACCGAGGATGGCTGGCTCAAGACGGGCGACATCGCCTACATTGACGAGGACGGCTATATGTTTATCGTCGACCGCCTCAAAGAGCTGATAAAATTCAAAGGCTTCCAAGTCGCCCCAGCCGAGCTTGAGGCAAATCTGGTCACCCTTCCCCAGATCACCGATGCCGCTGTGATCGGCCTGCCCGATGACGAAGCGGGAGAGCTGCCCGTGGCCTTTGTTGTCTGTGCCGATCATGCGCCCAGCGTGGAGGAGATACAGGCCCATATGGCCAAGACGCTGTCGAAGTATAAACTGGTGCAAAAGGTCAACTACGTCGACGAAATCCCCAAATCTGCGTCAGGCAAAATCCTGCGCCGCGTGCTCAAAGCACAGGCAACGGCATGATACAAAACGCAGGCCCGTCACGCACGGGCCTGCGCCATTCAGCGATCATGCAGATTGATTGAGGTCGCGATTAGGTGCATATCAAAGCCGAACACAAAAACGCATGCGATCCTTCCTAAACGCCTCGCATATGACCGAAGGAAATCGCGATGACCCTTTCCAAACCTCTTGCCGCCCTGATCATTCCCGCCGTTTTGGGAGCATGCGCAACCCTCATGCCAGCGCAGAACGAAAGCGTGACACGCGGCGCAACCATCTTCGCCGCCGAATGCGCGGCCTGCCACGGCGCTACAGGTGACGGCGCTGGTGCTGCGTCCCTCGGCCTTGGCATGACCCCCCCCGACCTCACAGGCCTGCGCACGCGCAACGACGGAGTATTCCCGCGCGCCTTCGTACAACGCTTCGTGCTGGGCCAGCTTGAAAAAGAAGACCCCGACGCCGCCATGCCCACCTTCGGCACCGTTGGGCTGGAGCACGCCCAATCCAAAGGCGAAGTCACCGCCAGCGATATGGTGGCCCTGCTGGACTATCTGGAGACGCTGCAAAAATAGCGCCCCCAGATCGCGCAGCACTTACATATCCGCGTCAAACACCAAACGCAGTGTCACAGGGCTGACCCGCGTGATGCCGTCAAGGCTTGCCAGTTCCTGCAGCTTGTCGATGCCTGCATCAAAGGCTGTATCTTCCGTGGCCAGCATGATCATCCCGTCGCTGGTCACCAACACTTTATCCGCGCTCAACCGCATCACAAAAAAAGTCGCATCCAGCTCGGTATCCGTGCCCAGCAGGTTCAGCGTGCCGTAGGTCTCCAGCGTTGTCGCATCGCCCACAGGAAGTGCCGCCAGCGCCGCCATATCAAGCTCTGCGGTGATCTGCGCGGATGGTGCGTTCTGGAACACAAACTCCGCCATACGCTCGTTGCGGATGTCGATCATCGTCTCGAGCGAAGCAAGCCCGACCGTGATCGCCAAATTGCCCTTCTGATCCACCGTGCCTGTCACATCGCTGAAACGGTGCGTCTCACCGGCATAGTCATTCTTGATCGAGCCGAAGACCACCAAAGACATCGCGGGATCAACCGTCCAGCCGCGCACGGCCTCGGTTGCAAAACTGGCCGTGGCCAATGTCGACAATGTGACCGCAGCCATGATGGATTTAAAATTGCACATAGGATGTTCCTCACCTAAAAGTTTGCGTCTAACCGCAAGCTTGCCCGGCGGTTAATAAGGTAACACGCGGGGGAAACAGATTATTCGCTGGCTGAAACAAAGCTCACACCACAGTTTAGTGGCGGAGGGTCTCGCCCCGCTCTATCCGCGTCTTTGGCGCTTTTGTCTGGTCCTGACCAAAGACCGCGCCACTGCCGACGATCTGGCCCAATCCGCCTGCGCCCGCGCGCTCGAGCAATCGGATAAATTCGCGGTGGGCACCAATTTGGACCGTTGGGTGTTCACGATTGCGCGGCGGCTCTGGCTCAATGACATCCGCCACACCAAGCTGTGACAGGGTCAAGGTCTGGTCGCGGTGGAAGAGACCGAGATAAAGGACGAATCTCCCCCGACGGAAACGAATATTTTCACCCGTCAGGTGTTAAACAAGGTGCAAGCCTTGCCTGACAAGCAGCGCTTGTGTGTTTTACTGGTCTATGTCGAAGGGTATTCCTATGCGGAGGCGGCGGAAACACTCGACATTCCCATCGCAACCGTGATGAGCAGACTATCGGCAGCACGCCGCGTGATTACAAACGACGTTGAGATGACAGGAACAGATACATGACCCCGAACAAGCACGCCTTTTCCGACGAGGATGTGATGGCCTATGCCGATGGTCAGGCTGACGGCGATCTGGCGGCAAACATCAACGCGGCCCTGCCAAATGACGCAGAGCTTGCCGCGCGCATCGAGGCGCTTCAGGCGCAAACCGCCGATCTGAAAAGCGCATTCGATCTAGCCTTGCGGGACGCGCCACAGATGCCCGCCCATCTGACAGCAAAACGCGCAATATCTGCGCGCTGGCCTATGCCGCTGGCCCTCGCCGCGTCATTCGCGCTGGGTATGGTGGCCATGAACATCGTACAACCCGCGCCCGGCTGGATCGATCGCGTCGCCTCCTATCAGGCGCTCTACGCGCCCGAGACCCTCGGAGGCGCCGTGCAGGAAGAGGTGCTCACCGCCGCCGTTCTGTCCGAGACACGCAACCGCATCGGCGTGGACCTCGCAGCCATCCCCCAGCTTGACGGGATGACCTTCAAGCGCGCGCAAATGCTCGCCATGGATGCCAAACCGCTGGTCCAGATCGCCTATCTCGCCGAGGATGGCACGCCATTTGCCCTGTGCATCGTGCAGGTTGCAGGCGCGGATCACGGCGTTACAAGCACCCGCTCCCATGATCTCGCCGCCGCCAGCTGGACCGCGGACGACGTGGGCTTTGTGCTCACCGGGGGCACCGATGCCACCCGCGTGACCGATCTGGCCGAAGGCATCGCCGCACGGATTTAAACCATATTAGAGAGCGCAGGCAGCGGCGGCCCCTGCCCCCTCTTGCCTGCCCCCGCCTGCGCGGCTAAACCCGTCGCAACAGTTTGCAAAAGGCGCTTTCCCATGCTCGACCTCACCTATGATACCCCCGAAGTCCGCACCATCGCAGGCGCCAAGCAGGATTGGGAGCTGGTCATCGGGATGGAGGTCCACGCGCAGGTGAGCTCGAATGCCAAGCTCTTCTCCGCCGCCTCCACAAAATTCGGCGCAGAGCCAAACGCAAACGTGGCCTTCGTGGACAGCGCCATGCCCGGCATGCTGCCGACGATCAACGAATTCTGCGTCGAGCAGGCCGTGCGCACGGGCCTTGGCCTCAAGGCGGAGATCAACCTGTGGTCTGCGTTCGACCGCAAGAATTATTTCTACCCCGACCTGCCGCAGGGCTACCAGATCAGCCAGCTGTACCACCCCATCGTGGGTGAGGGCGAAGTCCTCGTTGAAATGGGCGACGGCACCGCGCGTCTCGTGGGGGTCGAGCGTATTCACCTCGAGCAGGACGCAGGCAAATCCATCCACGACATGGACCCCAACATGTCCTTCGTAGATCTCAACCGCACGGGCGTCGCCCTGATGGAGATCGTGAGCCGTCCCGACATCCGCAGCCCCGAAGAAGCCGCCGCCTACCTGTCGAAACTCCGCCAGATCCTGCGCTATCTTGGCACCTGTAACGGCGACATGCAGTCAGGCGCCATGCGCGCCGACGTAAACGTATCCATCTGCGCGCCGGGCCAGTACGAGAAATACAAAGCCTCGGGCGATTTCGGCCACCTTGGCACGCGGTGCGAGATCAAGAACATGAACTCCATGCGCTTTATCCAGCAGGCCATCGACGTGGAGGCCCGCCGCCAGATCGCAATCGTCGAAGGCGGCGGTGAAGTCGTGCAGGAAACCCGCCTTTTTGACCCCGACAAGCAGGAAACCCGCTCCATGCGCAGCAAGGAAGAAGCCCACGACTACCGGTACTTCCCCGACCCCGACCTGCTGCCACTGGTCATCGAACAGGCGTGGGTGGACAACATCCAAGCCACTTTACCCGAACTCCCCGACGCCAAGAAAGCGCGCTTTATCAACGATTTCGGCCTGTCAGACTATGACGCCTCCGTGCTAACCGCAGACCTCGACAGCTCCTCCTACTTTGAGGAAACCGCTCAGGGGCGCGACGGCAAAATGACCGCCAACTGGGTCATCAACGAGCTGTTCGGCCGTCTCAAGAAAGACGAGAAAGACATCTCGGAGTCCCCCGTGACCCCCGCGATGCTGGGCGGCATCATCGACCTCATCGCCTCCGACGCGATCAGCGGCAAAATCGCCAAAGACGTGTTCGAGATCACCTACACCACTGGCCGCGACCCCGCCGAGGTGGTGGAAACAGAAGGCCTCAGACAGGTCACCGACACAGGCGCGATCGAGGCGGCAGTGGACGGGATCATCGCCGCCAACCCCGATCAAGTCGCCAAAGCAAAAGAGAACCCCAAACTCGCAGGCTGGTTCGTGGGCCAAGTCATGAAAGCTACCGGTGGCAAGGCCAATCCAAAGGCCGTCAACCAACTCGTCGCCGCCAAACTGGCCGAATAACATGCCCAAATTCCGCTCCACCCCCATGCCCGTCCTGCCCGAGTGGATCGACTACAACGGTCACCTCAACATGGCCTATTATTCAGTGCTGATGGACCAATGCGCGGATCAGGCCTATCCCAGCTTGGGCTTCGGCCCCGACTATCGCGACCAGACGGGCTGCACGACCTATGTGGCCGAATTCCACATCTGCTATGTGCGCGAATTGCACGAAGGAGACCTCGTCACCTCCACCTTCCACCTGATCGACTATGACGCCAAACGCTTCCACGTCTTTCAAGAACTCTGGCACAGCGACGGCTGGCTTGCCGCCACTGGCGAAGCCCTCACCCTTCACGTCGACCAATCAGGCGAGACCCCGCGCGTAGCCCCCATGCCCGACCACATCATGGCCAACTTTGAGGCGCTAAAACAGTCCCAAGCCCACCTGCCCACGCCCGACCGCGCAGGCCGCAAGATCGGCATCCCCAAAAAGCCGTAGGGTGCGCATTCACTGCGCACCTCTACCCGTCCCCAACACCTACCGCTGCACCACCAGCAAAAGATAAAGCGCGGTCACCACCTGCTGCACAACATCCTTATCGAGCAGGCCAAAACACAAGGCCCCATAAGCCCCCGCCAGCCCTGCATAGACCATACGGTGATACCAGGTCACCGCCCACATTTTCCTCATCATCTTCTTCAAACGTACCATGTTGCTCGTCCTTTACTTAAGGTTGAACACCGGGCCCGGCGCGTTTCCGCTTCATTACGTGGGACCAATATGGCGCGCACGGCCGCCTAACTCAGATCGGGTTTGTTGCGGAACGCACATTGCGGAAAATTTGAAGAAAGTTGTGGAAAGTTGTTGGACATCATTGCCTTCAGGGCGCTCATCAAACGCAAGCGTGGCGAAGCAAACCTGTCCCAAGAAAAGCTGGCAGGCAAAATCTACGGCGACCCCGCGCGCAAAAGCGATATCTCACGGCTGGAACGCGGCAAAATCGCCAATCCACAAGAGAAAACAATCCAATACCTCTGCCAAGCGCTCGAAATCTCCGCAGCGGAGATGGACCCCCTCCGCCAATCCCGCCCAAGTGCGACCCAACTCGAAAACATCCCCAGCCTCAGCCACGAAGCCCTCCAAAACCTCGCGGCACGGTTCAACATCGACGGTGCGTTCGAGCGCTCCGATCCAGACCTGCGCAAACTCCTCACCCTGAAAGCAGAGGAACACCGCAACCTGCTGACCGAGATCGAAAGCCTCAACGGCCTCTCCAACCGCATCGACAACATCCACGCCACCGCCCTCGACGCTACGAAAAACCAGAACTACGCAGAAGCGAACGAGCTGCTGGAAAACGCTCGCGAAATCAACCTCACCGAAAACGTCGTACCTGCGTTGGAGACGAACGCAAAACTCCTCAAAACCCGTGCCGACATCACTCTGCTGAACGGCGAGATCAAGGAAGCCTTCCAAACCCTATCCACCGCCGCCGATAGCTTCGCTGCCGTAGATCCGCTGGAAACTGCGCACAAACGACTGAACTACTTCAAGATCCTCTACTTCCACGGCTCCCGCTATGGAAGTACAGGCATGATCCACGCCGCCCAAATGATCCGCGATGCGCTGAAGCGTATCGACCGCAACACATCTGCCCCCCTTTGGGCAAGCGCCCAAACAATCTAGCCGTCGCCCTGCAACAGCAAGGCTTCCGAACCGATGGCGCACAGGGTAGAGATTTGCAGTCCGAAGCCGTCAGCGCCTCCAATGCCGCCCTCGAGTTCTACAACCGCAATGAGCATCCAATGGAATGGGCCGCAGCCCAGAACAATCTCGCCATCGCCATCGCCATCGCCATCGCCATCGCCATCGCCATCGAAGACCAAGGCAACCGCACCGACGGTGAACAAGGCACCGATTTGCTAGCACAAGCCGTCACCGCCTTCAACGCGGCTCTGGAGCTCCGCACCCGCGAAGG